>JAVEYY010000004.1:0-149593 GCA_034003245.1 Tenuifilaceae bacterium
AATTCTCCTGAAATGTTGAATGCAACTGTTCTCATCAGGATGCTGCTTTACAAAATCTATAAAATTCATTTTCAATATATTTTGTACAAATATAATAATTTAGGCACATTAGCGGATAATCATAATACTTAATATATAAATATTTGTTTTTGATGTTATAAGTATATTTCAATATTTGCCTTTAACCATATTTGTAAATATAAATATACATAAGGTTAAAGGGCAAGATGTATTAATTGGGTCCAATAAATTGATTTATCGAACATGAGTGTTTCATAATGAAACACTTTTTCTATAGACTTTCAACCCACCTTTCACCAAACAGTGTAACCTTCCTCCATTTGGAGGAAGGTTTTTTAATTGATATGCATTACTTATTAGTTGATGACAATTCGCTCTGTTTCCTTTCATCAGTGGTTCTTGCCAGTGGGCATTTGTCGATTTTGAAGCCGTTTCAATGTCAGGAATTTTCAACACAGGGTTCAGTTGGTAAGCATTGCTTAACAACTGAACCCTGTATTTTATACTCCATTTTGTCACCCTATGTTATCTGTTAACGTGTCCTTTACATCGCTTCTCCTTTAGGCTATTTTTGCCTAAACTAATTAAAACAGCGATGAGCAAAGAGAAGGAATCAGTATTAGGATTCAGGTGTAGCCAGAAGACTAAGGTCAGAGTTCAGGAATTGGCCGAGCTGAACAGCTTAACTGTGAGCGACTACTTAAGACTCAATGTTCACCTACTCACAGGTTTCCCCGAACCTGATATATGTAAAAAATCAGATAATCATTCAAATAACACTAACCCCAAACAATAATTATTATGAAAAGCGAAAAACAGATCATCCTAGTGGATGAACTAACCATTAACAGCATTTTTGGGGCTGTTGACAGACTAACTAGTCTCCTAAACGAAGCCAGAGATGCATACTGTAGAATTTTTCCAGATTTTGACATCGATCTATTTATCGGTCTATTCGATGCCAAAAAACCCGAGGTTGATATCACCAAACGGTATCTGGTGGAGAGTAATTTCGATTTACCTGGAATTGATTTGGAAAAAGCCCTTACCATTGGCCTAATAAAAGGGCCAGACACCAAACCCATAACAGAGTCAATTAGGGTAATAAAGGGTCTGCTTAAGTATTTGCCCGTCCCCGTAACTCCTCTAGATTTCGGGTTGATGTACGATGAGGAGCATTCCTTTTTCCCCCGATCCTACCAGGGTAAAACCCTTTTCTTTGAAAAGATCCGCCAGACTTATACTTACACCCCTGAGACAGAAGAAGAACTCGCTTTTATTGACGAGTTACAGCGTTTTGCTGAGCTGTTTGTGAAGTTCAAAAAAGATTACTTGATGCTTCCTGAGCACGAAATACCCATGGGGTTATTTTCTCTCAGGGGCGACAAACTGGCCATAAACCCAAGAGTTTTAAGAAGTTTCAGGCATAGAAGGGGAAGGGATTAAGCCCCTTCCTTTTTAGTAAACCCCAAAAAACAAAGCAATGGAAACCACAGCAAGAAGCAAGGTTGTTATTGACAACCAGCAGGCCGAGCAGGCTCTAAATGAGCTTACCCAGGAGGCTAAAAAATACAAGCAGGCAATGTCTGATGCCATAAAGGCGAATGACCTTGGTGCGCACAAAAAGGCCGAACAGCAGTGGAAGTCCACCAACAAGGCAATAAAGAATGCCAGGGTGGAACTCCAAAGCGTTGACGAGGTAATGAAAAACCTATCTGGTGCAAGCATGAAGCAGCTCCAGGTTGCCAAGAGATCCCTCACGGCAGAACTCAACAAAATGACCCGAGGCACTGATGATTACATAAGAAAAAGCAAGCAACTCCAGGATGTAAACAGTGAAATTAAAAAGGTTCGAGGCGAAATGTACGGTGTTTCAGGGGCAAGTGAGGGTATGTTTGGCAAGTTGCGCAGCGGCTTCATGTGGATGGCTGGGGCAATTGGCGGTTCAATGGCTTTATGGCGTGGGTTTACGTCGATAATGAAAAGTACTCAAACAGGTGCCGATTCCCTGGAGCGCACCATGCAGGGGTTAAAGGGTGCTGTTACCGCTTTACAGCAAAGCATCTCCCAGGGCGACTGGAAAAATCTAATTTCAAATATGCGAAACGGCTATTTAGCTGCAGCAAGTTATGCTGATGCCCTCGACGAGCTGGCCGATCGCACTCGAGCTGTAGATGTTCGAACTGCAGAACAAAAAGCCGAGATGGAAGAGCTGCGAAACATTATGGCTTCAACTGAGACTGAAACTATTGAGGCTAGGGAAAAGGCTCAGGAAAGATATATGCAGTTGAATAAGGAGATATTGGAAGCCACTAAGCAAAATGCCCACTTGAGGATTAAGGCCGAAAAGGATAACCTCAAAAAACAGCACGGGGTGAATGATGAGCAAGTTGAATTGATGATCGACTTTGTTAGGCATTACGATGAATTGTCGGATAAAGAGTTGGCCGCAATAATGAAACTCCAAACAGCCGAAAGCGACTATCAAGCCACAAGGCAGGCCTTTATTAACAGTCACGAAAGATATCAGAAGGTTGGAGATGATCTAATAAGGATCAGAGGAACCGAGGCAGACTTAACAGACAAACAGAGAGAGAAACTTGTTGAGCTAAAGAAACAGCATGAGTCTGAGAGAAATCTTCTGAACGACAAGGCTAAAGCTTATTTGGAGATCACAAAGGAACTAGACAATTTCTCGGATGATTATAGGGATAACGTCGCACAAGCTCTAAAATCAGTTGCCGATGCCGATGCCCAGTTTGAAAACCTACAGCGCAATGCCGTACGCAGGCGTGAGGCCTTGGAGCGTGAGAAGAAACAAAGAGAGAAGGATGCCCAGAATGCTGAGATTGAAGCACTAGAGCAGCAACACCAAAAAGTATTGCTGGAGATAGATCGTCAGTATGTAGAGGAACACCAGAGTTCAACCCTCCACAAGCAGCAAACAGAGGCTGCAGAATGGGCTTTTCTTGAGGCTCGGATTGCCATGTACAAGAAGTTTGGCATGGATTCGACCGCCCTAGAAAATGATAGGGTTAAGCAACAAATAAAAGCTTTAGAGACCTTTAGAGCTGAACAATTAGTTGTATCTCAAGAGTTAATTAATAAAAACATTGAAGATACCGATGCAGCCATACTTGCAGAGATGGAACTCTATAGTAAGGGTGTTGAAGAGAAGAGAAAGGCTAACGAAGTGAAGCAGAAACTCGACGAAGAAGCTCTTGCAAACCACCTTCAAACAATGGCTGAATACAAGCAAATTACAGATACACTAGGGGCCTCAATTGGTAATCTACTTGGTCAAATGGCCACCGATGCTGAAATGACAGCTGCAGATGTTGCTCGTCAACTTATTTTGATTGCCCTGGATTCCTTTCAGGCTTTTGCTCGTATGGCAATTGCTAAAATTTGGGCTGGTAGTTTATCCAGTGTAGAAAGTATTGCTACGCTCGGAGCTGCTGGTGTGGCTAAGGCAGTTGCCTTGTCAGCACTTGTTGAAGCTGCTTTTGCTGGTGTAAAGGCGGCTGTTTCTAATGTTGGTCAGCGTTATGCTGGCAAATATGATGTTATTGGTGCTGATGATGGCCAGCTATACCGCAATATTCCCTATTCTGGTACAATGAAAACTGGTATTTACAACCGCCCCACCCTGGTAGCCGAGAGAGGTTCTGAATTAATTGTGGATCACGGAACCCTAAACAATATTAGAGTTAATTTTCCTGATGTATTGCCAAAGATTCAGGCCAGCATGGTTCCTCAGCGTGCTGCAGGGAATGTGAGTGAAGCTACTAGCAAAGGAGTGAATACATACATTGATGGAGATATGCGGGCAGCGTTTGAACTATTCCTGGATTCGGTCCGGCTTTTCCATCATGACGTGAAAAGTGGAATCCCGGCCAAGTTAAGCTACAAAGAGCTTTCTCGCGAACAGTCTAAAAATGCCGGAATTACAAATGTTGCTTCAAAATAACAAACTACATTATGGAAATTAAAACTCCAAATGGCAACCTACTTATAGGGGAAAATACCACCATAAGCTTGCAGTTAACTAATCCTATGTTTAACGAGCGCGGTAGTTGTAGTATGCCATTTAGCGTACCCTGGTGTGAGCACAACCTAAGCATACTCGGGCACCCGGAACAGGTAAGTAAGGCTACACTGCATAAAAAAACAGTGGAGTGTACCATAAAGGCAGCAGGCCTTAACGAAAAGGGTTTGCTCATGATTGTGGGCATTGAGGAGGGCGCGGCCATAGAGCTAGCTTTTTTAACCCGTGAAGCCCTCTTTTACAAGTGGGCAAAGGAGACCATGCTGCCGGAAATCAGCTTCCCTGATGGCATGTTTCTGGATGCCTACGGAAACATTGGATTTTCACTGGTAAAAAACCATGCCAACCAGCCTTACCCCAACAGCCTTTTTGCCCTTTTCCCTGTTGTTGTTGGTGATGAAGGGGACTATAATTATCTAGGCTTTCAGAAACCCGCTGCACAGTACCAGCAGAATTACAGCAAGCCTTCAAATGGATTCAAGCGATTTCTAAACAACTGGAATTACGGCTTTAACCATGTGGATGAGGGAAATTTCACCATGTGGGAGCGATCCCGACAGGGCATTAGGGCTCATAAGGATTACGCCCCTTTTCTTTACGTGAATGCATTGCTACACTTTATATTCGGCAGCGCAGGCTTTCGGCTATCCAAAAACGACATGGAATCTATTCCAGAACTCAATAGGCTTTGCATCCTTAACCAGGCCACCTATGCCATTAACGACAATAAACTTAACTGGGATCTGCTGGTTCCAAACATAACGGTAATGGATTTCATTAACTCTATCATTGCAAAGTTTAATTTAGTGTTGACAATAAACCCAGCTGAGAGATCAGCACAACTCTTGTTTATTGATAGTATACTTTCCTCACCCCCGGTTTCTAAAGTGTGGGGGAGTGTGATCGTATCACAGGTTGAACCTCGCCAGGTTTCCATATCGCACAAAACCATTAGCGATGACCTTGTGAAAGAGAGTGAGAAAAGGCTTGGTGAAATTGCTCACTTAGAAATGGAAGCCCAAACCGTAAATGAAAGTTTCGACTTCGATTTTTCGCCTGTTGCTGGTTACACTAACGACGAAAATACTCCAAATCGAGTTGAGTTTTACCCAGCATCCCAGTATCTTTTCGGAGTTATGGTTAAACAAAACACAACCGATGAGCCTTACGACTTTGAACTTAGCCGGATCAAAATTGGCTGCCTTTCGCACCAGCGCGAGGTGAAGGGCGAAAATGTGCTTAAGTATGAATCAGAAGCGGCCTACCCAGGAATAGCCAGCGCAACTGTTCCAGCCTATGTATGGAGGCAAGGAGGTTATCCCAGTTCCGACTATATTCGTTGGAACAACGGCGTATTATTTGCCCCTCGATTTATGATCGAAAGCGAGGGGAAAGAAGGATTCTTTAAGGATTTTGAGAATATCAAAAGAAAAGACTTCCCATTGGTGCTTTGTATTTATAGGGGAAAACTGCTCGGGCGATTTGTGGATATGAGCCCTCCTGCAGACTATCCATTAAATAGCAACGCTCGACAGCCTTTTGGTTCGGCCTTTCCATTTGATCGAGATGGGGTTCTGCTAAGTAATAGCGATGAGCCAGATGTATACCCCGATACATTATCTCTTCAAACAGAGGGGGAGAATGGCCTTGTAGAGCGTTTCTTTAAGCATACCATTTTTTTCTATGAACAAAGTTGTCTCCCTGTCACCGTCTCCCATTTCGAACACCATAAGTTTACTTCTCCACGTTTTACTGACAAGTTGCTTATTGATGGGGTTTCTCTATTCCTTAATTCGGTAGACCTGGAAATTTCATTAGGGGGCTGCAGGGTAGTCGAGGTTAAAGGCTTAACGGCAAAGCCTTTAGTTAATTAGTCGAACGAAAAAAAACCTATTTTTCAACAAGCAAAATATCGCCTTATTTTTAAGAGACCCACACACTCAAGCATAGTGGCAAAAATATCCATGCTCCAGCGATTAGAAGCTGGAGCATTTTTCTTAGATTAAATCCCGTTGCTGCTAGTATTGTATTGAACTCATCGCTTTCCTCATCCAGTAGAAAGTTGCGCCACATCCTGTGATCCCGCTTCAGATGTCCAATAACTGGTTATATTCCCACCCTTGCCCAAAATTGGTTTCTTGTTTTTTTGGAGCAGGTACCGACTAACTGAAGCGAAAAGCCTGGCCGGGAAGAGGATCTTAACGCCCTCTACGGTTTTTCGACCTCTGTACCCACTGTCTACAATGCCACGCCGAGGCATTTTCCAGGTTAGCCTTTCTACCTGTTTAAACTGCGGGGGTAATGTGTCGCCATCGTAGATGTTCTCTGTTAATGCCATTGCCCCAACAATAACCCCAGACTTCTTTGTTTTTACAATTGAACTTTTATTGTCAGATTCATACCTCTTGGCTTCCTTTCCTTTGGCTATGCATTTTACGTGCGGTTGGTGGATGCTGTAAACCTTGTTCCTCCCATCCTTTCATTGTGTCAGAATGGTGTCAAAAATGGTGAAAAGTTTTGAGTACTGTGGCCTCTGACCTTCATCCAGCTTGCGATAAAGATCCCTGGAAATCTTACCCGCAATTACCTTGATGCGGCGGGGTGCTGCTTTGGCTTTCTTCTTGCTCTTAGGGTGACTATGGAACCGCTGGTCTATCATCAACCAACACCCTTATAAATACTATAGGGGCGTTGCATTGTGGTATTCTGTGGTTGTTTTATCCTAAAGGCTTATAACCTAGGTTCAGGCAATAGATACATTAACCCGCAATAAACACTCAATTATAATACTTGCCTATGAGCAATGTCATTTAATACTTTTCCGATGAATCTTTTGCTGCACAATTGCAGTGTTGTAATATAAACTAGTCTTCATTCTTATTTATTGATGATAATAATACCTACTATGCATCTTCCCCTTGGCTTACAGTGATACTGCATAAGTAACTAAGCCCCAGCATATATGGCAAAAACATACGCGCTCCGCTGCAAAACCTTCTCAGCACAGCGAAGGGTTCTTAGGCATATAGTTGTATAAAATATCTTTGGAGCAAAGTCTAATATCCAGTAAAACAGGGATATAAAAATATTTTTGTGTCATTTTTATGCGTTTTTTTTCACTGCATATAATCTAAATATCTTTATTTCAGGGTATTTAGTAAAATGTCATATGTTTTGCTTTAATTAAAGGCAGTGTTTATTGGTAATTTCAAAGGACTATGAGAACAAGGAATTTGCTATTCTTTTGAAAAATCATAAAAATCTAAGATGGGTAAGTGAACAAAAACAACTTCAATTGCATTCATCGCAAGCATTTTGATAACAAAAATTAGCAGAAAATCTATATTGAACAGTGTAATTGTTCAAATTGTTTGAGTGTATTTAATTCACAAAAACAATTGCTAATTTTGTAGTTAGTACTATTTCAAATAACTCTCTTTTGTCTTAGTTTATAATTATAAATATATAACAAACAGGTATACAGTAACTTAAACGAGTCCCATGAGAGGCTCAGTAACAAGGTAGCCAAAGGCTACCTTTAAAATTTTTGGTTATGGATGCAGCACTACTTACCATTGGCGAGGAGATTCTTATAGGTCAAATTGTTGATACCAATTCAGCCTGGATGGCCAGCGAACTGAACCGGATTGGGGTTCGTGTTCGCCAAATTGTTTCCATATCCGATACCAGTGAGGAAATAAAAAGTACAATAAATCAACTCCTTAAGAATTTCGATATTGTTCTTGCTACAGGTGGCCTTGGCCCAACTAGCGATGATATAACGAAGCAAACGCTTTGTGATTTCTTTGATGCCAAGCTGGTTTCACATACGAATACTCTTGAGCATATTCGCACCATTTTTGCCACAAGGGGTTTGCCATTAACCGATTTGAATGCCAAGCAAGCAGAGGTGCCCGATAATTGCGAGGTGCTGTTTAACAGATTAGGCACTGCACCTGGGATGTGGTTTAATGTAAACAGTAAGATACTCGTTTCCATGCCTGGCGTTCCATTTGAGATGAAGGCAATTATGGAGGAGTATATCTTACCTCGCTTAAGTGCTCTATCTGGCACCGATAGCATTGTTCATAGAACTGTCCATACCTTTGGGGTTCCCGAATCGTTTTTGGCACAAAAACTCGCCGATTGGGAGGTTAGTTTACCAACCGATATAAAATTAGCCTACTTGCCTAGTCCCATTTCTATCCGTTTAAGGCTCTCATCATCAGGGAAAAATAAGGAACTAATAGAACAGACAATTGAGGGTCAAATCAGAAAACTAAACCAAATCATTCCTGAGATTATTTTTGGCTACGATACTGACTCCATGGCATCGGTAGTTGCCGATTTACTAATTGAAAATGGTGCAACTCTTTCGCTAGCCGAAAGTTGTACCGGTGGCACAATTGCACACCTGATTACTCAATTGCCCGGCTCGTCGGCATACTTTACCGGAGGCGTTGTGGCGTACTCAAATGAGGTGAAGATTACACAGCTGGGAGTGAACCCCGATGTGATATCAAATTATGGAGCTGTTAGCCAACCGGTGGTTGAGGCAATGGCAACTGGTATTAGGGCAAAGTTAAACACCGACTACGCTATTGCCACATCGGGCATTGCAGGGCCCTCTGGGGCAACCCCAGAAAAACCGGTTGGCACTGTTTGGGTATCAGTAGCATCGTCAATAGCCACAGTTAGCCAGCAATTTAATTTGGGTGGCGATCGCGAGAGGGTAATTCTTCGTAGCTCTGTATCGGCGCTTAATATGTTAAGGCTATTGATACTTAGTGAGAAAAAAAATGCAGGGAAAGGTTAATTTTTTTTCGAAATACTTTGGATATTTCAATAAAAATAGCGTCCTTTGCACACTGTTTTGAAAATCATACAAATCCAAAATACACAGGAGAGATGTCACGAATTTGTCAGATTACCGGAAAGCGATTAATGGTTGGGAATAACGTTTCTCACTCTAACAAGAAGACCAAGAGAAGATTCTACCCAAACGTAATGAATAAAAGATTCTTCCTCGAGGAGGAGAATCGCTGGGTTACCCTTAAGGTATCCGCAGCAGGAATTCGCACAATTAACAAGAAAGGTCTTAAAGACGCCCTTAAGGAAGCCCAGGGAAAAGGTCTAATTAACATCTACTAAAGCATACTGCAATGGCAAAGAAAGGTAATAGAGTACAGGTGATTATGGAGTGCACAGAGCACAAGGATTCTGGTATGCCTGGAACCTCTAGGTACATCACAACCAAGAACAAGAAAAACACTCCCGATAGGCTTGAGCGCAAGAAATTCAACCCAATCCTGCGCAAGGTAACTGTTCATCGTGAAATTAAATAAACTAAATAGTTATGGCAAAGAAAGTAGTTGCATCGCTGCAAAAAGGTGAGGGTAGGACTAATACCAAGTGTATTAAAATGGTAAAATCCCCCAAAACTGGTGCCTATGCTTTCCGTGAGGAGATGGTACCTAACGCTCAAATTAAGGACTTTTTCGACGGGAAAATCTAAGTTTTCCTCTGAAGATATTCATTTGGCACAAAAGCTTCCTGATTATTTGGGAAGCTTTTACTATTTTTACGGAATTCATCTCAAAATTACGGTATGAGCGTTTTTGGACTTTTTTCGGGAAGTAAAAAGGAATCTCTTGACAAGGGCCTCGAGAAGACCAAGGAGAACCTTTTTTCCAAACTCTCCAGAATTGTGGTGGGCAAGTCGACCATCGACGACGATGTGCTCGATAACCTCGAGGAGGTGTTAATCTCCTCGGATGTGGGCGTAGAAACAACCCTACGAATTATTGAGCGGATTCAAGCACGAGCCTCGCGCGAGAAGTATATGAACACCAACGAGTTGAACCAAATCCTGAAATCGGAAATTGCGGAGTTGCTGGCTCAAAACGAGTCGGGTGAAGTAAATACCTCAATTGAAACTCCCGATGGTTCACCTTATGTAATTATGGTTGTTGGAGTTAATGGTGTTGGTAAAACTACAACCATTGGTAAACTGGCATATCTATATAAGAGTATTGGTAAAAAAGTTTACCTAGGAGCGGCCGATACTTTTAGAGCAGCTGCTGTTGACCAGCTTACCATTTGGGCACAAAGGGTGGATGTGCCTATTGTGAAGCAAGCCATGGGATCCGATCCTGCTTCGGTTGCCTACGATGCTCTTTCGTCGGCAAAGGCTAATAATGCCGATGTGGTGATAATCGATACAGCTGGCCGTTTGCACAATAAAGTGAACCTTATGAGCGAGCTGTCGAAGATAAAGCGCGTAATGCAAAAGGTAATTCCCAATGCTCCGCATGAGGTACTCCTTGTACTCGACGGAAGTACTGGTCAAAATGCCTTTGAGCAAGCCAAACAGTTTACTCTGGCAACAGAGGTAACCGCATTAGCGTTAACAAAACTCGACGGAACGGCCAAAGGAGGTGTTGTGCTGGGAATCTCCGATCAGTTTAAGATACCCGTTAAGTACATCGGCGTGGGGGAGAAAATGACCGATTTACAGGTTTTCGATCGCTTTGCCTTTGTTGATTCGTTGTTTTCGTAGCGATTCTTCAATTTTCAAGCTGCAATACTTTTACGAGGGGCAATAATGTTGCCCTTTTTTTGTAGTTTTGAGATTGAATTATTATTAGGATGATTTCAATAATCATTTAATTGTCAACTAATATAGCATGAAAAAGGTTTTGCCTCTCACTACTCGTACTCCCATTTATCGAGATACTGGCTTTCATTTGGTTGATATTCCTACCATGCAGCGAGCTTTTACCAATGAGTTGGACTATTCCCGAGATCCAGAGCTTTATATCTATGGAAGATACAGAAATCCAAATGTTGCCGCTGCTGAGGAGATGATTATGGCGATTGAGGAAAGCTCTTGGTCAGTCCTTGCTCAATCGGGACTAGCTGCGCTCGATATTGCTCTATCAATATTTCAGGAAAGTACTAAACCTGCAAAGTGGCTCTTTTTCTCAGAGATATACGGTGGAACCAACCATTTTATCGACAACGTTTTAGTAAAACGAAGGGGCTTCGATATACATCGGTTTTATCCCGATGGTGATAATTATTCTATAGAAAAGTTCGAAGCGGTGTTGCGCGAGGTAAAACCTAACGTTGTGCTGTTTGAGGCTGTATCGAACCCAATGCTTATTACTCTCGATGGTGATCAGTTTATACAAGTAGCAAAACAACATGGAGCAAAGGTAATTGTTGATAATACATTTGCAACTCCATATTTATGGAAACCTCTAAAAAGTGGCGCCGATATTGTAATTCATAGCGTTACTAAATACCTTGCTGGTCACGGTTCTATCTCGGGTGGCGTTCTTTCGGGTAATTGTCCTGAACTTGAGAAAGCAGCTTTAGAATACAGGAAGTTAGTTGGTCATATGCTTTCGCCCGATGACGCGGCCAGGCTTTGCGAGCAGCTAAAAACTTTTGAGTTGCGTTTTAAGAATCATTGCGATAATGCATTTGCATTGGCGAATTATCTGAGTAAACATGGTAGAATTGATCAGGTTCTTTATCCTGGCCTCGAGAGCCATGCCACTCACTCCAATGCTGTGAGATTATTTGAACAAAAGGGATATGGATCCATAATAACTTTCGATATTGCTGGAGAGAATAGGGAAGAGAAACAGAGGCATTGCAATCAGTTCATAAATCTTGTAAAGGATCATATCCCTTTGGTTCCAACATTGGGCGATGCCGACACAATACTAATGCCCATTGAACCTGTTTGGGGCGATAGATACCCATTTCCCGGGATGATTCGGTTGTCTGTTGGAATTGAACCCACCGAAAAGTTACTTGCTATTGTGGGACAAGCACTCGATTTGCTAGAGTAACTATTATTTTATGGCCACTGTTAAGGGTTTTATCTTCGATTATAGCAAATGTGTTGGATGTCATGCTTGCATGGTGGCGTGTTATGCCGAGAATTCTACAAAACCACCTCTTAGCTGGCGACAGATTAACCATTATAATAAGCAAAAACTTCCCTTACTTGGGTTTGTACATCTATCTATAGCATGTAATCACTGTAAGGAGGCTCCCTGTGTAAATGCATGTCCAAGTGGAGCATATACTTTTGATGTTGACACCAGAGCCGTAATTCACAATCCCCTAAAGTGTTTAGGCTGTAAGTACTGTACATGGGCTTGTCCATTCGATGCGCCTAAGTACAATGCCGAGATTGGTTTAGTTGAAAAATGTAATTTTTGCAATCATAGGCTAAAGGAAGGTCAAATTCCAGCCTGTGCTCTAAACTGTCCAACAGGTGCTCTATCGTTTGGAGATCTAGAGGAAAAAGAAGTCCCAGATGCATTTGGCCTATCGCAAAAAGCCATATATCCTAGAATTTCGATTATTGGATCAGAGGTTAAGGAATTGGTTCCACAAATGGATTGTTGTGCTGTAGCTGAGGATGCAAGTCGGATACGACAAATGGAAGTTTCGAAATCATACGTAAATCCCCTTGCTGAGTGGCCTTTGGTCCTATTCACTTTCATAGGGGCTTTCCTTACAGGATGGCAAATATCCTCAATTTTTGAAAGTAGTATAAGCTTATCGCCTTGGTTATTTTCTTTACTCGGAGGCATTGCAATGATAATTAGCACAATCCATTTGGGTAAACCTTTGCGTGCGCATATGTCAATTTTTAACCTTAAAACAAGCTGGTTATCACGCGAAATATTATTGTTTGGGCTATTTATGATTACTGGCTTTATTGCTCTACTTTCTGATATTTGGTGGTTAGTAATTGCTTCTGCAATTATTGGTTTTTTATTCCTTGCCTCGGTGGAAATGCTATATATGGTTACCAATAAGAAAGCTGGGTTTTCCATTCATAGTGGCAATTCAATTGCCATCGCATTAGTTTTTGCATCACTTTTCTCGATGCAATGGGATTTGCTTATCGTGTTAATTGCTTTAAAAGTTGCTGTTTATGCAGTAACCATTGGCACAAAGCCTAAGGGATTAAGTTCGAGAATTGCCTTAGTATCATTTGTGCGATTTATTTTGGGATTTGTTGTACCTTTTGGCCTTATTGCATTCTCGAATATTGGCTTTAGGAGTATTTTGGTTGTGTCAATTATACTTGGTGAGCTAATTGATCGTTTTATGTTCTACCACGATTTTGAACCCGAAAGGCCATTTAGCATTACTGCCAGATAATAAAGGATGATAAAGAACATTGTAAAATAGCAGAGAGGTAGAATCTTTTGGGTAACTAAAGACATTTTTTTAACGTAGAATACCTTACTTTTTAAACATCACAAATTGGGCAATCAAATAGCCATATCATTAAACTCAAAGCAAACAAAGCACGTTTGCTTTCGCTTATTGCTCTTGCTAATTATCGTTTTAGGATTAGGCTCAATAAAATCGTTTGGCCAGCAAGGATTGGATGTTTATGGTCGGATAGTTATTAAAAGAGGCAATTCCGATGGCGCGAGAGTGGTGGTGTATAAGAATGGTGCTGAAGTTGAAAAACAAACAATTGGTCGTAATGGTCGCTTTGATGTAAGGTTGAGTTACGATGCCGATTATAATCTCTCCTTCGAAAAGGATGGATATGTGTCTAAAAAGATCAACATAAATGCTAATATACCTGCTGATCTCCGTAATAAGAACAATATTATCGAATTTGAAGTAGAACTAGAGCCCCAAACCGGAACAACGGCAATAAAGGTTTATGATAATCCAGTTGCTAAAATCAAATTCGATGAAAGACGAAACGATTTTAGCTGGGATACCGATTACTCATCAAGTTTCCAGCGCGATGTAGCAGCTGAGGAGCGTAAAATGGCCGAGGAGGCCAAAAAGAAAGCCGTTGAGGAGGAGAAAACGCGAATTGCACAAGAAGCCGAACAACGCCGCTTAGAAGAAGAGGCACGGAAAAAAGCAGCCGAAGCAGCCCGTCTGGCTGAGCTTGAGAAACAAAAAAAGGAGGCAGAAGTTCGAGCGCTAGCCCAAGCCCAAGCCCGTGAGGAAGCCCGAAAACTTGCCGAGGAAACGAAACGTAAGGCCGAGGAGGAGGCGAAGCGTAAAGCCGAGGAGGAGGCAAAACGCAAGGAGGAGGAACGTTTACGCCAGGAAGAGGTACGCAGACAGGAGGCCGAACGGGTTCGATTGGCCGAGGAGGCTCGACGCAAAGCCGAAGAGCAGGCTCGGTTGGCTGAACAGGAGAGAATCCGTAAAGAGGCAGAGGAACGACGATTAGCCGAGGAAGCTCGCCGCAAAGCTGAAGAGGAAGCTCGCCGAAAGTCCGAGGAGGAAGCACGCAAGGAAGCCGATAGGATTCGGTTAGCCGAGGAAGCCCGTCGGAAAGCCGAAGAGCAAGCGCGTTTGGCTGAACAGGAGCGCCAACGTAAAGACGCTGAAACCAGAGCCCTTGCCGAAGCTCAGGCTAAAGGGGAGGCTCGCAAAAAAGCTGAGGAGGAGGCTCACAAAGAAGCAGAGCGAATTAGATTAGCCGAAGAAGCACGTAGAAGTGCAGAGGAGCAAGCCCGAGTAATAGAACAAGAACGAGTCCGTAAGGAGGCTGAGGAGCGGCGATTAGCCGAGGAAGCCCGTCGTAAAGCCGATGAGGAGTCTCGAGCAGCAGAGCAGCAAAGGCTCGAAAGGGAGGCTGAAGCGCGACGATTGGCATTGGAAAATCAACGTAAATCCGAGGAGCAGGCTCGTATTGCTGAGCAAGAGCGCCGTCGTAAGGAGTTAGAGGCACAAGCCCAAGCCGATGCTCAGGCCAGAGAAGCCGCAAGGCTTAAGGCAGAGCAGGAACGATTACTGGCTCAGCAAGAACAGCAGCGGATAGCCGAGGAAACAGCCAAGCAAAGGGAAGAGGAACGTAGACTCGAAGAGGAACGTATTCGCAAAGAAACTGAACGCATTAGAGAGCAGGAGGAACGCTTACGACAGCAGCTTAAGGAGGAGCAGCTTCGCAAGCAAGCAGAGTTGGCCAAACAGGCCGAAGAACGCAAACGCCAAACTATGGCTCAGATGAGCACCAATAGGGGCAACCCTATTCCTGTCGAGAATATTGCCGAGAAATACGGTGAGGATACTACGGTAGAAAAGATACAACTTAACAAAATCTTGGTTACCCGTTCTGTTCTTAATCGAGATGGTGTTATCACCTTCTATACTAGGGTTGAGCACGATAATGGTTCGGTTTACCACTTTAAGAATGGTGAGTATATCTCGGCTTGGCAATATAATCACGAGACAAAATAGAGTTTAATCACCCTATCATTGTAAAATGCAAGTTTTTAATACTGCCTGCCCCCGCAACTGCTACAGCACCTGTACTTTTAATGTGCATGTCGATAATGGTAAGGTTTTAAATATCTCCCCAAATCCTATTAATAAGGCAACACCCGAAGGAATCTGCCTAAAGGGCCTAAGCTACGTTGAACGGGCAAACTCTCCCGATAGAATCATTTATCCTCACCGCAAGGACAGCAAGGGCAATTTCCATCGCATTAGCTGGGATGAGGCATTCGACTCAATATCCGGCCGCTTAAAACACTATAAGGAACATTATGGGTCGCAGAGCGTGATGTACTATGCTGCCAGCGGTATGTCGGGGCTAATTAATGAGCTTAGTGGCAAGTTTTGGCGCGATATTTATGGCGGAGCCACGACCGTATATGGAAACCTATGCTGGCCTGCTGGACTCGAAGCTACTCGTCTTACTCTTGGCGCGAATAAGCACAATGTGCCGTGGGACTTGGAGAGTGCCAAGTTGGTTGTACTGTGGGGTAAAAACCCAGCTGAGAGCAATATTCAGGAGATGATACCACTGGGCAAGGCGCTAGACAATGGAGCAAAGCTTGTTGCCATCGATCCTCGCCGGACGGATTCCACCCAAAGGGCATCGTTACTCATTCAGCCTGTTCCCGGAACCGATGCAGCGCTGGCGCTTGCCGTTGCCAATTTATTGATCTTAAATAATTGGATTGATAAGGATTTTATTGATAATAATGTTTTGGGTTTTGCTCAGTTTAAAGAGCACGTTAAGGACTACACATCGCTTTGGGCCTCAGAAATAACGGGTGTGCCCGAAGAGTTAATCTATAAACTAGCTTGGAGTATAGGCAATATCAAGCCTATGACCCTTATTCCCGGTTACGGGATGCAGCGTTACAGCAACGGTGG
The DNA here is from genome assembly GCA_034003245.1 of Tenuifilaceae bacterium. Lineage (GTDB taxonomy): Bacteria > Bacteroidota > Bacteroidia > Bacteroidales > Tenuifilaceae > Perlabentimonas. Next base: position 16,247 of record JAVEYY010000004.1, read on the forward strand.
ACAAACCATTCGGTGCCTGTTAGCCTTATCTGTACTCACTGGAAATATTGGTAAGCCTGGAGCATGTTGGCACTACGCCAACCTACAGAGCTATGTGTTCGACGATGTGCTGGAACCGCTTTGTTACTACCCCCCCGTTCAACCCGATGGCATTACCCGCCGTTCAATAGCAACAGCTCGGCTGGGTGCCGATATGCTGGCCACAAAAAATCCCCCACTAAAAATGATTTGGGTTGAGCGTGGAAATCCTTTGGCCCAGAATCCTGAAACCTCCACGGTTTTAAAGGCATTTCGTAAGCTCGATTTCAGGGTGGTGGTGGAGCAGTTCTTCACCGATACGGCCTTAGAGGCCGATATTGTTTTGCCAGCCAAAAATATGTTCGAGCAGAGCGATATTATTGGTTCATACTGGAATCCCTACGTGCAGCTTAAGCAGAAGGTGGTGGAACCCCCAGGCGAGATAATGCCCGAAAGTGAGATCTACTACCATCTGGCGCTAAGGTTAGGTTTTGCGAAGGAGGAGGTGGAGAAAGTATTGATCCCTCTCGGTGATGAAGGTGTTGAACGTTTTCTGAATCATAAATTAAGTAAGTTTCCTGAGCTCTCAATGGAGCAACTTAAGGATGGACCCGTATTAGCCCCAGGACTTGAGGAAATACCATTTTCTGATAATATCTTCAGAACCCCGAGTGGTAAAATTGAGCTCTACTCACAGCAAGCTCAAAAATTATGGGGTGTCAATCCTTTGCCCACTTTCGAGAGACCTGCTGAAGGGTATTCCGATGATAAGGAGCAGCAGTTGGAGTATCCATTACACTTAATGAGCCCCAACACCAAGAACCGTATCCACTCACAATTTGGCAACTTAAAGGTTATTAAGATGCTAATTCCCGAGCCTTTTGTAGAGATTAATCCTTCCGATGCAGAGCTGCGCCGCATAAAGGATGGCGATAAGGTAAGGGTTTATAATGCTCGGGGCGAGGTAACCGTTACCGCCCGGCTAACCTACTCGCTCCGTAAGGGTTGCGTGGTAATCCACAATGGCTGGTGGGGTGCTCAGGGGTGTGCGCTTAATGTTTTGTCCTTTGGTCGCGAAACCGATATGGGACACGGTACTGCTTTCCATGATAATATGGTGGAGGTGGAGAGGGCAAACAACAGATAGGGTATATGCGAGTATTCTGTTATATAACCATACTTTTTGTACTGCCGTATAGCTTATTGGCACAACCAAATGTGCAGTTTTCGAAAGAAGAGGTGGTCTCAGACCTAGAAAATTTACGCCAGCTACTAGTTGATGCCCATTACGATGTATATGCATACATTACTGAGCAAGAGTTCGAATCGGCTTATTTAAGTACTAAAAGTTCTATAGCAAGCGATTCTTTGAACTTGCTAGAGACAATAAAGCTTTATCAGGGATTGATTTCTAAGATAAATATTGGTCATACTGGCATCGATTTTCCTGCACAGCTATACGTGCAGTATGCACAGGAGGGAGGTACTGTTTTTCCTCTTGAGATAGCCATTGAGTATGATAAGCCCTTAGTGCGTAGAAACTGGTCAGGTAACCACAGCATAAATATTGGTTCAGAGATTTTAAGTATAAACGGAGTACCTATGGCCACAATCTTATCCAGAATATATGCACAGATATCGGCCGAAAGTATTTACTTAAAAAATGCAAAACTCGAGCTGTATTCATTCCCAAGATACTACTGGCTGGTTTTTGGAAAGCAGGATAACTTTGAAGTAGAGACCAAATACAACGGGATAATTAGCAAGCATAAACTTAAAGCCGTAGATGTAATTGAGGGTTTTGAAATGAAACGAACCGAGATTATTAACGGTAAACGAGAACTTGTATTTTATGGGCATTTGGCCTATTTAAACCCAGGAAACTTTGCTGGTAATGAGGTGGTTTATCGCCAGTTTATCGATTCTGCCTTTGTGCAGATAAATAATGCGCATAGTCAGAATCTTATTGTTGATTTAAGAAACAACGGCGGTGGCAACGACTCTTTTAGTGATTACTTGGTATCCTATTTTGCCCGTAACCCTTTCAAGTGGAATTCGAGTTTTACGCTTAAAACTAGCCAGCAACTCAAATCATACGTTAGAGCTAGCAGCGATACCACTTCAGATTACAATCAACAAATACTAGCGCATGACAATGGTGAAATCTTTAGCTATGCATTTCCTGAATATCAGCCGCAACCTAATCACAAGCAGTTTAAAGGTAAAGTTTATGTTCTTGTCAATAGGCAATCGCATTCTCAGGCAGCTGTAATGGCTGCCCAAGTTCAAGACTACAATTTTGGAGTGGTGGTTGGAGAGGAAACTGGAGACTATCCAACATTGTATGCATCTATTTTTCCGGCAAAACTTCCCAATACTAGAATTACCGTTAATATTTCGAAAGGATACATTGTTCGTGTTAATGGGAATACCCAAGAAAAAGGAGTAGTTCCCGATATTTATATTAAAGATTATCTGCTCGATGAGGAGGATGAAATACTGAACGAATTGCTAAAGAGGTTGGCAGAGAGCTATACCTTAAACAATTAAAAATCCATATCATGAAAAAAGTTCTACTATTCCTTGCAAATGGCTTTGAGGTACTTGAAGCTAGCGTTTTTATTGATGTTATGGGATGGAATTACCTTGAGGGTGATGGTACAACCAAACTCTATACCTGTGGGTTGCAAAAAGAGATTGTAAGTTCTTTTAATCAAAGAGTTTTAGTTGATCTTTTAATTGATGAGGTTGATGTAGAATCTTTTGATGCATTAGCAATTCCCGGTGGTTTTGAGGAGTATGGCTATTATTCCGATGCATTCGATAACAGGGTGCTTAATTTGATAAAATCGTTCAATGATTGTAACAAGATCATTGCATCTATATGTGTTGCTGCCTTACCGCTAGGGAAAAGTGGTATTTTACAAGGTAAAGATGGTACTACCTATAATTCCCCAAAAAGACGCGAGGCTCTGCAAAGCTATGGAGTAAATTTTGTTGGAAAGCCTATTGTGCAAACTGGGAATATTATTACTTCTCACGGTCCATCTACTGCAAAAGATGTAGCCTTTTTACTTCTCGAACACCTAACCTCAATAGCAAACGCCCAAACGGTTGCCCAGCTAATGGGGTTCGACAAGTAATTTTGTTGATGACACTACTGTAGTTTTAGTGGAAATATTTTGAGGCATAAGCATAAGACCAAAGTTGCAAGAGTTGCTTTTTTAATTTGAAACAAAAATGGTAATTCTGGTGTTAAACCAGAGTTAGAAACCTTTTAACTACAAATTTCACGATGAAATCGTTAGTGTTCATATTAATATTTGCGGCAGTAGCTACTCAAGGTTTTGCCCAAATAAAGTACGAGAAGGAGTCGCGAATTAAAAAAAGTGACGTTCCCGCCAATGCTATAAAGTATGTTGATTTGTTTCTGTTTAAAAAGAAAGTTAAATGGTACAATGAGACTGGCCTCGACAGAACCACTTTTGAGGCAAAAACCAAGTGTCAGGGCAAAATTATAAGTATCGAGTTTAACGAAAATGGTGAATTGGAAGATGTTGAAATTATTGTTAAGCCCAGCGAAATACCCGTAGAGACGAAAAGTAAAATAGACAAGTATTTAACCAATTTGTATGGCAATTTTTCAATTGATAAAATCCAGATACAGTATTTAGGAAATAAGCAAAAGGTTTATAGCTACCTGCAGAACAATGGTAAATCTTCCGATGTGGTAATTAATTACGAAATTGTAATATCTACCAAGTTACAGGGTAGCTTCACTATGCTAGAGTACTTGTTTTCCCAACAAGGAGATTTTATTCAAAAACAGCAGATTGTATTAAAAAGAACAGACAATATAGAGTTTTAGCTATGAACCGTATTCTTTTAACCCTTTTACTCATAATTTCAATTCAAATAGTTGGCAGAGCCCAAAGCACATTTGAAATTGGTTTTCTACCCTCACTCAATATCAATAAGAAACTACCAAAAGACTGGGCATTAAATTTTAAGGCAGAGTCAAGGCAATCAATAGTGGATGAGGGGTTCAATTATCAGTACCTACTAACCGATATTTCGTTTGCGGCTTCCAAAAAAGTAAGCATTAACACATCAGTTGCTTTTGGTTATTTGCTAAGGATAAGCGATGATGGTATTAAAAATAGAGCATTTCAGCACATCTCTTTTGTAAAGCGATATACCAGTTTCAGATTATCGCATAGATTTTTAGCCGATCAAACATTTCAACAAGATGATGATCCTGAATTTAGGTTTCGATATAGAATTTCGTCCGAGATACCTTTGCAAGGGGCATCGCTCTATACACAGGAGCTATACTTAAAACTCAACAATGAGTATTTAAATTCCTTTCAAAACAGTAGCTACGATTTGGAGATTAGGACATCAGTCCTGCTGGGCTATACCATTTCGCCCAGTAATAAGTTCGAGCTTGGCCTCGACTACAGAATCGATTCTTTTGTAAATGCTAATACCAGAAATAGGCTGTGGATTGGAGTTAATTTTTATAGTTCCATTTAATTGTTTTTTAACAACGTTAGCATACATCCCCAGAGGGTAGGGCAAATAAGTCTATCATCGCATTGCTACAAGTTCTATGAACATTAAACCCCAAACCCTAAACTCTAAACATTAAATTCAAAACCCAGTACTTCATTGACGCTGACAGCTTGCCTGCACTTTCCTTTGGCAGGGAGTTTCGCACCCTGTCAGGTCAACCAATCAACCAAAACATTGTAAACCCTAAACCTTAAACTCTAAACCCTAAACTTTCCTATCCCTCCCGAACAATTTTTTAATTTCGATGTTTCCTATTTAGATTAATTATAAATAAACAGGAGTATGTTCGAAATAAAAATGCCCAAGCTTGGCGAAAGCGTTGAGCAAGCGACAATCACTAAATGGTTTATAAAAGTTGGCGATACAGTAGAAGAGGACGATAATCTTCTTGAGATAGCCACCGACAAGGTCGATTCTGAGATCCCCTCACCGGTTGAAGGTAAAGTGCATAAAATCCTTTTTAAGGAGAACGATCTAGTACCTGTGGGTGAGGTTATTGCCATTATCAATACAGGCGATGAGGTTGTTGAAGAACCGGAATCAGATAGTCAATCTGTCGATGAATCGGTAAATAAAGAGCAGGCTAAAACCCTTTTGAAGGATTCTGATATCAATATCAACTCATCGAGCAGCAGATTCTATAGCCCCTTGGTAAAAAGTATTGCCAAGCAGGAGAATATTAGCCAGCAGGAACTAGATTCCATTGAGGGAACTGGCAAGGATGGTCGTGTGCGTAAGGATGATTTGTTAAGTTTCATCAGCACTAGGAGCCAAACACCTAAAACCAAAGTACCTGAGTCTGTTGTTGATTCAAAATCAGCAAGTAAGGAGCAAAAGGTTTCCGTTTCGGTAAGCGCTGGCGACGAGATAATTGAAATGGATCGTATGCGCAAGCTAATTGCCGAGCATATGGTGATGTCGAAACAGGTTTCGCCCCACGTTACCAACATGGTAGAGGCCGATGTTACAGCGCTGGTTAAGTGGCGCGAAATGATGAAGGATACCTATCAGAAGAAATACAGAACAAAGCTAACCTTTATGCCCATTTTTACAGAGGCAGCAGCTCGTGCTCTTCGCGATTTTCCAATGGTTAACTCATCGGTTGATGGCGATAAAATTATAATAAAGGGTGCCGTAAACATTGGTATTGCAGTGGCCAAACCCGATGGAAACCTTATTGTCCCAGTTGTTCGCGAGGCCGATAAGCTCAACATACCAGGATTAGCAAGTGCAATTAACAATTTAGCCGATGCCGCTCGCAATAACAAGCTGTCGCCCGACGATATTCAAAATGGAACATTCTCTATCACCAATTTTGGTACGTTCCGAAATGTAATGGGAACACCCATAATATCGCAACCCCAGGTTGCCATTCTGGCAACAGGTACCATTGAGAAAAAGCCTGCTGTGGTGGAGACTGAGCATGGCGATATCATTGTGCCCCGTCACAAGATGTTCCTTAGCCTATCGTACGATCATCGGATTGTTGATGGGGCCTTGGGCGGAGCATTCCTCCGTCGCGTGGCCGATTACCTCGAGCAGTTCGATGCCAATAGGGAGGTATAAGAAGTTGGAAGACGGAAGATGGAAGACGGAAGACGGAAGACGGAAGACGGAAGACGGAAGAGTGAAGAGCGGTTAAACGTTATTTCCTAAGTCAACCAATCAACCAATCAACCAATCAACCAATCAATCAATCAATCAATCAGCCAATCACCAAAAACTCTAAACTCTAGACAACAGACAACCGATAACAGACAACCGATAACTGAAAAACGATACTAAAATGTCATACATAAAAAGAAACGATAAGCCTTACGGCATAAAGCAAACATCTAAGGAAACCCTTGAGAAGTGGTATAAACTGATGACCCTTGGCCGTGCTCTCGACGAGCGTGCACCAAACTACTTGAAACAGGCCATTGGCTGGAGCTATCATGCGCCCTATGCTGGTCATGATGGCATTCAGCTGGCCATTGGCCAGGTTTTTAATAAGGAAACCGATCATCTCTTCCCATACTACCGCGATATGCTCACCGTGCTATCGGCCGGTATGAGCGCCGAGGAGATTATCCTAAACGGAATCTCAAAGGATACCGATCCTTCGAGTGGTGGACGCCACATGAGCAACCACTTTGCCAAGGCCGAGTTTAATATCCACAACTCGTCGAGTTGTACCGGAAATCATACACAGCAAGCATCGGGCTTGGGAAGAGCGTTTAAACGATACAAGCATAAAGGCGTTGTATTCAGCTCGCAGGGTGAGTCGTCGGTTTCCGAGGGGTATGTTTATGAAGCAATAAATGGAGCTTCTAACGAGAAATTACCTGTAATATTTGTTTTTCAGGATAATGGCTATGGAATTTCAGTGCCAAAAGAGGATCAAACAGCCAACCGTAAAGTGGCCAATAATTTCTCTGGATTTAAAAATCTACGGATATTCCACTGCAACGGAAAGGATGTATTTGACTCGATGAATACCATGAAAGAGGCAAAGGAATGGGTAATGGAGAACCAGATGCCTGCAATTGTACAAGCTAACTGTGTGCGTATCCATTCGCATTCTAACTCCGATAGGCATGATCTATATCGCGATGAGTTCGAAATGGGTTATGTAGAAAAGGCCGATCCTCTGGCCAAATACCGTCGTATGCTGCTTAAGTACAATCGATTTACCGAGGATGAGCTGAAATCCATTGAGGACCAGGTAAAACAGATTGTAAAGGATGCACACAAGGCAGCCATGGCAGCACCCGATCCAAAATCCGAATCGATTTACGATTACGTTTTGCCAGAGCCTTATACTTCGGAAAAATATCCACAGGGTATTCACGATTTCAAGGGTGAGCCCAAGAAGTTAATCGAGGGTATAAACGAAACGCTCAAGGCGGAGTTTAGGCATAATCCCGATACCTTTATCTGGGGACAGGATATGGCCAACAAGGATAAGGGTGGAATCTTTAACGTGTCCAAGGGTCTGCAGCAGGAGTTTGGCAAGGATAGGGTTTTCAATGGCCCCATTGCCGAGGATTATATCCTTGGTACAGCCAACGGCATGAGTCGTTTCTCCGATAAGATTAGAGTTGTTGTGGAGGGGGCCGAATTTGCCGACTACTTCTGGCCAGCCATGGAGCAGTACGTCGACTCCTCCCACGATTACTGGCGTTCGAACGGTAAGTTTGTGCCTAACATCACCATACGACTTGCGAGTGGCGGGTACATTGGTGGGGGGCTATACCACTCGCAAACCATCGAGGGAGCCTTAGCTTCCATTCCTGGGGTGCGCATTGTTTACCCATCGTTTGCCGACGATGCGGCAGGGTTGCTGCGCAGTAGCATTCGCTCAAAGGGGATGACTGTTTTCCTCGAGCCCAAAGCATTGTATAATGCACCCAAGGCTGCAACTCCAATCCCCGACGATTTTGAGGTGCCATTTGGCACGGCGCGGGTTAGGAGGGAAGGCACTGACTTGTCGATGATAACCTTTGGAAACACTACCCATATGTGCCTTGAGGCAGCAGAAAAGTTGGAGAAGGAGCAAGGAGTAAGCGTAGAAGTGGTTGATATTCGTTCAATAGTTCCTTTGGATCGAGAATCAATTATAAAATCAGTGAGAAAAACAGGTAAAGTACTCGTTGTGCATGAGGATAAGGTTTTTGGTGGATTTGGGGGTGAACTGGCTGCCATAATTGCCGACGAGGCGTTCGAATTCCTCGATGGGCCTGTTAAACGGGTTGGGGCAACCTTTACACCAGTTGGCTTCAATAGAATACTGGAGGCTGCTATTCTTCCCAATACCGATAAAATTTTAACGGCAGCAAATGAGTTAATCAAGTACTAATTTATCAGAATTGTATGATTATGAAGACAGCAATAATATATAGCCACAGCGCTACTAAAACAAAGCAGGCAGCAAAGCATATTAAGGAAGCATTTGAAAAACCAATAGATGATATTGATGTTGATGGTCTTAATCCCGATGATCTTAAGAAGTATGATCTGCTCATCCTTGGAGTTCCCACCTGGTTCGATGGTGAGTTGCCAAACTACTGGGATGAGTTGGTGCCTGCCATTGAGGACCTTAATTTGAAAAAGCATAAGGTTGCCATCTTTGGCAACGGCGATCAGGTAAAATACCCCGAGAATTTTGGCGATGCAGTGGGTTTACTGGCAGAAGTATTCGAAAATGCAGGTGCTGAGATCATTGGATGCACTTCACTCGACGGTTATACTTTTGAGTCATCCAAAGCTTTACGCGGAAACAAATTTTTAGGCTTAATCCTAGATTTTGAAAACCAGGCAAAGTTGAATAAGAAACGGGTGGGCGACTGGTTATTAGCATTTTAATTCATAATTTGGAGACATGTTTTTAAATACGATTCTTATGATTTTTTCTTTTTTTGCTTATTATTACGTTGCCTCTTTTGCAATTTCGTTTCCTTTTTTGTAAATTTGTTGAGCATTGGATAATTTTTGACAAACATTTAACAGATTTATAAATATTTTTTTACATGGAACCATTAAGCATTAAGGGCACACACGAAACTCCAGAAGTTGAATTTAACAAGGAAACCGGAGTGTTTTCAATCTCGGGCAAATCCTTACCGGAGGATGTTAAGGAGTTCTACTACCCTATAGTAAGTTGGGTTAGCCAGTATGTGAAGATGCCTAATCCTGAAACAGTTCTCAAAGTTAAGATGGATTACTTCAACACAGCGTCATCCAAAATGTTGCTCGAAATTTTTGAGCAATACAAAAAGATGTATGATGCAGGTCATAAATTCTCCATCGATTGGTACTACCAGGCAGATGATGAGGACATGCAGGATGCAGGCGAGGACTATGCTGATATAGTTGAGGTTCCCTTTAACTTCATTAGCTATCAACCAATTTCGTAATTTCTTGATCAGTTTGTGACGAATACAAACTGATCAAGCCTTTACAATTAATAATGAGAGTATTTCAGGTAGAGGCCACCGAAATAACCCCAAAGGTTATCTTGAATAAGGGCACCAGTAAGTTTTTACTACAGGGGAAGTGTTTACCCGAAGATGTGAAGAGATTCTTCACACCGGTAATCGAGTGGTTTGATGAGTACATTAAGGATCCAAATCCTGAAACAAATTTTACTCTCGATTTCGATTACTTTAACACCGCCTCCTCAAAAATGATCCTGATATTACTTTCAAAAATCCGGGATATTCAAAAGCAGGGAAGAGTTGTTCAAGTCACATGGAAATACCCCAAGTACGATGTTGAACTCGAGGAGGCTGGTGAAGAGTTTTCGGACTTGTTGGGAATTCCCTTTAATTTTGTGCCCAAACAAGACTAAGTTTTTTTTAAAATTATAATATTGAAAATCAGTTTCAATGAAAAAACTATATATCAAGGCCAAAAAGGATTCCCCGGAGATTACACTTGACCCCGATGTTAACGTTTTCACTATAAAGGGTATTTGTCATCCTGAGAATGTAACTAAATTCTTTGAACCCGTTATGAAATGGCTCGATGAGTACAAGCATTTTATGGCTAAAAATGCCGATACTCGACCCATTGAAGTATCCTTCTTCTTTCGCTACTTCAACTCTGCAACCTATAAGTATCTTATTACCCTTCTGCAAAAAATGAATGAGTACACTGAGATAGGTAGTTCAATATCTGTTAAATGGTACTATGAGGAGGAGGATGACGAGATGCGCGAATCGGGTGACGAACTTTTTGAGTTTAGTGGCCTTAAAATTCCACACCAAATCATTGAATCAGCCTTCTAGTTAAGGATTGATTCTTAAATAAAAAAAAGCAGCCCATTAGGCTGCTTTTTTTGTCTCGTGATCCAGCTGGGGCTCGAACCCAGGACCCCATCCTTAAAAGGGATGTGCTCTACCAGCTGAGCTACTGAATCATTACCACTAACGTTTTTTCTTCCTTCGTGATCCAGCTGGGGCTCGAACCCAGGACCCCATCCTTAAAAGGGATGTGCTCTACCAGCTGAGCTACTGAATCATAATTTGAAAAAAAAAGGACTTTAAAGTCCCAGTGCACACTTAACTAACTGATTATTAAGTTGCCATTGATGCTCTTCGAATTACCAAAAGCGCTGCAAAACTAATATTCTTTATCGTTTTATACAAGTGTTATTCCTTTTTTTTTGAAAAAAAATGGAGGTTTTACTGTAAATGCATTTATTGACAGATGTTTATACTTAACTCAATTGTTATACATAACCTAAACAATATTTGTAACCCTTTTGTTTAAAATAAAATATTCGTGAAAAATACAGAATATCAGACATATAACAATTGTTAAGAAAAATAGTTGAGAAATGCTGTTACAAAATTGTAGCCAATTCGTCATTTAAGTAGAAGATTGGTTAACCACCTTAAATGTTAAATTTTAATCTAATACAATATGAAACGACTTGCATTGGTATTTGTTATGATAATAGCCTCAAACATAGTATTTGCACAGGCATTTATCGACGAGGTTTTCCAAAAGTATTCGGGAAAGCCCGGATTTACATCGGTAATGATCACTCCAGAGCTCTTCAAACTCCTAGCTATTATGGATAAGAACGATCCCGAGTTGCAGAAGATCTCTCAAAAAATGAACTCCTTAAGAATTCTAGTTTCGGAGGAAAAAACGGTAGGCTTTACCAACGAAGTACGCGAGAAAATGGCTAAAATGAATTACCTTAACATTATGGAGGTGATTGATGGCACTCAAAAGGTTAACTTCTACGTGCAGCAAAATGGGGATTTAATCACCGATTTCCTTCTGCTTTCCATCGACGAAAAAGAAGAGGTGCTTCTATCAATAACTGGAAACATGAAACTAAGCGAGCTGTCCGAACTGGGCAAATCGAACTCGTGGGGTGGCAGTACAGGTCATCTATCTTTGCTGAAAAATTTGGAGAAGAAGTAGTCCATAACAAAATTTCTCAACCTCGCTGCACGTTGGCAGTGAGGTTGAGAATTTAAATCAAAATAGCTATGAAGAAATCTATTTATATTCTAATTGCTCTTCTCTTTGGTATCGAAGTTGTAACTGCTAGCTGTTCACCAAGAGAGGATTCTGATTGTAAACCCGTTCTGACAAGGCTACTTTACCAGGAAGATCTTCGTACATTTACTGTACCCGGATTCTTGGTGAGATACGCCATGCTGGTAAGCGAAGAAACCCGAAGGGTAAGACCTGCTTTAAGGGGCGTAAACTCCTTTACTATTTCCATTTCGGAAGATGTTAAGGATTCTCGATCGGTTTTTACTCGCATAAATTCTGGCTTAAACAAACGGAATTATATCAATATAATGGAGGTAATCGATAACGAATCGCGTATCACGGTTAAGGCATTGGAACACAAGGGAAGAATTAGGGAGATGGTGGTGCTTATCGACGACAAATCATCGATTGTTTGCTTCTCGATGAGGGGACGTATTGATCCCGCAAATTTTCTGAAATTTGTTGAAACTGTGACAAACGAGAAGGCCAGTAAACGCGTATAACAATTTTTTGATTTGTGTGCGATGGATGAGCGTCAATTTAAAGAAACGGTAATTCCCATAAGCAGTAAGCTGTATAGCATTTGCCTTAGGATTTTAGGGAACACCCACGAGGCTAAAGACTGCTTGCAGGATATTTACCTTAAACTTTGGAGTGGCCGCGAATCGTTAGTTGAAGTAAAGAGTTTAGAGGCGTATGCAGTAACAATAACAAAAAATCAATGTCTCGACAGGTTACGAACGCGAAAGCGAACAGTTGATGTGGATCAAATTGCAACCAAAGCCGATACTATTACGGAGTATTCTGATCAGGAGTTTTCTGATCCCCGATTACAAAAGCTGAATAGGGTGCTTTTACTGCTCCCCGAAGTACAGCAAAGGATTTTTACCCTTAGGGATATTGAACGATTAGAGTTTGATGAGATTGCCAAAAAGATGCAAATGAGCCAGGAGAATGTTAGAGTAACTCTTTCAAGAGCCAGAAAGAGGATTCGGGAAATTGTTGAGCAGGACATAAACAGCAAAAAACTTGTATATGAATAGCATCGAGACTAAGGCAAGATATCTGCTCGATAGGTATTATCGAGGAGAAACGACCATTGCCGAGGAAGAGTACCTGAAGGAATATTTTACTAATTGCGATATTCCCGATGATCTGCAGGCCGATAGAGAAGTATTTGTTGCCCTAGGGTATACTTCAGTGGGGCTCGAAAAGGAGTTGCTATATGCAATCGAGAAGGCTCAAAACGAGCAAAAAAAGCAAACCAAGGGCAGGATAGTCAGGTTAGTTTCAACTTGGGCTGCTGCGGCATCGGTAGTAATAATAATTGGGCTATCATGGTTTTTCACGCAGGATTCGCCCGAGGTGATGTTTGCCGATACATTTGACGATCCCTATTTAGCCATGCAGGAAACCCAGCGCGTTTTAGCGCTGGTGGGTGCCAAAATAAGCATGGCAAAGGATGAGATAAAACCCTTGCAAAAGCTATCGTTGCCAGCCGAAGCGTTTGGTTCGGTAGGCGAACTTTCCAAAAACATGAGGCATCTCGAAAAGATTAACGCCATGGATAAACCCAAAGAAATGCCATTTATAAAGCATATCTTTGACAACCAACAAGAAACCAACAATTAATATAACTAACAAGCAGTAAACTAATTATAATCATGAAAAGAGTCGTTGTTTTTTCTTTGCTACTTCTGCTAGGAGTTGCAGCATTGGGTCAAAAATCACCAGTCGACAGGCTATTCGAAAAGTACTCGGGTAAGGAGGGCTATACCTCGGTGTTTATATCGGAGTACATGTTCACGCTATTCTCAAACATTAACTCCAGCGACAAAGAGTTTCAGGAGGTGATCAAAGGGCTATCGGGCATTAAAATTTTGGCAACGGATAACCCCAAAACCGGGATTAATTTCTATTCGGAGATTATGAAAGAACTTCCTGCTAAGGAGTATAAGGAGTTGATGGTAATAAAGGAGAAAGACCAGAACCTTACCTTTTTGGTAAAGGATGTAAAGGGAAAAATTGTAGAACTCCTGCTAATTGGCGGTGGAAGCGATAATGTGCTAATCTCCATTCAAGGTTCCGATATAAACCTTAACAACATAGCGAGCCTTTCCAAATCGATGAATATTGATGCCCTTGAAGCCCTAGAAAATATCAAGTAGTAAGCATTATATCCAGTTTGAGTGTTGTTTTTTTTGTTGATTAGCTCTCTATTAAACAAATCTGTATAGATTTGTAAAAAAAAACTTCTGGAGATGAATGCTGATTTTTTGGATAGTAATCTGTACCTGTACTTGGTACTTCCGCTACTAATCTTTTTTGCTCGTATTATTGATGTGACCATCGGGACAATGCGAATTATTTTTGTATCTAAGGGACAAAGGGCAATTGCTCCCATTCTGGGATTTTTCGAGGTATTTATTTGGATTATTGCCATAGGGCAGATAATGGGCAACATTAACAACTTTGCCTGCTATTTTGGGTATGCCGCAGGTTTTGCCACAGGCAACTGGGTGGGGATGCGGTTGGAGGAGCATTTGGCAATGGGTAATATTTTGGTACGGGTGATAGCCACAAAGGATGGTAATTCGCTTATTAAGAACCTAAACACCCATGGCTATGGTGCTACAATGGTTGAGGGCGAAGGTAGCACAGGCAAAGTTCAGCTAGTTTACTCTATCATTAGTCGCGAAAATTTAAAGGATGTGATTGGAGTCATTGAAGAGTTTAACCCAAAAGCGTTTTTTACAATTGAAGATGTGCGAAAGGTTAGCTCCGGAATTTTTCCAGCAAAATCGCCAATTCACAAGCTTAATCCTTTTAGACGCTGGAGGAAAGGCAAATAAAGATATTGAAGAATATACAGAAAAGCCTGTTGCACAGTTGCAACAGGCTTTTCTGTTGGGTGAAATAGTTAAGGAGTGAATCCTTGGGGCGTTTGCCGATACCATTGCGTTTTATCCTGGTAGGCTTTACCCAGCAGAAGCAGATTATCCTCGCGGAACCAATTCCCGATAAAGGTAATACTGGTGGGCAGATTTGCACTTGTGAACCCTGAGGGAATTGATAGGGCAGGATGCCCTATAAGGTTGGTCATTAGTAGCTGATTCCCTACAAAGCTAGGGGTAACTATAACATCTACCTCATTAAAAATATTTTCAAACTCCTCTATAAGTTTGGTTCTTATCCTGTTTGCCTGAATATATTCAACAGCGGGTACAAAGCGAGCTTTTCGGAAAAAGTTTGGCCATGCCACCTTTCCCTGCCTCACCATCATATCGTCCATATTTGTAAGCGTTAAATCGCTGAATGCTGCTGCAGCCTCCACATCAAGAATAATTGAAAGTGCCGACATGGGCAGATGTTCGGGTAGTTGTATTGGGATTAGCTCTACGCCCAAATCTTTAAGGGTAGCTAGAACTAGGCTATCGTTGCTTTTAAAGGGGTAATTTGCCGAGAAGTAGTCGTTTGTAAACCCAACCCTCAGCTTGTTGTAATCGGCTTTTAAATTGATATTAAGGGGCATTTCCACAAGAGTGGGGTCAATGCCATCGATTCCAGATATCGTATTTAGTACAATGGCGCAATCCTGAGCGGTACGGCAAATAGGGCCAATTTTATCCATACTCCACGATAAAGCCATTGCGCCAGTCCGGCTAACCCGGCCAAAGGTAGGTCGCAGACCGGTTACACCACAAACTGTTGATGGCGATACGATTGATCCCCAAGTCTCCGAGCCAATGGCAAAAGCAACCAACCCAGCAGCGGTAGCCGAGGCTGAGCCTGCCGATGAACCACTCGATCCTCTCTCTGTATTCCAGGGATTGCGTGTAGTACCGCCAAACCAAACATCACCCCATGCTAATTCTCCTAGGGTGAGTTTTGCAACAAGTACTGCACCAGCCTTATCCAATTTTTCAATTACGGGCGAGGTTAATGATGCAATCTGATCCTTGTAGATAGCCGAACCGAAAGTGAAAGGAAAATCTTTCAGCGCAAGCAAATCCTTTACACCGTAAGGTATTCCATGGAGTGGTCCTCGATATTTTCCCAGTTTAAGCTCGGCATCCATGGCTTTTGCCTGTTCAATGGCTCTGTCTTCGAGTAATGTTATTACGCAGAAGAGCTCGGGATCGTATTTTTTTAACCGATCGAGGAATAGTTGAGTTAGCTCCAGGGAGCTGATCTGTTGGCTTTTTACTAAGTGCGACAGCTCTGCCACGGTATAAAAGCAAAGACTTTCCCTGTTTTCGGGTAGAATTACCTTATTGGGAATATCGAAATCGGTTTTGTTGCACTCGAAATTTGGGCTGTACCCTGCGGGGAACGGGACGAAAACCAGTGCTGGGGGCAAATCGTTGGGAATGTTAAAACTGTGGATAGCTTTGTACTTTTCGGTATATCCAACCACGTCATCCTTTAGGGAATCGCGTTCAGCATCTGTAAAATTTAAATTAAAAAGGCCTTCAGTATTTTTAATTTTTGTAATAATGCTCCTGCTGCTGCGATGCTGGTAAATATTGACTCCAACAGATACGGCAAGAACTGCTGTAAGACCAACAATTAGAATGTTTTTTGTACTCATATTGCTTGATTTTGGGGTTGTTTTCAGTACTGAAATATAAGATAAATCTTCTAGTTTTAATTGCGTAAGACTTTTTTATTACCTTAGCAATATGGAGTTAACCTCTCTTGTTTTGGTTACATAATGTTTGGTATTCTCTAAACAAAATGACTTTACTTGTGTTAGTTACCAAAACCAATAATACATTGTAATTGATGAGAACTATACTATTAGCACTTGTAATCGGCTTCGCATTTACCTCGGCGGTGAACGGGCAGGAAAAAAATCTTTACGATTTTACCGTAGAGACCATTGGTGGAGAGGAGTTCCCCCTTAGTAAACTTAAAGGGAAAAAGGTTATGGTGGTGAATACCGCTTCGAAGTGTGGGTTGACGCCTCAGTACGAAATTCTGGAAAAGATTTATCGCCAGTACAAAGGGCGAAATTTTATTATAATTGGCTTTCCTGCCAATAACTTTATGAACCAGGAGCCCGGATCGAATGCTGAGATTATAGATTTTTGCACCCAGAACTATGGGGTATCGTTCCCGATGATGGCTAAAATTTCGGTTAAGGGCAGCGATATTCATCCGTTGTACAAGTGGTTAACCAAAAAAAGCGAGAATGGGGTAGTGGATGCCGATGTGACTTGGAATTTTCAGAAATTTCTGATTGACGAGGAAGGCCGGGTTGTTAAATCGATTTCACCCCGCGAAAAGCCCGATTCCGACGAGATTATTAATTGGATTACCCAGAAGTAGCATTATTCTAGGTATTCTTGTATTTCATTATGAAGCGATTCCTTTGGGAGTCGCTTTTTTTATGATATACATCATACTAAAAAACTCCTGTTGCGGTTAAACCTTTACTATTTTTACCTTTCAAAATGGGTGACGACAAACATTTGGGGAACATATTACATTTTCAATAATGATTAAGAGAATACTATCGTATATTGTAGTATCCGCTATTTTTTTGCCTGCTGTTTACGCAAAACCTTTAAAGGAGCTACCCTCGGAGAAGCGGGTTGTGAATGCCAAAAGGGTAACTGATCATATTAAAATTGATGGCATACTTGATGAGTTAGCATGGGAAGATGCTCAGGTAGCCAACGATTTTTACCAGTACGAGCCGTACAATGGATCATTTCCATCCGAGAAATCGGCAGTAAAAATTCTGTATGATGATGTGTCAATTTACATCGGTGCTGCACTTTTCGATGAGCAACCCGATGGAATCTTTAGGGAGCTAGGGAAACGTGATAACTCCGACAATCTCAAGTCCGATGTGTTCAGCATTCTTATAAGTCCATATAACGATGGCATTAACTACTTAGAGTTTATCGTATCGGCCTCTGGTGTGCAAACCGACATTAGGCGAACTGGCAACAACTCCGACAGGAGCTGGGATGCTGTTTGGGATAGCCATGTAACTATTACCGATGAGGGCTGGTTTGCCGAGATTCGCATTCCCTTTTCGGCCCTTCGCTTCTCGAGTCGGGTTGAGGGCAACTGGGGGATAAATTTCAGAAGATTAATAAAACGCTACAACGAGTGGAGCTCATGGAATCCAATCGATAACTCAATTTCAGGAATTGTAAACCAGTCGGGTGAATTGTCGGGGATACGAAATATTAATGCTCCCATTAGGCTATCGTTTAGCCCTTACATATCGGGTTATATCGATAAGCACCCCGATAATAAATCAGCGTCGTGGAGACTAAATGGCGGAATGGACTTGCAGCTTGGGATTACCGAGAGTTTTACCCTCGACATGACCCTGATCCCCGATTTTGGCCAGGTAAAATCTGACGATAAAGTGCTAAATATCTCACCCTACGAGGTACAGTATGGCGAGCAGCGTCCTTTCTTCAACGAGGGGATGGATCTATTCGATAAGGGAGGTATTTTCTACTCTCGCCGCATTGGAACCACTCCAAAGGGTTTTAGTATCTCTGAGAATCAGCTTAACGAGAATGAGGTGGTTTCATCAAATCCTCAGGAAACATCGATGATCAACGCTACAAAGATTTCGGGCAGAACCTCCACAGGTTTAGGTATTGGATTTCTAAATGCTATTACTTCCAACACGTACGCTACCCTTCTCGATACCATTACCCGAACAGAGCGCAACCATCTAACCCAAGGTTTTACCAATTACAATATGCTGGTACTCGATCAAACTCTTAGGTACAACTCGTACGTGAGTTTGGCCAATACAAATTTGATGATTCCAACGCAGGATTACACGGCCAATGTAACTGCTGCCGACTTTTTGCTGCGGAATAAGGCGAATATGTATGCCTTTTCGGGTAGGGCTAACCTAAGTCAAATTTACACCGATGAAGTAGATCTAGGCTATAAGTACTATTTTGAGTTCGAGAAAACCTCGGGTAATATCCTTTATAGCCTTTGGACCAATACCGAGAGCGAAAGCTATAACCCCAACGACATGGGGTATTTGCAGAAACCTAACGAGTTTAGCAATGGGGGAAGCATTAGCTACAGGGTTTACAAACCCTTTTGGCGTTTGCTCAACTGGAACAGCACAATGGGAGGATCGTACTCAATGCTCCACACACCTATGGTATATACTTCGTCGAATTTTTACGTAAACTTTAGAACCACATTTGCCAGGACATACCATTTCATCAGCGGTGAGTTTTGGATGGATCCCCGTGAGCGTCACGACTGGGATGAGCCAAGAGTAAATGGGCGAATGGTGATACTTCCACGCCGATTCTCAGGGAGTTTTACAACCTCTTCGGACTATAGGAAACCTCTGGCAATAGATACTCGCACAAGTTACTGGCGAGCCGATAAGATGGGAATGGACAACTTCTCCTTTCGATTTTCGCCTCGGATTCGGTTTAGCAATAGTTTCTTTGTGGTATATCAAATTCAACAGGATTTTGGGCGTAACGATTTGGGATATGTTGGGCGTACCTCGGATAACTCCACAATTTACATGGGTATTCGCGATGTTTCTACCCTAACCAATACCCTCGATGGCCTTTACTCTTTTAGCGCCCGATCGTTTGCCAGTATTCGCCTAAGGCACTACTGGCGTTGGCTCGATTATAAGAGCTATCATACTCTCAATCCCAACGGGACAATTTCACCAGCCTTGGAGAGTAGCACTTTGGATAGGAATATCAATGTAAATATTTTCAATATCGATTTAACCTACCAGTGGAATTTTGCCCCTGGAAGCACGCTTTCAGTTGTATGGAAGAATACCATCGAAACCTCAAATAAGGCTGTTCGAAGCGAATACTTCAACAACCTGACTGGTTTGTTCCGTTCCGAACAGGGTAATAGTATCTCGCTACGCATGCTTTACTATCTGGATTACAACACGCTGGCAAGTAGGTTTGCTAAATAAGTTGATTTGTGACTAATTGATTCACCATTTCTGGGTTTTTTAAGATGTTTTAGGGGATAATTTTCCCTTATTGATTATTCCCAAATCTGATTGAACTATCAAATACTAATTCAATCACATCAAATACTAAATAATTCCTTACCGATAATAGCTACCTATTTTATTAAGGGTTAACGGGCATTACTTTGGTGGAAAATTTAAATTATGCCCAAAGTAATAATTGTATCCTCCGAGATGGATTTGATTGAGGAGGAGAAAGTTAATTCTGACATAGTAATTACCTGGCTAGAATCCTTTGACCTACCAGTAATTTCGTATCCTTTACAGAGATGGTATGGGAGGGAAGCCCTTCCTTTATCGAACGACGAGAATACTTTTATTATCCAACCACACGAAGAGTTTCAGCTTATAGCAATTGATTCCATTGTAAGAATTGAGAATCATAGCTACGAAACCCGTTTTTATATAGAGAAGGGAGAATATTTCACCTCGTATAAGCCTCTGAATATTCTGGCGGAAGAGCTTAAGCAGTATCATTTCTTTTTAATCCACCCCAATCATCTAATCAATATTAAGCACCTTAAGACCTTTGTGCAGTGCAACGCCTTTGTTACCCTGTCGAACTCCGATGCAATCCCTGTTAGCGTTGGAAACGATCAGCAAATTGTCGAATTTTTAAGTAAGCAAACCATAATTTAACCTAACACAAATTGTAACTTAATCAATGGAGGATCACATTATGAAACGGACAACTTTACTTTTTGCAGCAATTTTTTACCTCGGAGTGGCAACTGGATTTGCTCAGCTGTTTCCCAAGATCGATAAGCCTACCTCAAACGATATGAGTTTGCTTGTCCTTCAGCTGGGTAAGCTGAAGGACACCGGAGGCTACGAAATTGTACTGAATAATAACGCTACCGGTTGGGCTCCCTTGGTTAAAGGCCCCGATGGAGCTGTGATTCCCTTCAGAAAGTACGATGCAGCAGCTGATGTAAACAGTATCTTCTATTCCGAGAACCTAAAGGCTGGGGAATATACGCTCATTGGCTTTTACCATGTATATGTCGACTATGGCAAGCTTGAGGAGTATAAGAAGGAGATTAACAATCCCAACTTTATCATGAGCTACGAACCATATGCCGATAAACCCTACCACATTAAGCAGCTGCTGGAACTCTCCGAACCGGTTAAGATTAACCTCGAAGCCGGTACCGTAAAGTCTTTAGGTAATTATGCTGTTAAGTACGAGTGGGTGGCAGGTGGTTTTGGATCAACGGACGATCGCTGGAAGGCGAAGGATGATATGAACATTGTTCTTTCCGAACCGCTCGATGAGTACATTGCCCGATACGTTAAAACCTGGCGTACTCCAGCCTGGAAGAAGTGGAACGAAAAGAATCCCGCTTCTCCTTTATAGCCACTTATGTTTACTAGAGATTAGAAATTCAAATACTTCTTTATGTTTAGAAAACTTCTTAGCATATGTTGTTTACTGATTCTACTGGCATTGTCCATCAATGCCAGTAGTCAGCATAAGGGTACCGTTACCGATATTGATGGTAATGAGTATCCCACCGTTGTAATTGGCACCCAGGAGTGGATGGCCAAAAACCTTAGGGCTTCTAAGTTTAGCAATGGTGACGAGATCCCCAACGCGCAAAGCGTTGACGACTGGACGAGCAGCAGCTTCCCCTTAAAATGGGCAAACTACAACAACAGCGCAGAAAACGACGCCATTTACGGAAAACTATACGATGGGAGGGTGGTAAACGATGCGCGCAACGTTTGCCCAACGGGTTGGCATGTGGCCACAAAGGACGAGTGGGATGAGCTGTTGGCCTATCTTGGAGGCACATCTATTGCAGCCAACAAGCTAATGGATAGCTCGGGTAGCTACTGGGCTTCACCCAACGATGCAACTAATGAGAGCGGTTTTACTGCTGTTCCAAATGGTTATAGGGCTAGCGATGGAAGTTTCCTTTCGCTTACCTACACCTCTGAAATTTGGACATCTACGGCCGTTTCATCAATCTCAAATAACTATGTTTACATACATTATAGTGGAAGCATAAGTGTTACCGATGGAATGACTTATGGAACAGGACGAGCGGTTAGATGTATTAAGAATGCTGAGGTTTTGGTGCCTACTGTTACCACCAACTCCATTACTGACATCGCTCAAACCACCGCAACCGCAGGGGGTAATGTTACCAGCGATGGTGGTGCAGAAGTAACTGCCCGTGGCGTGTGCTGGAGCACATCGGAGAATCCTACTGTTGCTGATAGTAAAACCGAAGATGGTTCTGGAACAGGCGAGTTTAACAGTAGTATTACGGGACTAACGGCCAGTACCACATACTACGTGCGGGCTTACGCTACCAATAGCGCAGGAACTGCTTATGGAGAGCAGAAAGTGTTTACAACCACTGCGGCTGGTGATTCGCAATCCATCGTGATTGGAACTGGTAATTACGTTGACCAAAGATTACCCATTGAACCCTTTTATAGTTACTCGTATACCCAATCGATCTACTTGAAAAGCGAAATAGGTACCAGTGGCCAGATAAGCTCCTTAAAGTATTATTTCAACGGAAATAGCGAATGGACCGATCAGATTGTGGTTTACATGGGGCATACCGATCAAGAGGTTTTCTCATCCCCCTCCGATTGGATTCCTATGGAAAATCTTACGCAGGTCTATAGCGGAGATTTATCTGTTACAGCAACAGCAGGTTGGGTTACAATTTCATTAGCTACACCCTTTACGTACAACAATTCCCAAAATCTGGTAATTGCGGTTGACGAAAATACCTCCGGTTATCACTCGGGCTCTGATGATTTCTATTGTACCGATATGGGATTGGTAAGAAGTATATTTTTCTATAACGATTATGATAATCCAGATCCTGCACAGCCTCCAACGGGAGATTTGTCGAATTACATTCCTAATACAACTCTTACCATAATCCCTTCGGGGCAAAGCGCTACTGCTCCTACGGTTTCAACTACTACCGTAACCAGCATTACGCAAACCTCCGCCATTTCGGGTGGAACCATTTCCGATGATGGAGGAGCCGACATTACCGCTAAGGGCGTGGTGTGGGGCACTGTTGCCGCTCCAACCCTAGAGGCCAATACTGGGCTTACCAACGATGGTTCAGGAACTGATGGCTTCTCCAGTGAGCTTACTGGCCTAACCGCCAACACCACCTACTACGTGCGTGCATATGCCACCAATAGCGCAGGCACTGGCTATGGCGAAGAGTTGCAGTTCACAACCCAGGAGGAGTATACTGGCGAAACCGTTACCGATATCGATGGGAATATATATCCCGTAGTGGAGATCGGAACCCAGAAATGGATGGGCCAAAACCTCAGGGTTACCAAGTTCAATGATAACACCTCCATAAGCTACCCCGGCAGCGACAACACCGCTTGGGAGGCCAATAGCACGGGTGCCTATGCGTGGTACGATAACAACGAGATCAATAAGTCGGGTTATGGTGCGCTCTACAACTGGTATGCGGTTCAAGGTAACAAGCTTTGTCCCACAGGATGGCACGTCCCTTCCAATGAGGAGTGGGTAACTCTTATTGAGTATCTTGGTGGAGCTGCTGTTGCTGGAGGCAAGCTTAAAGCCGCCGGTACCGAGTTTTGGAATAGCTCCTCAGCGGAGGGGACTAACGAGTCTGGTTTTGCAGCGGTTGGCGGTGGAAACCGTTGGGGTGGAGGTAACTTTGCCTCTCAGAAAGTTTTTGGAATGTACTGGACTACCGATATCTCGGAGTACGATACACCCATCTCTTGGTACCTGTGGTACAATGGCACTACCGCTAGCTATGGTAACTACGACAAGAACGATGGTTTTAGCGTTCGGTGTATCATGGATCCAGCTGCAGCTCTTCCTACCATTACCACTTCGGCCGTGACCAGCATCAGCCAAACCTCAGCCATATCGGGTGGTAATATTTCCGCCGATGGTGGTGCCAGCGTTACTGCCCGCGGGGTGGTTTGGAGTACCTCTGAGAACCCAAGCATTAGCGATAGTAAAACGGAGGATGGCACAGGCACTGGGGAGTTCACCAGCGAAATAGCCGGTTTATCGTCCAACACTACCTACTATGTTCGTGCTTATGCCACCAATAGCGCTGGTACGGCTTATGGTCAGCAGGTAATTTTTACAACCGAAGCAGTGGATGAGGTTATCAACCTTCCATTTGCTGAGGGGTTTGAGGAGACAGCTTTCCCTCCCACAGGATGGGTGAAGTTTATGGGGGAGAATGGCCTTGGTACTGTAAAGGAGTGGGAGCGCGCTACAAGTACTAGCTCCGAGGGTTCTGCAAGTGCCAAAAGCGTTTACGAGTCTGTGACTGCAGGTATGAGAGGTCAGGATTGGCTGGTTACGCCTAAAATTCAGCTAGCAGATGCAAATAACTACTTAACTTTTTATGAGAAAGATGAGTTTTCAGGCAACTACAACTCAACATTTAGGGTTCTGATATCCTCAACCAGCCAGACCTCACATGCCGCTTTCACCGAGTTAGCTTCGTACGATGAGTCTTCATTATCTTATAATGCATGGAGTAAAAGGGAAATCAATCTCGATAGCTATGCTGGTCAGGCGGTATATATTGCATTTGTGCATGAGCAAAACTTTGGGGATACCTGGTTTATTGATGATATCAGCGTGATCAGCGAGGCTCCAACGGTGTACTTTGCCGGAGGTCAGGGAACTCAGGCCGACCCATGGCAAATTGGAACTCCCGATCATCTGAATAATGTTAGAAACTTCTTGGGCAACGATCATTCCGATAAGTATTTTGTTCAAATTGCTGATATCAATCTTGGTCAGGCTCCATGGAATACTGGTGAGGGTTGGGTGCCCATTGGAGGCGAAACCGGTGGCTACTTTACTGCCCATTACGATGGTGCTGATTATTCCATCTCAGGATTATTTATTAATCGTCCTAACGTGAACTACCAGGGCCTATTCGGCATGGTTCAGAATGGAGCGATAAAAAATGTGAACCTCCTCTCGGCCAATGTAACGGGTGAGGGTTATGTTGGCGCCCTTTTGGGATGGAGTTCAATGGTTACTATCGAGGGGTGTAGTGCTGAATCTATCGTAGTTGGTGAAGGTGATTATGCAGCAGCAGTGGGAGGTTTGGCTGGTTATAACCATCAAACCACAATGAGTGGGTGTTCAAGCAACTCAACCGTAACGGGCGATTACTTTGTTGGAGGATTGGTTGGGAATACCAACGAGTCTACGTACACTGAGTGTTTCTCCTCAGGAGATGTTACAGGAACGGTCGAGGAGGCTGGAGGGTTAATTGGCCGAAACTATACCGATACCAGTATTGATCAGTGTTACTCTACAGCAAATGTTACCGGCAAAACCATGGTTGGCGGTCTGGTGGGCAGCAACGTGAGCTCATCCATCTCCAGTAGCTACGCCACAGGATCGATTGTAAACTCTGGTAGTGGTAGTGGTTTTGGCGGCTTTGTTGGCAATAATCAGAACACAAGTACCATCACCAATTGCTATAGTATTGGATTAGTAAATTCCACTACATACAATTCTGGGGGATTCTCGGGTACCAACTCGGCAACCATATCATCATCGTACTGGAATACAGCTACCAGTGGTAAAACCGAGTCAACAGGAGGTACCGGGTTATCAACCTCGCAACTGTTAGCTCAGGCTTCTTTCTCTGGATGGGATTTTACCACAGTATGGGATAATATTGCGGATGTTACCTACCCATATCTAAGGTGGCAGGGTGGACCCGAGGCTCATAACTATCCGGAGGTGTCTGTTCCAGTGGTGTCTACCATGGATATTACTAACATCACGCAAACGTCTGCTTCATCCGGAGGATCTATTACCAATGATGGCGGAGCCAGTATCACCGCCAAGGGCGTGGTGTGGAGCACCTCGCAGAATCCAACTCTCGATGATAGCAAAACCGAGAATGGGTCTGGAACTGCGGAGTTCACCAGCGAGATATCTGGATTAACCGCCAACACCACATACTATGTAAGGGCCTACGCCACCAACAGCGCGGGTACAGGCTATGGCGATCAGAAATCCTTCACCACCACCGCCACGGGTGTCGATATCGAGTCGTTAGCCTCGGTGGGGATCTTCCC
Organism: Tenuifilaceae bacterium; assembly: GCA_034003245.1. GTDB lineage: Bacteria > Bacteroidota > Bacteroidia > Bacteroidales > Tenuifilaceae > Perlabentimonas. The sequence goes on from JAVEYY010000004.1 coordinate 41,946, forward strand.
CAATCCATTCACCTCCAACCTGAATATCAATAGTGAGAGGGGGATTAAAACGATTTCCGTAACCAGTATCAGCGGGCAGGTACTCCTGGTGAAAGAGCTAAGCGGTGAGCTCAGCTACAGGCTCGAAATCGTGGATATTGAACCGGGACTGTATATCCTGTCTGTGATTGAGGTTGATGGCACCAAGTCTCGAATTAGGATTATTAAACGTTAACCAGCAAACCTCTCTATATCTTGTAAGGGCTGCCATTCTCGGCAGCCTTTACTTTTTCTTTATCGGGGTTGATGTTTTCTAACCGCTGTATGGGCCCAAAATGCGATTGCGAGCCCTGTAAATGCGATTGCGAGTCCTCAAAATGCGATTGCGAGTCCTCAAAATGCAATTGCGAGTCCTCAAACCACAATTGCGAGTCCTCAAAACGCGATTGCGAGTCCTCAAGATGCAATTGCGAGTCCTCAAAACGCGATTGCGAGTCCTCAAACCACGATTGCGACTCCTCATAATGCGATTGCGAGTGGATCTATTCAGGGGTCTATTCAGAAAACTATGTCAGGTGGGAAAACTTACCTAAGTTAATAGTCTCAGTCACATTATTCACTTGCCTGTCTCGTAGGAGTGGCGTTCTTTGCCACAATGACGAGATAACTCTTGTCACTCCAGTCTCACCCGTCACCCGCCTGTCTCGTAAGACAGCCGCTTTTTGGCTGGATGACGAGATCACTTGTCACTTGTCACTTGTCACTTTAGTCACTTTAGTCACTCTAGTCACTCTAGTCACTCTAGTCACTCCAGTCACTCTAGTCACTCCAGTCACCCGTCACCCGCCTGTCTCGCAAGACAGCCGCTTTTTGGCTGGATGACGAGATCACTTGTCACTTTAGTCACTCTTGTCACTAGTTTTCTGTCTTCCGTCTTCTGACTTCTGTCTTCTGTCTTCTGTCTTCTGACTTCAATCTTCTGTCTTCCATCTCTCTCACCCCTGATGTTGCTCTCGAAGCAGGTCGTTAACAGTCTTCACGGGGTTAAAGGTGATCAGGGGAACTTCCACAAAAATAGTTATCCAGTCGCCCATGGCGCCATTCCAGAGCCCGGGTAGCTCCTGGGCTTTCAGCGGCCGGCCATCCTTACTTTTTAAGGAGATAAATCCTGTACTGGGATCACGGTACTTGAGCAGATCGAACTTCTCACCATCCACATCGGTTACCCCACATACCAAATCCACCGGATTAAAGTGGGTAGAGGAATCAAATATAGCCCTCTTCTGTGGATCATTCAGGTCAATCTGCGACGACTCCACAATCTGTAACGAAATGGAACCATCGGGATTTGCCGCCCAGAATGGCCCGCCACCGGGTTCTCCCTCGTTTTTAACCATTCCGCATACGCGGATGGGCCTGTTCAGCTTGGCGGTAAGATAGGAGTGAAGTGCCTTGGTATCGCTTAGGTTTAAACCCGTGGGGGGAAGAATGCAAAGCTCCTCGATGGTGAAATCGAGTACCTCATTTAAAAACTCTTCCGATGGGTTCTCCTGCTCCTGCAGCTGGCTAAGGTAATCGAAAACCAAACTCTGATAGCTTACCAGCAATCCAGCAAGCGCCTTTTTGTAGAGTACGGTTTGTGGCTTAAACCTGTCGGGAACCACATTATCGATATTCTTTATAAAAACTATTTCCGAGGTAATCTCATTAAGGTTCTCAATTAGGGCTCCGTGTCCACCGGGACGGAAAACCAACCTTCCTTCCGCATCGCGGAAAGGGCTATTGTCCTCTTCTACAGCAATAGTATCGGTCGATTTCTTCTGCTCAGAGTATTCAATGGAAAAGGTAACGCCATGTACCTCCTCGTAGAGGGGAATAACTTCCTTTGCCAGCTTTACAAATCCTTCCTTATGCTCGGGCGAAACGGTAAGGTGAATATTGACCCTGTTATTCAACATGCGAGTGTACTGTGCTCCCTCCACTAAATGCTCCTCCAAGGCAGTGCGAGTACCATCAGCGTAGGCGTGAAATTTGATCAATCCCTTGGGGAGATTACCATAGTTTAACGCGAAGGGTTGTAGTAGCGCTTTTACTATGGTTGTATAGTCTTTTTGTTCCATCAGCCCATCGATGCTATGCCTATTCTTTGCCAGTTCTGCTTTCAAATCATCGTAAAAAGCAAAGCTTTTGATGTTTTCAAAAAAGTTCCACATCGAGTTAAATCCCTTGTCGGCAAAGCAATCATCCTGTTTATTTGGATATTCTTCCAAGAACTCGTAGAGATGCTTAAACATCCTTGTTGCAGCACCCGAAGCAGGTACAAACTTGGTCAACGACCCCTCATAGCTTCTGAAAAGGTCTACCAGATCGTCCACCTCGCTGCACTCTAGGCGGATAATGCCATCGCCCACCACGGCAGGCTTAATAATATCGAGAAAGGGAAATCCTTTTCGAAAGTTGTCAAGCTGTTGCTCAACAGTTTCTTTTGAAATTCCAACTTCTTTAAGCTGCTCAAGGTCCTGTTTTAATAGCATGGCTGAATCTTTTTTGGATTAGTAAGGATTTAACGCTGGTAAATATCGTTATTTTTTAACTATTCTTACCTTTGCAGGCTGTTTTTAACAGCTAAATATCAAAGAATCATAGATGAGTAAGAGAAAGATAAATGTGGTTACCCTGGGTTGCTCCAAGAATGTGGTGGACTCCGAGTACCTGATGAGACAGCTTGAGGTTGATGGGTGGGACGTGATTTTCGATTCGAACGATACCTCTGCAAGGGTTGTGGTAATTAATACCTGCGGCTTTATTGCCGATGCTCAGGAGGAATCCATCGACACAATCCTCTCGTTTGTAGAGGCCAAGGAGCAGGGGAAAATTGATAAGATATTTGTGATGGGGTGCCTATCGCAGCGTTTCAGAGAGGATTTAATTGACGAGATTCCCGAGGTGGATGGATTTTTTGGGGTAACCGATTTGCCAGAGATACTAAAAAGCTTAAATACTAAACTCAGCAACAGCCACCAGAACCAACGGTTTATTACCACGCCTAACCATTACGCCTACCTCAAGATTTCCGAGGGGTGCTCTTGGGGTTGCTCATACTGCGCCATTCCGCTAATTCGAGGGAAACACGTATCCAAACCTATCCCTGATCTGCTGGAGGAGGCTCAGTATTTGGTGAATCAAGGTGTTAAGGAACTTATTCTAATTGCGCAGGATTCAACCTTTTATGGGAAGGATATTTATGGCTCCCGTAAGCTCCCTGAGCTTATCAATGAGCTTAGTACGATTGATGGTTTGGAGTGGATTCGCATTCACTACGCTTACCCCAAGGGTTTTCCATTGGAGCTGCTCAATGTTATGCGCAGTAATCCCAAGGTTTGCAAGTATATCGATATTCCCTTCCAGCACATTAGCACTGGCGTACTTAAGGCTATGCGTCGGGGCATAAATCGTCAGGAAACTATAGAATTTATTGAGACTTTGCGAAGGGAAGTTCCTGGTATTGCCATTCGAACCACCCTGCTGGTTGGGCATCCCGGTGAAACAGAGGCCGATTTTAACGAGCTACTTCAGTTTGTAAAGGAGATGAAATTCGATAGGCTTGGCGTTTTTGCCTACTCCGAGGAGGAGGGAACGCATTCGGCCACTTTAGCCGATGATGTTCCCGAGGAGGTAAAGCAAAGTCGTGTTGAACAGGTTATGGAGTTACAGCAGCAAATATCGCTAGAAAACAATAGGTTAAGACTTGATAAAGTTTTTAGGGTGATAATCGATAGGGAAGAGGAGGAGTACTATATTGGGCGTACTGAGTTCGACTCACCCGAGGTAGATCAAGAGGTTCTTATTCCTAATAACCAAAGACATATATTAAAATCGGGCGATTTTATTGAATGCAGAATAGTTGATGTTGCCGATTATGATTTGTATGGCGAGATTATATCCTAATGTACTCAAATATAGCAGTAAAGGCTGATGAATTCTCATCAGCCTTTACTAATATAATAAATCCGATAGGTACACGTAATGCCAATTGCCAACAAAAAACTATACTAACTCCTTTAGCTTGGCAATAGCGGCCTCGTAGTTGGGCTCGTGCCCAATTTCTGGCACAATCTCAATGTACTGAATTACATCGTTGGCATCAACAATTACAACGCCTCTGGCTAAAAGCCTTAGCTCGCTGATATGGAAACCGTAATTCTTGCCAAAGTCCATTTCTCGATGATCCGAAAGGGGAACTAGATTATTAATTTCTTCTGCTCCGCAGAATCTTTTAAGGGCAAAGGGCAAATCGGCCGAAATAGCTAAAAACGCTACCCTGTCGCCAAACTGTGCAGCCTCCTGGTTAAACTTGCGTGTTTGCATCGAGCAAACCCCGGTATCAATGGATGGAAAAATGGATAGAAGTTTTACTTTCCCTTTGTAATCGGCAAGGGTGCTGGATTTTAAACTCCCATCAAGTAGGTTGAAGGTTGGGGCTTTATCGCCAACCTTAATCTCGTTTCCAATTAGGGTAACCGGATTGCCTCCAAATGTAATTTTTTTACTCATAACAATATTTAGTTTTTAAGTGTGATTTTTAAATTGTTTTGTACTAACGCATCCTTAGTTCGTTTGTTCAGTTTTAAACAAAAAAACGCCCTAAAAAGGGCGTTTAAACTATAAAATTACTGAGTACTCGCTTCGCTGTCAGGTTTTACCTCCTCAGGGTTCTCCTTTGTCTTGATATTGATTACAATCTCGTCCTCCTTTTTATTGTAATCCACGCAAATGGTATCACCAACTTGAATTTCGCTTTTGATTATCACCTCAGCCATTTCATCTTCTAAGTACTTTTGTATAGCACGCTTTAAGGGGCGGGCTCCGTACTGGATATCGTAACCTTTTTCGGCGACAAAGTCTTTGGCCGTATCGGTAAGCTCAATTATATAGCCCAAATTGTGAATCCTTGCGAATAGTCCTTTAAGCTCTATGTCGATGATTTGATGTATATGCTCACGGGTAAGCGAGTTGAACATAATCACGTCATCAATCCTATTGAGAAATTCGGGCGCAAAGGCCTTTTTAAGAGCCTTTTGGATTATACTTTTTGCATAGTCGTTATTTGCCGACTCGCTGGTATTGGTTTTAAAACCAACGCCCTGCCCAAAATCTTTCAGTTCCCGGGTTCCAATATTCGAGGTCATTATAATGATTGTGTTCTTAAAGTCGACCCTTCGCCCTAAACTATCGGTTAATTGTCCCTCGTCAAGAACCTGCAACAGGATATGGAAAACATCGGGGTGAGCCTTTTCAATCTCATCTAGAAGCACCACGGAGTAGGGTTTACGCCTAACTTTTTCGGTAAGCTGTCCGCCTTCCTCGTACCCCACGTAGCCTGGAGGTGCTCCAATAAGCCGCGATACAGAGAATTTCTCCATATACTCGCTCATATCAATGCGGATAAGGTTATCGGTAGTATCGAACAGATATTTTGCTAACACCTTAGCCAGCTGAGTTTTTCCTACACCTGTGGGGCCAAGGAATACGAAAGTTCCAATGGGTTTATTGGGATCTTTAAGCCCAGCTCTATTTCGTTGGATTGATTTCACAATCTTTCCAATGGCCTCGTCCTGCCCAATAACAGAGTCTTTAAGCTCTTCACCCATCTTCAGCAGTCGGGTACCCTCGGCTTGTGCAATTCGCTGTACTGGAACTCCGGTCATCATAGCAACAACCTCGGCCACCTTTTCGTCATCTACTATCTCACGGTGCTTAACCAGTTCACGTTCCCAGCGCTGCTGCTCACGCTCCAGCTGCTCAAGGAACTGCTTTTCGCGATCCCTAAAGCTGGCAGCCGATTCAAAATCTTGATTTTTAACAGCCTTAAGTTTCTCGGCTTTAGCCTCTTCTATTTGCTTTTCTAAAGCGATTATTTTCTCAGGAACTTTAATGTTCGAAATATGTACTCGCGAACCGGATTCGTCCAACGCGTCAATTGCTTTATCGGGCAAATGTCTATCGGATATATAGCGCATGGTAAGTTTTACGCAGGCCTCAATCGCTTCGGGAGTATAGAATACGTTGTGGTGATCCTCATATCTTTCCTTAATCTTATTAAGGATTTCGATTGTTTCCTCTGGCGATGTGGGCTCAATCATAACCTTTTGGAATCGGCGTTCCAGAGCACCATCCTTTTCAATGTGCTCGCGGTACTCGTCAAGCGTTGTGGCGCCAATGCATTGTAGCTCGCCGCGGGCTAGGGCGGGTTTAAGCATATTGGCTGCATCGAGCGAGCCAGTGGCGCCACCGGCGCCAACTATGGTGTGGATTTCGTCAATAAATAGGATTACTTCATTGGTTTTCGATAGCTCATTAAGAATGGCCTTCATCCTCTCCTCAAACTGTCCACGATATTTTGTTCCAGCTACAATCGAGGCTAAATCAAGAGTTACCACACGCTTGTTGAATAGTACTCTCGAAACTTTTCGCTTCGCGATTCGCATCGCCAGTCCTTCGGCAATAGCCGATTTCCCTACACCCGGTTCGCCTATTAGGATTGGATTATTCTTTTTCCTTCGGCTAAGTATTTGGGCAATACGTTCAATCTCCCTTTCGCGACCTACTATTGGATCAAGCCTGTTTTCTTCAGCCGCTTTGGTCAGATCAATCCCGAAGTTATCAAGAACTGGAGTGTCACTTGCAGGTTTTCCTGGGGTCTGTTGTGGCCCACGCTGTGCGCCCCCAAACGACCGCTCGTCGTCCTCATCGGAGAACTCAGCTTTTGCTTCTATTATTTCTGGTTTCATCTCTGCTTTAACAGTATGGTAATCAATATTTTTTTCCTCTAGAAGTTGTGTTACAAGGCTATTCTCATCCTTAAGAATAGCCAGAAGTAGATGTGCTGTATTTATGGTTTCAGTTTTTAGCTCACGTGCAACTAGGGTAACCAATTTTAGTACCCTCTCGGCCGATTTAAATAGTGGTAGGCTATCAGGGTCGGTTAGGGGTGAGGGAATTTCGGTTCCTCTAATCTTATTTTCAATTATAGTCTTGGTTTCCGAAAGATCGAGTCCAAGCTCAAGTAGAATATTAATGGCCATTCCCTCGCCATCCCTTAGTAACCCCAGGAATAAATGTTCTGTGTTTATAGTGGCGTTTCCCAACCTAACAGCCTCTTCGCGACTATAGCTTAAAACTTCCTTAATCTTATTTGAAAACTTGTAATCCATATATATTTTGTCGTGTTTTTTTACGATACTAAAGTAATACAGTATAACAGATTTACCAACTCAATGTTGCGATTTTGTAAAACAAATTCCAAAAAGCTGATCATAAAAACTCAGCATTACAAATTATATTTTCCTAGTTATTTGGATGCCAATGGCATCGTATTTATACTAACATTTGCCTCATGGGCAAGCATCTTTATTCCCCAAAATATGTTAATAAATACTCTACTTCAGCTATAATTTAATGATATATTATTGGTAAATTAGCAAGTTTTTAAATAGGAATGAAATCAACGCTTTTTATTACTTGAAATACTGTTACAAATGATTGGAGAAGAGAAAATTAAAGCGGTTAACATTGAGGAGGAGATGAAGACTGCCTACATTGATTATTCAATGTCGGTTATTGTGTCCAGAGCGTTACCCGATGTGCGTGACGGCCTAAAACCTGTTCACCGTAGAGTATTATTTGGTATGTCTGGTTTAGGATTAAATCCTGGAAAGCCTTACAAAAAATCAGCGCGTATTGTGGGAGAAGTGCTGGGTAAGTATCACCCACACGGCGACACCTCGGTATATGATGCCATGGTTAGAATGGCTCAGGTTTGGTCGCTCCGGTACCCATTGGTTGAGGGTCAGGGTAACTTTGGATCAATTGATGGCGATAGTCCCGCTGCCATGCGTTACACCGAGGCTCGCCTAATGAAAATATCCGAAGATGTTTTAGCCGATTTGGAGAAAAATACGGTTGATCTCCGTCTTAACTTCGACGATTCTCTGGAAGAGCCAACAGTATTACCCACTCGTATCCCAATTCTACTGGTTAACGGAACATCGGGTATCGCTGTGGGTATGGCAACCAATATGCCTCCCCATAACCTTTCCGAGGTTGTTGATGCCACTTGTGCATACATCGATAACCCCGAAATTGACGTTGAAGAACTTATCAAGTATATTCATGGACCCGATTTCCCAACCGGTGGAATTATCTACGGTATTCAGGGCATTAAAGATGCTTACAGAACAGGCAGAGGACGAGTTGTAATCCGATCAACAACCGAGATTGAGCAAACCGAAACGGGCAGGGCAAGAATAGTTGTAACGGAAACCCCCTACATGGTTAATAAGGCCGAGATGATCAAGAAAATTGCCGACCTTATTAACGAGAAAAAGATTGAGGGAATTAGTTATATCAACGATGAATCCGACAGGCAAGGAACACGTGTTGTTATCATTTTGAAGAAGGAGGCTGTTGCCAATGTAGTGCTGAACAACCTATTTAAGCAATCGCAGCTACAATCCACATTCTCAATAAATAGTATTGCTCTTGTCGATGGTCGTCCAAAAATCCTGAATTTAAAAGATTTAATCAAGTACTTTGTAAGGCATCGTCACGATGTGATTATTCGTCGTACGAAATTTGATTTGGATCAGGCAGAGAAGCGCGCCCATATTCTTGAGGGACTCCTTATTGCCATCGATAATATCGATGAGGTAATAAGCATCATTCGAGCTGCTCAAACACCTGATGAGGCGCGTGAGAAATTAATGGAAAGGTTTGACCTTTCCGATCTTCAGGCTCGCGCAATTATCGATATGCGTTTAAGAAGTCTAACAGGCTTAGAACGCGATAAGGTTAAAGAGGAGCATGCTGAACTTTTGAAGATGATTGAATACTACAATCAGGTTCTTCAGGATGAAGCTCTTCAGATGAAAATAATTAAGGATGAGCTAATTGAGATCAAAGCTAAATATGGCGATGCTCGAAGAACTCAGGTAATTCCCGATGCGGAAGAATTTAACCCCGAAGACTTTTACGCCGATGAGGATGTGGTGATAACCATATCACACCTTGGGTATATTAAGCGTACACCACTAACAGAGTATCGTTTACAGGGTCGGGGAGGTGTTGGAACTAAAGGTGTTGCAGCCCGCGATGAGGATTTCATTGAGCACCTTTTCGTTGCCTCAATGCACAATACCATGCTATTCTTTACCGAGAATGGGAAATGCTACTGGCTTAAAGTATACGAAATCCCCGAAGGGGCAAAATCCTCTAAGGGAAGAGCCATTCAAAACCTTATTAATATAGAGCCCGAGGATAAGGTAAAGGCATATATTAATGTTAAGAAGCTTACCGATCCCGAATATGTGAGAAATAATTTCATCATTTTGGGAACAAAGAAGGGCATTATTAAAAAAACATCTCTCGAAGCCTATAGCCGTCCACGCCAAAATGGGGTTATTGCCATAACAGTTAAAGATGGTGATCAACTCCTCGAAGCATGCCTCACCGATGGTAACTGCCATTTAATGCTGGCAGCCCGCAATGGTAAGGCCATCAAGTTCCCCGAGAGTCTGGTTCGACCAATTGGTCGAACGGGTGGGGGAGTTCGGGGAATATCCATCACCCCCGACGATGAGGTCATTGGCATGGTTTGTGTAAAACAAGAGGAAAAGGTTGATGTTTTAGTTGTTTCTGAGAACGGTTATGGGAAGCGATCCGATTTTGACGACTACAGAATAACCAATAGGGGAGGTAAAGGCGTTAAAACTATAAATATTACCGAAAAAACGGGCAAACTTATAGCTGTTCAGGCGGTAACTGATAAAAACGACTTGATGATCATTAATAAGAGCGGAATAACCATTCGACTTGCCGTCTCTGATGTTCGATTGGCAGGAAGAGCAACGCAAGGGGTTAGGCTTATTAATTTGAGAAATGGTGATACAATAGCAGCAGTTGCAAAGGTTGACGCTGCTGAAGGTGATCTGGATAATACAAATGATCAACTGTCTGAAATTAACGATCAGATAGACAACATAGAATAGATATCAAGTTTTTTAAGTATTAACAATAAACCAAATGTGATGAAACGAATAATCCTGTTTTTTTCAGCTGCGCTAATAAGTGTGAGCTTATTGGCACAAACCTCTAAGAGCGTCAATTTCAACTCTCTTGAAAAGAAGATTCAGAAGAGTAACGAACGTATTGCTCATGTTAAGCATGGCCTGAACTATGCTACCTGGATATCACGTGGCGAACTTATGATGGAAGCCTACGAGGCCATGACTCTTTCAGCAAGGGCAGGAATGACAACAAATGAGTTTAATATAATTGTAGGTGTTCCAAAACAACAATCAGAGAAAGAGGTTGATGGACAAACTATTACAGAGTTTCAGATGGATAGAGTGAATTTCTTTTTCATAAATGGTCAGCTTGAGTATTGGGTTTTCACTAACAATATTGTAGAGAATCCATTAAGTGAAGCATATAATAGCTTTATGAAGGCCAAGGAACTCGATGCAAAAGGAAAAGGTTCAAAGAAATTAACCGAGAATCTGACAAAACTTAAGTATCACTTCATTTCAGAGGGTACTGCTAAGTATGCTCAGAAAGAGTACAAGGAGTCATCAAAGTATTTTGGTGTTTCAGTTGAAATAGGGGAGTTACCTCTTGTAAATGTTGTAGATACAGTGGTTGTATACTACGCTGGACTATCGGCTCAGGTTGGTGGTGACAACGAGAACGCTGTTAAGTACTACAAAAAGGCCTTAGATTACAAATACACTGCCGATGGCAATATCTATTACAATATCTTTGAGGCATTTGTTCAACTCGAGAGGGATAAGGAGGGTCTTGAGTACCTTCAAACCGGATTCTTGAAGTTCCCAAAGAACCAGAGTATCCTGTATGGTTTAATTAACTATTACATTTCAAAAGGAGATGACCCTAAGTTGGTATTGGATTATATCCATAAGGCAATGGAAACCGATGCCACTGAACCTTCGTTACACTTTGCTGAGGGAACACTTCACGATAAGCTTGAAAACTTTGTAGAAGCTGAAAAATCATACAAAAAAGCTATTGAGTTGAATCCCAACTTCTTCGATGCCATCTATAATCTTGGTGCGCTTTACTTTAATGCTGGCGTTAAATACCTTGAGGAGGCAAATAAAGTACCAGCTCGTGAAATAGAAAAGTACGATGCCGTTATGGCAAAAGCTAACGGGGAGTTTAAAAAGAGTATTCCTTACATGGAAAAAGCTTATGAACTAAACCCAAAAAATAAAGCGGTTGTTGAAACACTTAGAAACCTTTATTTCAGGTTTAGAATAGAAGGTGATGAGATGCAGAAGAAGTATGAGCAGATGAATGAAATCTTTGTTAATTTTGAGGAATAGCACTCAACTTCTTACTATTAAAGGAAGGGACTGGTTACAGTCCCTTTTTTTATGAATAATGTGGCTAATCTCTATTTAACATAATGGAGATTATGTAACAATTTTAAATTATGGGTTTCTCAAGCAAGTTTATTAGAAAACGTTTGGAATAAGGTATTTAGAATGGTAATTTAGTGTGTCAGATTTGCTATATCGTTTTCTGAAAAAAGAATAAGATTTTTTTTTATTTGTTTTTACTTCTGGATATTTAATGTATTATTGCAAAATAAAATTGTGACATGTTTATGGACAAAAAGAAACTGGTAATCAGCTATAAAAACTTAGGCCCTGAGCTTCTTGCTTTGGTGAAAAAGAAATACCCATATGGGTATCAGAATCATGTTATAAAGGTAACTAAGCCTAATAACGATTATTTCTATGCAATAACACTTGATACCGAAGAAGCAAGTTACCTTATCAAGGTTAACGTTAAGATCGACACAAAACCCAAAGAAGACGATGAGGACAAGGGTTTCTTCAGCGATTCAGATAGCATTGGAACGGACGACGATACTTTTCCCGATGAAATTGAGGATGAGCAAGATGCGGACTATGCTGAAGATAATTTTGGAGAAGACTAGCTAATATTGGTGTGATGTAACTAGTTCAAGTTTTGGTCTTCCCTTTCTAAATCCTATTACCCGGCAAGCTAGCCGGGTTTTTTTATAGCACTCATCCGCTAAAAATTTATCAACCCATATTCCACAATGCATACCATTAATATCCTGTACAGTGATAGTAACTTTTTGGTCGGATTCCTGCACTAATAGTTCTTGTATCTCATTAACAATGGTGAAATCATACACTTCACCTATGGTATAGAAAGGGCTTTCTGGTTCAACTTTTAATTCTCCCGAATTTGTATAACCGTATACATTACAGTCTAATACGTTGCCAACATTTAAATTATATGCTGCAAAATGCTTAAGTTTAATAGATGCTTTATGCCCCTCTTTGCTCATAAGAATTAGAGTTTCCTCATTTTGCTTGTTTTTCGTTTTCTCTTTAATCTCAAACTGTAAAGTGTGCCCTATCAGTTTAACATAATTATTTATGATTGTTTCGCTTGAATGAGTTAGATTAGGAATTCCCTTTTTTATATACAAAACGGTAAGATCAATACTATCCCCAATAGTTGATTTTGAATATATTTCATGGCTAACTATAACTTCAATCCTATTTTTAAATACATCTTCAACTATAATTTGGTAAGAATTATCTTCCTGAAAATTACTAGAAACAGATTCTATCACTAAGAATGGGTATACCCTACCCTCTTTGTAGTAAGGGTGAATTGGCTCGAGATATACTTTCCCGGTGCAGCTGACTTTATCTACTTTGCAATCGATGGTGGAACCAGGCGTGATATTGTAATTAAGGTAGTATTTTTCGGGTATTAATAATCTTCTACCCGAGGAATGACGCACAAGAAAGAAATCCCCTTCCTCGGAGACATTAGTTTTCTTTAGAACATGAAATGTGTGGACTTCTCCTTCTTCTAGTTTCATGTTTAGAGCATTATTTCAATAGAGACCGGCAAATCTTTTTAGCAAGAATTGGACCTTGGTATATAAAACCGGTGTAAAGTTGAAGAAGAGTAGCTCCTGCCCCAATTTTTTCCAAAGCATCCTCAACACTCATTATGCCACCAACCCCAATTATTGGCATCTTCCCTCCTGTTTTGGAATGGATGCGTCGAATAATTTCTGTTGAGCGAGTTTTTAGTGGAGCACCACTTAACCCTCCATTTCCTAGCCTGGAAACCAAATCGCTTGATGTTTTTAGTCCTTCTCTCGATGTGGTGGTATTTGTGGCTACGAAACCATCTATTCGCATCTCCATAGCAACTGATATATTGGAATCGAGTTGTTCATTATCGAGATCGGGAGAGACCTTTAAAAGGATTGGTTTGTATACTGATTGCAGATTTCTATAATCGGTTAGAGCCTTCAAAATTGCCCTTAAATTATCGGTATCTTGTAATGATTTAAGATCCTTTATATTAGGGCAGCTAACATTAACAACAAAATAATCTACATCAAAATATAACTCCTTAAAGCAAATCAGGTAGTCAATAACTGCTTGATTATTTGGAGTGAGAGTATTTTTTCCGATATTACCTCCAATAATTATCTGTCTTTTTTGATTCTGAAGTTGCTTTTTAGCATAATATAACCCCTTGTTATTAAAACCCATACGATTTATTAAAGCATTATCTGCTGTAAGACGAAAAGAACGTGGCTTTGGGTTCCCTGGCTGAGGTTTGGGAGTTATAGTGCCAGCCTCAATAAATGAAAACCCAAAGGCATCAAAATGATTTATCAGCTCAGCATTCTTGTCAAACCCTGCGGCTAATCCAATGGGGTTATCGAAGCGAATACCAAAAACATTTCGCACAAGCTTTGGGTGTGAAATTGAATAAGCTTTTTTAATCACCCATTTTACTCCAGGGATAAGGAATCCAATTTTGATAATTAGGACAACAAGTGCATGAACCTTTTCAGGAGATAAGAGGAAAAGAACTGGCCTAATAATTAGTTTATACATGGACGTAGTTTTTTGCAAAACTACACTATTGCAATGTATGATGCAAATACTACACGTTATCTATTTGCCGCTGTTAGGTATGTATTCTGTAAACGTCTTATCCTTGTAAAATACGATCACACGTTCAACTTGCTTTTCAAATAAGCGATTCTCAGAGCCTTTAGATTGAGCTGATGTTTTTTGAATGGGCTCGTCAATTGAAATGTCTTTTTGATTAGAATGACCGACTGGGGGGAAGGATTGCATGTTCTCATCAAAGAGGGTTGCTTGTACTACTTTTCTATACATTTCACCTTTTCCTAGCAGTAACCAGTCGGGATTCAGCTTTGGAAACTTTTCAAGCATACTTTGGATAACATCAAAGGAAGGTTTATTCCGACCCGAAAGAATATGCGAGATAGAGCTTCGTTGAACTCCAATAATCTCGGCAAATCTAGTTGGTGCAATGCCTTCCTTTGTTAAAATTTTTTGTATTCGATCTTTCATGATATTTTTTATAAAAGTAAAACAAAAAAGTTACACATGCAAACTCGAGGGTTTACATAAAACAACTTGATGCATTTACATGTGTAAACTCCCCGATTTCTGCAAAGGACTTAATATATAAATTGTGCTAAAATTTGTGTAATACCTCTGCTCATATAACTATAATTCTAGAAATGTATTGGTTCTAATCTTTATGCATCTAGGAATTCCATTATTTACGGAGATTAACGTCAATAATTCCTCTTTTATAGATTATATCGATCTTGGAGAGTGGATTGCTCTTATAAATAGATTATAGAGGCTTTAATTAGTAATATATTACCATAAGAATGCCCACCTAATCCCTCATTTATGTGATTAAAACAAACGCTATGTGAAATTTATCAAACATACCCCAAAACCATTGTAAAAGTTGCTATAAGGTTAATGTAATTAAATATTAAAACGATATAAAGCCTTTAATAAACTGGATAATAATAATTTAAATAACAAATATTGGTTTATAAACTTTATAAATTTTAAAACTTAGCATTATAGTTAAATGTAAAACCTATATAAATTACATTAAAATCAGAAATACAGACATATATGTAAATTCAGTAACACTAATTGACATGTCAACAACTCAAAAAACACTAGGTCGCCAGCCCGTTATCAAGACGGTTTACAGATGTAAACTTTCTAAGGTTATTGATCCTTTTGATGGTTTACAATAGTAATATAAAGAGTGTGCAATACGGGAAAATAAGCTGTTGATTAATGTACACTGTTAAGTTGTTAACTTAACATAAATAAGTGGAAAGGGAATCGATGTGAAGATGAAAAAAACAGCAGATCTGTAAGCCGGGTTCTGTGCTCCTAGCATAGCTAAGAGTTCTACCATTTATCTAGGCTGGCTGTTGTCAACCAGCTCAAGCAACCTACCCCTCGCAACTTTCAAAAGAAACCAGAGCGAGCAGCCCTGTAGTAAGGTTTCCCCTACAATTACGATGTACATGGTCTTGCACCCTATTAGGTGTACGGCTTCTGTTGTCACCAACAGAACCGGTGGGCTCTTACTCCACCTTTTCACCCTTACCCGACTAGAAACTAGCCAGGCGGTTATTTTCTGTTACACTACTATATCCTTGCGGATATCTTCCCGTTAGGAAGCATAGCGCTCTGTGGTGCCCGGACTTTCCTCGTCACATAATGACGCGGTAGAACGATCTGCTGAATTCTATTTAAAGTTTAATTAACCGACTAATTTTTTGCAAATGCAATAAACTATTTGATACTTCTAAGGAATACCATTGTGGCTCCATAGCCATATTCCTTAAAGGATGCATCCTGATAGCGTAGTTTCGGGTAGTTTTTTTCTAGCTCCTTACGAAGTTCGTGCTTTAGTTTGCCATTGCCCACACCATGGATAAACACCATTTTCCGTACTTGCGATTTGAGCCCACCCTCGAGTGTTAACTTAAATCGAGCAAGTTGCATTTCAATAATCTGACCTGGGGTAAATTCAGCTGGGTTTTCAATCAGCTCCTCTATGTGCAGGTCAACCTCTTCAACCTCATTAACTTTACTTTTTTGGGGTGGTTTTATTATTGAATCTTTTTGTTCAATAATTTTATTTATATCTTTATTAGTTAGTGTCTTAATCATTTCTTCTTTTTGTGTATCGGCAATTGAATAAATAATTGCTTTCTCCTCAAAAAAGTCGTTAGATATAAAACTTCCAACCCTAAAAAATTTAGTAGGATTAATCTTTATGTCGTAATACTCGGGCTGTTGGGGAGTAAATCCTCTATTCTTAAAAAAAATACATTGGACATTCAAGGTGAGGTCTTCGTTTATTGATTCCCTTGCAAACTCTTTAATTATCTCTTTTGAATCAGGATAAAGAAATCCTGCCCTTACTAGGTTAATCATTTTACCGTCCCATTTTGAGATAGTATAAAACAACCTGAAAGAACTATCGTTAATAAGGAATAGTTTTTGTGCCGATTCGATCATATTTGATTGATTAGTAGGCACAAATGCAAGATGTATGCTTAAATTATCCCCTAACTCATCCTTTACCTCATCTGCTAAAAAATCAATTTCTGCAAAATCAACAAAGCCCTTTGGGGCTTCATCAATATCAGGGTTGGTTTTTTCCTTGATATTCTTGTTGAATGCGGATTGCGTTTCGGAGTCCTCAATATTGATAGCGTATTTCGATTCGGCAGCTTGGTTTATAACAACAATATCTGATTGTAATACTGGGATTTCGAACCCATCATCCCCCAGCACATATACGGTATTCTTTACTATCCGGGTAACTTTTCCTCCCCCAATATCGTTGAGAAATCTCACCTTATCGCCAACCTTGCATTTCATCTCAAATCAATTTAAATGTATTACTTTTGCCCGCAAAGTTAATCATTTTAAAGCAGATTTGAATTGGAAAGCCCATATAAGCATATTCAAATAGTAGAATACGATTATAATCTTGAAGATACACGTATAGCGAAGCACCCTCTTTACGAAAGAGATTCTTCTAAATTATTGATATATAAAGATAAAGAAATAATCACCTCAACTTTTAAGTCAGTTACTAAAGAATTAAATGCTGGCGATTTGATGGTTTTTAACAATACCAAGGTGGTTAAAGCTAGACTTAGGTTTGCAAAATCAACTGGCGCAAGCATTGAGGTTTTTTTGCTCAATCCCGTTAATCCAACAGATTACCAGTTGGCATTTGTATCAAACGAATCAACTCAATGGAACTGTATTGTTGGCAATATTAAACGTTGGAAGGGTGAACTCTTGGATTTATCTTTACCTCAACTTGAGTGTACACTGATAGCCAAATTTATTGAGAGAACAGATGATGGAGCTCTAGTTGAGTTTAGCTGGGACAACAAAGAGATAACCTTTGCTCAGGTAATTGAGCACGCGGGTCAGGTTCCAATCCCTCCCTACTTGAATCGTGAACCTGAAAGCGACGACGGTGCTCGCTACCAAACGGTCTACGCAAAACCTGAGGGATCGGTCGCTGCTCCCACTGCAGGGCTCCATTTTACTGAAAAAGTGCTAGAATCTTTAAAGTATAAAAACGTTTTGTTTGCCGAAGTTACACTGCATGTAGGTGCCGGAACTTTTCGACCTGTGAAAAGTGATGTTATTGGTGAGCATGATATGCATACCGAGAGAATTTACATTACAAAGGAGCTAATCGAGAAAATTTTAAATCGTAAAGGCGATATTGTTGCCGTAGGCACAACCTCGTTAAGAACTTTAGAGAGCATGTACTGGTTGGGAGTTATGGCTATAGAGCAACGATTGACACAAGAAAACTCTATTGTAAACCAATGGGATGGGTATACTCTATCACAGAACTATACCCTATCCCAATCATTAAATGCACTTTTAAGTTACATAGGAAATTCGGGTAACGATTCCTTTAGCGCAAGCACACAGATGATAATTGTTCCGGGCTATCAGTTTAGGGTAGTAAATCGGCTTATTACTAATTTTCATCAACCTCGAAGTACGCTACTTCTGCTTGTGGCAGCATTTATTGGAGACGACTGGAAAAGGGTTTATCAATTTGCCCTTGAGAATAACTATCGGTTTTTAAGCTATGGCGATAGCTCGATTTTGACAAGAGAATAGCAAGTAAGTCATAATTGCTAGATGCTTGGTTTCCAAACTAATCATATCGTCAAAAATCAAAACAAAGAAAATGTTAAAACCCGGAGGAAGCAGATTTTTACCCACATCTAAAAAGGAGATTGAGGCATTAGGTTGGGCGCAGGCCGATATTATTTTATTCACAGGCGATGCTTATGTAGATCATCCCTCTTTTGGGGCTGCAGTTGTTGGGCGAGTGCTCGAGAAAGCAGGCTACAAGGTAGCAATTGTGCCCCAGCCTAATTGGCGCGACGACTTACGCGATTTCCGAAAGCTGGGCGAACCCCGATTGTTTTTTGCTGCAACGTCGGGAAGTATGGATTCAATGGTGAATCATTATACAGCTAATAAACGATTACGTTCGGACGATGCTTATACACCTGGAGGAAAATCGGGCTTTAGACCCGATTATGCCGTTAAAGTGTACTCGCAGATTATAAAACGTTTTTACCCTAGTATTCCCTTGGTTATTGGAGGTGTTGAAGCCTCCTTAAGGCGGTTAACTCATTACGACTACTGGGAGGATAAACTACATCCCAGCATTTTAGTTGACAGTGGAGCCGATTTGTTGGTATATGGGATGGGCGAAAAACCAATTGTAGAGATTGCTCAACGGTTGGATAATGGTGATAAAGTTGAATCAATTACTGATATTCCTCAAACTGCATATCTTTTAAATAAAGATTATATTCCAGAAAAAGAGCAAATTACACTTAATAGTTACGAGGACTGCTTGAAGTATCCAGTAAAATTTGGAGCGAATTTTAGGGTAATTGAAGAGGAGTCGAATAAGATAAGCTCAAATCGGTTAGTTGAGCCTTTTGGTGATAAGGTTGTGATTGTTAACCCTCCATATCCAGTTGCAACCACCGCAGAGATGGATAGCTGGTGGGATTTACCATACACAAGGGCTCCTCATCCTAGGTATAAAGGGAAGCCAATTCCCGCATGGGATATGATAAAACTCTCGGTTAATATCCATAGAGGATGTTTTGGCGGTTGCAGCTTTTGTACAATATCAGCACATCAGGGTAAATTTGTTTCAAGCCGATCGGAAGACTCAATTATTAATGAAGTTAATAAAATTGCTTTAGATCCTGAATTTAAGGGGTATTTAAGCGATCTGGGAGGCCCATCGGCTAATATGTACCGTATGCAGGGAAATGACCTTAAAATCTGCGCTAAATGCAAAAGACCCTCTTGTATTTTTCCAAAAATTTGTAACAACCTGCAAACTAGTCATGAGCCATTGCTTAAACTCTACAAAAAGGTGCGTGAATTGCCTCATATTAGAAAGGTTTCCATTGGCAGCGGAATTCGGTACGATTTATTTTGTGATTGGAGCATTGAAAGCAACAGGTCGTATTTTGAGACCGTTCTTCGATATCATGTTTCGGGAAGGCTTAAGGTTGCCCCCGAACATACAGACGATGACGTGCTGAAGTATATGCGAAAACCATCCTTTAAACTTTTTGAGGATCTTAAAGTAAAGTTTGATTCAATCAACAGGATACATTCTTTAAATCAGCAAATTATCCCATACTTTATCTCAAGTCACCCTGGTTGTTCGCTAGAGAATATGAAGAGTTTAGCTAGCAAGATGGAGAAAATGAGGATTCAGCCCGAGCAGGTTCAGGATTTTACTCCAACCCCAATGACTCTTGCGTCTACCATTTTTTATACAGGCGTTGATCCTTACACAGGAAAACCAGTTTTTGTTGAGCGAACCAAAGAGGGTAAGTTGAAGCAGCGTGAGCACTTCTTTTGGTATAAAAAACCGGGTAAACCTATGGCGAGTTCAAGAGGTAAATACTCACCAAACAAAAGACGATAAAAAATGAAACGGGATCACATACTGAAAGTTATCCCGTTTCATGTATTGGCTCAAAATGGAATTACATTTTTTTTCTAGGTAATTTTTCGGGGTGGTTGGCAGTTTGGTAAACGAGTGTAGCCACAACAGCAGCTGCTTGTTTAAGATCACCTAGCTGAATGCGATCAAAAGTATCCATATTTGTATGGTAAGTTCTCCCGTAGTCAATCCGATCTTGTATTAGTGCAAAACCTGGAATTCCAAGTCTATTGAATGCCATATGATCCGAACCACCTGGATTTCTTGTAGAAATTGCTTTAGCGCCCAAGTCGTGAACAGGTTTTAAGAACTCCTCGAATATTGGTTTAAGCGCCAGATTATCATGAAGAAATATACCCCTAACCCATCCAGTTCCATAGTCAAAATTGTAGTATGCCGATACTTTATCGTACTCTGCTCCTTTTGTATTGGTTTCGGAATCGAAAACATTTGCTCTGACCCAGTTTCTAGAGCCGTGTAAACCTTGCTCTTCGGCTCCCCAAAGAGCAATTCGAACCGTTCTATCTAGTATAACGCCCGACTGCTTAAGAATTCGCATTACCTCCATCATCACTATAACACCCGATCCATTATCATTTCCACCTGTTCCCGCGTGCCATGAATCGATATGGGCACCTATAATTACCACTTCGTCTTTCAGTTTCTTGTGAGTTCCCTTTATTTCTCCTATAACGTTGTATCCTAAAGTATTATCAGTAACTAATCGATTTTTTACTTCAAGTTCAATCTCAACGGTTTTTCCCCTATCCAGTAGCCTAACCATTCTACCATAATGCTCGTGGGTCATATCAATTACTGGTATTCCCAATTCATTTAGATTACGGCCATTGCGAGCACCTCCACTTCGAACAACACCAAAAGTACCTGAGTTGTTTAATACGGCAATTGCATTTTCGGCTTGACAGAATTCAGCTAAATCGCTTTCCGATAAGCCTTGTCTCCGTGGTTAGTGAGTACGTTCTCTAATAAATGGATCCATATCGCCCCTAATAACCGAAATATCATTTTGCTTTACCAGTTCCTCTTCGGCAAAACGCGAAGCAAGGGCTTCGAAGGAAACCTCTAGATCTTTGTCGTAGGGAGTAATAACAACTTTACCCTGAAGTTTACCCGAAAACTTTTGAAGTTCCTCTTTCGATTTTGCCTTTACAAGTATCACCTCAGCCTTAACCAAACCTTTAGTGTTACCTGTCCAGGCCTGCGGAACAGCATTAAGAGGCTGATAGTAGGGTTTTGTTTGGGCGATGTAAAATTTTTCCATTTCCCAACCATTGCCAAATTCGCCCCAGGATTCCACTCGAGCTGTTTCTATACCCATAGTTATTAGCCTTTCCTTTGCCCAGTTAACAGAGTTCATAAAAGCATGGGTGCCACTTAATCTTGGCCCGATACCATCGGTTAGTTCTATGGCCAGTTCACGAAGTTCGGATTTCGTGAAGGCCTGGTCACGTATTAGCTGAAAATCAATGTACTTATCAGCCTGACCAAACAGGTTAATTCCAGAAAAGATGAGGAATGCTACAACCAGTAGTTTTATCTTACAACCTTTAAATGTCATGATATCAAAATATTAGTTTGTAATTGCTCGTAAAACGATTTAAATTAAGACTAAAACGGTTAACTTCGGTTTAAAAAGAATTGAATATTAATTTGAAACATGATTGTGGAAATAAAAAAAATGGCGTATTTTCACAAATTATAAGGCTTATCTATATGGTTTTTAATATAAAACAAGTGCTATGAAGATTAAGTTAAAAATTCGAGTAAAGCTTTTGCTTTCGGTTCTGCTAATAGCCACCGTTACCTATGCAGTATCGATTGGATATTTAATAAATAAGCTTCAGAGTAATTCCCTTAGGGATTCATATGAGAAAGCCGATTTAAATGCACAATCAAGTGCAAATCTGGTTCGTACTTTCCTGAACCACGACATGGATTTGTCGCGAGCCATGGTGCATAGCATGCATAATTTTAGGCAGATGCCACAAAACCAGCGCGTGCAGTTTTTCAAGGATATGATTTATGGAATAGCCAAGGAAAATCCAAACTTGGTATCGGTTTGGGGCAGCTGGGAGATTAACGCCCTCGATAGCACCTACACCAAGCCCCACGGACGACATCGTTATACTATGTTCAATGATAAGGGCGAATTGAAATTTCAGGAGGCAACTTTAAACCTTGAGGGCGATGATATTGGTAGCTCGTACCACAAGATTAAAATGTCGAAAACCGAGGAGATGATAAACCCTTACTGGTTTTCATATACTGACGATAGCGGACAAATTCTGGAGGCAAGTACTGGTGTTCCTCTACTTGAGAACGGAGAGTTTCGAGGACTTTTTGGTTTTGACATTCCCCTTGATCGGTACCAAACTATAACCAACTCGATACAGCCCTTTGAGGGTAGCTACTCAATTATGCTTTCAAATAATGGGACTATTGTTGGCTATCCCGATGAGAATTTGTTAGGCGAATTATATTCTAAGTACTTCAGTACTTTAGATAATGAGTTTAGCATTACTACCAATGTTACACAGGGAAATGATTTTTCATTTACCATGCTCGATTCTATCACAGGCGAGCCATACTATGCAACATTTGCTGCAATACCCATTGGAAATACAAAAACGCCTTGGTCGTTTGGAATTGTTGTGCCAGCGAGTGTTTTACAGCAAGAGGCCAAATCTATTACCCAAAATGCCCTAATCATTAGCATTATAGGGATTATAATACTCGCAGTTATTGTTTGGTTAATGGCTTTTACCATCACAAAACCACTTATTAAAGCCAAGTATATTCTAGGGGAAATGGCCAAGGGCAGAATTGATAGTAAAAACAAAATTTTGCTAACTACTGGCGATGAGATTGAGGATATAAGTCAGTCGATAAACACCTTAATTGATGGGTTATCCGTTACATCGGAGTTTGCCCGTGAAATAGGAAAGGGAAACTTAAACCAACAGTACTCTAAGCTTAGCGATGGTGATATTCTTGGGGAATCGCTACTTGACATGCAGAAAAGTTTGCTACATGCCCAAGAGATGGAGAATTTGCGAAAGATTGAGGATGATAAGATTAGCTGGGCAACCTCAGGTATGGCAAAATTTGCAGAGATATTAAGGCAGAACAACGATAACATTGAGGAGTTCTCCTATCAGCTGATTAGCAATTTGGCAAAGTATGTTAATGCCAATGTAGCGGCATTGTTTCTATTTAACGATGAGAATACTAAGGATTTACATTTTGAACTAGTTGCCAGCTATGCATACGAAAGAAGAAAATTCATCGATAAACGCATTGAACTTGGTGAGGGGTTAGTTGGCCGTTGTGCGCAAGAAAAGGAGACAATTTTTATGACCGAATTACCAGATGATTACATAAAAATATCATCGGGGTTGGGTTACGATAACCCAAATAGTTTGCTTATTGTACCACTAAAGCTAAATGAGGTTGTGTATGGTGTGTTAGAATTAGCTAGCCTTGAACTATTTGAAAAGTATATTATCGATTTTGTTGAGAAGATTGGCGAGAGCATTGCAGCCACCATATCAACAGTGAAAATTAACATGAAAACTGTTAAACTGCTTGAAGAGTCGAAGATTAAATCGGAGGAGTTGGCCTCTCAAGAGGAGGAAATGCGTCAGAATATGGAAGAGCTTCAAGCAACACAGGAGGAGTCGGCTCGCAAAACAGCTGAGATGGAGAGCCTTATAAATGCTTTACATGCATCAAGCTATGTGATTGAGTACGATACAAAGGGAACAGTTACCTCTGTTAACGATGCTTACTTAAAACTTACCAACCAAACCGCTGATCAGCTTATAGGTACTCATCATTCCGATAACCTGTTAATGGACGAGAAGCAACTTAAGGAGTATAAGATTTTTTGGGATAATCTTAGAAATGGCATTATCAAAAAGGAAAAGAGTCAGCTTAAGCTTGGCGAGAAAGTTTATACATTTATTGAAACATACTCACCTATTTACGATGAGAATAGGAAAGTTGTGAAGGTTCTTAAGATAGCCCATAATATTACCGATTTTATAGGACAGGAAGGGAATTGATAAATATTCAGTATTTAAAAAAGGGGCCATAAGCCCCTTTTTGACTATTATGTATGTAAAATATTATCTAAAACTGATACCCAATCCACCCGAGAATAAAGCGTAATCGCCAAGAGTATAATCGGCATGAATCGAAATTACGCCCAGTCGGATTCTGGCTCCAATATTCGCACTAAACGATTTGTGAGGAAACTCCAGATTTATTGGATCGGTTACGCTTATAGACTCTGAAGACCCTGTTTCTAGCTCGTAATTACCGGCTACCCCCATTTTTGTGAAAGCCTGACTATAGCCTAATCCAGCATAAACCGAAAGAATTGGAATTGTTTTCCCCACCAAAATTCTACCTGTAAAACCTGAGGCGTTCAAAAAAAGATTTTGATCTTTGGTTGCATCAATATCGTACTCATAACCAAACTTGGTGTAGCCAAGCATAACAGACAGATCAATGGGAATGGCCTTAAGCCCTGGTATAAAGTCCTTAACCTGATTTTTCACACCTATCCCCCAAAGGTTAAAACGGCCATAGTCCCCTAAATCCATTGAGGGTAACATGCGGATTGTTAACTCGGTGCTAAAAGGTAGTCCAATTCCTGCCTGAATAAATGGAACTGGCATTGCAGGAAGCCCTGCCCCATTAGGTAAAGCAAATGTTGCACTGGGTTCATCCTTAAAGCGCAATTCGGGAACAGGTAGACTCGACTCGCCAGTAATGGTAGGAGCAATATTTTGTTGAGGGTTAACAAGTTCTAGTTTTTCGAGATTAAGAGAAGCAACATCAAACGTTTTTGATGTTTGAGGCGCCATGGTAACCGCAGCAACTAGCGTTACGTTGAAACCCAAAAATTTATGTGGTCTAGCGGCTTGATACCATCCCCCATTAAGCGATGTGTTGAACATCTTCCCAAAGGGCTCCATGTAGGCATGTGTTAGTTTCTCAGCATCCGTAAGGCTTCCCTTAAGGATTTCTGTTATCTGTTCCTGAGCAAATGATACATTTACGGTTAAAACCAACGCAATTACTGCTAAAGTGTTGATTAGTCTTTTTTTCATTTTATTAGGGGTTTTAGTTAGTATCAGCAAATGATAATCTCTGTTAAAACAAAAATTGTGCAACTTTAGTTTAGCAAGTTAATATAAAAAAAAATTACACCTTACACTTTAAGTCTTTTAATGAGTAAGATTAAGTATGATAAAGCCGTAAACTTTCTAAATTTGCAACAAATAGAGTATTATGAGCAGTATTCCATTAGCCGAACGCCTTAGACCAAAATCGTTGGATGATTATATAGGACAAAAGCATCTTGTTGGGAAAGGAAAAATTATCCGACGTATGATTGAGTCGGGAAATATTTCATCGTTTATACTCTGGGGACCTCCTGGGGTAGGAAAAACCACTCTTGCCAGGATAATCGCCAACGAGCTTAACAGGCCTTTTCATACGTTAAGTGCAGTGAACTCTGGGGTTAAGGATGTGCGGGAGGTAATTGAAAAAGCCAAATCGCAACGATATTTCAGTCAACCCTCTCCAATTCTTTTCATCGATGAGATTCACCGGTTTAGTAAATCGCAGCAGGATTCTCTCCTTGGTGCTGTAGAGGAGGGCGTCGTTACCCTTATTGGCGCCACCACCGAGAACCCCTCGTTTGAGGTTATCGCCCCGCTCCTTTCACGTTGTCAGGTTTACGTGTTAAAATCGTTGGAAAAACATGATCTTCAAACGCTCCTAGAGCGTGCGTTAACCACCGATTTTGAATACAAACAGATGAGTATTACTCTTGTCGAAACTGATGCACTTTTCAGATTCTCCGGTGGCGATGCCCGCAAGCTGCTTAACATTCTAGAGATTGTGATAAATTCACAGCATGCAGAAGAAATATTGATTGACAACCAGATAGTTACCGATAAATTGCAGGAGAATATTGCACGATACGACAAAAGCGGCGAGCAGCATTACGATATAATTTCGGCATTCATTAAATCGATACGGGGAAGCGATCCCCATGCTGCAGTTTACTGGTTAGCTCGAATGATTGAGGGTGGCGAGGATCCCAAGTTCATTGCTCGGCGTTTGTTAATATTAGCGTCGGAGGATATTGGTTTAGCTAACCCCAATGCCTTACTGTTGGCAACCAGCTGTTTTCAGGCTGTTTCGATGGTTGGATGGCCAGAGTCGCGGATAATCCTTTCTGAAGCTGCAATTTACCTAGCTACCAGTCCCAAGAGCAATTCGGCCTATATGGCCATAAACGATGCGCAAGCGCTGGTTAAGGAAACTGGCGACTTGTCGGTTCCGCTTCATATACGCAACGCCCCCACCAAGCTAATGAAGGAGTTAGGCTACGGCGAAAACTATAAGTATGCACATAGCTTTACGGGGAACTTTGCAGAGCAGGAGTTTTTGCCTACTGAGATATCGGGCAAGGTAATCTACACACCACAAGATAATAGTAAGGAGAAAGAGATAGCAGCTAGGTTGAAAAATCTCTGGAAGGATAAGTATTAGACGATAATTAGCTAACCGTTAGCTTATTGTTTTGAAGATGAGTGTTAATTTTCTCGAGTAGGATATGTGAATTTATGGGTTTTGAGATGTAATCGTTACAACCCGATTCAATACATTTAATATTGTCGTTAGGCATTGCATAGGCGGTTTGTGCAATAATTTTAATATTAGGATTATCCTTCTTTATCCTAATTGTTGCCTCGTACCCATCAATTTTGGGCATCTGAATATCCATCAGCACTATATCTACATTGGGGTTATCCAAGCAGTACTTAATGGCTTCGGCCCCATCGCGAACCCACGAAATATTGGCATTGGTTTTCTCGAGTATGGCTTTTAAAAACCTAAAATTAGTTTCAACATCCTCGGCAATAAGAATCTCTTTCCCTGGCCAGCTGTAAATATTTGTAGATGATGTGTAAACCTTTTCTGCGCCCTCGCGCTCCTCTACCGAGGCGTACGGTAAAGTGAAGTAGAAAGTTGAGCCTTTCCCCACCTCCGACTCCATCCAAATCCGTCCACCTAGGATATCAACAATATGCTTACTGATAAAGAGTCCAATTCCTGTACCTCCATACTTTCTAGTAGATCCTTCCTCAATTTGGCGAAAACGTTCGAAAATTATACTATGCTTATCGGGTGGAATACCAATACCTGTATCGCGTACAAAAAACTTCAGAAACTGCTCCTCTTTGTGGTTAATGTAGCCAAATTCCACGAAACCCTTCTCGGTAAACTTAATGGAGTTTCCTATAAGATTCGACATGATTTGCCGTAGCCTTTGCTCATCGGTAAAGAAAATGCAGTCTTGATCCTCATTAAGATCCACTAGCCTAAGGTTAATGTGCTCTTTCTCCTGCTTAAATTTGATCTCATTGAAAAAGGTGTACAGGTCAAAGATAAGGTTATCAATATTTACCTCGGTTTTATTCAGGGGTAGCTGACCGGCTTCAATCTTTGAGATATCCATTATATCATCAATCAGATTGATGAGCATGGCACCGTTGTGGCAAACAATATCGATATACCGGAGCTGCATCTCCCTCTCTAGATCATCATTTTGCAGGAGCTGGGCAAAGCCCAAAATGCCGTTCATAGGAGTTCGAATTTCGTGGCTCATATTGGCCAAGAAGTTCGATTTAAGCATGTCTGCCTCTTCGGCAATCCTTCGAGCTTCTATAAGGTCTGCTTTGGCTTTCTCAAGTTCAATTAGGTTAATGGCATTCAGCTGAAATAGATGATTGTACTCAATTTCATGATTCGAAATGGCGGTTTTGAGTTTTTCTATTTGGCTGATTAGAATATCCTTATCTTTTTGATTGCGGTAATGTGAGTCCTGTAATTTTCGATTCTTTTGATACTGTTTTGTGAGCATAAAAAGCAAGGCAAATACCAATATCCAACCTACAATTGATATAACATAAACTAAATACGATGGGCTTATTGCTGGAACTGAAATGGTAAGTAGCGGTAGTAATAACCTAGTTTTGCTGTGACCGCTATATAAAAAAGAAAAAGGCAAAATGGCAGGTAAGCTTTTACCTTTTATGCCGATTAATGCTTTACAACGTATGTTATATAAGCTCTGCACTTAGCTTAATATTTTTGTATTGGCGATGAAAAAAAGGTTTAAATAATCACTATTTATTATAAAGATATAAATATATTTTTTAAAAAAAATCAATTCAACCAGGGAAATAATTCACCTGGTTGAATACTAGTATTTTGACAATTCACATCTCTTCAGCTCTTAAAAGAAAATTCCTAAGCTGAATATCCACTGGGGATTTCGCTGGTCGAATTTGCGCTCTTGGCCAGCAATAACAACTCCCTCCCCAAATTTGCTAAGGTTTCCTTCGTATTTCACATCAAAAGTTGCGAACTTGAAAATATCGAGACCCACGCCAGCTTGATATCCAAAAACAGCTTTGTTTATAGAACTTTCAACTGATTCTGATGTCCAATCGCTAATTTGATCCTTTAGTCCATCCTGCTCACTTAGGTTAAATGTGGCTACAGGGCCCAAATAAACTTTTGCAGGGCCAAACTTCCATCCAACCATTACAGGGATATCAAACTTATTGAATTTCTGTTCAACTAGCGTATTGTATGTACTCTGAAGGTTGGTTTGATCAGAAATTTTAAAGGAACCTTTTGATTGCGAAAATAAAACCTCGGGTTGAATGAATAGGCTTGCAATTTTTATTCTGGCAAAAAGTCCAACATGAAGCCCAAGTTCAGAATCACCTTGCTGAAGGAGTAGATCTCTGGCGCCATCGGTAGTGTTAATATTCTCAAGGGTAGTTTCATCAATCTTCATGGTAGAAGAGTTTAGTCCTCCTTTTACCCCAAATCGTAAGAATTGTGCATTAGTAGTTGCTGCAAGCAGGAGAACCGATACAAAAACAAGTGTTAATCGTTTCATAGTTGTGTGTTTAAAAATGTTGGAAAATTGATATTTCATTTGACTTAAAAATATGCTTAGGTTTAATCAAAGATAGTGCCAAAGGAGAGGATTTAGAATAGAGGGCTAAACAGGCGAGCAACCGATTCCTTTAAGTTTTGCTTCGAGGATCGGTTTTTCCATTGCTTTAGTGAGATTTTCTTACTTCGTCGTATATCCTTGTGGAATTGTTTTTCGAGCGACTGGGTCAACTCCTCATCGTATATCATAGAGAGTATCTCAAAGTTATCCTCAAAGCTTCGAATATCCATATTGGCCGAACCAACTGAGGCAAAGCTGCTATCGATCATCAATATTTTTGAGTGGTTAAAACCGTTTTGGAAAAGGTAAACCTTAATCCCCGCCTCCAACAGCTCTGTTACGTATGATAAGGAACTCCAGTATACTACTGTTGAGTCCGATTTACCGGGAAGAATTATGCGAACATCAACCCCGCTGAGTGAAGCCGTTTTAAGTGCTGTGAGAATGCTCTCGTTGGGAACAAAGTAGGGCGTGCATATGTATATATGTTTAGTTGCCCTTGATATGGCAGCAAAAAAAGCTTGCATTATTGATGCCCAATTGGAGTCTGGGCCACTTGCCGTAATTTGGAGCGGATGCTTAGATGATATAGTATGCTCGGGGTAGTATTTACTTCTGTTTGTTAATATTTGCTTGCTCACAAAGAACCAGTCGACAAGAAAAATAAGCTGGAGCATATGAACTGCATCCCCTTCGATTTGTAAAACCGTGTCGAACCAGGTTCCCAGCAACTCGTCACCTTTTAAGTATCGATCAGCAATATTCATCCCGCCCATGTATGCAATTTTACCGTCCACCACAATTATTTTGCGGTGGTTCCGGTAGTTTACCTTACTGGTGAGCAGGGGGAATTTCACCTCCATAAATGGGTAAACTTCAACACCAGCCTGGGTTAACTCGGTTTTGAATTGCTTTGGCAAATGCCAGCTTCCCACATCGTCGAAAATAAGCCTTACCTCTACTCCTTTTTTGGCCTTTTCAATTAGCTTGTTCTTTATGGTATTCCCAATCTCATCGTTGGCAATGATGTAAAACTCGAGATGAATCGATTTTTCGGCCTTATCGATGGTGTCGGTTATTGCTCCAAAGGTTTTTTTCCCAGTTTGGAAGATTTGAACCTTATTGTATACTGTTAGCAAGGCCTTGCTATTATTCAACAGGAGCGTAATAATTGCCAGATTGTTAGAAATACTAGGTATTTTAATAAATTTTTCGGACTGGATATCAATAAGTTGAGCACGACTTACCTGCGATATTTGCTCTAAATCTCTAAGCCCTTTTCGGTTAAAAATCTTTTCCTTGCGGTGATTCTGCCCAAAAAAAACGTAAAAAATTAACCCTACTACAGGAAGAAGAATAAGAATTAAAACCCATATGCTGGTTTTTGCAGGATCGCGTTTCTCGTGAATTACCATTAATGCAGTGGAAAATACCGTGAATAGGTAAAACAGCAGGATGATAATTGTAAGGTTCGAGAGAATTATTTTATTCCAAAAATCGACTACCATATTTCATAGAATATAGTCTAAAGGTATTTACATTTTTCAATTTGCAAGCTGGATTTTTCGAAAAAATTACCAACGATTATCTTTCAAACCCCTAAAATCACTAGCGATTAAATCTATTTAGGTTAGAGATAATGGAGATGTTATCGGGTTGAGTGAGGTTAGCGATTTTAGTTAGGCTAATACTGCCCTGAAAGCTAACGCAGAAAATGTTCTGATAGTTGGTGACAAGCACTACCATTTCGTTGGCCATTTCGGAATTATCTGATTGAACTTTAACGGTTATAATCTCATTACCACTATTGATGGCTGCAAGATCCTGAAAAAGAATTCTATTTAATCGTGTGTTAATATCGGAGTAGTAAACATTCTCCTTAGATTTGGAATCATTGGGAATAATAAGAAATGTAAGCTTTTTAGTATCCGAAAGTAAGGCTTTAAGTTCTTTGTTTCCGGGTTGCTCATCGTCGAGAAATACTGAGGCTAAGCCAGGTGGCACGGTAAAAAGAGTTCCAACGCCCTTATCGCGATAGCTCTGAAAAATTTCGTATGATGACTCTTTCTTAACGGACTCGTCATTACATGCCCAAAAAGTTGAAAGAATTGAAAATACAATAATTAAGGGGAACCGAAATTTGATAAGCATATTAGTATTACAAATATATTTACAATTAGTCCTTGTTTATTAAGGTTTTATCCATAAACCCAATGGTATCAACCATGAACCTTGTATGGGTACCACTTCCAATTTCACCCTCTTCGTCCCAAGCTTTAACCTCAAAAACAAGCTTCCGGCCTTCCACCTCAGTAAGAGTTGCTTTACATTCAACTTTCATTCCAACAGGTGAGGCTTTAACATGTTTAACACTAATTTTTACGCCAACGGTTGTTTGCCCTTTTGGCAAATACGACATAACCGCATTCATAGCAGCATTTTCCATCAGCGCAACCATGGCAGGTGTAGCAAAAACTGCGTGTGTTCCCGATTTTAAATGAATGGCGGTACTCTCCATGCCCACTATAAGCGAGGAGATATGGTTTAATCCTGGTTTAATAACGTTTTCCATAGCGGTATTATTTAGGTGTTAAAGATATTGATTTTGATCAACAAACTGTTACTAATATAGATATTCACTATCTTTGTTTTTACATCTATATAAAGAAATAAACTATGGATAAGGTTGTTATAAGGAAGCTGACTGATGAGGAAATTATAAACAAGGGTATAAATAATTGGCCCATTTGGGAGAAGGAGGTTTCCCGTTTCGATTGGTATTACGATGCCGAAGAAGACTGCTTAATTCTTGAAGGAGATGTAGTTGTTGAAACCAATTCCCAAAGTTATTCTATAAAAGCAGGCGATTTTGTTACATTTCAAAAGGGTTTATCCTGTGTTTGGGATGTTAAAAAGCCCATTCGTAAGCATTACTGCTTTAAGTAGAGTTTGTTATCGGGAGTTTACGGAACAACATTATGGATGAAATGAGTGTTATCCTCTGCTCCCATTTCTTCCTACTAGAATATTTGGAGCAATCCTATCCATCTTATCAAAAGCAGTTCGGTTTCCCAGTATTATACTTAACATCAGGTTAATGCTACAACCAGCAAATATGGCTAGCATAATCATAATTTGGTAACGAATTGCCGTGGCTGGAGAGTTTCCCCCTAGGATTTGACCGGTCATCATACCGGGAAGAGAAATTAAACCCATCACGGAGGTATTTGCAATCATTGGGTTTAGGGCTTTGCGCAATGCTTGAACCACAAATGGATTTATCGCCATCCTCTTGCTAGTGCCGTTAATAAGTAGAAAGTAGTATAAGTTTTGGTTTTGAGAAAGCCCTTCGAAGTAGGCATTTAGCCCAACAATATTATGGTTCATGGCGTTCCCCAGAATCATCCCCGAAATTGGAATGAAGTATTGCGATTCAAAAACGTATGGTAATCTGATTATTGCGCCTAAGAAAAAAGCATCGATAATAAGTAAACTCGTGATTGCCGAAAACAATAGTGGAACTGCAAATAATTTTAGACTAAGGTTACTTCGCCTGATAGTGGTATAAACCCCAACTAGAATCATTATTAACACCCATGCTGAGTTAAGGAATGCATTATTTTTTTCAAAAATAAACTCCAAGTAAATAGCCACCGCGGAGAGCTGAATAGTCATTCGGGCAACGGCAATTAGGGTTGCCTTAGTAAGACCCACACGGTAATACCAGAAACCCGCAATGGGAAACACAAGAATTAGAAACCCAAGTGCTAGGTTAAGCCACGAAATATCCTGTATTGGGCTCATAAACTAATTACTTTATCGCAACGCTCCTCCCATTTAGGATTGTGCGAGGTTGATACTACCGTTAGTTCAGGTTTTTGCCATAAATAATCCATCAATCGTACAGTCGATTTTGAATCTAATGCTGAGGTTGGTTCGTCGAGTAGCAGTATGGGGCGCGAAAAACTTAGAATAATTGATAAAAGAAGACGCTGTTTTTCGCCTCCGCTAAGCTCGCTAAATGGTTGCTTAATAATCTCCTTCGTTAGATGGAAGATCTCCATAATTGGATAAGAACGATTTGTATCGGCACCAAGTAAAGTACAAAGTTCATTACCGTTAGCAGCCATAAGATCGACTCCTTGTGGAAGGTAAGAAATACTTTTTCGGATAGTTTTTGCTGTTTGCCAGGAGAATTGTAGGTTGTTGTAGCTTATTGTTCCGGAATCGGGCGAAGAAATGCCAGCAAGCATTTTTAGCAGGGTGGTTTTACCTTGTCCAGAGACTCCGGTAATGGCTACTTTCTCGCCCGGTGATACGGTAAATGACAAACTTTTGAAAAGTGACTTACCGTTGAAACTTTTCGTTAAATCAAGCACCGATATCATATGCCATGTAATGGTTTAGCTGTTAATTCTGTTTAAAGTCGAACAGGACGCATTTTTTCGTCGACTGGTGCTAGAGTAAAAGCTCCCTCAATGGCCAATTCTTTTGTATTACTGGATATTATAAATCCTTGTAGATCAATATCTAGCTTCACCTTACCTACATTTCTAATTGTTGCTGTAAGCTCAAAAATCTCGTTTAGCATTACAGGTTTAAGAAACCTGACGGTGTTTACTTTAACGGTAACAAAATCCCTTTGAAAGTGTTTGAAGGCAACGATATAGACCAACTCATCCATCCACTTAAGGGCTTGACCGCCGAATAGTGTTTTATGGTGATTTGTATCGCCGGGGAACACTATTCGGGTCATTGTAGCTTTCATAATAAGTTTTCAGCAAAGATAGAGTTTATGTACCAAAGTTAAATATTTGTTTGGGTTGATTAAACGATCCTTTTATCAATAAACTTGGAGTTCATAAGCCGAGCCACAGCCATATATGATGGGTTGAACTTAAGCTTGTCGCCAACCTTGTATTTACAGGTTTTTTCTTTTTCAACTGGCCCTAGATCGTATACGCTCATATCGGAAGTGGTTCCAGCAAACTGAATTTGAGGATCTTTTGGGGTTAACTCCTGCACATCCACATCGAGGATACCAAAGTCGAGAATTGCGCGATAGCTATGATCCCACTCAAAATCATCGATGGTATGTCCAATATTCCCCTCGGTGAGAATGCCATCGGGCGAAGTTTCCTTGAGTTCCAGCTCAATAATGTTCCCGAGGTAATCGAAGGTATCAGTGCTGAGGTTGAGGAACTGCGTACCATCGTATGGACTGGTTCCGAGGAATGCAGTTTCGCCTATTCTAAGATGATTAATATTCCTGGGCATTGCCGATTTTCCCACCAGAGGAAGGGTTATGGAACTCCCGCCAGAGATTAATGGCAGATTGGTGTTGAACTTAGCATCGATAAGCTGCTTGTAGAGTGACATCTGCAGGAGTTTATCGTAAGTAGGTTGAATTCCGTACATGCAGCCCAAGTTTGTGCCAATGCCCTCAATGTCGATATGCTTAAGATCGAAAACACGTTTATAAAAATCTATAACCTTCTCGCGCAAAATACCCTCGCGAAGTTCACCTAGCTCAATCATTATTATGATGCGATGTTTTTTTCCTTGTTTTCCCGCCTCGGCATTTAGCGCTTCAATGGTTCGGAACGAAGAGTTTAGCGATATATCGGCGTAGCTGATAATCTCTTCGATGGTATCCATGGCTGGGGGTTTTGCATACATAGTTACAATCTCGGGATTGATCTCCTTAATAACCCTTAATCCCGAAATTCTCGAATCGCCAAGGCTATGTATGCTTTTAACCACCGGATGAAAAAGGAGTTTCTCCAGAAACTCCTTATGACCCGATAGAACCTTTACAATCAGGCTCCACTCAACGTTGTGTTTTTCGAGGAATTGATTCAGTTTTTCAACGTTTTGGATAATCCTATCGGACTTAATAACTAGTTCAGCCATAATCTATTCGTTTTTTACATAACGCATCTCAGCGTACTTGGTGGTAAAACCAATTCTTTCGTAAAGTCTTTTAGCAGGGTTATCGTACTCCACATGGAGCTTCACATCGCCCTCGGCTCTATTTATGGCTTCTTCCATTAGCTGACGGCCAATTCCCTTACCCCTTACACTGGCATCTACAGCAATATAAACAAGGATATTCTCAGGGATAAAACCCTGCATTCCTGTTTTATTCATCACCACAATACCCACCAATTTACCATCATAATGGCCAGTGAGCACAAAGCCCCCTTTTCCCCCGTTCTTCGAAAAGGCGTAGTCTAAACATTTTCCAATGGAATCCTTATCATCGCGGAAGCGATCGAGGTGGTTGTGCAGAAAAACAATAATCTCATCACGTGAAACTTCAACTAATTCCTTCTCGGAATTGATTTGCTTAACAGTTAGCATAATATATTTTTTTGTTAGAAAAGATGCTGTTGCTGGCAGTTGCTGAAAAACCACCGACGAAGAGTTTCACAACAGCGGAAAAATTAATATATGCAAATATAACCATTTTTGATGCTTTGGCCAAATTTGAAGTTTCACTGTTGTACTGGAATAGATATTATATTGCAGATTAACAGAGGTTTATATTTTGTATACTTATTGAGATTTAGTTGGGATACAATTCCATTTATTACTAAATTTGACATTTAGAGTTCATGTCTTATAGTTATTTAGTCAATAGTCAATGAAAGCTGCAACAATTCAGGAGATTAAAGCCGAACTGAATAGCATCCCGTCCGATGAATTAATGAGTATTTGTCTCCGTTTGGCAAAGTATAAGCTGGAGAATAAGGAGTTAATGTCCTACCTATTGTTTGAGGCCAGCAATGAGCAAGAGTATATTCGGCAGGTTAAGGAACAGGTTGTGGAAGATTTTAAAACGCTCAACCGTAGCAGCCAATATTTAGCTAAAAAAACAGTCCGAAAAGCCTTACGTACAACAAGTAAGTATATTAAATACTCTGGAAATAAGCAAACTGAGTTGGAACTTCTAATACATTTCTGCAAGCAGCTACGTAAGTCGGGACTTAAGCTGCGGGCAAATTCGGTGATTGGTAATATCTACCTAAGGCAGTATTTAAAGATTAAAAAAACGTTTGAGAGCCTACATGAAGATTTGCAGTACGATTACATGGAGGAAGTCAGGCTTCTTGAAAAATAGCTAGAAAATCCTCTAAATCCCTTTTTTGCTTTTCCTAAGCATATAAAGGTATAGACTCTCCACTTTTTCGCGAGCCCAGGGTGTTTTCCTAAGAAAGTTTAGGCTTGATTTTATGGATGGATTCGATTTAAAGCAATTTATGGTGATTTTACCGTAAAGATCTTCCCACCCATAATAATTAACCAGTTGATTTAAAATTGTCTCCAGGGTGAGCCCATGCAGCGGATTATTCTTTTGAACTTCAGCCATTGTAATAGTAAAGAGTTAAAATCTTGTTTTCTTGGGTTTGTTTGGATTTTTAGCCTTTTGAAGTTTCTCGTACTTCTCCTTACGATTTTTGGGGCCGCCAAGGTTTACCTTTTTATTCTTCTCCTTTTTCTCGTGCGTGTGCGCTTTGGGTTTGGGCGTTTTTCGGGTGATTTTTGATAGATAATCCTTATCGCCCAGATTTACGGGTTTCTCCTCATCAATCAGCACGTTCGAGATTTCAAGATTAGTCGGGAGTGGAAGTATTTCGATATGCTTTCCCATTAGCTGCTCAACGCCAAACTGATACTCCTGCTCCCACTCGGATATAAACGAGATGGCCTCGCCATCCTTATTGGCCCTTCCAGTTCGGCCTATTCGGTGCAGGTAATCGCCCGATGCTTCAGTCATATCGAAATTCACTACGTGCGTTACATCTGTGATGTCCATACCTCGAGCTACAATATCGGTTGCAATAAGGATACGATGGGTTCCATCCTGGAACTGCCTTAAGGCTGTAAGCCTTGTGTTATGGGCCTTGTTGGAGTGTATTACGCTAATCTGATCGGGGAACTTCTCTCCTATATTCTCAAACAGCCGATCGGCTGTTTTCTTCGATTTTACGAATACCATAACCTTGCTTAAATCGGCATTCTCATTGAGCAATAGCTCAAGCAGGTTGGCCTTGGTGTTAAAGTTAGGAACGTGATACCCAATTTGCTTAATCCTCTCGATTGGCGTTCCGTGCGGATTTACTACTATCCGCTGTGGATCAATCAGACTATTGGCAATAAACTCATCTACATCGGGAGTGATGGTAGCCGAGAACATAAGCGTTTGCCTTTTCTCGGGTAGCAGATCAAGCACACTGGCCAGCTGCGGACGAAGCCCAAGGCTAAACATCTCATCAACCTCGTCTATCACCAGCTTTTTAATTGATTTTAAGCGCAGTACACCGGTAAAGGTTAAGTCGATTAATCGGCCTGGAGTGGCCACCAGGATATCGAGCCCATCGTAAACCAACTGCTTCTGAGTGTTTATATTGGTATCGCCGTATACGCCAGCCGATCGGATATCGTAGTACTTGGTTAACTTCTTAATCTCCTCCACAATCTGAACTACCAGTACCCTTGTGGGGGCGAGAATAAGCACGCGAGGCTCTCGTTGTTTCGAGTAGGTCAGCGTATTTAGTATAGGTAATAAGTAGGCAAATGTTTTTCCCGTTCCGGTTTGGGCAATGCCAATGGTATTTTTCCCAGACATAATCACAGGGAACGCCTTATCCTGTATTGGTGTAGGATTGATATACTCCAAATCGGTGAGCGCCTGTAGGAATGGTTTTTTGATATTTAGCTCTTCGAAGGTCACGGTTTGTCAGTTTTCGGTAATCGGTAATCAGTAATCGGTTTGTAGTTGAAAAGTCGAAAGTAAAAAAGTCTTAAAGTCTATAGGAAAGCGGATAACTCTAACTTACAAACTTTAGTCACTCTATGAACTTCTCAAACATTCTTCCTACCTCTTTTTCTTCTTTTTATTGTTCTTTTGTGTTTCTTGTTTGCCTCAAACTCTTCCTGATCCTTTATAAGCGATTGCCAGTCGTGTGATGATTCTTCAGAGAAATCGATAGTTGCCTGATACTCGCTATTGCTTATGCCGAGAACCGAAATGGGATTATGTAAATACTTCTCAATCTCCTTTAGAATAGGCAGCTCCTCGGTGCTGCAGAACGAAAGCGCTTTTCCTCGTTGGTTTCCACGTCCGGTCCGGCCTACCCTATGTACGTAGTTTTCGGCTACCTCGGGCAAATCGTAGTTTATAACAAACTCCACATTTGGAATATCTATACCTCTTGCGCTCACATCGGTGGCAATAAGAACCCTGTTCTTTCCACTTTTGAAGTTATCCATCACCTCGGTTCGCTCGCCTTGATCCTTACTGCTGTGGATGGTTTGACTTGCAATACCAACCCGTTCCAACGCCTTAAGCACGCGCTCGGCGCGAACCTTGGTGCGAACAAAGACCAAAATCTTGCTCTCAGGATTTTCGTTGATAAAGTGCTCAAGGAAGAAACGCTTGTCGTCCATCTCGATAAATGCAACGGAATGGTCGATATTCTTCGACACAGGATCCTTTGGCGAAATATGAATTCGAACTGCGTGTTGCACCAAGCCGTAGGCTAAATCCTTAATCCTTTCGTTGATAGTTGCCGAGAAGAATAGCGTTTGCCTATTCCGTGGGATACGGCGAATAAGCTGCTCCATATCGTTAATAAAGCCCAGCTCCAGCATATGGTCGGCCTCATCAATAATAAGTATCTCAACCGCTTTAAACGACAGGAAACCCTGACTGGCCAAATCGAACATACGACCGGGAGTGGCCAACAGCACATCTACCCCACTTTTCAGAACACCTATTTGAGGTTCCTGCTTTACCCCACCGTATACGCCTATAATATTTAGACCTAGCCCCTTGTTAAGGGCTCTATACACATCGGCCACCTGAATGGCCAGCTCGTGCGTTGGAACCATCACCAGGCAACGGGTTTCGTATTCACCTATTGGTACTGGTTTTGAGCAAAGCATCTGAATGGTGGGAATGGCAAAAGCTGCGGTTTTACCCGTTCCGGTTTGAGCAATGGCCAGCACATCCTCGCCCTTTAGCGTGGGTGGAATGGCTTTGAACTGAATATCGGTAGGTCTTTTAAAACCAAGGTCGGCAAGGTTCTGCTTTAGCGCGGGTACAAAATTGTACTGTTCAAACTTCATAAAAATATAAC
This sequence comes from Tenuifilaceae bacterium, assembly GCA_034003245.1. Lineage (GTDB taxonomy): Bacteria > Bacteroidota > Bacteroidia > Bacteroidales > Tenuifilaceae > Perlabentimonas. The sequence goes on from JAVEYY010000004.1 coordinate 81,129, forward strand.
TTCCTAATGGATTGCAAAGATAGTAAAATGTTTTATCTCTATGGTAATTCGCTGAAATGCAAAAGTCCGGATACGACTGATAGCCGAACCCGGACTTCTATAATAATTGTATGTTTCTTACTTCTTCAGGCCGCTTCTCTCCAGCAGCGCATCAACCGATGGCTCGTGGCCACGGAAGCGCACGTACAGCGTCATTGGATGCTCGCTCCCACCCTTAGAGAGGATATTGTCGCGAAGCGATTGGGCTGTTTCTTTGTCGAAAATCCCCTTCTCTTGGAAAAGCGAGTAGGCATCGGCATCGAGAACCTCGGCCCACTTGTAGCTGTAGTATCCTGCTGCATATCCACCGCCAAAAATATGGCTAAAGGCTGGGCTAAATGCGGTTCCCTCCACGTGGGGTAATACGTTGGCTCTGGCCATATGCTTGTTCTCAAAGGCAATTACATCGCCAGTAAATGGCTTGTCGATACCGTGCCAAGCCATATCAACCAGTCCAAAGCTAAGCTGACGGATGGATAGATTGCCTGCCAAGAAATTGCGGCTATCGATAATGGCCTGCACCATCTCCTGCGGAATGGGCTCGCCCGTTTGGTAGTGAACGGCAAACATATCGAGATATTCCTTCTCAACAGCCCAGTTCTCCATTACCTGCGAGGGTAGCTCCACAAAATCGCGGTAAACCGATGTTCCCGAAAGGTTTGGATAGGTTGTGTTGGCAAAAATGCCATGCAGCGCGTGCCCAAACTCGTGTAGGAAAGTAGTAAACTCATTGAAGGTAAGCAATGACGGCGTATCCTTGGTGGGCTTGGTGAAGTTGGTAACAATTGATATAAATGGCCTAACATTTTCACCATCCTTCACAAGCTGGTTGCGGTAACTGGTCATCCAAGCTCCACCGCTTTTCCCCTCGCGGGGAAAGAAATCGAGGTAAAGTAGCGACAGGAACGAACCATCGGCATCGAGCACCTCAAAAACCTTTACATCGGGGTGATAAACCGGAATATTCTTTACAGGTTTAAACGATATGCCAAACAGCTTATTGGCAAGCATAAATACGCCCTCCTGCACCTTCTCGAGTTGGAAGTAAGGTTTAAGCTCCTCCTCGTTAAAGTTGAATAGCTTATTTTTCAACTTTTCGGTGTAAAATGCCCAGTCCCACTTTTCGATGCTGTGGTTTACACCCATCTCCTTAGCCAGCGCCTGAACCTGCTTTAGCTCATCGTTGGCAGCGGGTAGCGAAGCAGTGAGAAGCTCCTCAAGGAAACTCATTACCTTATCGGATGACTCGGCCATACGGTTTTCTAGAACGTAATCGGCATACGACTTATATCCTAACAAATTGGCCAACTCTAGCCTTAAGTTCACAATACTCTTAATCAGCTCGGTGTTGTCGTTCTGGTTGCCATTAAATCCACGTTTGCTATACTCTCTATAAATTGTCTCACGCAAATCGCGACGCTCAGAGTACTTTATAAATGGAGCATACATAGGCATATGCAAAGTGATTACCCATCCCTCAAGATTTTTTTGCTGAGCCGCTTGTGCAACTGCATCCACAAGGCTTTTGGGCAAACCTGCAAGTTCATCCTCTTTGGTAAGATGTAAAAAGTATGCATTGGTTTCGGCCAGTACCTTCTCCTCGAATTGCAAGGACAGTTCCGAGAGCTGACGAGTAACCTCACGATATTTTTGCTTATCAATCTCGTTTAGGTTAGCACCGCTGCGCACAAAACCCTTGTAGGTTTTATCGAGCAGGGTTAGCTGCTCAGCAGTAAGCGAGTTTTTATCAACCGAAACGTAGACCTGTTTTACCCTTGCGAACAGCTTCTCATTTAGGTTGATATCGTTTTGGAAATCGGTGAGCTTTGGGGCAACCTCGCGCACAACCTTTTGCAGCTCCGAATCGGTTTCGGCATAGTTAAGGTTAAACGCAATGGTGGTAATATCGCTAAGTCGCTGCCCAGCAAAGGCAAGCGCTTCGATGGTGTTGGTAAAGGTTGGTTCCTCTGTGCAGTTCAAAATTGCCTCGATATCGGCGCGGGCCTCAGCCATAGCCGAGTCGATAGCCGGAATGAAGTGCTCACGTGCTATCCTATCGAATGGTGGCGCGCTATGTGGGGTTGTGAATTCAACCAGAAGCGGATTTTGGTTCGATTTTGGCCCGTTACACGAAACCATCGTAAATCCAATAATACCAGTCATAATAATTGTGCTTAATGTTCTCATATTTCAATTTAAAAATTTCGCAAAGTAAGCAAATATTTGGCGTTTGCTCCAATGACTTTAGGCATTATCAACCCCATTGGGTTCGATTTGTTTGGCTGGCAGGACATTTTTTTGTAACTTGAGGAAATTAAAAGTTTAGAGTTTAAAGTTCATAGAGTGCCTTGAGTTTGAAGTGCCTTGAGTTCGGAGTGTCTATAGTAATAAGTTTATAGAGTTCATAAATTTGAGAATAAGATAGAGGTTTAGGTTGAGTGAGTTATTCTATTTTACTATTCAAATCCTATTGTTTCCTATGGGTTCCAAAATTGAAACTATATCAAAAAAATAATATAATATGACTGAAAATCAGAAATTAGACCAGATTGCGATAACGGTAAAATCGCATAAGCTTTTGAAGAAACTATTAAAGGAGAACCCCAAGCTGGAGGAGATAATGCGCAACGCCCGTAACGAAACCGAAGCGTTGGTTGGGGTTCGTAACTGGGTAATGGCGTATTTAAAAAGCAAACCCATTGCCTACGAGTTTTACAAGCGCACCAAACAGGGACGCGAGTGGTTCGAGCAGCTTACCTGGCAGGATTACGCTGCCATTCGTATTCTTGATTATATCGATAATGCAGGTCGCGAATATGAGGATTTAAACCTACGTGGCGAGATTGCCATCAGCAATCCCATTAAACTAATCTGGCTAGCCGTAAACTTTGGAACCGGAGGGGCAAAACCATACTTCTTCGAGGATATGCTATACCTTTTTCGCCAGCTGGCCGGAACCTACGAGCGTAAGCTTCCATCGAAAGAGAACCTTACCGAATGGATGGATCGGTTCCCCAGCGGGCTGGATCCCCGCATTGTGAAGCTCCGCGAGGAGAACCGTGAGCGAATTATAAATATCCTTATAGATAAAATAGACAATGGTGAGATAAAAAGCGAACGGTACAGCTTTGAGCCTAAAATGTCGCAGGAGCAAAAGTTTTTGAAGATGCTGGAATGGTGGGACGATCATCGTTTTCACCTGAGCTTTGCCGTACGTTCGCCCAAGCTGCTCAACGAGTTACTTGGAAACTCACTGGATCCCGACACAATGAAGGTACTTTACGAGGCTGAAAAGGCAGGTATTCCATTTTTTGTTAACCCATACTATCTATCCCTACTACACGTTCGTGTGCCCTACTTTGCCATTGGTGCCGATTTGGCCATAAGGCACTATGTTGTGTACAGCCAGCAACTTATTGATGAGTTTGGCCACATTGTGGCCTGGGAAAAGGAAGATAAAGTGGAGCCCGGTAAGCCCAACGCAGCAGGTTGGATACTTCCTACGCACCACAATGTACACCGGAGATACCCCGAGGTGGCCATTCTTATACCTGCCACTATGGGTCGCGCCTGTGGTGGGTTGTGCGCATCGTGCCAACGGATGTACGATTTCCAAAGAGGCAACCTAAACTTCAACCTCGACAGGCTAAAACCAACCGAGAGCTGGGATAGCCAGCTGGAGAAGATTATGGAGTACTGGGAAAACGACGCCCAGCTGCGCGATATCCTTATTACCGGTGGTGATGCACTGATGAGTTCCAACACATCGATGCAAAAGATACTTGATGCGGTGCTGAATATGGCCATTCGCAAGAAGGAAAAAAATATGAATTTGCCTGAAGGTGAAAAGTTAGCTGAAATTGTTCGAATACGTCTGGGAACTCGCCTGCCAGCATATCTGCCACAGCGGATAACACCAGAACTTGTTCAAATACTTGCCGATTTCCGAGACAAGGGCATTGAGGTGGGCATAAAGCAGTTTGTAATGCAAACCCACTTCGAATCGCCTATGGAGATTACTCCCGAGGTGAAGGATGGTGTGAAAAGGTTTTTGGAGTCGGGATGGACATTTACCAACCAGCATGTATTTACCACCGCCGCCTCGCGGCGTGGGCATACTGCAAAACTTCGCCAAGCGCTTAACGAGATTGGAATACTCCCCTACTACACCTTCTCAGTTAAGGGATACATGGAGAACTACTTCAATTTTGCTACTAATGCCCGTGCTGTGCAGGAGCAAATTGAGGAGAAGGTGTTTGGAACCATCAGTGATGATAATATTGAGCGAATAAAGGAGGTATCGCTCGATCCCAAGCATATGGACGACAACCTTTCGGGAATGATGATAAAGAATGGGCTGCCATTCCTGGCCACAGATCGCAACGTGCTTAACCTACCTGGTGTTGGCAAAAGCCTTACTTACAGAGTTATTGGAATTACACGATATGGTAGGCGCGTGCTTGAGTTTGACCATGACCAAACCCGAAGCCATAGCCCCATAATTCATAAGATGGGTAAGGTGATAATAATCGAAAGTAAATCGATAAGTGAGTATCTGCGTCAGCTCGAGGAAATTGGTGAGGATATCACCGAATACGAGAGCATTTGGGGTTACTCCATTGGCGAAACAGAGCCTCGGTTACCAATATACGAGTATCCAGAGTACGAATTTGTAATAACACAAGAACTTACCAACCTTGAGGTGTAACCATTTATCAAATAAAATTGCAGTTTTATCAAACTACATTCTCCACTAAATATCAAAATCCTTCAAAGAAACAGTAAAAACTCCTTTCAAAAAGCAAGCCTATTGCATACTAATATTATGAATTCTAGTGATATAAAATGAGATTAACCAAAAGAGTATTCCTTGCCTATTTAGCAGATTATCGAATTGGGTGGATTAGTCTCAAACCTATAATTTACCTATTTTTGGAAATGTTAGAATTATACTAATAACAATGAACCGAAAATTACTGCTTTTCATCTTCACCTGCTTTACTCTTCTTATTTCTAGTTATTCTGAGAGTTATGCACAAGGTTTTATGAACACCACTCCAATTGTTGTGCAATCCGAGAATATCACTAAAGACAAGGTTGTTAAGATCCTAGAGAAAAACGACAGGTACTTCACCGAGCTAGAAATTAGAGCCCTTATAGATAGTGTTGTGCAATATAATGCCAGCTTAGATATCCAAATCCACAATACCATCGACCAAAGACAGTTGCTATTGGACACCCGTCAGCGATTACTTCAGCAAAAAAACTACATAAAGTTAACCGATCAGCTATCCGAGGCCGAAGCAAATTATGCCGAAATCCTCGCCGATATTAAGAAGAGCGTTGGTGGCATTCCATATAAGGGATTTTATGTATGCCTTATTAAAAATATAAGCCCAATGGATGATCCTGAACAGCTTATTGAAAGGGCAAAGGCATACATTACACCTATTGCTGTTGAAGATATTATGGGATATCATATCCAGTCGGTTACTGAGCTATATCGAAAAGAGGGCTTCGATGATCAGTTTTACTCTTATATTAAGGAACAGATTAGCGGGAAACTTGAGGTTGAAACCAAGTTTCATCATGCAATAAATCCTGCCGACAGAGTTTTTTGGTATGCTTGCAAGGTTTCTGTATCGCCACTCGATGAAAAGCTAAAAACAAATAAGGTAGAGGTAGCCAACGAAAACACCAATGTTTTAGTGTTGAATGCGCTAAAGGAGACCGATATTCGTGGAAGGGTTACTTTAGTAGGTTTTAAACGATCAATTGCCAACGAGGTAGAGAGTTTAGTTAAGAGCAACAGGTTGGCTGTTGAGAACGAGAACAATAGTGTAAATACTCGAAAAGAGAGTATTATCAGCAATGGCCAACAAAAGCTGGAAGAGTTGGTGGTTACCATAAAGCAGTTGCAGCTCCAAATTCAGCAAGCGCATATTAGCCTACAAAAGATTATTGAGGTAAGCACTCCAGTTAAATATCAAAAAGACAATATGGCTGCAAGCGTAGAGGCAGCCGATAAGTTTTTGCTTGGGAAAATTAAGGAACTACTGGATAAGGAGTTAAATTTTAGGGAGATGAAGTTACAGGCTGAGTGGGAAAGAGTAATTGCAACTCCCGGCAATCCTAGACTTGCCATTTCGAACAATGTGGTTGAGTTGAAAAATCAGCTTGAAACCAATTACGGCAAGATAGAGCAGTTTATTGAAGTGGCTGAACTGTTTAATGATGATCTGTCGCTTGAGCAGGGTCGAAAGGTAACACATCATCGTTTTGTTGATCGGATGTGGGTTTTCCTTGAACCGCTCTCAGCAGGCTTCAAGTTGCACGTTGTGGCTCAGTTTAGGATTGGAAAAGAGGTAACCACATCATTAGCAGATAATATAGTAGATAACAAGGTAGACACCTCACAGTCTAGCAATGACGATAAAGAAAAATGCAATTCCTCTCCCACTCCTCAAAAGCCTTCGACTTCTATTCTGGAGCCAATTGTTGTGGAGGTTGACGGGCATGTTATCGAAATGGTTGGGGTAAGTGGAGCAACCTTTACCATGGGCTGTACTGCAGAGCAGGGTAGCGATTGCTGGAGCAATGAGAACCCCGCTCGCGAGGTTACCATCAACGATTTTTACATTGGCAAGTACGAGGTAACGCAGGCACTTTGGGTGGCTGTAATGAGCTCATCGAGTAAACCAGAAAATCCAAGCCATTTTAAGGGATGCGATTACTGCCCGGTTGAGAATGTGAGCTGGAACGAGGTTCAGCAATTCATTAAGCGGTTGAATGAGCTTACCGGGCTCACATTTCGACTTCCCTCTGAAGCCGAGTGGGAATTTGCCGCTCGTGGAGGCAGTAAGAGCCAGCACTATAAGTATTCGGGCAGCAATACTGCAATTGACGTTGCCTGGCATTACCCCAATAGCAAACGAAGAACACAATCAATAGGTAGTTCAAAGCCCAACGAATTAGGCATTCACGATATGAGCGGAAACGTGTCAGAGTGGTGCGAGGATGATTGGCATTTATACTTGGGCGCAAATCCCGATGGAAAAGCTTGGATCGATTCTCCGCGAGATTCGCGTAGAATTCACAGGGGTGGTAACTGGACTAACGAGGCCATAAACTGTCGCGTTTCGAGCAGGCAAAATGAATCGCCTTGGAATAGTAACCATGCAATAGGTTTCCGACTTGCATTAAGCAAAAAGTTAAAACTTTAATACGAATATTCAATCTTTACATCAACCAATACAAAATGTAAATTTATGAGAATTAGATCACTTCTTATTTTGTTGGCTGCATTTCTGATGCAGTTGAATTCATCCAGGGCTCAGAATGAGCTGGCTCCTGGCCTCGATATCGTAGGCTATGGCTACAATATTTTTGGCAAATTTGCCGACAACGAGAGCCTTAAACCCTACCCTCTTTTCAATTTTGGTGAGGATAGGGTTGTTCCTGTTGGCGGACGCCGCTATGATGTTCCTCAGTTTGTAATGCTTGAAAACATTGGTAAAAAAGAAGTTACTGAAGTTTCTGGCTCTAACGAACGGGAGTTTACTAAGAATTACAGTATTTCTGTTGGCCTTGATATTGATGCTGCGGTTTTTGGGGCTTCTGTGAATACTGCCATTGATAAAAGTTGGGGTGGTAAAGAGCGAAACTTTTTCCACACCATACGCGATGCCAACAGAACTTGGCGTATTAGCATCGACCGTAGGGTTAACCTAAGGGATATTCTTGATCCTGCAGCCAAGAATGATATCGACAAAATGGATCCAGCCGAGCTTTTCGACCTTTACGGAACCCACTTTGTTGCTAGCGCATTTCTAGGTGGACGTTCGGATTTCACGAGCGTAACTCGAGTAACCGAAAAGTATACCGAGCAGGATATTAAAGTTGCCGTTTCGGCTAAATACAAGGTTGTAAGTGCTAATGTGGAAACTAACTTCTCTAACAAGGAGAAGGAGATTGAGTCTAACACAAGGACTGAACTTACTGTAACTGGTGGTAACTCTGAATATGCTGGGAATATCCATGATTTTAATATGTACAAGCTTTGGGCCGATGGAATTAGGGAGCTACCTGTTCTCTGCGACTTTGAAAAGGGAAGTCTTCGTCCCATCTGGGATTTGACCGATAATCCTACCCGTAAAGCCCAGCTTGAGGCTGCTTTTAACGAATTGATTAAAATGTACCCTATTCCCGAGGCCATTGCCGACTTGGTAACGATCAAAAACGAGGTTTTTATGGTGAAGAACAAGGCCGCTGGTTTATACTGGGATTTCTCTGGATATGGCGATAATGCAGAAAAAAAAGGAGGAAAGCTAAAACTTTGGACAAAGGATAATGACACCAACAAGAATCAGGGATTCGATAGAATTTTTAGGATTATTCCCCATGAGTTGGAAGCAGGCTGGGTGTATATTCAACCCCAGCATACTTACCATGTGCTTGATGTAACTGGTGGTGTGAAAACCCCAAATGCCGAGATTCAACTATGGGACTTGGGTAATACCAATTTAGCACAGCTGTTTAGAATGGAACCAGTTGACAGGGAACCCAACACATACTACATTAAGGCCAAAAACAGCGATTTATACCTTGAAGCACCAAAAAATGAGGTGCGTACCGTAATTGTTCAGAACAAGTTTACAGGAGCCGATAATCAGAAATGGGTGTTTGAAGAATTTAATCCCGCTAACATTGTGCAGCCAAGTCAAGATTACTATGCCATATACCTTGCTGGATCAAATAAGGCTTGGGACTTCCCTGGAACGTACCCTGATGTGAGGGAGAATAAGCTACAGCTTTGGAGCGCAAGAGGCGATCAGATTGGCGATAGGTTGTACCGAATAGCCAAGGAGAAGGATTTCTTCGTAATCCGCCCCGATCATCACCATAACTACCTGCTAACAGGGAAAAAGAATGCCCAGCTAACAACTGCTTCGCAAAAACGTGAGGATAATCAGCAGTTTACATTTATATATGGCGGCCAACCTATGGCATACCATATAGTGCACAAGGAAACGGGACAGGTAATAGGTGCTGAACCCAATAGGCTTAGCGCCGATGGCTGTCAGGTAAAACTCTACGCTTTCAATGGTGGCGAGAGCCAGCGCTGGGAGCTACGGAAGCAAAACAGAAAAAGACCACTCCACGAAGGCACTTATTGTATTAAGGTCACCCATTCCAATAAGTATATCGATCTTCCAGGAAATGATCAGCAAAGCAATAAGAATGGCGCCAATGTGCAGATTTGGGATATGGATGGAGGAAAGGATAGAATTGTGAAGTTTATCCCCACCGATCATCCCCAGTACTATAAGGTTCAGTTCCAAAACGGAGGGCGATTCCTTGATGTTGGTGGGGCGTGGAGCGTAAAGGATATGAATCTTGCCGACCAAGCAAAGTGGCAGGCTTGGGATAAGAGTGGGCGTAAGGGAAGTCGCCCCGATAGGCTAAAGAAAAACGATGAGGGTGCAAATATTCACGTTTGGGAGAACAACAATAAAAATAATCAGGCATGGAGGATTGTCTCCCTTGGCAACAATGGATTTGCATTAATAAACAGGCATAGTGGCAAAGCCATGGACGTGCAGGGTGGAAAAACCGATGCGAATGGCTCTAATGTGCATCAGTGGTACTATAATAAAGATAATAAAGGTCAACATTTTAAGTTGATACAAGCCGAGGATAAAAAGGAGTATAAGGCAGATTAATGGTGAACTTTTTTTTATAAGGAAAGCCCTCGAGCAAAATCGAGGGCTTTTTATGTGCTAACGACTCATTACTTGCCTGTCCGTGGATGAAACCGGTTTATGGTATCCTTGAGGTACTCCCGGTCTAAGTGGGTATAGATTTCGGTGGTGACAATTGACTCATGCCCCAGCATCTCCTGTACAACACGAATATCGGCACCACCCTCCACCAGATGTGTGGCAAATGAATGGCGGAGCGTATGTGGGCTAATGGTTTTTTCTATGCCCGCATCGCGGGCTGCGTTTTTCACAATGGTGAATATCATTTCGCGGGTAAGCTTTTTGCCACGCCGGTTTAGGAATACAATATTTTCCGATGATTTATCGATCTTTGGCAAGGAGTGCCTATCGGGCATATACATCTTAATCTCCTTAATGGCCTTCTGGCCAATGGGCACCAATCGCTCCTTATCGCCTTTACCCAAGACCTTAACAAACCCCTCATCGAAGTGCAGATCGGTAAGCCTAAGGTTCACCAACTCCGAAACCCGCAATCCACAGCTGTATAGCGTTTCCAAAATGGCCTTGTTCCGTTGTCCCTCACTTTTGCTCAGGTCAAAGGTGGCAATCATACTATCAATTTCCTCAACGGTCAGAAATTCTGGCAGCTTACGAGTCATTTTTGGGCCATTAATGAGTTCTGTTGGATCAATATCAATTGCCTCCTCCACCATCATGTATTTGTAAAAGCCCTTTACGCCCGAAAGTATTCTGGCCTGCGACCGATGGTTGTAATTTTGTTCCTGTATATACTCCAGGAATTGGCTGATATCATCGGCACTCAGCGCTTCGGGCTCTTTACCCAATCTATCCTCAGCAAATGTGCAAAGCACTCGCATATCGCGTATGTAAGCGCTTATGGAGTTATCGGCGAGCGATTTTTCGAGTCGTAAAAAACGGACGTAATCCTCAATGGCAAGTTCCCAGCTCATGGCAATTGTTTTTTGAACGCAAAATTAGCTAATTGTTTTTATTTGCTCCTGTGTGAGCAAATCTAATGCTTACGGGGATACAATAATTGAACATAAGGTAAAGAGCTTTGCAGCATTTTGCAAATCAGCTATCTTTGCTAAACTCATCAAAATATAAAAAAAAGGGATATGCTAAAGAAAACCAAGATTGTAGCCACCATTTCGGATAAGAAGTGTGAGGTGGAATTTATTCGTGAGCTATTTGAAGCGGGTATGAATGTGGTTCGACTCAATACAGCCCACTTGGGCTTCGATCAGGCTAAACGAGTAATTGATAATGTCCGTAGAGTTTCCGACCGCATAGCAATCCTTATCGACACCAAGGGACCCGAGATTCGCACTTCGGCATTTGGCGCTGAGCTCGAGGTTAAAACTGGCGATACAGTAAAGGTATATGGCAATCCAATGGGGCACACTGGCGAGGATATTCTCTACGTTTCGTATCCCAATATTACCAAGGAGGTTAAAAAGGGAGCTTACCTACTTATTGATGATGGCGAGATTGAGCTGCGGGTGGTTGAGAATACAGGAACATACCTAGAGTGCCAAGCTACAAACCATGGGGTTATCAAGTTTCGGAAGAGCGTGAATATTCCCAACGTTTCCATTGATTTGCCATCGCTAACCGAGAAGGATAAGCAGTTTATTGAGTTTGCCATCGCCAATAAACTCGATTTTATTGCTCACTCCTTTGTGCGCACCAAGCAGGATGTAATTGACATTAAGAATATCATTAAAAAGCATAACAGCGATATTAAGATAATTGCCAAGATTGAAAATCAGCAGGGTGTCGATAATATTGATGAGATATTGGATCACACCTATGGCATTATGGTAGCTAGGGGTGATTTAGGCATTGAGATTCCTGCCGAGAAAATTCCCCCCATTCAACGTTATCTTATAAACAAATGCGTTGAGAGCAAGAAACCAGTAATTATTGCCACCCAGATGCTACACACCATGATTGAGCATCCTCGCCCAACTCGAGCAGAGATAAACGATGTGGCAAGCGCCATTTATCAACGTGCCGATGCCATAATGCTTAGCGGTGAAACCGCTTACGGCCAATACCCCGTTGATGCGGTTAAAACCATGACTCGGGTTGCTCAGGAGGTGGAGTGCATGCTTAGTGCCGATCCCGATATTCCCCTTACCCGCATCCACAATATGGTTACAGCTACCCTTGCCCGCAACGCGGTTAGAGCGTGTGGTACATTACCAATCAAGGCCATAGTTGTTGATACTATGTCGGGACGAACAGGCCGATACCTTTCGGCATTTAGGGGCAAAGTTCCAGTTTACGCCATGTGTTACAATGCAACCGTAATGCGCCAGCTGGCGCTGTCGTTTGGTATTTTGGCAAACTACATGGATATTACCGAAAGCCGCGATAGCTTCCTTAGCGACGCTATATCGACCCTAGTGGAAAACAAGAAAATTACCGAGGACGATATGGTACTGGTTGTGGGCGGAAGCTTTGGTCCAGGTAATGGAGCCTCGTTTATGGAGATTAGCGAGGTGAAAAATCTTATGATAAAGCATAAGTAGATTTGAATAATTCTGGTTGTGTGGTTTACCCTATTACAGGTGGTCAGTGAGCCCGCAGTATTGATCAGAGCAAGGTTAAGCATTAAATTCATGTTGAATTTTTGATTTTTTTACTCATGCCTTTGTATGCACAGATTATTAGTTCTCCTTTTACTTTTATTTACAGCTACTGCTGGTTTTACCCAAAAGTTGCCCGTTAACTACTATCGCGGGCAGGCTGCAATAGATAATGGTGATTTAATAATTGCTGCTATTTGGCTCGACTCTGCAATTACATCAAATCCTCGTATTCCAACTCTTTTTGTTAAGAGAGGTGAAGTGTATTTTAGGGATAAAAGCTACCAGCAGGCGATTAAAATGTTTCAACAGGCAGAATCATTACGCAATGGCGTTGCATCCTACTGGTTGGCAAGAACATTCGCTGTACTTTCCGATACTACGAACACATTTCTGGAATTAGAAAAACACCTCTCTTCGCCAGTCAAAATGAGCGAACCCCGCATTCAGCTCGATACGGCTTTTGTTAACCTTAGGAGCACCCAGCAATGGAAATCGTTATGGATGAATAGTTGGTACTCTCCAAACGAGCTTTTACTAGCCGATGTGGAGTATCACTTTTCGCGAAACGAATGGAATCATGCCTTAGATTATTTAAATGAGCGAATGCATGGTAGAAGAGCCAACCATAGGCTTTTTGCTTTGCGGGGCGAGGCGTATTTCAATATCAGCAGCTATAAGGCAGCCGAAGCCGACTTTGCACAGGCTCTTCGTCGTAGCCGTCGGAATCATGGCTACATGACATGGTTGGCTCGAGCAAATATTATGCAGAATAAGTCCAAAAAGGCTATAAGCCTTTTGAATCAGGCAATCGACCAGTCGGGTGGCGAACCAGAGTACTATAAGTGGCGATCGCAGGCATTCGCCAGCGATATGCAGCATGACAAAGCCATTGACGATATCAAATTCTACCTAACATTTTACCCAAAAAATATTGAGGCCATTGCAATGCTGGCTGGCTATGCCTTTGATAGCGGAAGGGATATTGAGGCTTTATTGCAGCTGGGCGCACTTATAAAAATTCAGCCCAATATTTATCAGCATTACCAAATGCGAGCAAAAATCTACGGGAAATCGGGGCATTGGGCTATGGCCGAGTTGGATTTAAATGAAGCAATTAATCTTACCCAAAAAAACGCAGATGCATACCTCACCCGAGGGATTTGTCGCATTAATCTAGGTAAATCATCCGATGCATGTAAAGATTTTAGCACTGCCTTAAAGTTAGGTAGCTATCAGGCGCAAGAGTTAATCTATAAGCATTGCCGAAAGTAGAACATAGGTTTTTTGGCTAAGCTTGTAGCAAAAACTAGGTTTTTTGATTTTCATTTCCCCCATATTTTTGGCTTGGCAAAGTTGTGGTTTTTGATTACACTTCATTTATTTTCACTAACTTGCCCAATAAATCTGCAAGCCATGAAGAATTGTTTATTTACCGCTACGCTAATCCTAGCCATTGCCACTTCGTGCTCCAAATCATCAATTAATGAGGGCGTTTCATTAAACCTATCTCAACAGCGAAAAGAACAAATCACCAATATAAGCTATAACCTGCACTTTAATATCCCTGTGCAAAAATCCGATAGTATTACTGGAACAGCCGATATTACCTTCGATTTACAGAAAAAAACTCCCATAATCCTCGATTTTAGGGCAAGTAATCACATGGTAACAGAGGTATCGATACACGAACAGTCCATTAACTCCACCCTTGAGAATGGTCATATTATAATTCCAGCAAAACACCTATCGGTAGGGACAAATAGTGTACGGGTTAAGTTTACATCAAACGATGGGTCGCTAAACCGTAGCGAAGAGTTTCTATATACCCTTCTTGTGCCCGATAGGGCTTCTACCGTTTTTCCCTGCTTCGATCAGCCCGATTTGAAGGCCACCTTCAAATTATCGTTAACAATACCTGCGCAGTGGACAGCTATATCGAATGGTAAGGTGGATTCAGAAAATTCGATATCATCTAAAGAAAAGCAACTAACATTTAAGCAAACAGAACCCATTAGCACATATCTTTTTGCTTTTGCAGCCGGAAAGTTTGAACGGGTTAGCAATACGATTATCGGAAGAGAATTTACCGCTTACCACCGTGAGACAGATGCTAGTAAACTGAAACGGAATTTACCAATAATCTTCAACCTACACGCGCAATCGCTACAATGGCTCGAGGATTATACCGGAATCCCCTACCCTTTTGGCAAGCTCGATTTCATACTAATTCCTGGTTTCCAGTACAGCGGCATGGAGCATCCCGGGGCAATATTTTATCGCGATAGCAGGCTTTTGCTCGATGAGAATCCAACTGAAAATCAGCAGCTGCGCCAGGCAAACCTTATTGCCCATGAGGTTGCTCACCAGTGGTTTGGCAATTTGGTTACAATGCGATGGTTTAACGACGTGTGGCTTAAGGAGGTTTTTGCTGGATATATGGCCGATCTTATTGTAAACCCTCAGTACCCAAATATTAACCATGGGCTAAGCTTTTTGCTTTCGCACTTTCCCAGCGCTTACTCCGTCGATAGAACCGCTGGCGCAAACCCAATTGTTCAGGATCTGGAGAATATGCTAAATGCGGGTTCTTTATACGGCGATATTATTTACCACAAAGCGCCCATAATGATGCAGCAGCTGGTTTTGCTAATGGGTAAGGAACAGTTTAGACTTGGGGTTAAAGAATACCTTAAAACATACACCCTTGGCAACGCTAACTGGGATGAGCTAATATCAATTCTGGATAGTTATACCGATCAGAATTTGGCGGGATGGTCAAAAACCTGGACACAGGTACAGGGACGACCTGCCGTTGGTTATTCATTTGATAATGAAAGCAAAACCATAACATTTACTAATTTTAATTCATCACCCTTTCCACCTATGTGGATAGATATCTGCAGCCCCAATGGGAATTCAATTGCAGTATGGTTGGAGCAGCTGCCAACAACTATTTCGGTGGTTGATATTTACGACGAGGCACTACCAATTATTGCTAACTCCAGTGGATTGGGATATGGATATTTTGCGCCTGACAGCCTTACGCTAAGCTTTCTGTTCTCGCAGAAAACCCAGTTGTGTAATCCCATAACCAGGGCATCAAACCACCTCTCGTGGTTCGAGATGTTTTTAGATCAGCGGATAAATACCGATATCTATGTAGATTATCTTTTAAATTGCCTTGAGGTTGAGACCGAATCGCAGATCCAGAGTTACCTGCTTGGAACGTTAAGCACAGTATTCTGGAGATTTGTTAACCACGATAAGCGAGATCATTTGGCCGCTCGGCTCGAAAAGGTGCTTTGGACACTTTTTGAAATGAAACTACCCGTTGATCAGAAAAGGGCCGTTTTCGCAACATTATCCTCGGTATTTACTACCGATCAGTCGTTTAGCAAGTTATATTCTGCCTGGGGATTAGGCCAAATTGGTGGCATTACCCTTAGCGAGAGCGAGCGAACAAGCCTTGCCTACGAGCTGATGATCCGAAAACCCGAGCTGTACCATACCATCGCCTTTGGCGAGGTGGAGCGAATCAATAATCCCGATCGGATTGCCCAGTTCGATTTTACGCTTGGCGCCGTTTCGCCCAATCCTAGCCATAGGATAGAGTTTTTCGAGAAGCTCAAGAATCCAGCAAATCGCAAACCCGAACCCTGGGTAACCGAAGCACTGCGATGGTTGCACCATCCGCTCCGCTCCGATTTTAGCATTCGCTTTATTGAGCCATCGCTTACCCTGTTGCCCGAGATTCAGCGTACAGGCGATATCTTTTTCCCAAAAAGTTGGCTCGACGCCACCCTTTGGGGGCACTCCACGCCCGAGGCAAAGAAGGTTGTGAACGATTGGATTGAAGCAAACCCTTACCTCTCGCCTAACCTAAAAATGAAGTTGATACAGTCGGCCGATATGCTCTACAGGGCCAATGGAGATTTGGGGAGTGTTAGGCAATAGTTCACAAGTTTATTTCAAAGAAATACGTTTACCTGACATTCAACAACTAAAACATATAGCGATGAAATATTTTAAAGTTTTTATTGGGCTCTGGGTTATTATCTCCCTTTGTAGCTGTCAAAAACAGATTACAGTGAAAATGAACTTAACGTTGAAAAGTACATAGAGGCCTTAAAAACTAATCTATACGACTCACTGAGTTTACCAAACTTTTCGTATAGAGAAATTCCAACCCTTTTGAAGTACATCAATGAAACACAGACAATTTCTACTTTTCCTAGAAACCCAATTTCATCATACTATCAGTCAGAATGCAAGTTAGGTATGTATGTTTTATGGACAATTGAATCAATTAGAGCTGTATCGATAGAAAGTGAATCATTAATTTTTAACTTTCCCTCGCAAAACCAATCTTAAGCAATAGAAACAATGACGAATTAGAGTTAATTTACAATACTGAATCGCACGAAAAAGCAGCAAAAGCTTACAGTGATTGGTGGAACGAAAATAAAACAAAGATTTTACTAAATTTAACATCATTGACCCGTTGAAAGACACTGATTATAAATGGCATTAAGGGGAACTAGCCCATAATGAGGGAGTTTCTACTGTTTGAGATTACTAGATAATAGGGGTAATTTAGTTTTTTATAAACTCTAATTTTGGTTTGATTCCTTAGATAAAGCATTTTACTTCCCGTTCCACCTGTGCCGTGCGAGGTTGAAGCGCAAAACACTAAAACCAAATGGAACAACGCGACTACCTACTTAGGGAAATTGAACGGATTGGCCAAATTTTAAGAGCAATCCTCAATAGGCTAACCGGCCGAGGTCCTACACCCGCCATTAGTATTGATAACCAGTTTGAAGAGACGAAAAGCGAACTACTCGATTCGGCAGATATCAACCTGTCGGTGATACTGACAATGAGTAACCAGAATACTATAGAGTACATAAAAAGCCATTCAGGCTTTAGCATCTCAAATATCGAGGAATTTGCCCAAATTCTTGAGCACCTAGCGGTCAGTAGCTCTTCGTATATAAGAATGGAGTTACTCCAAAAATCACTTTTTTTACTCAACTACTGTAAAGAGCAGGATAAAACTTTCTCGATGGATCGTGAAACCCAGATATTAAGGATTACCAATTCCTTAAGCAATTTCCAGTAGCTTGTATTAGCACGGAATATAATACCAGCATTTCGATTACGCTTCAAACTTATTTGAAATTACTTAAGGTAATACCCATAACCTGAGCCTTAGCGTATCCTGTTTAACGGACATTCCAAACCCCATTACTAGTCCTAAATGAAGTTCGCAAAAACGATTAACTTGCAAATGTTTTTTGAAGTCGTAAGTTAAACCGCTAATACATTAATAATCATATAAAAATGATTTTACACCTAAAACGTATCCCATCTCGCTCACTCTTTATAATTGGATTATTAGCTGTCTATAGTTCATCATTACATGCCCAAGGCTTTTTGCATGCCAATGGAAAAAATATTGTTGATGGCCAGGGTAATAATTTTATAATCCGAAGTATTGGAACCGGTAACTGGATGATACAGGAAGGTTACATGATGAAATCGACCGATGCTGGTATAAATACGCAATGGCAATTTCGGAAAAAGCTAATGGAAACTATTGGTGAGGAAAAAACCGATAGTTTTTATAATGTATGGCTCACAAACCACTTCACCAAGCGCGATGTTGACTCAATGAGAGTTTGGGGCTTCAATGCTGTTCGTCCGGCCCTGCACTATAAGTGGTTTACACCATCAATTGAGGATGAGCCAGTACAAGGAGAAATAACATGGATTGATAAGGGCTTTGCAATGCTTGACTCGCTGGTTTTGTGGTGTAGCCAAAACCAAATGTATGTAATTTTCGATATGCACGGAGCACCCGGTGGCCAGGGTAAAAATGCAGATATTTCCGATTACGATTCCTCCAAACCATCGTTATGGGAGAGTAAATTAAATCAAGATAAGTTAGTGGCATTATGGTATAAAATTGCCGAACGCTACCAAAACCATCCTTGGGTTGGCGGTTACGACCTGATTAATGAGACAAACTGGGATTTTGAGAATAGAGGTAATCAGAACGGATGTAACTGCAATCAAAATAAGCCTTTAAAAGATATTTTTGAACGCATAATTGATACTATTCGTACAGTCGACAATAATCATATTGTATTCGTTTCGGGCAATTGCTGGGGCAATAACTACAATGGATTGGACGGTTTGGCTACATACGATGATAACCTCGTTTTTACTTTTCATAAGTACTGGAATTATAACGATCAGGCTTCTATAAGCTGGATTATCCAAAAGCGTAATGGGCTAAATGTACCCTTGTGGATGAGTGAGTCGGGTGAAAACTCAAATACTTGGTTTACCAATGCCATAAGTTTGTTCGAGAAGAATAATATCGGGTGGAGCTGGTGGCCGGTAAAAAAAGGGGGCATTAATAATATTCTGGAGGTAACCGTTAATACCGATTACACCAGACTAATCAATTATTGGAAAAATGGAAGCCCTACAATGACTGAGAACGAGGTTTTTCAGGCCGTTTTAAAATGGGCCGATAACCATAAACTGGAAAACTGCTTTGTGCATTACGATGTTATTGATGCCTTAATTCGTCAGGTTAACAGCTACGAGGCCATTCCGTTTAAAAAGCACGAATTGGGTAAGGAGATATTTTTTGTTGACTACGATTTGGGAAGAAATAACGTAGCCTACTTTGATATTGATACGGCAAATTACAACGGAAGCACTGGTACTTACACAAGTTGGAATACAGGCTGGAGCTATAGGAATGATGGGGTTGATATTGAAAAATGTAGCGAAACTGGCGATAAAACCAACGGTTTTAATGTGGGATGGGTCGAAAATGGGGAGTGGTTGCAATACTCTTTAACCACCGATTCCATAGCAGCCTATACCCTGGCAATTCGTCATGCATCTGGTGGAAGTGGCTCAAATTTTTTTATTGAAGTTGATAGTGTAGATATTTCAGGAAGTTTGCAATTACCCCCTACTGGTGGTTGGCAAAAGTGGCAAACAGCAACCTTCTCGAATCTCATACTACCAAATGGTGATATTAAAATTAAATTTGTTTTTGAGCAGGGCGGCTCAAATCTCAGTTACTTTAGGTTTAGTAATCCAACTTCCATTGAGACCGTAGATTTTGTTTTTGTATCGGCAGAAACTTCAGCCGATGGATCGGAAATTTATGTAACATTAAATAAGGAGATAACTACCCCAAATGAAGATATATCAGTACAAGAATTTGAACTCCTTATTAATTCGGAGCCAGTTTCAGTTGTTTCGGTAAGTAAATCGGCTTCATCATCACGATTATTGGTGTTAAACCACCAGGCCAACATCTACTACAATAATAGTATCACTTTATCATATAACGGAATATCAGTTCTTTCCGTAACAAAGTCGCTCACTCCTTTTAATAGCAAAACGGTTAAGAATAATTTGCCTAATGGCTATGCTATTCCGGGTCGTATCCAGGCGGAAGATTTTTACGTGAATAACGGATTTACGTGGGAGGTTTGTAATGATGTTGGTGGTGGGCAAAATTCATCGTATGCAAACCCTGGCGATTACTTAGATTATAATGTCTATGTAACTTCTACAGGCTATTACCGTGTAAACTATCGCATTGCAACCATTCGTAGCAATGCCGAATTAGTTTTACTTACAGGTAAGAACGAGAGTTTTACCGCCATTGATACCATAAAGTTCACCCCAACCGGAGGTTGGCAAACATGGCAAACACAATCGACAGATGTGTACCTTACCGAAGGTTATTCCCAATTACGATTGCTCGTAAAACAGGGAGAGCATAATTTAAACTGGTTTGAGTTTGCTAAAACAACTGGTATGAGGGAATTACAAGGGCAAGGGCAAATCAATCTGTATCCTAATCCAACACGTAACTATGTATTACTATCCATTAGTAATACAATAGTAGATAATGCTACGGTTAATATTTACTGCATAAGCGGTAAACTATTAAAACGATACAGAACTAGTGAGAATGAACTTTTGATTGAAACAAGCGACCTTCCAAAAGGAGTTTACTTAGTTTATGTGCAGAACCGTTTTGAAAGTATAACCAAAAGATTAATGGTTAACTAATCATAGAATCACTAAACATTTGAATGACAGACCTAATAAAAAATCCCTGTATTTCTTGTACAGGGATTTTTTGGTTATTTTATTCAGTTTATTTGTTCAATTTCTCCTGCTTCAAATACTCTTTGTACCGTTTAACCTCCTTGGTCATAACCGGGGCAAGTAGTAAAAGTGCAATAAGGTTAGGGATGGTCATAAAGGTGATCACCATATCCACAAAATTCCAAACTATATCAAGTCCCCAAATTGCTCCAAAAAATGTAAAAAGAGCAAACACAAAGTAGTAAGGTTTAATGGCCTTATCGCTGAAAATATATTGAATGGCACGACTTCCGTAGTACGACCAGCTAATAATTGTGGAGAAGGCAAAAAGTAGAAGCCCTAAGGTTACCACATGGGTGGCAAAGCCGCCTAGTCCAACCCGACCCATACCCTCCTGAAATCCCTGAATGGTCATTCCTACGCCCTGAATACCCGACGACCACGCTCCGGTAATTACAACAACAAGAGCAGTTAGCGTACAAATTATCAGCGTATCCACCATTGGCTCAAGCGAGGCCACAAAGCCTTCGCGCATAGGATGCTCTGTTTTGGCGGCTGCATGTGCCATGGGTGCAGAGCCTTGCCCTGCCTCGTTTGAAAATAATCCTCGACGAACTCCCCAAACCAGCGTCATAATAAATGTTGAACCCACAAAACCACCAGTTGCAGCGGTTCCTGTAAATGCATCGCTAATTATTAGGCCAAAGGCGCCAGGAATGTCGCGCCAGTGAACACCAATAACAATCATTGCCGACAGGAAGTATAGAACAGCCATAAATGGAACTAGTGTTGACGTAACATTGGCAATACGCTTTAATCCTCCAACAATAATAAGTAGCACAAGTACGGCTAAAATAATTCCGGTTACAAGTATTGGCACGTTGTAGCTGGTAAAAAGCACATCGGATATGGAGTTGGCCTGAGCCATATTGCCTGTTCCCAGTGTGCAAAGCGCTGCTGCACCAGCAAAAATAAGCGCCAGTGGTTTGGCAAATCGCCCCAGCATATCTTTTAGTCCAATCTCGATATAGTACATGGGGCCACCAGAGATGGTTCCATCGGCGTTTACCTTGCGGAAAATTTGTGCTAGGGTACACTCAACCATCTTTAGCATCATCCCAAAAAAACCGGTTACCCATAGCCAAAATATGGCACCAGGGCCTCCTAGGTATATGGCCAACGACACACCCACAATGTTCCCTGTTCCAACTGTCCCCGACAGGGCTGTGGTTAGCGCTTTAAAATGGCTTACATCACCTGTATCCTCCTTTGTACTGTACTTTCCACTCACAAGCCTAATGGCATGTCGAAAGTGTGATATCTGTAAAAATTTGTACTTGAAAGTAAAAAAAATGCCTGTTGGTACTAACAGAATAAGAATAAGGTAACCACCTACATACTCGTTGTAAAGACTAATTACATGGTTAATGGTTTCGAGGATAGAATTCATAATCTTAGGGTTATTATTGAATTTAGTTTTTGAGGATGCTAAAAATAGAATAGTAATTACATAATGCCAAACGTTTTTGGGAATAAGATTGTGACCTTTTGTGAATAATCTACCGTACCTTTGCGCTAAACATCAAATATTGAATGGTTAAAAAGATATTATTATTTTCACTTGCCGCACTATTTGCCCTGGCCACGCTGGCAATTTCTCTTAAATCGACGGTTTTTAGATATGTTCTAGCTCAAAAGGTTCAAAATGTTGAGCAGAAATTTGGAGCATCTATTAACTATTCTTCTCCCCGATTAAAGGGATTAACGCATATCAGCATAAATGATGTAGATATTTTGTTACCCTCCCGATCGCTTTCGTTGCGTGTCTCCTCGCTTAAAGTAGATATGTCACTTGCTAGGCTAATTCGCTTTAATATAGTACCAAAGGTTATAACTGCCGATTCGGTTAAAGTTTGTATTGCCCAACTGATCCAACCCGATTCACTCACTGTAATAAGCGATAGTATTGGGCTTCAAATCAGCAAAAACATTCTTAACAGCGGTATTGCCGCCATAACTCAGTACAGCAAGCCCTTATACTCCTTTTTAACTGGTACCGATTATAATATCAAAAGTATTAGTATCAGCTACTCTAATCATGACGATAGTATCAAGGTTTTGACCCAACCGCTAAATATCCGCAATGGTAATTTCACAACAACTCTTTCAATAATAAACTCCAATTCAAAAGCAACCATTCATGTTGATGGTAATGCCGAGGTTAAAAAAAACCTTATAAATTACAGCATTAAGCCCGAAAACCATTTCAAAATCCCAATAGTTGATTCGCGGCTGGGATTACACTTCGGGTTCGATTCGCTTAAGTTTGCTGTTGATGGCAATAGAATTGCGCGCGATAGTATACGCTTAGGGATGCACTCGAGCATATATGGTATAAGCGCAAAGCATAAGCAGCTGGCCGATAGCACTATTCGAGTTGATTCCGCTGGAGTTGTGCTGTTTGCAAACCTGTCGTCAACCTCCTGCAAGTTTTTATTACCATCGGCTGCTTGGGTTAACTCGTTAAGGATTCCATTTGAGTTAAACATTGAAACTAACCAAAACACAGCAGTAGCATTGAGTATTAGCACTGGCATTTTTCCTGCAACAAATCTCTTTGAGTCAATTCCTAAATCACTTTTCAGAAATATTGATAATGTAAAGGTTTTGGGCGATTTAGACTTCAACCTTAACTTTTGCATTGATTTTAGTGCACCGGAAAACCTAATGTTTTCGGTCAAACTACAACCCATTTCTTTTAAGCTATTAAGTTCTGGAAAAGTTGATTTTTCGGGTCTTAACCACAACTTTATTCATTTTATCCCCATAAACGACAGCCTTTATAAGGCTGTATTGGTTGATTCCAGTAGCCATCAGTTTAGGCCCTTAAACAGAATTTCGCCCTATCTGGTTAACGCAGTGGTCATTTCGGAGGATGGTGGTTTTTTTCATCATAAAGGTTTCGATGCCGAAGGATTTAGCTTTGCGCTTGCCCGCAATATTAAAGATAAACGGTTAGCCCGCGGAGGTAGCACAATTACCATGCAGCTGATTAAAAATCTTTACCTTAATCGGAATAAAACAATAGTACGTAAGGCTGAGGAAGCCCTTATTGTTTGGCTAATTGAAACACAGCGCATGGTGAGCAAGGAGCGTTTGCTGGAAATTTACCTAAATATCATCGATTGGGGGCCAAATATCAACGGAATAACCGAGGCTGCTAAATTTTACTTCGATAAGGATCCGCTTGAAATTTCCCTAAACGAGGCCATTTTTCTTGCTGGGATTATTCCGCAACCCTCAAGGTTTACCTCTTACTTCGATGAAGGTGGAAATTTAAAGGATTACATGCAGGGCTATTACACCTTTGTTGGATCTACCATGCTTCAACGCTCAATGATAACCGACGAGGAGCTACAAGCAATTGAGCCTAGGATTACCATTACAGGTTCTGCCCGCGATTGGTTGACTAGAGAAGAGAATCTAATTTTGGGAAGTGACTTGGGTGACAAGTGACAAGTGTTGAAACTAGTCCGAAAGTCAAAATTCAAAAGTCAGAAGACAGAAGTCACCTGTCTCAGCTTGTCTCGGGAACCGCTGTCCTTTGCGGTTAACGAGAGGATTGAGGCGTTTTTTGCCGAGATAACGAGAGAAGACCGAAGCATAGGGCTAATAGCCTAAAGCCAATAGCTAATGGCCAAAAACTAAGTGCCCTTAACCAATCACCAATCAACTTTCAACAATCAACAGCCAACGAAACTACTCCTCCGTAAGCTTACTAATTGCCTGATCGAGTTGAAGCGATTTTAACCTTAAAAAATGGCTTAACGCCTTATTGATAAGTTCATCGGTTGTTTCGCCTAGGTAAGGGGCTAGTATTTTAAACTGCTTCATAATAAGCGGATCGATATTTACTTGTGGATCCAAAGGTTTTGCGGCAGGTGCCTTTACGGTGGGCTGGCTTGCCGTTTCCTCATCCTTAATAAACCTTGTATTCGACATCAAGGCTTTCTGGATATCGTTGATAGTATGCTTGTTCTTAGCCATAAATTTTCAATATTTCCTTTGCCAGTTCAGAGTAGTCTTCAGCACCACGACTTTTGGGTGCGTAATCGAAAACGGTTTGCTTAAATGCCCCCGATTCCATAAGCGATATATCCTGACGGATATAGGTATTGAATAGTTTACCGGTAAAATTTTGGTTATCGGTAAGGCTTTGTATAACAGCCTGGCTAAACTTTGTACGAGGGTCGAGCTTTACAAAAAGGATTCCGGCCAAATCGAGGTTTGGGTTCATGCGCTTTTTCACCTTTTCGGATATTAGCATAATCCTGTCGAGTCCAATAAACGCAAAGTTCTCAGCCTGCATGGGAACAATAAAATGGTGAGCAGCCACTAACGAGTTGGTCGATAGCGTTCCAAGACTTGGAGGGCAGTCGATAAGAATAAAATCGAAATCTCCCGACACCTTCTCGAGTTGCTCGCGCAACATGTACTCCCTTCCCGGCTCGTTGTTCAGTTGGAACTCGTAGTCGAGCAACTTTTCGCTGGCTGGAATCAAGCTAAGTTTACCATTTTTTAGAATTACATCATTTATAGATGCTTTTCCAATAAGCAAATCCCCCACCCCTTCGTTGTGCGAGTCGGCACCAAAGGCCGTTGTTAGGTTACATTGGCTATCGAGGTCGATAAGCAATACTTTTTTCTTCTTCTTAGCTAGGGCTGCACCAAGGTTCAGAACAGTTGTGGTTTTTCCTGTCCCCCCTTTATTGTTTATTACGCTGATAATGTTTGCCATACGTAAGAGTATTTGAGAAAGGCTGTAAATTCAAGCTTTTTCAATTAATCCCCTAATATACAAAAAAAAGGAAATTCCACTACCATTAAATATTTGCACATTATAGCGCTTGCGTGAAACAATTTTTCAATTTGTAGCTATTTTTGCAAGAGTATTTCTAAAACCCTAAGTATACCTAAAATATTGAAAGCAATGAAAAAACTATTTTCAATTCTACTACTAGCAATTATATGTTTTCAATCCAATGGAGATGAAAGCGATAGCTATGGCACGTTAATTATTTTCCGCGATTTTCAACTTCAGGCATATAAGTTCTATTACCCAGTTGAACTCAATGGCGAAAAGATAACCTATGCAAGAACAGGCACTTACTTTGTAAAAAATCTACAACCCGGAACCTACAGGGTTAGCGCAAAAACCGAGGCTGAGGCATTTGCTAACGTTACCATTTTGCCTAACGATACCGTTTATGTTCGTTGCGGTGTAAATATGGGTTTTTGGGTTGCCCGACCCGATATAATTCAGGTTGATAAAAGTATGGGTAGTTTTATTCTATCAACAGGAAAATTAACCAATATAACCGACGAGGTTTTTTCAGAGTTAAAGCCCAAAGGATCAGTTGGTATTTCATTTGGCGGTACTGGAGGATTTGAAAGTGTGAACTTGTTCGAGATGGAAGATGGGAAATACTCGAGGTTAAACCCAGGGGGCGGATTCAACATCGGGATAAATTTTTCGCATATGTTGCTTAAGAAATTTGAAGTTTTTTACGAGCTTCGATATCAAGGAGCAAGTTTAACGCCCATGCTTACAAATGCTACAGCCCATTTTGGGCGTGGAATTGCCAGCGCTTCGATATATTATATCATTCCCCTAAAAAGCAACTACTTACAGCTAAAACTTGGAGGCAGTGCCGGTTACCACTTTGGCACTAATCTGGAAATTGACAGTAAAAAAGTTGATGGTAATCTATTTACAGCGAAGTACGATCCAACCATAGGATATAGAATTGGAGGTACTTTTGGAACGTATATAAATAGGTTTGGATTTACATTTGGGCTTCACTACAATATGGTATCGTATACCCTCAACGAGTTACGAGTAAACGGGGTTTTAAGTGAGTTTTCGGATGAAAATAACTTACTAAATAGGCCAAATGGCAAGGGTATCGAATTTAGTGCTGGGTACCATTTCATTTTTTAGAAATTACCCTAGAACCTCATTTTTAACACTTTTTTGTACGTAAAATTTTCAGTTTTTAATAACTTTATGAGTGAATTTGGGTTTATACTGTAGTAAACCAAACAAAGAGTATCTACTATGAAAATCTACTTGAAGTATTCATTATTGATAGCGATTATTTTTACTTCAGCTGTCGCCAATGCTCAGCTAACAAGGGATTTATACAAACTCTATAATCCTAATTACTTTAATAAGGCAAAACTCGATACAGCATCGTTTGAGCCTTGGCGTGCGATGTCGCCCAATAAACCTACCTATTCGGTCGAAGTTGGATCCAGCTATTCAACCTATGGAGGAGGCCTTTCGTCGAGCTACATAAGCCCCACCGTGTCGTTTATGGCAACCGATAAGCTACATATTGTGGCGGGTGGAAAGTTTTCGAACACAAACATGGGATCAATACCCTTCCTGAGTAATGAGGTTGGACAAGCTCAAACACAACCAATGGGTGGAAACCCAACAGAGGCTTTTGCTTACGGTCATTATCAGGTTAACGAAAAGATTAGCGTATACGGAATGGGTGCTTTGGGGAGAAATCAACTTTACATCTCCCCCTTCCAAACGGGTTTTAGCACTGGTGATTATAGCCACCTATCGTTTGGGATGGATTATAAAATTAACGATAAGGTACGGATTGGCGCTTCATTTGGGGTATCAAATGGCCCAGCGTGGGGAGTTACTCCATTTAACAGCCTCTCAAATCAACGGATGAATCCATTCTTTCCTTAGATTTTGGTATATACGAATCACAAAAAAGCGAAGCTCATTTGAACTTCGCTTTTTTGTTAAAGTGCAACTTACTTTCATCTAATTTCGCTCCAGTTGCTTAAAGGTAATATGCTTATTATGATATAATCCCGAGAAAAATTTCACCACTCGCTCTTCGGCAGGATGAATACTTTCGCCAAACTGTTTACCCAGCTCAATACATATCTCACCTGTACATTTTTTACCGTCAATGGCGAGCCAAACTGCTGAGCCCAACTCGTCTAAATTAATTGAGATGTGTATTGATTTGTGGGCAGGAATAAAAAATCTTGCAAATTTCTCATTCTTAAACTTGGGAATCAGTATGGTAACTAACCCACTCTCCTCTACCCTATGGTTGTGAATGCGAATGGGTATTAGATCCAATGCACTTGTGTTTTTAAGAATCCTCCTTCGTTCAAAAAATCCTACCATTGTATTTACTCTTAGTTATTTATATGATGAAAGCAAAGCCGATGATAACTCATCGGCTTTGCGTATACTATATGAATATAGCCTAATGACCTACACTTGGGGGAGCCGGTTCATCGGGGCTACCTGCGTTCCTTAATGGAACAAAAATTAGGATAAGAGCAACCAGAATTATGATTACAAATCCGATTAGGAATGCAGGGTTTTTAAAGAACGAGAACACTTCGAACAGGAATATTCCGCCAACGGCAAACATGGCAACTACAAGTCCCATTAGGGCTTCTCCTGCAATTAAGCCAGAAGCAAGTAGCACACCCACATTTTCGGAACGTTGCTTTTGGGCGTCGTTTAGCTGACGACGCTTGGCAATCATATCCATTATACCCTTAATTACTCCACCCACAAAAATGGCAAATGTTGTAGTTAACGGCAGATACATCCCAACGCTCACTAGCATGGGACTTTTAACCTGCATTAGGATAAACCCAACGCCCATAAACATACCCACAATAATCAATGGCCAAGCCATCTCGCCACCCACAATACCACGGGCCAGAATGGCCATTAGGCTTGCTTGTGGTGCAGGAAGCTCCTGGCTACCAAATCCTCCAACATATCCCTCGATATTACCACGTGCGATATCGCCATCGTTCAAAATGGTAAGTATAAAGAACATTACAGCACCCGAGGCCACAACGCCAATTATGTTACCAATTTCCATTTTCCATGGCGTTCCGCCAAGAATATGTCCCGATTTCAGATCCTGAAGCATTTCACCTGCAACAGCAGCCGATACGCAAACAATTGCAGCAACACCCAGCACGGCGGCAACTCCAGCATCGCCTCCATCAATTCCAAGGATTACAAGTACCAGCGCAGTAACAAGTAGTGCTGTAAGGGTCAATCCACTCACTGGATTATTTGACGATCCGATTAATCCTACCAGATATCCTGATACCGCTGCAAAGAAGAATGCCAGAATTGTCATCAAAATGGCAACTACAATGGCCACCCACATGGCGGTGTTAAAGATGAAGAATGTGATAATAAAGGTTAGTACTGCAACAGCAATAATACCAATTATGGTGAACGAAAAACTAATGTCCTTCTCAATTCTATTACTATCGGCTGGTGCGCCCGCAGCAGCTTTCTTCACATCTCTAACTGAGCGGGCGATGCCCTCGATTAGGCTGTTACGCATTTTGTAAAGCGTATAACCAGCACCTACTAGCATACCACCTATGGCAATGGGACGAACTATACGCGCCCAAACGTCCTTTGCGGCTGCAAGCCACTCTGCCGAGGTAGCCGTTTCGGCTAGTTCCATCGATGGGCCAATAAAGTAAAGAATAATGGGAGTTAGTAGTCCCCAAGCGATAATACCACCGCTAAAGGCAAGTGCCCCAAGGGTGGGGCCAATA
The DNA here is from genome assembly GCA_034003245.1 of Tenuifilaceae bacterium. Classification (GTDB taxonomy): domain Bacteria; phylum Bacteroidota; class Bacteroidia; order Bacteroidales; family Tenuifilaceae; genus Perlabentimonas. The sequence goes on from JAVEYY010000004.1 coordinate 110,299, forward strand.
ATGTAACCAACGCCAATATAGGCTGGGCTAACACCGGGTGAACCAAGGAACATACCTCCTTGCCCGGTGAAACTGCTTCCTGCAATTGTTTGTTTTCCCCAAATAATAAAGTGTTCCCAGGCTGTGGCAAACAGCTTAAATTCGGCTAGAATTTTAACCACAGCACCAACAATCATGGCTTGGAAGAGGAATTTGGAACCTCCGCCACCCGAACGGCCAGCCTTATGTATTTCGGCTGCTGCAACACTTTCGGGGAACGGCAATTCTGTACTCTCAACCATTACCCGGCGGAGCAGGGCCACAAACATAATACCCAGGAATCCTCCGGCAATAAGGATTAGTGTTGATGTTAAATAGTTGCCTGGGGTAAAGAATGGATCCCATAACCCTGCAACAAAAAATGCTGGAAGAGTAAAGATTGCTCCTGCAGCCACCGATTCACCGATAGCACCAACGGTACGAGCTAAATTCTCCTCCAGAATACTACCCTTTACCAATTTTAGCAGAGCCATTCCCACAACCGCTGCAGGGTACACTGCAGCTATGGTCATACCCGCTTTTAGCCCAAGGTATGCGTTGGCTGCACCCAGCACAACCGACATAACCAGACCAATGAGCAACGCCCTAAGCGTAAACTCTTTCATGTTTGTTTCTGCGGAAACAAACGGGACGAACTTTTTTACTTCAGACATAAACTTATAATTTAGGGTTTAGTAATCAACTAAAGCGATAAATCAGTGCAATTTGGCATTTTTTATCCAAATTTTCTATGCTGTAGAACACTTTTCGTATAGGTGATCTTGGATTTAACCTTTAAAAAAGGTTAAACTATTGTTTTAAATTCCCTAATGTAAAAAAAGAAAAAGGGATGACAAAGCATCCCTTCTTCAATTGAATATTTTGTTGGATTAGCTGGTCGCTTTTTCCAATCGTTTCATAATAGAGAAGATAAACACTGCCGAAAGTACACAGCAGATAATAAAGATTGCCCAAAGTTGCCATAGGTCAAGTTTACTCCAGAACTCGCTTCCGATAAATAAGAATTTATTGCCGACAGCGGTTGCCAAAAGCCAACCACCCTGCATTAGACCTTGGAAACGGGCAGGAGCCACCTTCGATACAAACGATAATCCCATGGGGCTTAGGAAAAGTTCAGCAACAGTGAGCACTAAATAGCTGCTGATTAACCAGTAAGGAACTACTCTTGAGGTGTCGGGAACGGGGTTGAATTTTGCAAGACCTTCGGCATCGATAAATCTTAACTCATGAGGTGATACAAGATTCAACGACGCTACAAGTACAATTACAAAACCTACTGCTGCTATAATCATACCGATACCAATCTTCTTAGGTGTAGAGGGTTCCAGGTTATTTTTACGCAACCAGGCAAAAACACCCATTACAGGGAAGGTTAATGCAACAATAAATAACGGGTTAAACGATTGGAAAACCTCAGGAGCAATAGCGTTATGCGCTGAGTATCCAGAAATAAAGTAGTATGTTAAGTACCCTAAGCCAAGGAACATTGCTAAACCGATACCCTTTTCAACAAGTGCTTTTCTTGAGAAAATAAGGAAGAATCCTACAAGAGTACCAATAAATGCAAGTATTGAGTCTAGGTTAAAGAACACATTTGTAAATGCATCAACAGTTTTTACCGTGTAATCGCGGGCAAAGAACGTTAGAGTTAATCCGTTTTGGTGGAACGACATCCAGAAGAATATCACCACAAAGAAAACAAGCATAAGCGAAGTAACTCGGGGTCTTTCCTCTTTGGTTGAGATTTGGAATATCCAGGCAACAAATCCAATAAACAGACCAACAGCAGCGCCAAGGGCTACATCTCCCATTATGAAGTAGAAGATTACAGAGGTAGTAATTAGTAAACCACCAGCAAGTAGAAGTGCAGCAGGACTAGATGGTTGATTTTTCTTAGGAAGAACATCGGCAGGATTATCCGACTTTGCAGTTTCTTTCTTTGAAACGGTTGGAAGCTTGCTGTTAAAAATAACATAAACAAATAATGAGATTACCATTGCAATGGCTGCAATGCCAAACGCCCAGTTGTATCCCTTAGCGAAGGAATCGATGTACTGCTGCGCAAAAGTACTTAGGTCTGTTACAACTGTACCAGAAACCTTATTTGCAAGTTCCTGGAAGGCTGCCATATCGCTAAGCTCACCCCTGTTAAATGCATGACACATAGCAGGTAAACTACCATCGTGCAATAATCCCTGAGTTCCAAGATACCAGTCGCGAACTCCTTTAGCCACAAATGGGGCAAAGAATGCACCGATGTTAATCCCCATGTAGAAAATCATGTAACCAGTATCACGCACGCTGGCGAATTTGGGATCGTCGTACATTTGGCCAACTACCGCTTGCAGGTTACCCTTGAATAAACCGTTACCAAATGCAATGGTGAAAAGACCAACAACGCTAAGCCATAAGAAACTTTTGTTTGCCTCAGTTGGATAAGCCATTAAAACATAGCCCGCAAACATAATGATGATACCAAACAGAATTACTGATTTATACTTTCGGGTAGCATCGGCTACTATACCCCCAATTAGAGCAAGGGCGTATATACCAAAATAAAACCAGCTGTAAAACTCTCCTGCTTCTCCTTCAGAAAGCCCGTACTTGGCCTGTAGAAACAGTACCAGGATGGCCATCATGGTGTAGAAACCGAAGCGTTCGCCCATATTGGAGAAGAACGCCACTAGGAGACCCTTCGGGTGACCTTTTAACATAAGTGTGTAGTTTTAAGTTAGAATTTATTATGTGCAATTTCAAGCGGCAGCAAATATAAAAAAAATTCTGACTTTACACTATGATAAAAGGTCGTATACACGATGAATATTATAAAATGGCTGATTCCGAGGGTATGTTTTTAAACAAAATACCCACCTTATATCCGAGGTGGGTATTTGTAATTTAATATTTAAGCAATGTGGTACTATCCGTATATTTCTTTTTTTGCTGCTTTAAGGGTGTTTTTCATAAGCGAAACAATGGTTAAGGGGCCTACCCCACCTGGAACAGGGGTTATATAGCTGCACTTGGGCGCAACTTCATCGAACTTTACATCACCAAGTAATTTCCAACCCGATTTGGTACTGCCAGATTTTACACGTGTTATACCAACATCAACAACAACTGCACCCTCCTTTACCATATCGGCGGTAACAAACTCGGCCTGACCAAGGGCTACAATTAGAATATCGGCAGTGCGGGTAACCGAAGGAATATCCTTGGTGCGGCTATGGCATATGGTAACGGTGCAGTCGCCGGGGGTTCCCTTTTGCGACAGCAAGTTGGCTATTGGACGACCAACAATATTGCTCCGGCCAAGTACTACGCAGTGCTTACCCGATGTTTCAATTTTGTATCTACGCAGCAGCTCAATTATCCCATCGGGTGTTGCCGAGATGTAGGCAGGTAGACCAATTACCATACGTCCTACGTTAACGGGATGAAATCCATCCACATCCTTTTTGGGATCGATGGCCTCAATCACCTTTTGATCCGATATATGTTTGGGTAATGGCATTTGAACTATAAACCCATCAATTTCGGGGTTATTGTTAAGCTTGCTAACCTCGTCCAGCAGTTGCTCTTCGGAAATTGTACTTTCAAAACGGAGTACTGTGCTGTTAAATCCAACCTGAGCGCAGGCTTTTTCCTTATGACCAACATACGTTTCGCTAGCACCATCGTTTCCTACCAGAATTGCTACCAGATGAGGAATTTTTCCACCAATCGATTTAATTCGTTGTACCTCATCGGCAATTTCAGCCTTCATTTGGTCGGCAATCATTTTTCCGTCGAGTAGTTCCATATCATTGGTTTTTGGGTTGCGTTGCTATAATGGTAGAATATTTTGCTATTTTTATCTACGGGGCATATTGGCCATCATGCGGCCAAGATTTTTTCCTCCGCCACCTGAAACCATCTTCATCATCTTACGCATATCGTCGAACTGCTTTATAAGCCGATTAACCTCCTGGATTGATGTCCCACTTCCGGTTGCAATACGTTTGCGACGTGAGCCATTCAGTAGTTCAGGATTTTCTCGCTCTTTAGGAGTCATTGAGAAGATAATGGCCTCAACACCCTTAAATGCATCATCATCGATATCGATATCCTTCATCATCTTGCCCATTCCTGGAATCATACCGGCAAGATCCTTAAGGTTACCCATTTTCTTTACTTGGCCAATTTGCGAAAGGAAATCGTTGAAGTTGAATTGATTCTTGGCGATCTTTTTCTGTAGCTTACGGGCTTCCTCTACGTCGTACTGCTCCTGCGCGCGCTCAACCAGCGATACCACATCTCCCATGCCCAGAATTCGGTCGGCCATACGGTTGGGATGGAATACATCGAGGGCATCCATCTTCTCGCCTGAGCTCACAAACTTTATGGGCTTATTGACCACCGAACGAATCGATAGTGCAGCACCACCACGAGTATCACCATCGAGTTTTGTGAGGACAACGCCGTTGAAGTTCAGCCTGTCGTTGAACTCCTTTGCAGTATTCACCGCATCCTGACCCGTCATCGAATCGACAACAAACAGGATTTCCTGCGGATCAACAGCCTTTTTAATGGCAGCCACCTCCTTCATCATTTCCTCATCAACAGCCAAGCGACCTGCGGTATCGATAATCACCACATCGTGCTTGTGCTGCTTGGCGTGCTTTATAGCATCCTTGGCAATGGATACGGGATCTTTACTGCCATCAACGGTATAAACAGGAACTTTAATTTGCTCGCCTAGAACTTTTAGCTGATCGATGGCAGCCGGACGATATACGTCGCCAGCCACTAGCAATGGGCTTTTACTCTTTTTGCTCTTAAGATGGTTTGCGAGTTTTCCTGAGAATGTAGTTTTACCCGAACCCTGCAAACCCGCAATTAAAATCACCACTGGATTTCCGGTAAGGTTTACTTCCTCAGCTTTACCACCCATGAGTTCAGCGAGCTCATCGTGAACAACTTTAACAATTAGCTGTCCGGGTTTTAGGGAGTTGAGCACATCCATGCCCAGCGCTTTGCGCTTTACCTCGTCGGTAAACTGCTTGGCAATCTTGTAGTTTACGTCGGCATCGAGTAACGCTTTACGAACATCCTTGAGGGTTTCGGCCACGTTTATCTCGCTGATTTTGCCTTCGCCCTTTATGAGTTTAAACGACCTTTCCAGCCGTTCGGTCAAATTTTCGAACATTGTTTACTACTATTTTGAATCTTAATATTTAATTACCCCAATTGGGTTGCAAATATAATTAAAAAACGGGATCGCTAAAAATGAAATTAAACTGTTGCAGGGTGGGTTATCCTCGCGTAAGCTCATCAATTATGATCCTGTTGCTTTGCGATTTATAAACTTTCGAGCAGTTTAAAAAGTTGTTCACGTTTGCGAACAGCAATGGGGACTTGGCTACCATCGGCAAAAACCAGCACTCCACCATCGGCTTTATCAACCCGAACTACATGGTTTATATTTACCAAATGTGTTTGGTGTACCCTTATGAAACCAAACTCCGATAGCATATCCTCAAAGTGCTTAAGCGGTTTGGAAATTAGTATCTTGGGTTGATTTTCGAAGAATATCTTGGTATAGTTGCAGTCGGCTTCGCACCTCACTATACTTTGGATTGGCACCAGGTGGATGCTTTCAGAGGTTTTCAGCACAATCTTCTTCTTGGTTTGACTACTGGCCTCCATGTTGGCAAAAAAGGCTTTGAGTTTGAGATTAATCTCATCGGTATCGTCCAAACTCTCCTTTAACTTTTCGATGGCTTCGCGCAGCTCGTGGGTGTTTATGGGTTTAAGGATGTAGTCGAATGCGCTAAACTTAATGGCCTCCAGGGCATGTTCCTCGAATGCGGTTACGAAAACAACCTTAAAGTCGAAGCTGGTGTAACGTTTTAGCAAATCGAAACCGGTTCCATCGGACATTTTTACATCGAGAAAAACAGTATTGGGTTTTTCCGTCTCAATAAGGCTGTAAGCCTCCTCTACTCCTGCAGCTTCGCCCAGAATTGCCACTTCGGGGAAAAAACGTTCCAGGATAACTCTTAACGATTCTCTCGCCCTAGGCTCATCGTCAACCAGAATTGCTCGTATCATTTTGAGTTGTTTTTAAATTCATTCCGTTTTCACTACTTATGGGTAAGCGAATTTCGACTCTTGTGCCCGTTTCTCCAAAGGTCTTCTTATCAACAATTTTTACACCAAATCCATCTTTTGCCCTTTTAGAAATATTTTTAATGCGCTCGCAAGTTATGGAGGTAGCATAGCTGGTGTGAGTTAGCCGCTTACCTTGGTTAATCAACATCGATTTTTCGACACCAATTCCATCGTCCTCAACAACAATACAGATTACCCCTTTCGACACCGAAAACTCAACGGTAATCGTCCCCTTACCCACCATGTGCATAATGCCATGCTCAATACTATTCTCGATAAATGGCTGGGCAAGCATAGGAGGTAATGCTATATCGGAGTGTAAAAGATCCGGATCAACATCGATATGGTACTCAAATTTTCCTGGAAATCGGAGTTTTTGAAGCGAAAAGTATAACTCCAGCGTTTGAACCTCCTGCTTTATGGGAATTGAGGCAGAGCGAGAATTTTCGAGGATTAATCGCACTAATCGCGAGAACGACGATAGGTAATTTCCTGCCTCCTCGGGTTGATTACGATACATGAAACTTTGTATAGCCGAAAGGCTATTGAAAATGAAATGGGGATTCATCTGCGAGATAAGCAGTCGTTGTTCTAACTCCACATTTAAGCGTGCCGCTTTAAGTTGGCGAATATATGTGAAAATGTAAATCGATAAACCAGCTAGTATTAATAACAGTATTGATAATCGGAACCATAGGGTTTGCCAAATGGCAGGTTTAATCCAAATAAGTAAAGAGGTAACATTGGTTGAAGGTTTACCGTTGGGTAGCATTTTCGAAACCTCGAAAAGGTACCGACCCGGTCGAACATTAGTGTACGAAACATTTCCAGTTTGGCTTGTATTCCATGTACTGTTCACCTTATCTAGTTTATAGCGGAAGGTTGCCCCGGTTTTTAGTGAGTAGTCGGATGAGGAGAAGGATAATTCGAAAAAGTTTTGATTATGGTTTAGCTTTATTGTATCACTTACTCCAAAGAAATGATGATGTGAATTTCCCAAAATACTAAAGCGAGTAAAGTGTACCTCGGAGCTAAAATCTTGCTCATTCAGCAAAGTTTTAGGGTCAAAACTCACAAAACCCTTCGAAGAGCCAAAGGCCAGCATTCCATCCGATAGTTTAAGGGCAGCTTTTGAAAAGTCGGAAGTGGGCAAACCCTGATACTCGTTGAAATGGGTTACCTCTAAGTGCACTGGATTAATGGCTAAAAGCCCGTTATTGGTACCTGCCCAAATGAATTCATTGTCATCTTCTACAATAGATCGAACGTCGTATTGTGCTGAGACATCTGATACTTTCATCACAAAATCATCAATTATATAGCAGATGCCCTTGTCAGTTGCGACCCAAATCCATCCTTCCTTCGACTGTAAAATGGAGTTTATTCGATTGCTGGGCAGCGATGGGCTAAAGAAATGCTTAACTTTTCCAGTTTTGGAATCAACGCGGTTTAATCCTCTGTCGGTTGTTCCTATCCAAATGTTTCCACTATTATCGTATAGTAGGGTGGAAACTAGATGTGAACTTACTGAGTTTTCGTCGGGGAGATTAAGGTCAATAATCTCTCCTGAATTGATGTTTAGCTTGTAGAATCCCGACTCGGTTCCCACCCATATTATATCTGTTTTAACGAGAGTTGCTGTTCTAACGGCTGAAACAAATCCTTCGGGAATGTTAGTAATCTCTATTAGATTACTTTCACCTCTTGCCGAGTTGACTTTATACACGCCCAACGAGCTAAATGCATATATGGTGCTATCGTTAATGGGGAGAATATGGCTTATTGGGATGTCAATAATTTGCTCAATAGTGCTCTCTTTTTTGAATAAATCTTGTGAAGTAGATACCGCATGCCTGTATAATCCATCGGGCGATCCAATCCAAATATAATTGTTGTTTAAACAGGTTATACTTAAAGAACTTAACCTAGAAACCCTAATTCTTGACATGCGGGTTAACCCAATTTCTGAGCTTGGTTTTACTATAGAAAAGTCTTGATTGCCAACAAGTAATATCTTATTTCCCTCCAAAAATAAAATCTGGTGATATTCTTCATCAAGTGTAATCTCGTTTTCGATTGCTCCATTCCTATCAAATACAGTAAGATTATTATTCTGGAGTAAATATATTTTGTTATGGTGTACTTTAATATCTATGGGATTAAGCTTACCTTGGAATAATGCATTAAGACCATTGTCTCTATCCCAAGATATAATTCCTGTGTTAGTTGCAAATACAGAAAACCCCTTGCCATCGCTGGCCATGCAGTTAAACGAAGTGAACGCAAAAGGTAAGTTTGTTTTGTTAACCCAAATTGATATATCGCCTCTAATTGGATGGGGATTGAATGCATGAGAAGTATACCTGTTGCTTTCAGAGTTATACCGATAAATTACTTCTGCATTCAAACCTCTCATAAATATATTGCCTTGTCCATCGCTAATAATCTCATCAACAGGTCTATTATAGGGCTTGTTGTAATTTAGGAAGATTCTATCAGTAAACTCTCCTTTCTTTCTATCAAAATATATTGCGCCGTTTGCTCCCCACATTCCGGCAATAAACTCGCCATTGGGAAGTTCCAGAAATGCATTGTACCAGTCGTATCGTAGCGTGGTTGAATTATACTGGTAGCGTTTAAAGGTTTTAGTATTAGGATTATAGCTGTTAAACCCCAAGCCCGACCAAAGTCCTAACCATAATATCCCCTCGGAGTCGCTGTAAATTGTTGATATTCTATCGGATAAGAGACCGTTTGTATTCTTTTGTTCAGCGCTAACCTGTTGAATAGAGGGTTCTCCAAGTTCCCATAAGTTTACGCCATTATTGGCTGTACCAATATATATGGTTCCGTTTTTATCCTGTGCAATTGCTGAAATCTCGTTTGCCGAAAGGCTATTGTCATCGCCTGGAATATGATACAAATGCGTTATGGTTTTCGATTTCTGATTCAGTAAGCTAACCCCGTTGCGAGTCCCTGTCCAAATATTCCCAACCTTATCGATGTATATCTTATTAATGTGACTATGGACAATAGAGTTTGGATTGTTCTTGTTGTTTCGGAATGCGGTATAATGATTCTTGTTTGGAGCATACTTGAGCAGTCCAAAACCCGATGCAAACCACACATTTCCTTGGTCGTCCTCGGCAGCTCCATAGGTTGATGTGGAGTGAATTTTATCGAAAGTCTCATCTTTAGGGTAAAATTCGTAGATACCATCAAGCCCCATAACAAACCAATTATCCTTTGAGGTTTGGATAATGGCAGCCAAATCGTTGTCGCGTTTCCCCCTATTCTCTAATCCTTTGGCCTGAATTATATGGAAAGAATTATCAGTTTCGGAAAACCGATGAATTGGGGTATTTCGGCCACCAACCCAAATATTCGCATCACGATCCTCGTACAGTGCGTGGTACCTGTAGTATGGCTGAGTGCTCGATTGGTGCGAGTAATGTGACCATGTTTGGGAATCGGAATTGTATGCTGTAAGAGTTCCCCCAAATGTTTCAATCCAAAGAATTTTTGAGTTATTGGAAAAGAGCAACTTGCGGATATGATTCGAACGAGGCGAGTTACGATTGCCCATCTGTGTCATAAATCGCTTAATGACACCAGTTTTCAGGTTCAGTTGGCATAAACCCTCAGTTGTCCCAATCCAAAGATTATTGGAGTTGTCGGTGGCTAGAGTTAAGATACTGTTACCTGCTATGGAATTGGGATCATCGGGGTTATGAAAAAAATTTACAAACGAATATCCATCGTAGCGCGATAATCCATTCTCGGTGGCAAACCACATGAATCCGTTGTGGTCTTGAATAATATCGTTTACTGTATTGTGAGCCAAGCCATTGGTAACTGATAAATTAACAAATGTCGAAAATCTATCTAGCGTGACTTCCTGACTATAAACAGGTACTTTTATCAGAAATAATAGACTGAAAACTATGTAAATACAAGAAAACCTCATGGTGAAAATTGATCGGTTAACAATGCCAAATTAAGCTTTTTTAGCGAAAAACTATCTTTATAGCATTAGCAGATATAGCAATTAGTTACATTTGCCCCATCAATAAATTCATTATGTTCGATCTTACTAAACGTTTATGGCAATGGCTGGCCATGATTTTTCTTGCCTTAATCTGGGGCAGCTCATTTATTTTAATGAAGAAGGGACTAGTTGCCTTCTCCTTTACTCAAGTGGCTGCATTACGGATTTTCTTTGGATTTGTATTGCTGTTGCCGGTTGTGTTTAGGCATTTTGGTAAAATCAACAGGCAAAATGTAAAGCATATAGCCATTGTGGGATACGCAGGAATTTTCTTTCCGGCATTCCTTTTTGCTTTGGCGCAAACCCATATTTCGAGTTCCCTGTCGGGGATGCTTAACAGTGCAGCAACCCTTTTTGCGCTAATTGTTGGAATTCTGTTTTACAAAAACAAGCCCTCGGCAAACCAAACCATTGGAGTAATTATTGGATTTATTGGAGCTTTGGCGTTGATAACCGGAGGCGATTTTACCTCGGTTTTTGGTGTAAATTCTTATGCACTGTTTGTGCTTATTGCTACCATAGGGTATGGTATAAACGTAAACGAGGTTCGTTTCCGGCTCTCTAATATGAATGGAATACAGATTACTACCCTATCGTTTTTGCTTGTAGGTCCACCCGCAGGAATTATTCTATTCTTATCCGATTTAAACTCTGCATGGCAATCGCCATATTTTTGGCAGAGTTTGTTAGCTGTACTAGTATTATCGACTTTTGGTTCAGTAATATCACTATTTGTGTTCAACAATCTGATTCGGCACACAAGCGCCCTTTTTGCCAGCTCAGTTACCTACATTATCCCGTTTTTTGCAATTCTTTGGGGTATATCCGATGGTGAAACAATAAATGTGTTTCACATTATCGGAATTGTAATTGTTTTAATTGGTGTTTACCTGGTAAACAGGAGAAGGGCTAAGAGTTAGGTTTGTTATATAAGTTCAATATTTTCACTCTGAATCCAACCCTTATTGCCATCGGCAATCCGAATCTCAACCCACTGCCCTACGGCCTTTGTAATAATAACTTTTGTCCCCGAGTGCAGTATAAAAAGTTCCTTTCCTGCTTGGCCGGGCGAGCTTTTTACTGTAACAACGGGTTGAAAAATAATTGCCTCGTCACGTAGCGATACCCTGTGCTTTTCCTGAGCACTGAATACCGAGGATAAAATAAAGATTGTGAGGGTGATAATTCCCAAGAGGAAAGAAATGCGCTTGGTGTAAGGACTTATAGCGAACCAAAATACTAGCGCTATTGCAAAGGTTATGGTTAACCAGAATAAGCTAGCCCAGGCCCATCCATTGGACGATAGCATGCCTCTAACCGATCGATACCATTTAGTTAGAAAAAAAACAGGTAGAGTTTCAATCCGATCAACAGTAAAATTTCGGGCATACTCCAAGTTATACTCAATGTCCTCGCTGTTAGGCTTAAGCCTAAACGCTCTCTCGTAATTTAGAATGGCATATGCAATGCGGTTTAGCTTAAAATATGCATTTCCAAGATTATAGTACAGCTCCGCATTGTGATATCCACTATCGACTAGGGTTTGATACAGTTCTGCAGCTTTATTGAAATTACCCTCAATATAGCATTCATTAGCTTTAATTAGCAACGAATCGGACGAAGTATTGGCTTTAAGGCCAAAGCTGAGAACCGAGAGTAATATTATAAGGTTTACCTTTTTCATGATTTCAATTCGTATTCAACATTCAACCTATTTGATAATCCCTTCAAGTTTTGAAATTAGGGCGATTGAGTTCTCGTATAGCTCAGTCATTTGCGATTGCTCCCCTTTGGGGGCATACCTGGCGTATTCGCAAGTCGAAATAATTCGCAGGAACTCTTCAATATCAGCATCTAGAACATTTTTGCTCAACAGATTCACCCTTGCGCTATCGCTAGAGAGATTTGCCACAGGAATGCTTAATTTATCCGATACATATCCCCACATAGCTCTTAGCAATTCCTCGTAGAAATGCTCTGCATCGGCTTGATTGAGGTATCCTTTTGCTTGTTTAAGCCTCTTGTTGGCCACTTTATTTGCTTTCCGGGTACGTATTAGGGCGATATTACCTTTCAGCTTTCGCTGATGCTGTAACCACCAAAAAAGCAACCCGAAAAGGCCAATTAAAGTAGCAATGTAGATGTAATACCTTGAACTACCATAAAGCAATTTGCCGTTTAGCTTGAGATTAAAATCATTTCTAATAAACCGAATATCTTGCCCAATAAACCGAATATCTTCTCGCCCAAACCCAACCATTGGAGTTGTTTTGGCTTCACTACCATCGGGTTCCACACTCAAACTTAGCGATTTGGATTTAAGGGTGATATACTTTTCCTGTACTGGATCAAAGTAAGTAAACTCAACATTTCCCAAATCGAATTTTCCTGGACCCCTAGGAATGGCAACGTATTCAAACACTCTAGATCCTGTTGCACCCTGCGAAGTAGTTGTTATGCGATCGGTAGTTTTGGGGTCGAAAATCTCGAAGCTGTTCGGAAAAACGACTTTAGGAGTCTCAATTAATCGGAGATTTCCGCTACCGGCCACCCTAATTTTCAGATTTACCGCCTCGTTGGTTTTTAGCTCGGTTTTGTCGAACTCTGCCTCCATGTTGAACTTACCCACAGCACCAGTAAATGAGGTTGGGGCATTTGGTGGTAAATCTCTTACCTTAATAGTTGTGGGTTTGCTGGTTAACCTCCTTCGCACTGTTTGATACGATCCAAAGAAATCATCGAATACCGAACGTGGAGCACCTCCCCTCTGCTGAATCACGGCAATAATTTCAAATGGTTCAATAGTAATATCACCCGTGCGTTGTGGAAAAAGCAGATACTTTTTCAGCACTCCCATATGGTAAATTACTCCATTTACGTTAACGCGCTCAAATTGAATATTATTAGGGGTTTCAACATCCTGACTCCAAAACCCATTAAACGAAGGAAATTTTGGTTCATCAAATCCGGCAATATTTTGCCGGGTATAGATGGCAACGGTTGCAAGAATGGGTTGACCTCTGTATGCTAATTTTTTATCAAAATCAACGGTCACAAATACATCGTCGCCCGATTGCTCTTCGGCTGGTTGTGATCTCATACCCTGGCTCTGTTGTGAACGCGTTGTTGGTGATTGACCTGTGGTTCCCTTTACAACTTCTATGGTGATGGGATCCGATTTTTGCTCCCGTTTCGAAACCGTAGCGCTAGCTGGATCAATGGTGAATTTACCCTCCTGGGTTGCTTCAAGAATGTACGTGTAAGTAAACTCGTATGTCTGTGTCATCTGCCCATTAACAATCTGAATGCTGCTGCTCGATGAGGTACTTGGGCCAGCAAGTATGTAAAAACTATCAAACGAAGGGGGATTAAACTCCTGTGGTCTAGCATTTAGCTTATACACAACCCTAAACTGCTCCCCTAGTGCTACCACATTGGGTGCCGACACTGAGAATTCCACATCTTGTGCTACAATGCCGGCACAAGATGAAATGAAAAGCAATACGGATAAAACTCTTTTAGTAAGCATAATTGTAGTATTACCAATTCTTTTCAACTTTTACTTTGGCCTGTCGTGCCTGTTCTTCACGAACCTTTTCCTGAATCTTCTGCTCGTTGTTTTGTATCGCCTCAAGCATTCTTCGGGCATCTTCGGGCGATATTTGCTGCTCTTTTTGCTGCTGTTGTTGATCCTGTTGATCCTGTTGATTCTTATCTTCGTCTTGTTTATCCTGCTGATCTTTGTTATCCTCCTTATCCTGATCCTTATTTTGATCCTGTTTATCCTCATTTTTATTCTGAGAATCCTGTTGCTGCTGCTGTTGAGTTAGCATTCGCTGAGCCTGAGCTAAGTTATACTTGGTTTCCATATCGCTTGGATTATTCCTGAGTGCATTCTTGTATGCTTCGACACTCTCCTCGAATTTTTCCTGCGAAAAATAGTTGTTTCCCAGATTATGGAAAATTTTGGCTTTTGTAGTAGGATCTAAATTGATATTGGCCAGATTATCAAAAATCTGGGTCGATTCTTCAAATTTATCCTGCTTATAAAGAGCACCCCCTAGGTTAAAGCTACCCTTTATCGATGATGGATTATTATCTAATGCTGAACGGTACGATATCTCCGAATCGAGAAATTCTCCCTTTTTAAACTCTCTATTTCCTTGTCGTATGGCCTTTCGCTCCGATTGCGCAATGGCAATAGTGCCCCCAAAGATTAGTATTGCTGCTAGTATTATTGTAAAGCGTTTCATATTTACATCCTTTATTCTTAGTAACCAATCTATTTTAGTTTTTTTAATTCACTTTCGAATTATCACCAAATAGATTTAGCCTTTGGATTAACCTATTTCTTCTTTCAAGTATTAGAAATTCAATTATTAAAAGCACAAGCGCTAAACCAAAAAGATATTGGAACTGATCGTCGTACTCTGAAAAAACCTTCTCCTTAAACTCCACCCGCTCAAGGCGATTAATCTCCTCAAAAAGAGGAAGTAAACCAATTTGACTATTAGTAGCACGGATATATTTACCACCACCGGTTATGGACATTTTCGACAGGGTTTCTTCGTCTAATCGGGTAACCACAACATTTCCATCTTTATCGCGTAAAAAATCTTGATTTCCCTTGCTCGTTGGAATAGGTGCGCCCTGTGGCGAACCAATGCCAATGGCGTGCACCATAATGCCCCTCTCGTTAGCCCTTTTGGCTGCATCAAGGGGATCATCTTCGTGGTTTTCGCCATCGGAAATAACTATTATCACCTTGCTGGTCTCCTCCTGTGGACTAAATGAACTGGCAGCCAGATTAATAGCAGCGCCTATTGCTGTTCCCTGCTTGGGGACCATACCTGGACTAATTGACGATAGGAACATTTTAGCAGAGGTATAATCGTTAGTAACGGGTAGTTGAACGTATGCATCGCCTGCAAAAACGATTAATCCAATTCGATCGTTGGTAAGCTGGTCAACCAGTCGCGAAATGGCCTGCTTTGCTCTCTCGAGTCTGTTTGGCTGGATATCCTGCGAGAGCATGCTGTTGGACACATCAAGGGCTATAATGATTTCAATACCTTTTCGTTTTACCTCGGTAAGCTTGGAGCCAAACTGTGGACGAGCCAAACCAACAACCAGTGATATGAAAGCTACCAGAAAGATTGAAAATTTAATCCATCCCCTCTGGAACGATACGCCGGGCATAAGCTGGCGGATTTGTTCCAGATTTCCAAATCTATTGAGACTCTCCTTTCGGATATATGACGAGAAAACATATAGCCCAACCATCACTGGGATGGCCAGGAGTATATAAAGATATTCGGGACTAGCAAATCGAAACATAATTAAATAAATTAGTACAGTTAAGACCTTTTACAAAAAAATGATAGCTTGAATAAACACTAAACATTTACCATTTAACATTTAGCATATACTTAGGGAACGCTTCGTAAAACTGTTGTTCGCAGGAGTAAATCGAGCCCAAGCAGCAAAATGGCCAAAATTGCAAACAACGCGAACTCTTCGCTTTTACGGGTTGTTTCAACCATCTCAATTTTTGTTTTCTCGAGCTGATCAATTTGCTCGTATACCTGCGCCAAGCCTTTACCATCGGTAGCCCTAAAGTATTGACCACCAGTTAAACTGGCAATTTCTTTCAGTACATCCTCGTCAATTTCCACCTTCATATCTTGCATTCGGGTTCCAAAAGGAGTCTGCATTGGAAAAGGTGCAGTACCATGTGATCCCACACCAACAGTGTAAACCCTTATACCAAATGTTTTTGCAATATCGGCAGCAGTAAGTGGCGCTATTTCGCCCCTGTTATTTACCCCGTCGGTAAGTAGAATTACAACCTTACTTTGCGCATCGCTTTCTTTCAGCCGGGCTACGGCTGTGGCCAATCCTACTCCAATGGCTGTTCCATCTTCAATAAGCCCCATTTTGATATCCTTAAACTGATTGGCTACAGTTCGCAAATCGGTTGTAAGGGGGCACATGGTGAAGCTTTCGCCAGCAAATATCACCAGTCCAATCCTATCGTTTCGGCGACCCGAAACGAATTGAATGGCGATTTCCTTTGCTGCCTCAAACCTGTCAGGTTTGAAATCCTGCGCCAACATACTGGTTGATATATCGAGGGCGATCATAATATCGATACCCTCAGTCTCAATATTTTGGGTAACGTTAAACGACTGAGGACGAGCCATCACTATAATAATAAGGGAAATGGCTAACATTCGGAGGGCAAAAGGCAAATGCCTTAAGTATACTCTTATTGATACCGGCGCTCCACCAAATGGCATTAGAGTGGACATTTGCAGGCTTGCCCGCGAATCCTTTTGCCTAAATATGTACCAAGCTACAAATGCTGGAATTAGCAAGAGTAGGTACAGCATTTTTGGATGTGCAAAGCTTAATCCGCTCATTTCTCTTTTGTATTAGTGGGTTCAACGGGTAAAGCCTTTGTCGTATTCTCAGATGTGTTCTCATTTGTCGGCGTATCTTCAACTACTTCCTTATCAACCTCTTCAACCTTGGTGTCGTTAACAAAGCGAAACCCAAAGTTTAGTCCTGCTTCATTCTCGGCGACGTTGGGAGTGTATTTAGCAAATTTTACTAAATCGGCAAGCGAAAGTGTATCCTGCAAATCGTTGAGCAATTTTGCATCTACTGCATCCATCCCTATTAAGCTGCGAATTGTTTCATGCGTGGTTTGCTCCATTGCTGGTACATCAAACCTACCATCAATATAATTTCTGATGATATCGGTAAGAAACGATTGGTATTGCTTGTGATTTTCTGTACTCCACAACTTTTGCTCTTTTATCTTCTCTAACTCTCTAAGGGCAATAATGTGAGGAGGTTCGGCTGGTTTGGAGTTGAAAAATACGGGTTCACCTTTTTTCCTTTTTATTAGGTAGTATACAAGCAAAGCAATAATTGCAAAAACAAGCAAGCTGCCACCAATCCAAGGTGCAACCTCGGCAAATGTTACTGGTTCTGCCATAGGCAACTTGATATCGTAGATAGTGGCAATTGTGCTATCGGGCGGTAAGGTGTTTACCAAAAACCAAATGGGCAAAGTTTGTGCTGTATCTTTTTCTTCTCCAATTGAAAAGGGGAGTCTGAAAGGTGGAATTCTGTAGTAACCAGCATCAAATGATGTTAGTTTTAGTCGATACGTGTATTCATTATCACCCGTTTTTTTGGTTAGGGTATCTATAGTTGGACGACCCAGAATCTCAATCCCAGTGATAAGGGTATCGGAGAAGTATGGAAACTGCACAGCGTAACCATCGGGTAGCGAAGCCTGTATGGTCAGCTCAACATGATCGCCAATTAGAATACTATCGGCCGAGAGCTGTGCCTGAAAGCTGAATGTGGGCCGCTGCGAATAGGTTGAGTGCAATGCACCTGATAGCAATAACAAAGCTGCAATCGCAATCCCCTTTTTAGTTAATAGCAAATATTTATGTAATTGTTTCATTGCCAAAAATCAGTTTTATGCACGCTGCTTAAATAGCTTGATTAGCGGTTTAACGTAATCTTCATTGGTTGCAATGCTAACCGAATCGACTTTGCAGCGCGAGAATGTTTGCTTAAGCGATAACCCTGTATCGCACCACCACTTGTTGTAGGATTCGCGCACCGATTTACTGGAGGTATCAATCCATGTGTAATTCCCGGTTTCGGCATCTTTCATTTTCACCAGACCAATTGGTGGTAGCTCAACCTCGCGGGGATCATAAATCCTTACCCCCACCACATCGTGCTTATTGCCTGCAATGGTTAGGGCATTGGTAAAGTTTGGTGTAACGCTGTTGGGCATAAAATCCATAAAATCGCTGAGGATAAAAGTAGTACACCGTTTCTTTATGGCATTAGTTAAGTACCGCAACGCTTCGGCCAAATCGGTTCCCTCGCTTGTTGGAGTAAAGTTTATTAGCTCGCGAATTATATGTAATGTGTGAGTTCTACCCTTTTTGGGAGGGATAAACTTTTCCACCTTATCGCTAAACATTAGAACGCCAATCTTATCGTTATTTTGAATGGCCGAGAAGGCCAATACTGCCGAAATTTCAGTGATCAGGTTCTTTTTTAGCAGATTTGTGGTACCAAACATGCGCGAACCGCTCACATCTATTAAAAGCATAACAGTTAGCTCCCGTTCTTCCTCAAAAACTTTTACAAAAGGCTGGTTAAAACGAGCCGTAACGTTCCAATCGATATTGCGGATATCGTCGCCATACTGATACTCACGCACCTCGCTAAAAGCCATACCCCGCCCCTTAAAGGCGCTATGGTACTGCCCAGCAAAAATCTGACTCGAAAGTCCCCGGGTTTTTATCTCAATCTTGCGAACTCGTTTTAGTAATTCAGATGCTTCCACAGTTTTTCGTTTTTTGGTTCCGAAGACACTGATTTATACTCCAAAAATATTAATGCGATTATCCTTTTTTCATTCTTGTAACCACAGTAACAAACCATTCACCTTTCAACAGTTCAACCTCATATTTCTTTCCCTCAACCACTTCAATCCACTTAAGGTTTTTGCTCTTCCCATATTTTGCGGTCAAGTCTTCCTTTAAGCGGTTAAACAGCCATGTGTTGTACATTCGCGAAACCGAGGTGCAGTAACCCTCGGCGTTTAGCATAAAAATCAGAGTTTGTTCCTCAAAGGTGTTCTCGAACTTTATAAAACTTCTGTCATAATTAAATATCTCCTTTGCAAAAGCAAAGCCCTTTAACTCCATGTTAACCTTTGCCCTTATCTCGTCCTTATGCAGCCCTATGTAATTCTGGCCATAGCCCAAAACCGATAGCATTACTAATGATGCAGCTGCAAGAGTCCGAAATTGGGTAATCATGCTATGGCACCTCAATGGTATTTAGAATCTCGGTGATAATATCCTCGCTGGTGATATTTTCGGCTTCGGCTTCGTAGGTTAATCCAATACGATGGCGAAGTACATCGTGACAAACCGAGCGCACATCCTCGGGAATTACATACCCTCTTCGCTTAATAAAGGCATAAGCTTTAGCCGCTAGCGATAGGTTGATACTTGCCCTTGGCGAACCACCATAAGCAATCATATTCTCAAATTTTTCGAGCTTATACTCCTTAGGGAATCGGGTTGCAAATACTATATCAACAATGTACTTCTCAATTTTTTCATCCATATAAACATCACGAACTACGGCTCGAGCCTTAGTGATATCCTCCGGTTTAACCACTTTTGATGCCTGGGGAAACGACGAAGCAACGTTTTGGCGAATGATCAACTTTTCCTCTTCAACCTTTGGGTATGTGATTTTCACCTTCAGCATAAAACGGTCAACCTGCGCCTCGGGAAGTGGATAGGTTCCCTCCTGCTCAATGGGGTTTTGAGTGGCCATTACCAGGAATGGGGTTGGTAGTTTAAAGGTTTCATCACCGATGGTTACCTGGCGTTCCTGCATTGCCTCAAGCAGAGCACTCTGTACTTTTGCTGGGGCACGGTTAATCTCATCGGCCAGAACAAAATTGGTGAAAATGGGCCCCATTTTCACATGAAACTCCTCCTGTTTCTGGCTGTAAACCATTGTTCCAATAAGGTCGGCGGGTAACAGGTCGGGTGTGAACTGGATGCGCGCAAAACCGGCGTCAATGGTATTGGCCAGAGTGTTAATAGCCAAAGTTTTGGCCAGTCCAGGAACACCCTCAAGCAGGATATGTCCATCGGCTAGCAGGCCAATTAGGAGCGATTCAACAAGATGTTTTTGTCCTACAATCACCTTGTTCATCTCCATACTAATAATATCAACAAACGAACTCTCAAGTCTAATACGTTCGTTCAACTCCTTAATGTTTACCGTTGAAGTATCGTTCATCGTAATGTGAATTTTTGTATTGTTAAAATTAACTCCTTACATACATTAATCGGAGCACAAATATGCAGAATTAATGGGGGTTACAGCGTTAAGAAGTGTTAAAAAAAGCAAAGGTTTGTTATCGCTTTTCAAATAATCGAATCATATAGAAGTTTAAAATACAGCATCTGAGTTTTTAAAAGCATGAATGGAAAATTTGTTTTAGGAGGGAACAGTAAAGTAATATTGTTTATACTTTTACAAGTCATACTAATGTATAATACAATGAGTTCAGTTATCTCACAAGTTCGTTTAAGCCTAAGCCAGCAAGCAGAATCGGGTACGCTGGAGAGCACCAAGCGATTTTTTAGGGAACAGGTTCTATCCTACGGATGCAAAACCGCTATTGTTAGTAGTATTGCCAAAGAGTATTATAAGGCTGTAATGGAGTTACCTAAAAATCAAATTTTTGAATTATGTGAGGATTTGTGGCAGTCGAGATACCTTGAGGAGGCATTTATTGCATGTAATTGGGCCGAGTTTGTGCATAAGCAATACACATCCGACGATATAGAGGTATTTGAGCGATGGGTTAACAATTATGTTACAAACTGGGCTACATGCGATACACTTTGCAATCATGCAGTTGGGATTTTTATCAAGATGCATTCCACACACATTGAAAGGCTAAAAATATGGGCAGCATCGCCTAATAGATGGGTTCGAAGAGCATCAGCAGTTACGCTCATTATTCCTGCCCGTAAGGGTTTATTTTTACCCGATATCTTCAAAATTGCAAACCAGTTACTTCACGATAAGGATGATATGGTTCAGAAAGGATATGGTTGGATGCTAAAAGCAGCAAGCGAAGCACACCAGCAGGAGGTTTTTGCATTTGTAATGAACCACAAAGCAACTATGCCCCGAACGGCGCTTCGCTATGCTATTGAAAAGATGCCACAAGACTTGAAAAAACTTGCTATGGCAAGATGAGGTAGATGATAATTGCCTTACTCAAATATCTCGGATTTGCTAATACCCTTAATTGCGTATCGTCGAGTGGCAAGAAAGGCTATAAAGTGCAGCACAAGAAATACTCCCCAGTAAATTGCCGTTAAATGCACTACGTTTATATTTTCATATCTTGAGTTAAAATCAAGAAGGAACAATATTTCGGCTACCGCGTTACAAATAATGTACGTGGTTAAATGAAACCTGAACCCTATGTCGTAAAGGGGTAGCGACTCGTGGTCTTTGCGTCCTAGAATCCAGCCTGTAATAAAAACTGCCACTGCATATATTGATGCTACGACCCAGGCCGTGGTAAACATTTGTGCATCGAGCAATCTGCTTAAACCCAATCTAAATGGAACAGTGAATAGGAAAAGGATTGCTGCAAAACGAAGCTGATTGGCTGTTATGTACTTCATTGTTTTTCCTCCAAGTTTAAAAGTTGTTTTACCCGTTGATTAAAGAATAAGCTAATATTTCGTTCAACAAACTGGTTGAGCAACGTTAATCCAAGTTCCGTTAGGAAGTAGTACTTGCGCTCGGGACCCTTATTTCCCTTACCCGATTCGAAATTTACCACTCCTAAGTGCTGAAACTTTCGTAAAGTACGATATAGGCTTTGCTCCTCGCAGGTCATGGTTAAATTCGATTGTTCCTCTACAAAGGACTTAATCTCTTCTACATACTTCTTGTCGTCCTTTAGGGCAAGAAATATCCAAAGCGTGAGTTGACCTTTCTTATAGGTCTCCTCCCACGCGGTGAGAAGTTCTGTTAGTAAGTCTTTTTTCATATAGAATTTTATTTACACAATATGTATTAAACATGTTGTACAATACAAATGTACTACATTTTATTGTTGAAATGCAACTTTTTTCATAAAAAAAATGCGGTTAAAGTTTAAGAATTTCCCATATATCAGATTAACTGATATTTATGATTGATACAATTGTACGCATTAAGTTTTATTAGCTATGGGTATTGGGAGTTAAAGTGGTTTTGATTATGGTTAAGTGATAGTGTCATAGTATTAATGACATCAATATTGGTATGCAGAGTTCGGTTTTTTCATCTTTTCGGGAAAAAACATATAAATCTTGCAAGGCTGAAAGGGATAGTTTAATACTTTTGCAATTCGAAATAATATCATAAAAAATGGGAAGAGCATTTGAATATAGAAAAGCCCGAAAGCTTAAGCGCTGGGGCAATATGGCTAGGGTTTTTACTAGAATAGGAAAAGAGATAACCCTTGCCGCAAAGGCAGGAGGTCCACACCCCGAAACAAACCCCAGGCTGCGATTGGCCATTCAGAATGCCAAATCGGAGAATATGCCCAAGGATAACGTGGAGAGGGCAATTAAAAAGGCTACCGATAAGGATACCAAGGATTACAAGGAGGTGGTTTACGAGGGAAAAGGCCCTCATGGTATTGCCATAGTGGTTGAAACGGCTACCGATAATCCAACCCGAACTGTGGCTAATGTTCGTAGTTACTTCACAAAGTACGGTGGAACATTGGGTACTACCGGAATGCTCGATTACCTGTTCGAACGCAAATGCTCCTTTCAGGTGGAGACCAAAGAGGGTGTGGATTTGGAAGAGCTGGAGCTGGAACTCATCGACTTTGGAGTTGAGGAGGTTTTTGCCGAAGAGGATGGCTTTATGATTTACGCAGAGTTTACTGGATTTGGTCCAATTCAGAAATATCTTGAGGAAAATGGCTTTAGTATCAAATCGTTCCGAATTGAACGTATACCCAATGAAACTAAGCACCTAACCGAAGATGAACAGGTAGATCTGGACAAGCTACTGGAAAAACTGGATGAGGATGAAGATGTAACCAACGTATTCCATAATATGCAGTAGCAAACCTAAATATGCTTAGAAGGTCAAACGAATGGGCAATTTCATTCGTTTGGCCTTTTATGTATTTATACTACAACTGCTATTCTGAAAAGATTAGCAATGGAACATCCGCTTCGGACAGCATTTTACGAGTTAGCGAAGGATTGAAAATACGCTCCAGAATGCTCCGCTTATGAAGAGTAACCGCCATCAGATCGATATCTTTTCCGGCTATATAATTTTTAAAACCTTCGGCGGTATTCTTACCCTTAATCATTTCAAATTCAATAGGAGTTTTCTTAAAGGTTTTCTTGGCATAATCCTTTAGGTTACTCATTTTTGCTTGTGTGATTTTATTTTCGGGATCATCCGAAATATTTGTGCAAATCAGGTTTACACTAAATCCCGAGAGAATAGTAACCAACTTACGGATGGCAATAAAATCATTATCGTCGAAACGGGTGGCGTACAGAACTTTCTTTACCTCTTCAATATCCTTAAGATTGGCGCCTTCGGGAATAACCAGAATAGGAATGCTGGTGTCCTTAACCACTTCGGCAGCAATGCTCCCTACCAGCTCAGTGCTTCTAAATCCCTCGCTTTTGGTTCCCATTATTACCATGCCGGGCTTGTACCTTTTGCACATATCAATAATGCCGTAGGCTGCAAATCCCTCGCGCAGCGAGTAGCCAATTTTGAGGTTTTTCATGTTGTTCTCATCGGCATAACTCCTAAGCTTGTTAAAGAACTTGATAAGGTTCTCCTTGGCCGTTTTCTGAAGGATTTGGTAGCTGATATCAACATCAATCTGGATACTTGCAGCATCGGTAAAAGGGATCATATCAACTATGGGTGAATTGAAAACATGGAGCAATTTAACCTCGGCATTATAGATTTTAGCCAGCTTTAAAGCAAAGAATGCCGCATTTTTAGAGTGTTCCGAGAAATCGATGGGAACCAGTATTTTTCGCGGCAAAGCTTCCCCTTTAACCCTTTCGAGTCGATATGCTGCCAGTAGCTTAATGGCCTTTTCAGCGTTAGTTTCGGCAATTTGAACCTTTACATTATCCGACACGTTGGGCTGCACAAGATTAACATTCTTTAGGTAGCACTTTATACCATTGGACTCCAAGTAACTCTGGAGAACTAACGCGCTGGTATAGGTCTCGTTGGCAATTTCTATTAGTTTGTTGTCCATAGCGTTATCATTTTAAAGGATTCGATGTAATTTACAAAATATTGAAGTACTGGTCAAGTATTTTCAACCATTTTTGCATAAGTTAAAAGTAACGATATAAAGTGTTCGGGTTAGGATCCTGTAGCAAACTTTTTTTGATATTTAAAATTCAAAGCCATAGATTTGTGATATGGGAATCGGGATTGCAAATCTGCATTATCACCCATGGGTCAAATTTTTCGAATTAAATCTAGCTGCACTCCTTGAGCATACACAACGCAGCAAAAAGTTAGTATTATGCATATTATCGACCTCTCAATTTTTATTGTCTACATGGTTTTCATGCTAGGAATTGGATACTTCTTTCTACGTCGCAACAAAAATGCAGATGATTACTATGTAGGAGGCCGGACTATGAGCAGTTTTCATGTAGGGCTCTCAGTAGTGGCCACAGATGTTGGTGGTGGGTTCTCCATTGTTTAGGTGGACTAGGTTTCCTAATTGGACTTTCGGGGTCATGGATGCTTTTTACTGGTCTTATAGGCGCATGGCTCTCGGCTGTGATCCTAATTCCTAAAGCCAGTAAAATTGCAAACAAACTAAAGCTTTTCACTTTTCCGCAGTTATTTGAGCATTTTTACAGTTCAAAGGTTGCCTTGCTGGCAGGTGTAATATCGGCTATTGGTTACATCGGCTTCACCAGTTCGCAGCTTCTGGCAGGTGCGAAGTTGGCATCGGCATCGTTCCAAAATCTCGACATGAATACTGCCCTTATAATTATGGGTGCCATTGCAGTAATCTATACCGTGATGGGAGGCCTTAAAGCCGTGATTTACACCGATACTTTTCAGTGGATAATTCTAATGGCAGGGCTTATACTCATTGGGATTCCTCTGGGGTACAACTCAATTGGCGGAATGCAGGCCATTCGCGATACGCTCTCAAATGATTTTCTTGCGCTCAACAATGTGGAGCGGCAAACACTGCTAAACTGGGCAGTTACCATTATCCCCATTTGGTTTGTGGGGATGACGCTTTACCAGCGTATCTACTCAACCCGCACAGCTAAAGAAGCGCAACGGGCTTGGTATGTTGCGGGAATTTTTGAGTGGCCACTAATGGCATTTATGGGTGTTATCCTGGGACTGTTTGCCCGAGTGGCCTTCGAGAATGGCATGTTTGCCTATATGGATTTTGGCCCAGGAAGCGACTTGGATGCCGAGATGGGACTACCTCTACTCCTACGAACTATCCTGCCTGTTGGATTAATGGGGTTAATGATGTCTGCATACTTCTCGGCCATCATGTCAACGGCCGATAGCTGCCTCATGGCGGCCTCGGGCAATGTGCAAACCGATATTCTGCGTAAATTATTTAAATTGCCCGAAGGGCAAAAATCTACACTACGAATTTCCCAAATAATAACGCTTATTATTGGGGTATTGGCCCTGCTCCTTGCTTGGCAAATGGAGAACGTGCTGGAGCTTATGCTCTACTCCTACGCATTTATGGTAAGCGGACTGTTTATTCCGGTTTTGGGGGCATTTTACTGGAAACGAGGAAGTACCATTGGGGCATTCTGGGGAATGCTTGTTGGTGGTGGTACAACCCTAACGCTCACCATACTAACGGTGAACCTACCATTTAATTTAGACCCCAATATTTTCGGCATCACGGCCTCACTGGTAGTTTTTGTTATTCTATCGTACTTATTTCCAGGCCGTAATAACATTATCGCATAATTTTTTTAAGATAATGTTTGGTTATCAAAATAAATGTATTTTAATTTGCGGAGTAGAATATAGCAAAATGACAACAATGATTAGCATTTCTTGGTGGTGGCAAGGCAAAAACTCTCAAACTAGGGGGCGTTAACCTTATTGCTACTACTCAAGTAACCATATAAGGCCGCAGGTAACCCCTGCGGCCTTTCTTTTTTTAATCGTATTAACACACAATTTTGAACCATTTTTTTCTGATACTGATTTGGACATGGCGTTGGCGGGGCCTCCCCGCCCAACAAAAGCGTGCGCCCTACGTGGGCGCTGTGTGCAATGCTATAATGTGCACGAGAAAAAATTGATTGGATAATTGGATGATTGCCTGCCTGACTGGCATTTACGACAGGCAAGGATGAATGAAAGAAAACAAATTAAAATCAGTAAAAAAACAGAAATTATGGAAACCACAAATATCACAAACACAAAAGTTCAAGTATCGCCCCTAAGCTCAATGCTAAACCATAGCGATGGAATGTACGGAAATTACGGCGGAGCGTACGTTCCCCCAGTACTTACCGAGCCTTTGGCTAAGCTTGCCGAGGCATTCGATAGGGAGGTTCGCAACGAATCGTTTCAAAAGGAGTTTATTCACTACCTAAAAACGTATGTTGGACGGCCATCGCCCCTATACCATGCACGCCGATTGAGCGAGCACGTTGGGTCTACAATCTACCTTAAACGTGAGGATTTGAACCACACCGGTGCGCACAAAATTAACAATACCATTGGGCAGATAATTCTTGCCAAGCGTATGGGTGCCAAGGAGATTATTGCCGAAACGGGCGCCGGACAGCATGGCGTGGCAACAGCCACAGCAGCAGCGCTTATGGGCATACCATGCAAGGTTTTTATGGGCGCCATAGATGTTGAGCGCCAAGCGCTTAACGTACGCCGCATGAAGCTACTTGGAGCCGAGGTTATTGCCACCGATTTAGGCACAAAAACCCTAAAGGATGCTGTTGATGCTGCCCTGGGATACTACATTGAGCATCCCAACTCCTACTACCTGCTGGGTTCGCAGGTTGGGCCTCACCCCTATCCACGGATGGTGGGCTACTTCCAAAGCGTAATTGGACAGGAAGCGCGAGCGCAAATACTAAATGCCGAAGGCAGATTACCCCAATCAATATTTGCCTGTGTTGGTGGTGGTTCCAATGCCATTGGACTATTCTCGGGCTTTTTAGATGATGTTGAAGTGAATATATATGGTGCCGAGGGTGGTGGAAATGCCACGCTAGAAAACACCGCCGCAACGCTATCGCTGGGTAAACCTGCCGTTTTTCAGGGAACCTACTCGTACTGCTTAGTCGATGCCGACGGAAATCCGGTTGAGTCGCACTCCATTGCTGCTGGATTGGACTACCCCGGCATAAGCCCACAGCACGCATACCTTATGGATAAAGGAAGAGCCCAATACCAACCGGTAACCGATACAGAAGCTCTTGAGGGCTACAAGCTGCTATCGCACCTTGAGGGCATTATCCCGGCCGTGGAATCGAGCCACGCTGTAGCGCTGGCTGCCAAAATGCTAAAAGGCAAAGGCGATTTGGCCGTTGTAAACCTCTCGGGTCGTGGCGATAAGGATGTGGAGCGAGAGCTGGAATAGGCACCTATTTTGATGTTTAAACGAAAGAACGGAGTGAGTGCTTTTTGGGTGCTTGCTTCGTTTTTTTAGTCGAAAGTCGGAAAGTTGGATAAGTTATGAGTTGTTGGTTGGAGGTAGTCGGCAATCATCTAATCATACAACCTGCCTGCTCAGGCGCCAGTCAGGCACGTCAACCAACCTATCCGCCAACAGATTGGATTATTCACTCAGCCAAGCAACCAAATAAGTTACTCACGGGGTGATTATATGCTGAGCATATAGTCACCCCGTGAGTATTATCATCCAACCAATCCGCCAAATGTAGGAGAATCAATCGACTGAAAGCATATGCTTAAAGGGTTTGCTTATATTTTCAGACCTATGCTATATATTGAAACGCACTCCAGCCCCAACCAGTATCTGCCCAATTCCAGGAGATTGCATAATTATCAACTTACTATTTGCGAAAAGAGTTAATGATTTTGACAGCTCAAAATCGAACCCAATACCACAAGTTACTCCAAAAAAATAGTTGGTTACAAGTATGTATTCCCCTTCAAGTCTATAGTTGCCAGGAAATATCTCTACAGGAGTAGTAATCGTTGATCGTAACTGGTCCTCTCGGGAAAAAGTTACTCCTGCATTTACAACCACCCCAAACCATTTTTTCTTAATGGGTTGGATAAAGGGGGTTAGGCTAACAAGCCTGGAGCTGTATGAGTAGGGTATGTAAAGATCGGAGGGCCAGTATGGAAAGAACCATTTGTCGCTAAAATGGTACTGGGAGTAGCCCAATGATACGCCATAGAATCCTTTGTTTAGGCCATACTCCACACCCAGCATTTGACCGGGATAATCGTCACCTCCTACTGAAACCATCGAATACACACCTAGCCGGTGTTGGATGCTATCGCGATTGGCAGAGTAGCTTGCTTGATTTCCCAATAAAAGGAAAACTAAAACCAGTACAAAAAAATATTTCATAATCAACCTTTAAAAAGTCCATACGAACTATCTGTTCATATTATAATCACAGCTAAAGGTAATAGTTTGCCCCAAGGGAAAACACCCTATTCTTTTGGGTTAAAAAGAGCCCCTGATTCACATTGGGCAAGCCGTGCGTGTAGGATATGTTTAATCCCACCCGCCCAAAACGGATTCCTGCTGTTGACGCAAGCCCATAATCGAATCGCTGGTAAGCGCTCTCGTTGGCATTGCTTACTATAAGAGAATAACTTCTTCCGTTGCTATCGTAATATGTGCTCATAATACCAATACCCAGATATGGGCCAAGGCCTACATAGCTATCGATTCCAAGTAGATTGAAGTGAACTTTAGCTACAACAGGCACATCGAAGTAAATTAGGTTCAAATATTCTGTGCTGAAGTACTCATACTTCTCCCCCTTGAAATTTAAAAGGAGCCCCGCATTAACCGACAACATTTCTGTGATTTCAAACCCCTTGTTGATTCCCAAATAAAATCCGGGTTTTACACTCCCGGGGGTGTAGCCCTCAATTGTTGATTTTGTCGAAAAACGAGAAAGGTTAAGCCCCCCTGTTAGGCTAAACTGAGCCTGAGTTTCTAGGCAAAGGAGCATAAGGGCTCCTATAATCAATACTTTATTAAACTTATTCATAATGCTATGTTTTAATTAATATTTTTTTAAGCTTAGGTGCCCACTACGGCTTTAGCTGAAGTAGCAAGTATCCATTTTTGCTGTTCCAATCATAAAAGAATCTGCTTAGTATTGAGGGTTTGACTTAGAGTCAAACCCTCAATAAGCATAAGTTAGTGTAAGAGCATTACTGCTCCTCATTACTCAGGTAGAACCTGAACTTAACATGATCCTCGGAGTAGACTAGCATATAGTGAAAGGGGGTATCCCCTCCTGTCCAATCGAAAAAATCCTGCTCAATATCATAACCCTCAGCAAAAATTGGCTCCTGATCCTTTCGCCATATGGCAATGTATATGTCATCGTGTACCGTTTTAACTTTTGCAGAATCAATATACCGCGTAAAATCGCTGCTACCGCCGCGAAGCATAACTATTTCAAATATTATTGTGCTGTCGCCTGCCTCAATTGTGAAAGGGCTATGCAATTTTGTTGCAAAGTTTTCGTTATTAGAATAGACGAAAAGTTCAACATCGTCATCAAAGCAGTTATGAACAGACCATTCCAAGGTTCTCTCCTTATCAAAACAGCCGCTTAAAAAAAATACGAGCACAAGGCTAGAAACCGTAATGGCTAAATGCTGAAGTAATTTGTGTATCTTTTCCATATCTAGAAATAAGTTTTTGTTTCAGTTTCTCATGAGTATTCACATCGTTGGTCATACAATCAAAGATTTGTTTGGGAGTTAAACCTGCATTCTCAACAAGTCGTTTTAATATATGTGGCCTAAACCAGTAATCTTCTCCTTCATACCAACTCCCCGGCAAATTCTGCGTTGCCAGCATCCCGCCAATGTAGTAGCCCCACATCTCGCCGATGCCACAGTAGCCGGCATTGGGAACACCCTAAGGGTTTTGAAAAACCCTTAGGGTGCAAATAAGCTACTTTTCATCTGCCAGTTCAAGCCAGTAACGGTACTCTCCATGATTCCCACTATGATTGATTACTTCGTACCATTCGCAGAAGAAGTTCCATTTCATTTCGTAACCCGGGGCATACTCGGCTTCCTGACCATTACGCCAAATGGCAATAAAATCTTCTTCACCTGCTATTCTTAGCATAGCAGAATCAAGCATATTGCAAAAATCTCTCTCTTGAGGAGCACTCCTCTCATAGGTTTCCAAAGTAGTGAAAAAAATGTAATCACCACTTGGTATTACATAACTATCACTAAACCTGTCAACAACTACTTTTTCTTTCTTGTAAAGGAATAATTCTACTTCTTTATCCAACTTATTTAAAAATGAATAATCAGAAATATTATGGTATTCACATGAAAAACTAATAATCCCCATTAGTAAGCTAAAACCCAAAATGGGTAAATACCGCTGAAATTTCCTGTTGTTTTCCATATGCTGAAATGAGTTTAGTTCTTAGTTGTTCGTGATTGGTTACATTGCTCGTTAGGCAATCGAAAATTTGCTTTTCTGTCAAAGGACTGGTAAGATGAGGCTGGTATGGAATTGCATTCACTGTTAATTGCCTTAAAATGCGAGGACGAAACCATGGTTTATCCTCATGCCAATTATCATCGCTATACTCCTTTGCCGCCAGCACCCCCCCAATGTAGTAGCCCCACATCTCGCCCACGCCGCAGTAGCCGGAGTTGGGTAGGGAGGCGTTACCGTATGTACCCTTTCCATCAATATAACAGGTTACAATGTAGCTGGTGTAAAAATTCCAGTAATTTAACCCCACCTTGCTGTAGTGGCTGGCGTGGGCTAGCTCGTGTAGGGTGGTGCGGTATAAAGTAGTATCCTTTGGGCCAACCTTATTGTTAAGCGTAATATCAGGTACCCACTTGGTAAATGAGTTAAATACTTGCACATAAGAGTTAGCTTTTGCCAAGAAAATATTAGAGAAAAATTTATTGAGTGAAATTTGCCCGTTGTGCATAGGAGTCACCCCCCTTTTTAGCATGGGGGCAGAACCACCTTCCCAAAAGCTTGCCACCCAAATACGTAGATCCGTTGGGGGCTTAAGTATACTATTCTCGTCGCACCACTTAAAGTAATCATGGGCAGCTGTGCTTACAATACAAAAGGGGATATCGTCCTTATCCCTTGCTGCTGTAAAGGTTTTGTCATACCCCTTCTTGTTATGATATCCCAAACCAATGTTTTTAGCTACCATTAAGCTAATGGTATTGTGCTTAATGGACCAATCGTTGTTGCGGTAAAAGTAAAGCCTATAGTAAGGGCCTACCCTAAATTTTGCACTACATGAATAATCACCATCATCGTTGGTCACGCCTCGTCCTATTTTTGCTCCTACCCAACACCTTACAGTTATACCCTTTGCTGCAGATGAAGCATTGTTTCTATTAATATCTTGAAATAGTATGGTTCCTGTGGGCCTTTCAAGTGAAATTCCCTTTGTATGGTTTTCAGCATCAGCAAAACCCTTTCGTTTCAACATCTCCAGATATCCGGCATTGCGAAGTGCCCGTTCCTCGAGCATGGCCAGATGAGTGTTCTTCTCGTACTCATTATCATCGGGGATGTAGCACTCCTCTATCACCTCGTACTGCACTTCAGGAAAATTAAAGTTGGCCTCAACCGTTGTGTACTGCCAGGTTATCTGATCCTCGGGAATGCTGGGATCGTGGTAGTACTCGCCCTCCTGCTCAATCTCGTAGGTAAGGCAGTGGTCAAAAAGCATAAGGTTTAGCGAATCGGTAAGCAGGTACAGCTCATCGAGGCTACTGGGTAAAAATCGCACATATAAATGCGTTGTGACTATGGCCTCGTTGGGAGTTTTGCCTGGAGCAAAGGCTTTTTCCGCCACAAGCTCCTTGTAGGCTTCCCGCATAAGGCTAACCGAGTAGGGGTTGTCCATCTTATTTCCTAGCTTAATATCCTGTGCTACTTCGGTGGGAGTATCAGGCTCTGGCAGCAGGGTTGTTTCCTCCTTAGTACAGCTAGAGAAGAGAAGAGAAGAGAAGAGAAGAGGATTCCTAATACACAGGATCGTCTCCAGCTTTGACTTGCATTTTTTCTCATTAAAAGAATTTTAGGTTAAAATTAGTGATAATTAAAAAGGTGTGCTAACACAATACAAATATACTGTAATTTCAATAAAACAAGCTATGTTACCATAAAAAAAATACACCTAACCACCTGTTTATCTGTTTTTTAGTGCGTTTTTTTTTGACATAGATATCCCATACCAAGGAGGAGGTATCCATGGGTTTTGTAAAGCACTATTCTTTAGGTATGTAAACAAAGTATGGGATTGGCAGAATGCCATTACCCTATAGCCATAAATCAACAAAGTTTTAAAAATAATAGTATGCCCTTTATATACTATGTCATCAAATGGCTATTTGTGACAATGGTTTTTTAAAAAATTTCATCTTTTTGTACTATTTATACTTATTCTAAATAGTGCAGGTAGCATATCCTGTTATATATCAACTGGTTTGCAGTATATTACTCCTTTACGCCAATAGGTTATTATACCTATGGATTTAAAAATCTTAACATATTCAATCAGTCAATCCAACTATCGACACTCTTAACCTAAAACTAAAATCACTCAATTAATCATCTAAACTTTAAACTATAAACTTCATTGACGCTGACAGAAGCTCCGCACGCTGTCAGCCTGCCTGCCGGCAAAGGCAGGGTCATCCACCCTAA
Source organism: Tenuifilaceae bacterium (assembly GCA_034003245.1). GTDB lineage: Bacteria > Bacteroidota > Bacteroidia > Bacteroidales > Tenuifilaceae > Perlabentimonas. The sequence goes on from JAVEYY010000004.1 coordinate 143,100, forward strand.
AATCTATACTTTATGAACATTAAACCCTAAACCCTTCCCCCATTTGTTTGTTCTCTTGGTAAGATTGTAAAGATTTTGTCCTATTTTTATTGACAAATAAGGGAATTATGGAACGTGAAGTGTACAGTACCAAGCGCAAGGCGCTAATGCTCAATTTGGATAACACCAAGTACGGAACCATTGCCGAGATTGGTGGCGGACAGGAGGTTGCCCGCTCGTTCTTTCAGGCCGGGGGCGCCTCGGGAACCATTGCCAAAACCATTTCGGCCTACGATAAAACCTTTAGCGACCATCTTTACAACGAGGGCGATAGCGGCCGATACGTTAGCCTAAACAGGCTTGAGAAGATGCTGCAAGCCGAGTACAACGATTTGCTGCAGGTGCTTGGTGAAAAGCGGAACCCTGACCTAAAATTCTTCTCGTTTGCCGATACGGTGGAAACGCTAAACTACCAAAAGAGCAATCAGGGCCATGGCTGGATGGGTGTTAAGTTTGAGCACTCCAAGCTGGGCGAACCCAACGAGGTGGTTATCCATGTTCGTCTTTTAGAAAACGACGGCCTGCTGCAGCAGTACACGCTGGGCACGCTGGGCGTTAACCTAATATTTGCCTGTTTTCACTACCACGATAGGCCCAATGTTTTTCTGCAATCGCTGCTCGACAATCTGGACACCGACCGCGTTGAGATTACCATGGCCCGAATGACTGGCCCCGACCTTTGCTACGTTGATAATAGGCTGCTATGCGTACAGCTAGTAAAGAATGAGATGACTCCCGCTGTGATGTTCGACCGCCATGGCGAAGTGCATCAACCCGCCGATTTTTTATACAAGAAGAACGCGCTGGTGCTCCGGGGGCGATTCCGACCCATTACCTACGTGGGTTTCGATATCTTAAAAACATCGTATGCACTTTTTAAGGAGGATAAAAACTTCTCTTCACACAATACCCTGCAAATATGCGAGATAACGCTAAATAACCTTCTTGAAGAGGGGGAGATTGACGAGCGCGATTTCCTTAACCGGGTTGACCTGCTAAACGGTATGGGACAAAACGTACTGGTATCGAACTTTCAGGAGTTCTACAAGGTTGTGGATTACTTTAATCGATTTAAAATACTTAACCTAAGGGTTATACTTGGAGTTCCCACGTTTCGCAAGGTGATGGAAAAGAAGTTCTACACTTGCCTGCGTGGCGGAATACTAGAGGCTATGGGCCGAATGTTTCCCGATAATACCCGATTTTACATCTACCCTGCCCTGGATAGAAAAACGGGAAAAATACTGCTGGTTGACGATGTGGAGCTAGAGCCCGACGTAAAGCATATATTTGATTATCTGGTTGATAATCGGAAAATAAGAAACCTACGCCAAGCCAAAACCAAGTGGTTACACATCACTCCAAACGAGGTGTTAAAACTTATGCACAGCAATGATAAGCGCTGGGAAAGTATGGTACCTAAGTACGTTGCCAACCAAATAAAAGAGAAGAAAATTTTTGGGTATAAATAAACTATTTGTTTATAACGCTTTTGACAATAATTTGTACGAATCTACTCCTCCCTGATACTTTTCAGAACATTCCTTGAAAGGATGCTCCGGGTTGGGAAAAATATCCAAAGCACTCCGCTTAAAAATACAGAAGCAAGAAGTATTGCGACAAACCCATAGGGAACGCTAAAAGCAGGGGAAAGCAGCGAAGGTAAAATTCCAATAGCTGCCGATAAGGTTCCAACGGTTAAGCCAGATATTAACAAGAATAGGTTTTCGGTAAAAATCAACCTAAAGAGTTCCCTTTTGCTAAAGCCCATGGCAAGCATTACGGCCAACTCCCCGCTGCGCTCAAGCATATTGCGAAGCAAAACAACACCCAAGCCAAATGTGCCAATTACAATGCCCAATCCACCAAGCACCATAAACACCGTGAGATACGTGTTTTCTACCGTGTTAAACTCGGCCAAACGTACCGATGTGGGCTTTACCTCAACGCCAAAATCGACCAAAGAGCTATTGAAAAGGTCAATTAGTTCAGGTTGGTAATCAGACGGAGCATCAACAAGCATAATAGATGAGCCACTGGATGAGGGGAAATGTTTTCTAAATAATTCATCCGAGATAAGGATATTACCCTGAAAAACGGAGTTGCTTAATCCGGCAACTATTTTCAGATTTAGGGTATCGCCCACCTCATTCAGGTAGCTAATGGTATCGCCCACCGATTTCATTAAGCCCCAGGTTAAAACGGTTTGATCGGCAATTGCAGGGATAGTGTTATTGCCATAATTGTTCTGTAGCTCAAGCCAGGTTCGGTTTTTATCAACTCCATTTAGGTAACTAACAAACGAGAATGCCCCAAGGCTATCGAAAGTTTGATAATTAACCCCAAGGATGGCAGGCTTTTGCACCTGGTTAAGGTTTAGGCAGCTGGCATCATCACCATCGAGGCGGTGAAGTTGAATAAAATCGACACTATTGAGAATGGTATCGTACTCCAATCCCAATTTGGCTTTGCCAAAGTTTGTGTTCAAATTGTACGGTATGGGCAATGTGGTTTCCATCCACAGCAAAAATCCTCCAGTACCCGAGCTACGCTGATTCTCGACCCCGTAAAAGGTTTTTCGGTTTGCGCCAGTAATTATGATGATAAATGTTCCTAACGCCAGCAGGGCTATGGTTGTAAGGCTTCTCACTCTACTTCTAGACGAATTTGTAATGGCTAGCTGATTCAGTGAAATTGGTTTAAGGTGATTTCTGCTGGCTATCACCCTGTAAAACCAATTTATTAACCCAATGCAACCTGCTAGAAAGAGACCTCCAGCAGATAGAAAGAGCGATGGGTTTATGGCATTAATATCGGAAAGGGAAATTGCAACAATGGCAAACGAAACAGAAATAAGTACAATTGCTATGGTTAAACTTGCTGCGCTTCTTCTTCTAAATGTGCCTATTAACTCTTGATAATTACTTCGAACTAGACTTAACAGGGGTTGCTTAAGCTTTCGTACTATAACAAGGTAGATAGAAAGAGACGCAATGGCCACACTGATAAAAAAACCAAGGATTGCGGTTGATGGCAATGCAAAAACCTCAAGAATATTGGTATGCACAGCACCCTGCCAAACCGAATTCAGTGCCCAAATAATTAGCTGAGTGTAAGCAATTCCAAGGAATACACCTGCAAGTCCTCCAAAAAAAGTTGTAAAAATCGACTCACCCAAGTGGATACCAGCAATCATACTCCTTGTAAAACCAAGTCCTGATAAAATTCCAATCTCCTCCCTCCTCGATTCCACATTCAACGAAAAGGTAAGCACAGTTAGCAGAATTGATGCTGCTATAAGAAAGAAGCTTAAGCTGATGAAAAGGCTCCCAAAATCGACAGAGTTTTTTGCCGAGCTGATACCCTGCTCATAAATAGGCATAAAAGCCAGGCCCAAATCAATGGGACTTATACTTTTGGCTAGTTGTTGCTGCAACTCTTCAAAACCAATATTTTGGGTATCAAAGCGCATTGAGGTGTAATTTCCAAAAGAATTCCCCCAGAGGTTAATGCCCTGCTGCATTGATATTAGTGCCTTTGGCGTGCCACGGAAATCGTTCCAGTACTGCTCGTCCTTCGGACGAATCCTCTCCAGGTCGATGGGAATGCCTGTTTCCCAATCGTAGCAGCTACCGGCATCGGCAAGTCCAGGGAAAAGAGGCATTAATGAGTTGTTAACAAAAGCACTTTGAATTGGAATAATATCCCTGACAACGAATGAGTTTGTTTCTTCCTTCAGCGTACGTAGTGGACCAATCACAAAGTATTTCAGCTCTAAAGTATCGCCAACCTTTGCACCCAAATCGTTGGCAAGCCATTGGTTAATTACTATCTCATTATCATTAATTGAAGAATCAACCACTGGGTGAGTAGTAGCCGCAACGAAAGAGTATGGAGTTTCTTTACCGTTTAGCCGAAACGAATTAACCAAATAAGTCAAAACGGTTTCGTCGTTTATACCTTGATTTAGAATTGATTTGGCAATGGGCTCATCAATAAATATCCTCTCCGAGATTAGCTCGTACCTATTAGATTCAGGTAGCTCACGAATGCTTAGGCCAGCATCGGCAATAGTAAAGACTTTTTTAAAAGTAGAATCTAACTTTACTGTGGATAAATCAACCCCATTTTTATCAGCAACCAGAATTACATTTGCCTTACTGGCCAGCTCAAGATTTTTGGCAAGCAGCTGATTAGATATAAATACATTGAATGGTGCAGCCTGATTGCTTTTTAGGCTAAACCGTCCCATCTCATTATCAGTGGTGATGGTCTTAACCCTTACCCTAATGGCGATTGAGAGATTAATATCCTGAGCAAAAGGAGCATTCAGCGGAATAGCATCCAGCTTCTTTACCCTTAGTAAGAATTCATCGCCCACAGTAAGATTCAAGGCTTTGGCAACCTCGTTGTTGATAATAACCTCATTATCGTATGGCGTATCGACCTCGATACCCGAAAGTTTCCAAAAATCATTATCAACACCAATAACCTGAATTCCGTTAGCTCTGCTTGCATTGTCGGGATTTGATGCAACTCCCTGCACCATAAGTAGGGTGGCTGTGGGTGCATTCAGCTCTTTGCCCAGTTCCTGTGAAAGGTTCCAGCGCACCAAGCGCTCGCCAGTGATTAAGGCATATCGGATATTCCCAAGGCGAACATCAACCAGCTTACTAAGGCTAAGCCTAACAGAATCGCCAACAATTAGCGCACCAGTTAATACAGCGGTACTTATAAGCGTGCCAGCGAAAAGAGCCAGATGTTGCTTGCGGTAAAAGCTGATACTCCTTAGAATATATCGAAGAATTGACATAGCGATGAACTAAACAAGTTTGCCTTTTGATAGCCTGTACATTTTGATCATTTTTTCGGCTAGGGTGAGCGAGTGCGTAACCACAACCATTGCAACATTGTGTTTCCTGTTGATATCGAGTAGTAACTCGCCCAGCTGAAAAGCCGAATCCTGATCCAATGAGCCAGTGGGCTCATCGGCAAGAATTAGCTCAGGCTGATTAATCAAAGCCCTTACCAACGCGGCTCTTTGACACTCGCCACCGGATAGCTGTCCGGGTCGCTGATGAATTCGCGCGGTTAGGCCAACGCTACTAAGCAACTCCATTGCCCGTTCGGTTAGGTCCTTGCCATTGATATTGCTACGCAATGGGATTGTTGGAACCAAAATATTCTCGAGCAAGCTAAGCTGTGGCAAAAGATGATGAAACTGAAACACAAAACCAATGCTCCTCCTCCTAACCTCGGATAGCTGCTTCTCATTGAAGGTAGCTACATCCTGACCTTTGAAAAGAAATTTACCCGACGAAGGCGTATCGATGGTACCAATAATGTTGAGCAAGGTGCTTTTCCCCGAACCCGATGGCCCAACAATTGATATCAAATCCTTCGATTTTATGGTTAAATCGATACCGCTTAACACCTCACGTTGCACGTTAGTACCAGGGTTAACGTACGATTTGGATATGTTGGTTAATTCTGCTATCATTTTATATCTATTTATTCATCTGTTAACAAAAACAAGGGCTGGTGGAGTTAAAAGTGTTGGGTTTAGAACAGCGATTTTGTTCCGCGTGATAAAACTAAATTGAAACGATAGAAAAATACAACCCACCAAAACTAGTATTATTTAACTCAATGATTAATCTCGATATTTTCATCATCGGTATTTAGTAATTCAATCCAAAAGCCCACAGCGGTATTACGTTTAGATACCCAAATTCAATATCATCCTTCACTACAAATGATTTTCCATCTTGATTGATTTGGGCTTGTTGTTTGTTTTTTCCGCCAATTTCGAAAGTATAGCTACCAATAACAAAATCTGCCTTTTCGGAAGATATCAATTCGTGCTTTTGACGCATTTGATTGAAAAAGAAAGTTTCACGGATATTTCCAATATTTGATTTATCACCAACCAAATTATAGATTATATTGGTATTATCCAGATAGACTTTTTCCACCTTCCCTAAACCTCGAATACCGCTTGTTTCATTTCGTAACTGACTAATAAGTCCAGCCTTTTCCATATACAAGAAGTAATCGTCTAAAGAATTTCGGCTCACTCCAATCATTCCAGAAATTTTAGAAAAATTTGGCTTAAAGGGAACACTTTCCGCAATGATCGAAAGCAAGCGCTTTAATTTACGGCTTGTTCCTACATTGAGATTGGCATACTGTGGAATATCTGTCTCCAATGTTTGTACAATGATTTGCCCTAAACGTAAATCTAGCTGATTTTCGAGACCAAAGGGATAGTAACCGCGTTTTAAATAGTCATTAAACAACGGTAGCGGATGTTTAATATCCGTTAGTTTCACTTCGTTATTGACTATCTGCTCTAGTGAGTAAATATCAGTATCGAAATTGTGGAATAGTTTTAAATACTCCCGAAATGAAAGCCCTTGTAATTTATAAATTATAGCACGGCGACTTAAATCTGC
>JAVEYY010000005.1:0-141424 GCA_034003245.1 Tenuifilaceae bacterium
CATCAATACTCCCAAAATGACAGATATCAATATACTTGTAAAGTTCAGAAATGCCATATGGGTTTAGCAAACTTGTATCTTTTATAACATAATCGGGCAAGTTGAATGTTACGGTTATGCTATTACCCGCCTGCAGAATGCTCGCAATATTTGACGGTGTTTTCTGGCAAAGCCCCAAAAGGCTTATTGTTAGAAGCACTATTATTAAAAATGGCCTTTTCATTATTCAAGAGTTTAATAATTCAGCTAACGCATGATCTATTCAATTTTTTTCCACAAGCATTCATTTTTATAGTCCCAGAATTCAACTATACCTTTGCTTCGTTTTATTTTCAATTTGTTAAAGCTAATATATTCCTCATTTTCTATATATATTAAATCGGGCAAGCTTAATATTTGCTCATCATTATATGGATTTAACTCTTCTATAGAATACGTGAATACGTCATTATACTCGTACATATCGAAAAGATAATTGACAATCTCAAAACTATTTTCTCCGAGATTAATTTCTCCTTTTAGTTTTATAGCATAATTCGTAGAATAACCGGTTTCAAATCCTGCATTTGCCCCACAGGAGCACTTGCAATTCCATTCAAAGCTATAGGCGTCAGAGGCCCAACTGTTGGTAACAACTAGCAAAAGAGTATCTCCATCTTCATTTTCAAATCTAAGCTCCTCGCCTTTTGAGTAAGGGAAATAATCCAGTAAACTAGACGGGAAGGCAGGGCAGTGAGTGTCTTTACACCCAGCAAGACAGGCAATTAAAATTATTCCTATTATTTTTTTCATATCATTATGGTTTTGGTTAGTAAATGCTTTATTTTATTCGTATGAAGTACTCCTCAATCCTCCCATCAAGGATTATTTGGTTTAAACCAGTGGTGTCCAGAACAGAAATATCTGTGCGATTTTGAAAGGCCTCGTTATCTTTGGCTCTCCAAAACTCAATGTAAGGGTCTAAATCGAGCATGTACTTCCAAATGGTGTCCTGAGGTATATATAAGCCTTCATACTTAGTAATAAATTCATTGAATGTTACATTAATAAAGGCATCATTCACATGGTTACCTTCAGCATCTAAGATGTAGTTATTTATCAGCCTTGCTCGCTTTAGGTTAATCGTATCACCATCAACCACAATATAACGAAGCCCTGTGTAAGCTCCTCGTACAATCTTGTCATCTTTTACTCCTACTGTAATTAAATTGTAGTAATCTCTCTTTGTTAAATACAAGCATACGCCAGGATAATCCGCCTCGGTTGGAATCTCATCGCAGCTAAAAAAACTAGCAATAATATAATAGATAACGTTTTGTAAATTAATTGTTTTTTCATAACTATAGTAGTATTGGTTAATAAATTGATACTATTTTAATCGTGTAAAGTACTCTTCAATTCTACCATTCAGAATAATCTGCTTTAGTCCCACGGTATCCAACTTAGAACTTACAGTGTAACCAAGAAAAGCCTCATTATCCTTAGCACGCCAAAGTTCAAGGTAAGGGTCTAAGTCGAGCATATACTTCCAAATGGTGTCGTCAGGAAAAGTAAGCTCATCGTACCTCTCAAGCCAAAGCAGGTACTCCTTGTAGGAAACCGATAGGTAGGCTTCCCTTAATGTGCCCTCACCATCTAAAACATAATCATCTACAATCCGTGATCTAAACCTATTTATTGTATCATCTTCTGTAATGTAAAGGTTGGATAGGGGAAATCCTGGCTTCCCTGCTATCTTACCATCCTTATTCATCCAAATAACAACATTCTCAAAGTAATCCCCTTTTGGGCGTTTACGCTATCAATTACTGCCTCTAACAGTCGGGCGTTGCGGAAAATATCATCAACCCCGTTGGTGTAGTCGAGGAATACAATGTCGTATTCGCTTATCAATGCATTCCAAAAACGGTCTCCCCCATCTAAAAAAACATTATAAGTAGCCCAGTAAAAATTATTGATTGAATAATTTGGGATGAAGGATAGTACGCTCGATGGGTCAATCCCCTCGGCAACTATTAGGGGCCTCCTAAGGGTTTTGGCTGAGTTGCTGGTGGAGTACTTCACAAACGCCACCCCGCCGGAGTGAACCCCCTGAACGGGGGCAAATGGGATGGCATCGTCACTATAATCGTAAGGTGAGGATTGTGGTTGCTGAGCATTGGAGTGAACCGTTAGCCTAAAATGGCTACGGAGCGTTTGCCCACCGCTTGGGGTTAGGGCCACCCTTACCACCTTTTGCCCCGCTGTGGGGTAGGTTACGGTAAGCGGGTTGTTGAAGGCAATGGTGCGGTAGCCCCCGCCATCGCCGGGGTCAATCTGTAGCTGCGATATGGCGGCTGTGCTGTTGGTCATTCGCAGCAGGGAGCTTAGGGTAAAGGTTACGGTGGTTCCCCACGCCTCGGCGTTTACCGGCGCAACGGAAAATAGGGTAAAGGGCTGGTAGGGGGTTGCGCTACCGGGAACATCGTGAAGCTGGCCGTTGTGGTAGCTGAGCAGCCCAAAGGTTAAAGCATTCTCCTTAATGCGGTTCATATTGTAGTGGAGCATCGATAGCACCACCCCGCTAGTGCTGGCGGTGCTAAGATTGCCGTAGAACACCTCGGGGCTAACCATGCTAACCGCCGATGAAACCACCGAGGAGTGCAGCCCAACGTAGAGCGACCTTTGCAGAAGCGGCGAGGTGTAGCTGCTATCGGTTAGCGTTCCATTAAAGGGCATGGGGCTATGGGGGAACAGCCCGCGCTCCAGCAGCATACCCGTGGCAATACGGCTCTTATCAAGTGGCGCAAATAGGAACTCCAGCTGCTCGTTAATGGTTTGGGCTTGGGAACTTACCCCAAGGCATAGCACTATTAGTGCCGTTGCAATTACTTGCATTAGTCTATTTCGTATCATAAGTTCATTTTTTCTTTTTACATTTTTAAATCAAATCTTCCTTCGGTTATTTCAATGTCTTCGCAGTTATCCATTTTAAGTATTGCATTAAAACGACCTGAAACTATTCCTTCTTCTATATCGTAGCGGGTGATTTCGATTGAACCTTGTTGCGCATATTCATACCAACAGATAGCACCGTTACTAAACTTAATATTTATGTTTAGGGAGTCGCATAGGTATAGCCCTGTTCTTATATGTGAATTAAATATATATATTCCAATACCTGAGAGTGTATCTGAAACCTTTCTTATTGCTGCAATTTGCAACCTTGCTTCACTCATTTCAGGCATATTTAGGCTTTCGGCGGGGTTAAAGTACCCACCGTTTCGCCACACCTTGCCATTCACAAGGCAGCCAAAGGTGTTGGCACCAGTGGTGGTTTCGGGGGGTAGCTCAGTGCCGGGGGCAAAGGGGTTATTCTTCTCGCAGCCTGTTAGGCAAAGGGCTAGCAGGAGGGCTAGCAGGGGAGTGTAAAGCTTTTGTGGTTTCATGGTTTCTTTTGTTTGGTGTTTTTGTTAGCAAATGTAAGCATATTTTGAGTTGTTTTCATTTGGTGTAGCTGCTTTCGGTTAGCGTTCCATTAAAGGGCATGGGGCTGTGGGGGAACAGCCCGCGCTCCAGCAGCATGCCCGTGGTAATACGGCTCTTATCAAGCGGGGCAAACAGGAAATCGAGCTGCTCGTTAATGGTTTGGGCTTGGGAATTAACCCCAAGGCATAGCACTAGTAGTGCCGATGCTAGTGTTTGCATTAGAATATTTCGTATCATGTTTTTTTATTGTTTTAGGTCGAAACGACCGTCAGTTATTACTATGTCCTCACAACCATCGAGTTTTAGCATAGCATTGAACCGCCCCGAAACTATTCTATTCTCCATATCGTAGCGGGTGATTTCTATAGAACCTTGTTGAGCATATTCATACCAACAGACAGCACCGATTCTAAACTTAATATATATATTTAATGAATCACAAAGATATTTCCCTTCACTAATATGTATATCCAAAATCCAAATATTAATACCAGAAAGAGTATCGGTAACGCTTCTTGACGCAGCGATTGCCAAGCGAGTTTCGCTCATTTCAGGAATGTTAAGGCTTTCGGCGGGGTTAAAATACCCACCGTTTCGCCACACCTTGCCATTCACAAGGCATCCAAAGGTGTTGGCCCCAGTGGTGGTTTCGGGGGGCAGCTCAGTGCCGGGGGCAAAGGGGTTATTCTTCTCGCAGCCTGTAAAGCAAAGGGCTAGCAGTAGGGCTAGCAACGGGATGTAAAGTTTTTGTGGTTTCATGGTTACGTTTTTAGTGTTTGGGTTAACAAGTTTTCTCGGAATAAATTGTAATTATTAAATGGTTTTGTTGGGCTACTAGTTGTGTTGCAATATTTGAAGGTGTTTTCTGGCAAAGCCCCAAAAGGCTTATTGTTAGAAGCACTATTATTAAAAATGGCCTTTTCATTATTCAAGAGTTTAATAATTCAGCTAACGCATGATCCTATTCAATTTTTTTCCACAAGCATTCATTTTTATAGTCCCAGAATTCAACTATACCTTTGCTTCGTTTTATTTTCAATTTGTTAAAGCTAATATATTCCTCATTTTCTATATATATTAAATCGGGCAAGCTTAATATTTGCTCATCATTATATGGATTTAACTCTTCTATAGAATACGTGAATACGTCATTATACTCGTACATATCGAAAAGATAATTGACAATCTCAAAACTATTTTCTCCGAGATTAATTTCTCCTTTTAGTTTTATAGCATAATTCGTAGAATAACCGGTTTCAAATCCTGCATTTGCCCCACAGGAGCACTTGCAATTCCATTCAAAGCTATAGGCGTCAGAGGCCCAACTGTTGGTAACAACTAGCAAAAGAGTATCTCCATCTTCATTTTCAAATCTAAGCTCCTCGCCTTTTGAGTAAGGGAAATAATCCAGTAAACTAGACGGGAAGGCAGGGCAGTGAGTGTCTTTACACCCAGCAAGACAGGCAATTAAAATTATTCCTATTATTTTTTTCATATCATTATGGTTTTGGTTAGTAAATGCTTTATTTTATTCGTATGAAGTACTCCTCAATCCTCCCATCAAGGATTATTTGGTTTAAACCAGTGGTGTCCAGAACAGAAATATCTGTGCGATTTTGAAAGGCCTCGTTATCTTTGGCTCTCCAAAACTCAATGTAAGGGTCTAAATCGAGCATGTACTTCCAAATGGTGTCCTGAGGTATATATAAGCCTTCATACTTAGTAATAAATTCATTGAATGTTACATTAATAAAGGCATCATTCACATGGTTACCTTCAGCATCTAAGATGTAGTTATTTATCAGCCTTGCTCGCTTTAGGTTAATCGTATCACCATCAACCACAATATAACGAAGCCCTGTGTAAGCTCCTCGTACAATCTTGTCATCTTTTACTCCTACTGTAATTAAATTGTAGTAATCTCTCTTTGTTAAATACAAGCATACGCCAGGATAATCCGCCTCGGTTGGAATCTCATCGCAGCTAAAAAAACTAGCAATAATATAATAGATAACGTTTTGTAAATTAATTGTTTTTTCATAACTATAGTAGTATTGGTTAATAAATTGATACTATTTTAATCGTGTAAAGTACTCTTCAATTCTACCATTCAGAATAATCTGCTTTAGTCCCACGGTATCCAACTTAGAACTTACAGTGTAACCAAGAAAAGCCTCATTATCCTTAGCACGCCAAAGTTCAAGGTAAGGGTCTAAGTCGAGCATATACTTCCAAATGGTGTCGTCAGGAAAAGTAAGCTCATCGTACCTCTCAAGCCAAAGCAGGTACTCCTTGTAGGAAACCGATAGGTAGGCTTCCCTTAATGTGCCCTCACCATCTAAAACATAATCATCTACAATCCGTGATCTAAACCTATTTATTGTATCATCTTCTGTAATGTAAAGGTTGGATAGGGGAAATCCTGGCTTCCCTGCTATCTTACCATCCTTATTCATCCAAATAACAACATTCTCAAAGTAATCCCCTTTTGTACGGTAAAGAGAAACGCCTTTGTAATCGGCTTCAGTTGTAATCTTGTCGCATTCTGTTAGGCAAAGAGCCAGCAGTAAGGCTAGCAGGGGAGTGTAAAGCTTTTGTGGTTTCATGGTTTTATTTTTATGTAGCGAATACGAAAAAGGTTTAGCCAATTAATCTGTTGCCAAAAACCAGCTGGTTTCCAACTATTGATTATTGTGTTAGTTATGCACAACCTATACATTATGAATATTTTACAGGATAAAGGGTAAAAAATATCCTCTAACAACCCAAACAAATATCATACAAAAAAAGACATCAAAAAAGTAAATACGAAGTAAAATTAGCAAATGCGTATATTTTGAGTATCATACTTGTTTATAAAATTGATATAATACCACTTAACATCACAGCTGAGAAATATGAGAAAATATTAAATAAAAGTAAATATGGGTTGGTAGAGCAGCCGGAAAGCTTTAAAAAGGGATTTTATTTTAATAGATACCTAAAAGAACAAGGGGTGGACAAAAAGTCCACCCCTAATCCTTAATATGCGTAACATTTACCTTAACCGCGTAGCCACCACCACGGTTTTCTTGTATCACTTAATATTTCCTGAGCAGGGCGCAACAATTTCCACGTTAGGAATCGTTGGACCGCTGCTGTGCGGCGAGCAATTTCCACACGTGGAATTCACCAATTCCTAACGTGCCGTGAACTGATTCCACAGCAGGAAATCATTCTCGCCTGCGCAGGAAATAAAATTTTCACGGCTGCAAATGTGCAATTCCCTGCGCAGGGAATTTAATTTCCTGCGCAGGGAATTTTAAACATCAGCATCAATGGGCTGTTCCGGGGATTTTACCAGAATAAAGACCATTCCAGTGTGAACGGATTACCTTAACCGCGTAGCCACCACCACGGTTTTCTTGTATCGCTTAACATTGCCGCGCAAATCGAAGGCTTCGATAAAGATTACGTAGGCTCCAATGGTGGCTGGAGCACCGGCATCGCTAAAGCCATCCCACTTTAGGTTGCCCGATGTGCCCAGGGGCATATTGGCGGCCAACCGCCTTACGCGTCGGCCCCGGGAATCGAACACCATAATATTGGCAATGTAACCATCCTCGGGTAGCTCGTAGCTTATTAGCAGGTAATCCTCAAACCCATCGCCATCGGGCGAGAAAACCTGGTGCGAGAGGGTAAAGGCATCGTCCACCTGGGTAGGATCAGTAAACTGCGAGTTACGCCCTGTGGGCGTTGCAAAGCCCGAGGTTTGCGCTGCCGACTGCCAGCTCGACGCCACATGGGTTGGCATCGCAGGATTTATGCGCTCCAGCGATATGCCCTTGGGATCGGCCAACAGGGGATTATGCATCTTATCGGTATAGGCAAACTCATCAACAATTACCCCCTGCTCGGTTTGCAGCACTACGTAACCATTATCGTTGGGGTATGCGGGCATGCGGGGCGTGAGAACCATGGCGTCGGGATTCTCAACAAAGTAGAACTGCGCTACCAGTACAGGATCAACCGAGAGTACAGCATAGCTGTTGGGGAACAAGTACCACGATGCACCAGCAGCCACAAAATTCTCGTTTATGGCGAGGGTTGTCCTGTTGCGATTGGCAATGAATAGCTGGCTCAGGTCGAAGTTTTTATCCGACCGGTTAAATATCTCCACAAAATCAGCACCTCCGGTGTAGGGGTTAAAGAGGATCTCGTTTATCACAATGTCCTGTGCGGCGGGTTCCTGATGGACTGCCAGGAACATGCAGCTGGTAACCAACGAATTTTGCGAGAAATCGACAATTGCCGTATTAAAGCAGATATCGTAAATCTCGCCCACGGCTAAAGTATTTTCAAGGGTAAGCGACACCCGATTGTGCCGTGGGCCAAACGATTGAGCCCAGATTGGGCTACCTATTCCCTTGCTGACGGTGTAATTCCCAATGCGGGTAATGGAAAGGCTATCCATGGGTTCGGAGTATCCAACCTCAATCTGAGTTGGGCTAATCACCTTTATATCCGTTACCCAAGGATTAATCTGATCGGGATTTGTGGCAATGGCCGAATTTACACGGCCAGGTGTACCCCCGGTTATATCGCTGGAGGCAATCCAGTTGCCTGCGCCTTCGGCCAGATTATTGGGATCGATCCGCTCGAGCGAGTATCCCCCGGCCTTTTGGGTCTCATTCCTATACCAGGTGTCGGAATACTCAACCCACGAAATTAGGTTGTTGTTATTGTCGTAAATGGCCAAAAGCATACCGCCAACCAGAAGGGTTGGGAATGAGGTAATGCCAATTGCTGTTCCATATTGCGCCATCGCTGTAGCTCCGGTAGTTCCGCTTAAAAGCAGGTAGCCATTGGGTTCAACTATCCCATCGGGAATTGTTACATAGTTATTGTTTCCCCTAAATCGCCATCCGTTAAGCGATATGGCCTTATCGGTTCTATTGAACAATTCAACATACTCCACATTGGGCAGTCCAACAACTGGCGATGGGCGAGCCATCACCTCGTTAATTATCAAATTGCCAAAGGTGCCGGCAGCACCTAGGCCAATGGTAATGCTATCGTTTACCGTGGTCCCACCAGCTGCCGATCGTATGCCCGAGGCTCGCAGCTGAAGCTGCTTAAGGGGCAGCTCCTGCGTACGTAGTGAAACTCTTGTCGGGTTCTCGGAACTGGGATAGGCTCCCACCACGGAGTAGGTCACACCCTGCTCATCGGTAATTTGATATCGGGTTGGCATTCGGGCATCATCATTTATTACCGCTTTCGAGAAATCGATATCAACTGTGGTAAGATTTGCAAGCCTTGCCTTGCTGATAACCGGCGGATAGCCAGCAGTGCTAACTTTTAGGTTATCGAGCCAGAACTCGCCAGCCCGCGAGGCGGTGTACTTAAAAGTTGGGCCACATGTGAGAACCATTCTATGCTGTGTATCGTCCACCCTACCCGCCAGCCTGATTGCCGATTGCCTATACTGCGACTGGTACCAGAGGCTCCACTCGCCACTGGGCGTGCGCGTAACCCTAACGAATACCGTTTCGCCCTCGTCCCAGTCGAAGGTAGACTGAATAAGGACATGAGCCACATCTGTGGTATCAACACGCCAAAGGGTAAGCATATCATCTGATCCCGCTAGGTTTACACCCAGTACATAGCCGTTAAAGTCGCCAACCTGAATGCTCGTATTATCGGAGGCTAACACAAACCAGAAAGTGTTATCGGGCGAGGGATCCCAGGCGCCATTTCGCATCACAAACGACCACTCCATGGGGCTGTCGTTCAGATTTTCAATCTCCAATGGGAGTTCCAAACGGCTCTCGCCTGCTACCCCGCTAAGGGCATGCTTAAGCGAGCGGGCTCCATCGATGGGTGAAACGGTGGAAACATCCCAATGCTCCGAGAGTGGAACCGATAACATCAACTCCTCAAAATTCTCGTTAATATGATGCGCAATTGCACCGCCACTCCAAATGGGTTGAGAAAACCCTTGGCTCAAGACCTCCAACTCATCAACAACCCTAAATCTATACTTCCCAATTGCACTGAGCATAACTCCATCCCAATTTGCAAAGCCATCGGCTAAGGCAATAGTTTCCGATGGAACAGAGAACGCTCCCGGCCCATAATCGAGAAGAAGGGTCGCATTTGCATTTGAACTCAAATCCATATTTCCCAAAGCATCAGTAAGAACAGCCGTTAAATTTATAGGCTGCGAAACCGCTGCAATAAATGGTTGATCGAAGAATGAAAGAGCTGATCCAACAACGCCAATGGTTATGGTGGGGCCAACCAAACTGGCATCAAAGTTGGCTGGGAATCCCGACCCTAGGAGAGATGTTTGCCAACCATGCCCTATAGATGGAACATGAAGCGATATGGTAGATCCATCGACCTGACCGCCCGATTTTAGAAACGCTTTGAGCGAAACAGCTACGGTTTCACCATCAGGAATACTAAAGATACCATCGCTAAAGGTAAGTGTTATTGCTGTTGGGGTGATAGAAACTCCGTTAGGCAAAACCTCCTGATTGTCGACCAGCAAAACCACTCCCTCAACTGCTTTTGATAGAGACGCGTTGGTGCCTTGCTCCTGAGAGCGGAAAATCATCTGGGTGATCCGGGTGGGCAGCTTATCGGATGATCCAGAATCGGAAATCCGAAATCGCAATACCTCAACCGCATCTTCTCGAGTAATGGCCAGAGCGCTAATATCGCCATTCTCCAAAGGAGTTAATGGCTGAAGCAGCTTGGTGTTGCGATCGGAGCAGTAAATAAGTGCCGAAACGGCATCGTCGAAATTTACAGACGAGGCCAGCAGATTAAATGGCCCGGGGGTAAAGTACGAGTAGGTTAATCCAGTCCAGGTTGCCTTTCCACCTGTAAGATTTACTGATGGATTGGGAATCTGCAGGAATCCATCGCCCAAGTTCTTCGAAAGGGTCACCGCACCTGTTGCATTTACATCTATACTTCCACCTGCATCTACAGCCGAAACCTCAACGCTAAAGGGCTCATCGAATCCAACGTACTGTGGAGCAACCGAAAAATTTAAGCGTGTTGCTTTAACATCGATGGTAAAGGGTGCCGAGTTAACCTGCAGTGGGAATGCAGGATTAAAGGTTGATCCCTGATCATCGGCTATAAAATTATGGGTTGCGGCATCGACCATAAACCGAAGGTTTGTCCCATCGGTCAGGCCGTTACTCGTTAGGTAGATCCAAAGCGAAACCTCACCGGATTGGCCATCGGGAATTACCAGCGCATCGGCAGGGACGGGTATAGAGATTGATGCGGTAAGTATATGGGGATTCCCAATGGGTAGAACCTGATCGTTCACCTTTAGCATTACCCCGCCGATATTTGTGCTAAACGAGGCGAGGTTAAGACCAGTGGGGCGTTTAATAAAGATCTGCCTCACGTGAGTTGGCACGCCGTCGTACTGGCCAGTATCGAAAATATTAAATCGAAAAACCTCTATGGCTTTGCCAAGCGTGTTGATTGATGACGACACTGGGCCTCCTGCCACCTGCTCTACGGGCTCCTTAACAACGGTCGATGGCTCGTAAATCATCTCAATAGCACCTGTTTCGGCCGATACCAAATCGGTGCCCTCGGCGCTTAACTTCAGAATATCGCGTGTGGTGTAGGTAATATCATTCCAGGTTATTACTCCGTTAACGGCGCTGGATACCAGCTGATCCTGAGGATCAAGAACACCATCCCCCTCCAAAACGCCAAGGGTTATGGCTCCGCCATTGAACGACTTGGCCAAATTACCCTCAATATCCGATGCATGCGCAATTACAGTAAATGGCTGATTTACGATAAGCGGATTGGGGTACGACGCAAAGCTTAAATGGGTAGGTATTACAGTTATGGTAAATACATTGGATAGGATGGGCGCCAAGAAATTATCGACAAAATCAGATCCTTCGTGATGCGCTTCCCACTGGTGATCGGTATTATCAATTCTAAGTTGAATTGTTGCACCATCGGCAATATTTTCGGGCTTCAAGTACATCCACAGGGCAAACTCCTGCGACACATTATCGGCGACTATCATGTCGCCCTCATTTATCTCCAGCTCAATGGATGCATCGGTTATATATACTGCCTCAACGGGTATTACTACACCATTGGCAGTAAGTTTTACACCCCCAATGGTAGTAGACCAATTGGCTGCGTTAGGAGATGAAACCTTTGTAAATCGCAGTTTTGTTGGCTTAATGGGCAGACCATCGGTGGATCCTTGCTCGCTTATTACAAACCACATAACCTCGACAGCAACCTCTTGGCTTGTGATAATGGACGAGAGAACTCCACCCGCAACCTGCTGCACCGGTTCAACAACTTGTCCCAGATGATCGTTAAAATTCACCGGTTTGTAAGTTAACTCAATATCATCAGCCAAAAATCGTCCAGCTGCACTGGCTGTATATCTATAGTAAATGCCTAAATATCCACCAATTGGATGAGTATCATCAATAACCTCGCCCCGATAAGTTAGGTTGAGATATGAGCCCGTTGTGGAGGCCTTTACAACAAAAGTACCATCAATTTTTCGTTCAACCTCAACTGCTCCAACACCAGTAGTTTTAATCTCTGTTTCCCAGTTTATCCCTGTGGATAGGATTGAGGAAAACGTTCCACTTGAAACCCGATAGAGCCTAAGAATATCATCGGAACCGGTTAGGTTCACACCCACCGCGTAACCATTGGGGGCTTCGGCAGCAATCATTCCTGCAGCATCCTTGTCCGACGAAAGGAATACCGCCCAGTGGTTCCCACTGGTTGGATTGTAGCCATGATTAACCTTAAACCGCCAGCGAATTGAACCCATCGACTCGTCCCAACTGGGCAAGGGAATTGAAATACGATCTGTATCGGCCCCGTCAGCGGGACCGTGCTTAAGCGACCCGATACCAACCAAGGGGGATGAGGCAGTAACGCCCCACCTCTCGGGCGGTGACTGATTCCATTGCTGTAGGCTAAAGTCTTCAAAATCGAAGGTTACTACTTGACCAAATAGTACCTTCGAAAATAATAACACCAAGGTAATAGTAAGCGATCTAATCATTGCAATGGATTTAGATCAAAGTATTACATTTGCAAATTACAAAAAAAATTGATGCCATGCGAATTGCTGTAGTGGGCTGCACCGGATTGGTGGGCTCCGAAATGCTCAAGTTACTAGATGAGCTCAACATTAAGGTAACTGAACTTATTCCTGTCGCCTCCGAAAAATCGGTGGGGAAGTTAATCTCTTTCAGGGGACATGACTATAAGGTGCTTAGCCTACAACAGGGCGTTGAGGCCAAGCCCGATGTGGCCATTTTTTCTGCTGGTGGTGAGGTGTCGAAACAATGGGCTCCGGAGTTTGCCAAGGTAGGTTGCTTTGTGGTCGATAACTCCAGCGCATGGCGCATGGATCCAGACAAGAAATTGATTGTCCCCGAAA
Source organism: Tenuifilaceae bacterium (assembly GCA_034003245.1). Classification (GTDB taxonomy): domain Bacteria; phylum Bacteroidota; class Bacteroidia; order Bacteroidales; family Tenuifilaceae; genus Perlabentimonas. Next base: position 12,920 of record JAVEYY010000005.1, read on the forward strand.
TCAACGGCGACACCCTAACCGCCGCCGATAAGATTATTGCAAACCCCAACTGCAGCACCATCCAGCTGGTTATGGTTTTGGCTCCACTTCACCAGCGATTCAACATTAAACGCGTGGTGGTATCAACCTACCAGGCGATTACCGGCACGGGTCAAAAGGCGCTAACTCAACTTACCAACGAGCGAAATGGTGTACAGGGCTCCATGGTTTACCCTCATCCTATTGATATGAACTGTCTTCCTCAGTGCGACGTATTTACCGAGAATGGCTATACTAAGGAGGAGATGAAGCTGGTGAACGAAACCCAGAAAATAATAAACGACAAGAACATTCGCCTTACCGCAACTGCCGTTAGGGTTCCTGTTGTTGGTGGTCACTCCGAATCTGTTAATGTAGAGTTTAACCTGCACTTTAAAACCCAAATCGTTAAGGAGATTCTCTCAAAAACCGAAGGAGTTGTGGTGGTTGATAACCCCGAGAGGAACGAATACCCCATGCCCATTAATGCTAAGGGTAAAAACGAGGTTTTTGTGGGTCGAATCCGTCGCGATCACACATTGGAAAATGGTATTAACCTGTGGATTGTCGCCGATAACCTTCGTAAAGGAGCGGCAACCAACGCCGTGCAGATTGTAGATCTAATCTACAAAAAGGGATTTATTGGCAAATAACAAGCATACTTCTCAAAAAAGAGGCTTTCGGAATTCCGAAAGCCTCTTTTTGCTTAAAACAAAAAATTATCTTTGGGGTATCGAACCTTATGGATATCACGTGCAATGTCGTAAAGTTTTTGTCTAAACTCATCCACGTTCGATTTATGCTTTGCCGAGATAAAGACACACGGCGAATTACTCTTGGCCATCCATGTTTGCTTTAAATACTCTAGGCTATAATTCTCCTTTGTAATTGGCATGGCATCAAACTCGTCCTTTTCAACCCATCTATAGGCATCTATCTTATTAAACACCAGAAGTGTTGACTTGTCATCGGCTTTAATATCATGAAGGGTTTGGTTAACCACGGCCAACTGTTCCTCGAAATTAGGATGTGAGATATCCACTACGTGTAAAAGAATATCGGCCTCGCGCACCTCATCGAGGGTCGATTTAAACGACTCCACCAGCTGATGTGGCAGCTTACGGATAAACCCAACGGTATCGGAGAGTAGGAACGGTAAATTCTCTATCACCACCTTACGTACTGTAGTGTCGAGCGTGGCAAACAGCTTATCTTCAGCAAACACATCCGATTTGCTCACCATATTCATTATAGTCGATTTGCCCACATTGGTATAGCCAACCAGGGCTACACGTACCATCGCACCACGGCTTTTCCGCTGGGTCGACATCTGCTTATCGATATCAACCAAATCTTTTTTCAGCTTAGATATGCGGTCGCGGATGATCCTACGGTCGGTTTCAATTTCCGTTTCCCCAGGCCCCCTAAGCCCAATACCCCCTCGCTGGCGCTCAAGGTGAGTCCACATTCGCGTTAATCGGGGCAGCAGGTACTGATACTGTGCAAGTTCGACTTGTGTTTTTGCGTAAGCGGTTTTTGCACGCTGAGCAAAGATATCCAGAATCAGGTTGGTTCTATCGAGGATTCGGCGATTGAACTCCCGCTCAAGGTTTCGTAGTTGCGAAGCGGTTAGCTCATCGTCAAAGATTACAAGATCAACCTCATGCTCCTCGACAAACTGCTTTACCTCGGCCACCTTTCCTGATCCGATAAACGAGCGAGGATTTGGCGTGGTTAAGCGCTGCACAAAACGCTTAAGCACTTTGGCACCAGCAGTCTCAGCCAAAAAATCGAGCTCGTTTAGGTAATCATCCACAAGCTCATCGGGTTGCCCTTTAACCTGTACTCCTACAAGTACTGCCGTCTCCTTTTCCTTAACAGTCGAAATGGGCTCAATCATACGGATACACTTTACTAGATACAAAAAACCCTGACCGTAATCAGGGTTTTAATATTGGGTAATAAAACTAATTCCTTATTGTAGAACGAAGATAATAGGAATATTGAATGAAACCCTAACTGGCTTACCCCGCTGCATACCGGGCTTCCATTTTGGGCTCGACTCCACAACGCGAATCGCTTCCTTATCAAGGGCGGGGTCAACACCACGTAGAATCCTTACATTTGAAACACCTCCGTGGGACTCAACAACAAACGAAAGGATAACACGACCCTGAATACCGTTCTCGGCAGCAATTTCGGGATACCTTAGGTTTCGGTTGATAAACTCGCGAAACTTGTTAATGTCACCTCCCTGGAAACTTGGCATATGCTCTACAATCACAAAGATCTCTTCCTCCTCCTCGGCTTCCTCTTCCTCGTCAATAAAGTTAACGATTCTAACTGCTATGTCCTCGTTAAACTCACTGTCAAAAAGGTCAATATCATCATCAATCTCAATATCATCTTCTACAATATTGATAATGTCGATAACCTGCATAGGTTGAGGTGGTGGTGGTGGTGGCTTAATCTCCTCCTGTTGGGTAATGGGAATCATCTCCTCCTCCACAACGATGTCCTGCACTCCCGCTAGGTCAGTGTTTACCCCACCTGTTGAAGTCCACTCAAAGGCGAGCAGGATAATCCCCAACGAAAGCACTAGACCAATCTCAATGAAGATTGTTTTCTTCTTCTCGAGATCGACTTTTGGATTTTTCTTGAGTTCCATATCTTCAGTTTTTGGGCTCTATAAATAAGTTAGATTTGCACCATCGAAATGGTAATAAGTTCAAGATTGCAAAGCAACGAAAAAAACATCAGAATTCAAATATTTTAACGTCATAAATCCACAAAAAGTTTATGCCGACATTAAAAATTGCTTTGCAAAATAAAAAAAATAATTACTTTTGCGGTGCAATTTTGCAAAGCACAATTGCAACACTTTGCAAGATCAACATGTTTGGGGGTATAGCTCAGTTGGCTAGAGCGCTTGCATGGCATGCAAGAGGTCAGGGGTTCGACTCCCCTTACCTCCACCACAAAAAGGCCGATCCAGTATTTGGATCGGTCTTTTTCTATTTTCACACTTAACTCCCCATTTTTTAATACATTTGACATAACACTAATCACATTTTACACTATGACATACACTGCAGATGCTAATAGGTATGCCAACATGAAGTACAACCGATGTGGCACAAGTGGACTTAAGCTACCAGCCATTTCGCTGGGATTGTGGCACAACTTTGGGGATGTTGATGTATTCGAAAAATTTAGACAAATCGTTTGGACTGCCTTTGATGCGGGCGTTACCCATTTCGACTTGGCCAACAACTATGGGCCACCCCCTGGGAGTGCTGAGAAAAACTTTGGGCGCATACTTACTATGGATATGGCAAGCCATCGCGACGAGCTGATTATTTCCACCAAAGCCGGATACCAAATGTGGGGTGGCCCATACGGCGAATGGGGTTCCCGAAAGTATCTTATCTCAAGTCTCAATCAGAGTTTAAAAAGATTGGGATTGGAGTATGTTGACATTTTTTACTCGCACCGCTTCGACCCAAACACTCCCCTCGAGGAGACCATGGGTGCACTTGACTCAGCAGTAAGGCAAGGAAAGGCACTTTACGTGGGTATTTCGAACTACCCTGCCAACAAAACCCTTGAGGCCTCAGAAATACTAAAAAAACTAGGTACACCCTGCATAATTCATCAACCCAAGTACTCCATGCTCGACAGATGGGTTGAACCCGAATTACTTGAAGTTTTGGAAAAGGAAGGTATTGGTTGTATAGCATTCTCGCCATTGGCGCAGGGGTTACTTACTGATCGATACCTAAAAGGTATACCAGCCGATTCACGAGCCGCCAAACCTCATGGTTTCTTACAAACAGACCAGATTACGCCATCAATTCAAAAAAAGGTAATTGAACTCAATCAGGTTGCATCTAACCGAAATCAGGCCCTTGCACAAATGGCTATTGCATGGCTCCTGAAGGACAAAAGAGTAACCTCTGTGCTTGTGGGGGCAAGCTCCTCAGAACAACTTCAAAACAATCTCGAATCGCTAAAAAACCTAAAATTCACTGATAGTGAACTGCATACCATTGAATCGATATTAGTTAATGACTAGAACCATAAAATATTTTAAGGCTTTATTGGTGCAATCAAGATTATAGCTAATTTTGTGGTGACTAATTGAGCAACAGTAGACTTTTTGGCTATCCATCAGTTAGTGCATTCTAAGAAAAAGTTAGCGATTCAAGCAGAAGTAACTCAGGGGTAGTCCCGCCTTTGCGGGGTTCCAAACCAAGGTTATACAGTACAATAAGCGGGAGTAGCTCAGTGGTAGAGCATTAGCTTCCCAAGCTAAGGGTCGTGGGTTCGATCCCCATTTCCCGCTCAATGAATTCCAAGCCAACCGATGATGGTTGGCTTTTTTTGATAGGTTCTTGTTCTCAACTCTGAGTTTTCACAAGGCATCAAACCTGAATAGAATGCATGAATGCTCAGTGACAGCCCCGCCTTGGCGGGGTCCCAAGCTTAGAGTCGTCTCGTTGGGTACAACGAGATTTCCGGCTCAAAACAGAAAGAGGTCGCTCTGTGTAGCGACCTCTTTCTGCTTATAATATGTATTGCAACTAGGAATAGTGAGCCAAAACTCTTTTAGATGCTTTTGTAGGAACGGGCACATAACCAACACCTGATAGCCCAAAAATACAATGGGACACAATATCGGAGTGCGAAAAGGCTCCAAGTGTGTTTAAATCAACATCCATTCCAAGCCACTCCTCGCTGGAGCAGAACTCAATCCCATAATCGAGATCATTGTTGGGAAGTACTCCAATAATATCAACAATTTCTGGACCTCCATTAATTGACAACATTCTACTCGTCATCAACTTAATTGTTATTTGCGAGTTTAAAGGTGACTTTGATTTAAGCTCATTGAACAGGTCGTAGCAAAGGGCTTTGGTATTGGCATAGCCCGGGTAAAGAGCAACAAATCGCTCCCACACATCAGGCCATTTTGTAGTTTCAACTACTTGGTAAAGTTTCATGTTATTATGCTTGATATAGGTTTAAAAAATTGAGGTCATGGTAAGACCAATGACCTCAATTTTTGTGCCATAAATACTCCAGCTAGAACAACTAAAAGTTGGCAATATCGATACTATATGTAGTTGTTTTTCTGCTTTCCACCACAACATCTTCAATAATTCCAAGTACTGCAGAAAAGCCTCCATCAACGTTGGCCACAACTACCAAATCATAGGTCATTGGAGCAAGGAAATCGATGTGGTATGAATTCACCTCATCCACCTTATCGCTGCTCACCGAATTAGGGAAACGGGGGGTTTCGGCAACTGGATCGGCTGCTTCAGCAGCAGTGTAAACACCATCCTCATAAGCAAACACCACGATCTCAGTGTCCTCTGGAATATTGGTAACACCACCTACAATTTTACCAGCCTCGTTGTTAACTACCAAACGAATAGTAGGGTTCAAAAGATATATACCCGACACGCCTGCAATCACTACCGATTTTCTTACATCAAAGTCAGCTGTAATATCTACAGAACCATTGGCGGGCACTGTAAATGCCCCAACTCCCTTAAAACCTGATTGCGATCCGCTTGGTACGAATAGGGGCTCGGTGGTTCCATCGCCAAACTCGAGGTAACAACCAGGATTTGCAGGAGGAGCCATACCCCGTTCAGGGGCATCAAGAATAAACCGAATCTGGGTGTACTGCCCTGCTTCGAGCTGCATAGCACCCAGCATTTCGGATTCACCTCTAGTTAGATCAAGAAGATTGTAAGTTTTTGGCCCTTCAAAATCGGGGAAACTCTCGAATTGACTTCCACTAACGTGGTACTGCACGTCGGTAACGGTAATGTATACCGCAACAATATCCTCCGAATCGATAGGTGCGTCAGTAATCGCCAGGTTAATGGTGCCCTTGCTGTTGTCACTTTCGCATCCTGCGAAGAAGATGGCCACTAGGGCTATAATTGCCATAACTAAAACTGATCTTTTCATAACTTTCCGTGTTAAGTTAAACAATTTATTTAGTAATAAACTCATTTTAACCTAAGACGAGCCAAAAAAAGAAAAGGTTGGAAGGGAACTAAAAAATATTGTATGATAACGAGAAAGAGGCACTCAGAGAAGCGACTTGTGTCCTATTCAGGAATGATGGCATATACTCGTTGCCTGTAAAAACGTTATTTAGGCCAACCTTTGCAAATACGCCAGGCGCAAAGGTCAATCTATTACCTAATGGGATTGAGTACTCGTATCCAAGAATAATTCCATAGTCGAGTTTACTATACTCATTGGTTACTAGGCTAACGGCTCCATCTAAATTCTGTTTTGCAGTTTTCATTAATCCTAGATACCCCCCAGCATATACTGAATGGTGTGGCTTAAATTTATACTTTGATTGAATTGAAAAGGTATAATAATCTAACTCTAAGCTATTGAACACGTACTTACCGTTAATATACTCATTATACTGCTGTCGGTTCTGACTTATCCAAAGGAATTCAATCTGAGTGCTGAGGCGGGGCGTTAAGCTAGCTCCAAGCTGTACACCAAAATTTTGACCAAATGAAACATTCGTAGCAGTTAACTCATCGGGCTGCAGGCCCGATATTGTTTTACTACTAAGCAGCCAGGTATTTGCCATTTGTCCGGTTACCCCAACGTAAGCCGATTTAATTCCCCAAGCCTCTTTGTCCTCATTCTCGGTAACACCAGCCCTAGCAATAGCTAGTGGAGTTACATTTTCAACTCTAACGGGGATTGGATAAGCATCAGCCATCCTAAGGCTTTTAAGCTCAACCAGCTGGGTTTCGGAAACAATTTCTTCTTCAAAATATTGATTTTCAACTGCGTTATACGCAATCGTATTAATACGTCTTACTGAGGGACTAATTGGTATAGTAACATCATCGCTTGGTACATTCTGAACAGACTCAACATTTGGATTGGCAGCATCAACGCTATCAACAACCACAACCTTTGGCTGATCTAAAGCAAGTTCCAATCTATTAACAGACACACTGGACAGATAAAGCAACAACCCGCCAAGGCCAACAGCTAATACAACTGATGCGGCAATGGAAATGGGGGCAAAAAACTTTTTTCGTTTATCCTCAACAAGCGTTTGCTCAACCTTATCCCATACCAGATCAACATCAAGTGCATCCTGAATTCCCTCCCAAACACTTTCGGGAGGGATCTCGGTGTTGCTCTCTACCATCAATTTATACCACTTGTCCAGTTCCATTTTACCTCGCGTTTTGCTTTCCTATCCAGTCCATTAAAAGCACTCTTGCCCTATTGTATTGCGATTTTGACGTCCCTTCTGTTATGTGAAGATGCTCAGCAATTTCCTTGTGAGTATAACCCTCCACGGCAAATAGGTTGAAGACCACTCTGGCTCCTTCAGGAAGCCGCTCAACAAAGCTGAGCACCTCGTTTAGCTGCAGGTTTGGCAAGGCACTATTATCAACTGACTGGGGTTTGATAGAACCCTCTTCATGAGCAACTCTCTCGATCGATTGCTTTTGCCGTAGATGATCAATTGCTGTACGAACCACAACTCGCCTAATCCACCCCTCAAGGCTGCCCTCGCCCTTAAATGTGTCGATACTTCTGAATATCTTGATAAATGACTCCTGAAGCATATCCTGCGCCAAAGCACGTTCACCCGCATAGCTTTGGCAAATGCCATACATTTTAGGTGCAAATCGTCGATACATAATTTCCTGAAACCGACGATTACCCTGCTGACAACCCTTTATTACGGCTTGCTCGTTGTAAAGATCAACGCTCATTCACTGCCTATTCGAATATAACTGAAATTGAACTGTGAAACCTATTTGCCACCTGGTTGAAAATGCTCACATTTCGCTGTTGATTAATCAGTAAAGTTTGAATGCCATCCACATCCACCAAATCGGCTAGGGCAATTACCCTAGGATTAATAAACCTGAAGAGAAATTCGGTATCTACTACAACCTTCGCGGTTGTTGTTCTGTCGCGACTAATCACAATACTTGTGCCCGATTTTGCCTTGGCTCGAATGCTTATCTCATCGGCAAATCCATACTCAAATCGTATGGGAACCGAAGCGGCTTGTCCCTGATTAAGATTGCCAACAAGTACAAGTGGCGCATCCGAATTACTACCCAAATGGAGAATAATATCAATTCGATTGTAGCTACCCTGAGGTACATCAAACTTAACCGCTATGTTTGTAGTTTCCTTATCGAGTTCAGCGACAATTTTTTGCGACAAATTTGAGATAAAGTACACATCCTTCCCCTGATCGCGTCTACCATCAAACTCTATGGCCTCTACAACAAACTCGCCATGGTTAATAGCATATCCAACAGATGGAGATTTACCCACAGATTTTGCCACAGCATCGTCGTTAGTGAAGGGAACCATGCCGAACTTAAAATCGACCTCTGCTGGAAGTGTTAACTCATCCTTACAGGACACCAGTCCAGCTACAACGGCAATCAGAAAGAGTAGTTTTCGCACAATCATAAATCAATAGTTTATATGCTTTTCACCTATGACGAAAAGGGGAGCTATTTGGTTGGAACAAAAATCGAAAAAAAACAATTGCAATAAAGAAAAACAACAAAAGTGTTGCGAGAGTTCTCATTTCATTAACATTGAATTAAACTGCTTTTGCAAAAATAAGTTGTACCTTTGTAGGTGATTTTTTTATAATTTGACTTACAATGAAAAATAGTGACAGATGCTCATTTTGCGGTCGTCCCAGAAAAGAGACTAATCTCCTGGTTGCCGGTGCCGATGCCTTTATTTGTGATCTTTGCGCTGAGCAGGCCAACTTGATTGTGAAGGAGGAACTGAAGAAAAAAGGCGATTTTAAGCTGAGCAAAACCAAACTACTCAAGCCTATCGAAATAAAAAGTTTTCTGGATCAGTATGTTATTGGCCAGGATGAGGCAAAAAAATATCTTTCAGTTGCTGTATATAATCACTACAAGCGATTGCTGCAGCCCAACACCAATGATGACGTGGAGATTGAGAAATCGAATATCCTTCTGGTGGGCGAAACGGGAACGGGCAAAACGCTGCTAGCTCGGACCATAGCCAAAATGCTACATGTTCCCTTTACCATTGTAGATGCCACGGTTTTAACCGAAGCCGGTTACGTGGGCGAGGATGTTGAGAGCATACTAACCCGCCTGCTGCAGGCAGCCGATTACAACGTTGAAGCCGCAGAAAAGGGCATTGTTTTTATCGATGAGATTGACAAGATAGCCCGCAAGAGCGATAATCCATCCATAACCCGCGATGTTTCGGGCGAGGGGGTTCAGCAGGCAATGCTTAAGCTGCTCGAAGGCTCAAAGGTTAACGTACCCCCGCAGGGCGGACGAAAGCACCCTGAGCAGAAGATGATTGAAGTGGACACCAAAAACGTTCTGTTTATCTGCGGTGGCGCATTTGAAGGCATTCAAAAGAAAATTGCCCAGCGCCTCAACACTCAGGTTGTTGGATATGGCGCCAGCAAGCATCGCGAACAGGTAGATAAGAACAACCTTCTACAATACATTGCTCCACAGGACTTACGCTCCTACGGACTTATCCCAGAAATTATTGGACGATTACCAGTAATCACATACCTAAATCCACTCGACAGGGAAACCCTGCGCAATATCCTTACCGAGCCCAAGAATGCAATTATTAAGCAGTACCAAAAGCTCTTTGAGTACGATGGCATTAAACTGGAAATTGATCTAGATGTGCTCGATTACATTGTGGATAAAGCCATTGAATTCAAACTTGGAGCCAGGGGATTGCGCTCTATATGTGAGGTAATTATGATTGATGCCATGTTCGAATTACCCTCGAACCCAACAAAAACAATGTCGATTAGCCTTGAGTATGCGCATAAAAAGTTGGAAAAAGCGAATCTAAAGCGACTTAAAGCGGCTTAAATTCGCTCGAGGTCAACAAAAGTATAGTCAAGCCCATCCTTAGCGGTGGGCTTTCCCTTTTCGGTAAAGAGCTCAACCCAATCCTGGGGATTCAACTCAGGAAAGGAAACATCGCCCTCAAAATCGCGATGAACCTTGGTAAGATAAATCCTATCGGCCATGGGAAGTGCCTGACGATATAATTCTCCCCCACCAATTATAAAAACTTCAGCATCGCTCGAGGAAAAAGCGATGGCCTCCTCCAACGAGCCAGCTCGCTGGGCTCCGGGTGCATCAAAGTTCTTGTTGCGGGTAACCACAATGCTAGTCCTTCCGGGCAAAGGCCGGCCAATGGACTCCCAGGTTTTTCGGCCCATTATAATATGATGCCCCATGGTAAGGGCTTTGAAGCGCTTCAAATCATCGGGTATATGCCAAATTAGCTGATTGTTATTCCCAATTACATTATTCTGCGCAACGGCTACTATTATGGATACTTTTCTCATTGTTTCAAAATTGTGGGGTTTACAACAAATCTTTGGCTAAACAGCAACTGAACCCTTAATATGTGGATGCGGATTGTAGCCCTCGAGGGTGAAATCCTCAAATTTAAAGTCGAAAATTGATTTAACCTCCGGGTTGATAATCATCTTGGGTAACGAGCGAGGTTCACGAGTGAGTTGTAGTTTTACCTGCTCAAGGTGATTTAGGTATATATGCACATCGCCAAAGGTGTGAACAAAATCACCTGGCTCCAGTCCGGTTACCTGCGCCATCATCATAGTAAGTAAAGCATAGGATGCGATATTGAAGGGAACTCCAAGGAATACATCGGCGCTACGCTGGTAAAGTTGGCACGACAGCTTGCCGTTGGCCACGTAAAACTGGAAAAGGATATGGCAAGGAGGTAAAGCCATGCTGTCAATCTCACCAACATTCCATGCGCACACCAGATGACGCCTAGAATCGGGATTACACGTTAAGGAATCGACAACCTGGGTAATCTGGTCAATTCTTCGGCCATCGGCGGTTGGCCAGCTGCGCCACTGCGCCCCGTAAACTGGCCCCAGATTTCCCTGCTCATCGGCCCACTCGTTCCAAATCCTTACGCCATTATCATTTAGGTACTTAATGTTTGTGTCGCCCTGCAAAAACCACAACAACTCATAAATTATAGATTTAAGGTGCAACTTCTTAGTGGTTAGCAAAGGAAAACCATCCTGCAGGTTAAACCGCATCTGATGCCCAAATAGGCTAATGGTTCCCGTTCCGGTTCGATCCTCCTTTCTGGTGCCCTTCTCAAAAATATTATCTAGTAAATCGAGGTATTGACGCATATACAAGGTATTATTTATACTCGTAAAAGTAGGGCTATTTACTTAGAATTTCAAGTAATAGTTTTCAGCTTAAAAGCACCTAAAAAACCTGAAGCAAATTTGATAATATATATTCAGCCCTTATAAGAGTATAATTTCTTCCCCCACACCACCATTGCTGCAAATACAAGACGGGGAACTAAAATCCATGCCACTGGCACACCAATTGCAGCAAACAGGAGCAAATCCTCGAGATTGGAGTGGGATATAGCAATATGGTGGTTTAGCAAATCGGCATCGTGTGTAGAAATATTGCCATTCTTAACCTCCTGCACCATTGCCGCCGAGCCGTAAGCCAAACCTAGGGTGTTGGCTACAATCCACATAAATGATGTGCTATGGGGCAAGCCAAATACGCTCAGCAGAGGTTGAAATAGCCGCGATAGCCACTTAATTAGCCCAAAATCCTTGAGTATTTGCTGAAGAACCATCAGCAGGGTGACCAGTATTACAATCTTTAGGGTGAGCAAAAATGCTGCTTCGGCCCAGTTCTGAATCAGTGGAAAAAAACTGGATGAAACTGGGGTTTTAGCCACAGCAGCGGATCGTGAAAAAACCTCGGGAAGCATCCAATTCAACATAAAACCAGAAAGAACTGCCATCGATAGTCTTAGAGTTACCATATGCCATCCCTTCGATCCGGTTTTCATTTGCACAGCCGTCTCCACAATTAGGTTATGTGCAATTAGGCACATAACCGCCAAAATGGTAATTTCTCTGATTGAGAGGGGCAGCTGCGAAATGACCGCAATGGCCGAGTAGATATTCAAAAAGATTGCAGTGATAAATACAAGTGATGCCTCGCCAGGTAATCCCATCAGTCCAAAAGCAGGATTAAGAAACTCAGCAACCACGCCAACCACGCCAAGATAGTTAAGTAGAGTTACTCCCAACGATATGGGGATTGTTAACTTTACAAGCCAAATAGCCGATTTTAGTGCCGGAGGCACAGCTGTTTTTATTGAGCCAAGAAGTTTGTCGAGAAATATAACGGTTGAAAGCCTTAGAGGATGAGGGTGAAATTTCATTTTAAAAAGTGCCTTTGGCCACATTCGATGGCACAACAATAAAATGGTTTAAACAACAGTAGCAATTTCCTGATCGCTAGTGCCATCATATCGATTAAGGCTCATTGAATTACCATCCCAAACTGCAAATGTATTATTCACAATCCAGTCGCCCAGCATGATGAGGTTCGAGTTGGATTTTAGACTATGAATTGCCGGTGCATGCCAGTGGCCAAAAACAAAGAAATCGAAATGTTCGTTTTCCAAAGTTTGTCGAGCAAACTTGGTAATCAACTCTTCATCGCCCTTAAAGTTATAGGATATCTCCTTGGAGTAACGACTGCTCACCGACCACTTATTGCCAATCCACATGGCAAAGTTTGGGTGTAGTCGCGAGAACAGCCATTGCAAAATCTTACTAGTGAAAATTAGCTTTAACAACTTATAGCCATTATCGCCTTTACCCAGGCCATCGCCATGGCCAATAAAGAACTTTTTACCATCAAACTCCCTTACAACAGGCTCGCGATGAAGGGTCACTCCAAGTTCCTGTGGAAAGTAATCGAACATCCATACATCGTGATTCCCCGTAAAAAAATGTACCGGAATGCCCGAATCTGTAATTTCAGCAATTTTCCCAAGGAAACGGGTGTATCCCTTGGGGATTACCCGTTGATACTCGTACCAGAAGTCGAAGATATCGCCAACCAAAAAAATCTCCTTTGCATCGTGCTTAATGCCATCGAGCCAACTCACAAAAAGTTGCTCCCTGGCTCTCCCCTCCTTAATGCTGGGTAAACCCAAATGGATATCGGACGCGAAGTAGACCTTGGATTGGCTCATGGAGCTGAACTAAAGAATTTCCTTAAGTTTACTCTCCAAATCCCTGCCAAATAGATTTTTCCCAACAATATCGTAATTACGACCAATAAGGTAATTGGCTGGTAGACGGGTAACATTGTATAGCCCAACCACTCTCGATCCATTGGGATTTAGCTCGCTAACATTTACCCAGGGCAAGCCCCCCGACTCGATGGCTGCAAGCCAAGGTTCACGCTCAATATCGAGCGAAATCTGGTAAATTTCAAAACCTTTGCTATTGTAGCGTTTGTAGAGTTCAAGAAGTTCTCTGTTCTCGAGTAAATTCTCCTGGCTAAACGAGGCCCAAAAATCGAGCAGAATTACTTTTCCCTTAAGTGACGATAGTCTTATTGTATCGCCCTTAGGATTAGGCAGAGCTATTTCGGGCAGCGACGATTCAGCAACTTGTATAAAACTTTGCAGTCGAGCTGAGGTAAGAATTTTCTCCTGATTCTTGATATCCCTAAGCATACCCTTGGAGTATTCCGAATCGGGATATCGAGCAATTAGCGACGAGGCCACCACCTTAAAAAGCTGTATATCTTCTGCCTTTTCGAAAACAAACCGCTCGTCACTAACCTTCTGGTAAAGTGCCATAACACTGGCTCTCGACATAGGGTTTTCCCAAATAAACTTAGTGCTAAACTCGCGCTGTTTCTCCACTGCTGCTTCGTACTCCTCGTTAATCTTTAACCGTTGCACCGCAGTTGTGGCCAATGATTGCTGGTTATTCAGCGAATCGAGTGTTTTAAGAGTTTTAGCTAGCTGTTCGCTCAACGCCTTGGTTTTAAGCGACTCGTTTGCCCCCTCAACCTCGTAATCCATAAAATTCTTTAAGTCGATATTTACAACCGCTTTCTCGCCAGGTTCAAGGAGTAGCACAGCCACGTTGTTTCGCGTTCCCTCAACATGTAGCTGAAAAAAAGTTGGTTCCTCAAGTTTTCCAACCCCAATTTTGAAAGTTGATTTCTTTGGGGTGAGTCTTACTGTTTGAACTGGAACTACTTTACCAAATTCCTGACGGAGCAACTTAACCTCAACCTGATTATCAATGTTTTTTATGGTTCCATCAATCGATGATTGATCTTTCTCTTTACATGAGGTTGACACTAAAAGGGTCGCCAAGGCGATAAGTATAATCTTAAATGCTGTGCGGTTAATCATTCCGTTAATAATTTGAATTTTTACTGAGTTTTTTAATGGGGATCAAAATTAGCGATATTTGATCGATAACAAAAACCATTTAGGGTAAAAGTTTGACCAAAACACTCTCGAGTTCCTTTACCTTTATGTTTCGGGCGCGAATAATTCTTCGACTATCAATTAAGTAGTTCGATGGTATGCTGTTTATGCTCATTGCATCTAAAATGGGCGAGTCCCATTGTTTTTGGTCAAGAGCCACAATCCATTCGATAGAATTATTATTTATGTACTCTTCAAGGCTTTGTCGATTATTATCTAATGATACCTGAACCACGTGGAATCCCTTATTCTTGAAACGATCATAAACCTCTTTGAGCGTACTATTACTCAATTGGCAGTCGTTACACCATAACGCCCAAAAATCGACTAGAATGTACCGGGCTTTGATATCGGAAAGGCTAACAACATCACCATTTAATAGAGGTAAATCTATGTCGGGTAGAGTTTCCCCCTCCGAGAACATATCCTGCCGCTTATCGAACAGGTTTAGCTGCGTACCAATCATCTCCACATTTCGATGTAGATTCTGCACCAGCGGATTAGAAGGATAAAGCGGGAACAATGCTGAGTCGACAAGCTGAAAAAGTTCAAAATCTTCTCGCTTATTCAGCACGAAAGTATTGCGATCGTACTGCTGATAAAGGGCAAGGATAGCAGCCAGGCTATACCTATTCTCTTTAATAAAGTTCTCAGTATAGTTCTTATGCCCTCGAATGATTCGAAAATAAGCACTATCGATTGCCGTTTTAATAGAATCGAACTTTGGATGTTCTCTGCTCCCTCTAAAGTTCTTCGCTAGGGTATCGATGGTTTGCGATACATGGTTAAGTCTGGAGTTTAAGTCGCCAACGAGTCGTGATCCTTTTGATCCATTTACAGAAAATTGCGAAACAGGCACACCTTTCTGCCCGATGATAGTAATCTTTTCACCCGCATCAACCAGCAGAACAAGAGGTTCACTTTCATTTACCACCTGAAATAGCAGGAATCGAGGGCCATCGCACTCAAGTGAAAGTTCAAAATTTCCCTTGCGGTCAAGTTGGGTTGAGTCGACAGTGCTTATCTGATTATGACCCGTCTCGCGGAGGTAAACTACAACATTCTGTGCACCCTCAAGACTCCCCGAAACTCTTACATACTGCGAGGAATCGCCACATGAAGATAGTGTTTGTGCAATAACCATAGTGCAGCACACAACTGCTATACGGTTAATAATTCGTAAAGTCATAGGACAGTGTGTATTTGCTGCAATTGTTTGCGGCAAAAATAATCAAAATATAATAGAGAATTTAATTGTTGTATCCTTAAAATATCGTAATTTGTATTGCCTAACGAAAGTCTGAGAATTTGTAAACAAATCAAGGTTCTCAGAATAATCTGGCAATGCTCTTTCTCAAATATTTAACGCAAGGTTTTGAAACAAATTGCATTGACTTGGTGTTTGTGTGTTCACCTAAAAATTCACAAAACCGCATCTAATTTTATAACAAAACAGCTATGAGCTATCTTGTTTTTGAAAAGAACGAACTGGTTAACCTCGAGTACTCCCTAAACCGGGAAATTCTCAGCACTAATCGCGCAGGAGGATATTGCAGTACTTCTATTGTACTTTGCAACACCCGTAAATATCACGGTTTAATGGTTTTACCCCTTGATCAATTTGATGGTGAAAACCACGTCCTCCTTTCGTCGGTCGACGAAACTGTAATTCAGCATGGCAAAGAGTTTAACCTAGGAATTCATAGATATCCTGGAATATACGAACCCCGAGGGCACAAGTACATTATTGATTTCGAGTACGAACCTACCCCAAAGATAACCTACAGGGTGGGTGGAGTGGTTCTAGAAAAAGAACTCCTGTTTGTCCATAACGAGGAGCAGTTCATGATTAGATACACACTGAAAGACGCTCACAGTCCAACAAAAATAAGGATTAAACCATTTCTGGCATTCCGAAATGCGCATAAGCTATCTAAGTCGAATCTCTTCGCCGACAAGCGATATAGGGAAATCTCCAACGGAGTGAAATACAAACTTTATCATGGATTTCCATACCTTCATTTACAGCTTAACAAAGCCAACGAGTTTGTGGCCGTTCCCGATTGGTACTACAATATAGAGTACAAAGAGGAGATAAAGCGTGGCTACGAGGGACGCGAAGACCTTTTTGTTCCTGGTTTCTTTGAAGTTCCTATAAAAAAAGGTGAGTCCATAATTTTCTCTGCTTCCACCTCGGAACAGCAAACCACTATGCTTACTCGTAAATTCAACGCTGAAGTTTTACGAAGACCGCCCAAGGACAACCTCGAAAACTGTCTTCGTAATGCAGCCCATCAATTCGTTGTAAAACGCAACAAAAAAACTGAAGTTATTGCTGGATTTCCGTGGTTTGGCCGTTGGGGCAGAGATACATTTATTGCATTACCTGGCCTAACCCTTGCCATAGATGACCCAAAATCGTGCAAGGACGTGCTCGACACCATGACTAAAGAGCTTAAAGATGGACTTTTCCCAAACATGGGCAATGCTTCATCGTCTGCATTTAACTCTGTTGATGCACCACTTTGGTTTTTCTGGTCGTTGCAAATGTATACTGAGTACACCAACAACTATGAGGACATTTGGATTCACTACGGTAAAAAGATGAAGACGATTCTTAACGCTTACCGTAGCGGCGAACTTCCATACAGTATAAGAATGCACACCAATGGACTGATTTGGGCTGGTGAGAAGGGGGTTGCCCTTACCTGGATGGACGCAGTGGTTCATGGTGTACCTGTTACCCCACGAACCGGGTATCAAGTTGAAATAAATGCTCTCTGGTACAACGCCATCATGTTTACCCTGGGACTTGCCACCACATTTAAGGACACAAAATTTGTACAGGAATGGGAGCCAATTGCCAGGCAGGTTGCCCAATCGTACAAGGATACTTTCTGGTACGATGCTAAGCAGTATTTGGCCGATTACGTTGACGAGAATGGTCAAAACGTATATGTTCGTCCTAATCAAATATTCGCCACATCGCTTCCACATAGTCCAATAACCGACGATATGAAACGGGGAGTATTGGACGTTGTTTACCGAGAACTATTCACCGCCAAGGGGTTGAGAACTCTTGCTCCCAAAAACCCGCATTACATTGGGATATACGAGGGCGATCAGGCAACCCGCGATTCGGCCTACCATCAAGGAACAGCCTGGCCATGGCTACTAGGCCATTTTATTGAGGGTTACTATAAAATTCATGGCAAAACGGCAAATGCGCTGGCTAAATCAATTCTCGACTCTTTCTGTAAGGACATGTCGAAACACGGAGTGTGCGGCATTGCCGAGGTTTACGATGGCGATCCACCCCAACGCCCCAACGGCTGCATTTCGCAGGCGTGGAGCGTGGCAGAAGTTTTACGCATCAAGAGATTATACGACCAAAACCAATAATATTCTAAACAGCTGGCATGAGAGTACTAATGTTTGGATGGGAGTTCCCCCCCCACATATCTGGGGGACTAGGCACTGCGTGCTTTGGGCTAACCCGCGGGTTAGCGAAGCATAATGTTGATATGGCCTTTGTTGTTCCAAAAGCCTTTGGCGACGAGGATCAATCGGCAGTTCGTCTTGTACCTGCCGAAGATATTGATGTGAGCCACATCTCCATTGATATGGAAGAGTTTTGGAAAAAAATTAGCTACCTCGAGGTGGGCTCAAACCTAATTCCTTACGTTGGCCCCGAGGAGTTCGAACGCCTAGTTACAGAAACTGAACTCGACTCGGTTGAAGAGCACCAATCCGTCCTATCCCATAAGTTCCATTTCTCCGGAAAGTATGGCAAGGATTTGATGAAAGAGGTGTCGCGGTATGCCCTTATTGCCGGATCAATAGCAGCACGCGAGAAATTTGATATAATTCACGCTCACGACTGGCTAACCTTTCTGGCTGGAATCACAGCCAAAATGGTATCGGGAAAACCACTGGTAGTTCACATTCACGCTACCGAGTTCGACCGTAGCGGCGAAAATGTTAATCAGGCTGTTTACGACATTGAGCGTCAAGGCATGCAAATGGCCGACAAAGTTATTGCCGTAAGCCACCTTACCCGAAATATTGTAATTAGTCGATATGGCATTCCCGAGGACAAGGTTGTTACCGTTCACAACGCCGTCGATTTTTCGGGAAACAACGCCCAACTATCCGCAACCAAGCATGTACCCGAGAAAGTGGTAACATTCCTTGGCCGCATAACCTTTCAGAAAGGTCCCGACTACTTTGTAGAGGCGGCCAGCAAGGTTCTTAAGAACTACCCCAACGTCCGCTTCGTTATGGCAGGTAGCGGCGATATGCTCAACCGTATGATTAGGCGAGCCGCCGAGTTGGAGATATCGGATAGATTCCACTTTACTGGTTTTTTGAAGGGTGAAGAGGTAAACAAGATGTTTGCCATGAGCGATGTTTACGTGATGCCCTCAGTTTCTGAACCCTTTGGTATAAGTCCGCTCGAGGCCATGAAGAGCAACGTACCCGTGATTATCTCCAAACAATCGGGCGTTGCCGAAGTTTTACGCCATGCCCTCAAGGTTGATTTTTGGGATATAGATGCAATGGCCGATTCTATTTACGGGTTGCTCAACTACGAGGCTCTCTCCACTTACTTTAAACGCTACGGACAGGAAGAGGTAAATAGCCTAAAGTGGGAGAATGCCGCCCTTGAAGTGAAAAAAATCTACAAATCGGTACTCGGTTGGTAGTAACCAGCAAAAAACGACAACAATAAAAATACCCTAGCATAATGAAAACAATCTGCTTCTACTTTCAGGTTCATCAGCCATACAGGCTTCGTAGGTATCGTTTTTTTGATATTGGGCAATATCACAACTACTTCGACAATTTTGCCAACCGCTCCATTATGCGGAAGGTGGCCGAAAAGTGCTACTTACCCACCAACAACCTGATGCTATCGCTAATTAACGAGTATGGAAGCAAGTTCAAAATTGCCTACTCCATTTCGGGTACTGCCCTCGATCAGTTTGAGATGTATGCTCCCGATGTGCTCGACACATTCCGAAAGCTAGCCGAAACTGGCTGCGTAGAGTTTATTGCCGAAACTTACTCGCACTCCCTTTCTGCACTCAAATCGCGCGAGGAGTTCGAAAATCAGGTAAATGCTCAGGTACAAAAGGTAGAGCAGCTATTTGGTCAAAAGCCAACCACTTTCAGGAATACAGAGCTTATTTACTCCGACGAGATAGGCGCCATGGTGGCCGACATGGGCTTTAAGGCCATGCTTACCGAAGGGGCAAAGCATATTATGGGCTGGAAAAGCCCAAACTACCTTTACACCAACGCCATAAACCCAAAACTCAGGCTACTGCTCAAAAACTTCCAGATGAGCGATGATATTGCCTTTAGATTCTCGAATAGGGGCTGGCCTGAGTGGCCTTTAACCACCGAAAAATATGTCGACTGGCTCAACTCTATCGATTCAAAGGATGAGATTATTAATCTTTTTATGGATTACGAAACCTTTGGCGAACACCAGTGGGCCGAAACAGGAATCTTCGAATTTATGAGGGCTCTTCCAGCAAGGGTATTCTCCAACTCAAATTTTGAGTTTCTAACCCCAGCCGAAGCAGCCCGGAAACATCAACCCATAGCACCATTGCACGTTCCGTTCCCAATTAGCTGGGCCGATGAGGAGCGCGACTTAACCGCTTGGCTTGGTAACGAAATGCAGGACGAAGCGTTTAATAACCTTTACGAAATTGCCCATCGGGTGTCGACCATAAACGATCCCGATCTGCAAAGAGACTGGAAATACCTGCAAACCAGTGACCATTTCTACTACATGTGCACAAAATGGTTTAGCGACGGTGACGTTCATAAGTACTTTAATCCATACGACACTCCCTACGAAGCATTTATCAACTTTATGAATGCCCTGAGCGACTTTAAACTACGTGTTGAAAACTACAATAGCACTCATCCAGCTGAAGACGCTGAAGAATTGGCTACTAATCCCGAAGAGGTGGACAAATTGATAAAGGAATACGAGGAGAAGATAGCAAACCTTAAAGCCTTACAGAAAGATTCCTCAACAAAATCAACAGCAAAGAAAACGGTGACCAAGAAAGTTGCCACTAAAAAACCGGTTGGAAAAACAACAAAAACGTCTAAAACAACATCAACAGCAAAGAAAACGACAACTAAAGCGAAGAAGCAGTGATGTTTTTTTAAGTCAAAACCAATGCCATTAAAGAAATGACAGACAAACTACTACGCCCAGACTATCTTTTTGAGGTTAGCTGGGAAATTTGCAATAAGGTTGGTGGAATCCATACGGTTATCTCCACCAAAGCGCTGACCCTGGTTAGTGAATATAAAAATAACCTAATACTCATTGGCCCCGATGTTTGGCGCGACACCGAGAACAACCCTGAATTTATTGAGGACACACAGCTGTTCTCTTCCTGGAAAAATAAGGCTCACGAAGAGGGGCTAAGGGTTAGAGTTGGTCGGTGGAATATCGAGGGAAAACCAGTAGTGATAATTGTCGACTTTACCCCATTCTTCTCCAAAAAAGATGAGATATTCAAGGAATTCTGGGAGGAGTACAAGCTCGACTCCATCACTGGGCAGTGGGACTACGTGGAGCCCGCCCTCTTTGGATATGTAGCAGGTAAGGTGATTGAAAGTTTTACCAAATTCCAACTCACTTACAGACATCGTATAGTCGCTCAGTTCCATGAGTGGATGACTGGAACAGGATTGCTGTACCTTAAAAAAAATATGCCCCAAATTGGGAATATCTTTACCACCCATGCCACTGTGATGGGACGCTGCATTGCAGGAAACAGCATCCCGCTCTACAGCAACCTTGAGAAGTACAACGCAGAGCAAAAAGCCATAGAATTTAACGTAGTGTCGAAACAATCGCTCGAGAAGGTATCGGCAGTTGAAGCCGACTGTTACACTACCGTTAGCGATATTACCGCTAAGGAGTGCGAACAATTCCATGGTAAAAAGGTTGATATTGTTACCCCTAATGGATTTGAAAACAGCTTTGTGCCCAAAGACGAGGAGTTTAATCTACGTCGAATTGAGGCTAAAGTGAAATTCTATGAGGTAGCCGAAGCGTTGCTTGCTCATGATGTCGCCAAAGATGCCCTTGTAGTGGGAATCAGCGGAAGGTATGAATTTAAAAACAAGGGAATTGATGTTTTTATCGATGCCCTGTCGAAGCTAAATCGATGCCCCGATCTTAAGCGAGAGGTGCTGGCGTTTATTCTTATCCCGGGCGGGCATCATGGCCCCCGAAAGGATGTTTTCAAAAATCTCCAGGAAAAGGAAAACGAGAACGTGGTTGTATTAAGTAACACCCACATTACCCATTACCTAAACGATTCCGACAGCGATCCAATACTTAATAAATTTAAGGCGGCAGGGCTGTTCAACTCATCGAGCGATAAGGTTAAGATTTTCTTTGTTCCCTGCTACCTCAACGGGAACGATGGGATATTTGATTTACCCTACTGGGATCTTCTTATCGGCATGGATATTTCTGTTTTCCCATCTTACTACGAACCTTGGGGTTATACCCCACTCGAAAGTTTGGCGTTTCATGTGCCAACTATTACAACCACCCTTGCAGGTTTTGGACTATGGGTGAACACATACTTTAACGAGGAGCATCCGGGTATAAAGGTAATTGAGCGCACTGACGATAACGACAGCTTTGTTATTGAGGAGATATCGAAAACTGTTTGCCACTATTCAGCTCTAAGTCTTGCCGAACAGGAAAAGTACAGAGTGAATGCCCTGGAGGTTTCCAAAATTGCTCTTTGGGAAAACCTAATCTCTCACTATAAAGAGGCATATCACATTGCCCTGCAAAAGGTTGAAGAGCGTACAAAGCAGTTTATGGAGTTCGATCGCGAAGAGCAACTGCCCCATGTTGAGAAAGTTTTTCACATCAACAAACCCAACTGGGTACGACTACTCATTCAAAAGAATATACCCGAAAAACTTACTGCCCTCGACGAGATCTCAAAAAACCTATGGTGGTGCTGGAACCCTGATGCCATTGACCTTTTCGAAAGCATTGAACCAGACCTTTGGGTGGAGTGTGAGCAAAATCCCATCAGGTTTCTCGACATGATCTCACTCCCCCGTTTTCAGGAGCTGGAACAGGACGAGGTTTTCATTGAGAAATTGAACCGGGTGCAAAAGCATTTCCACGAGTACATGAGCAAAAAGTCGGGCCGAAAAGGCATCAAAACCGCCTACCTAAGCATGGAATTTGGGCTTCATCAAAGTCTAAAACTATACTCGGGTGGCCTTGGTGTTCTTGCCGGCGACTACCTAAAAGAAGCCTCCGACAGAAATGTTCCCATTGTTGCCATTGGGCTTTTTTATCGTTACGGCTACTTTACCCAACAACTCTCATCAACAGGACAGCAGATTGCTGCCTATGATCAGCAGAACTTTGCCCAAACGCTAGCCAAACCTGTTCGTCATCAGAATGGCAAATGGAAAACTGTTGGGGTTGCTTTCCCAGGTCGTATTGTAAATGCACGAATCTGGCGCGTTGATGTGGGGAGAACCGAACTTTATCTACTCGACACCGATTACGAAGATAACGAACCCGCTGATCGTGCAATCACTCACCACCTCTACGGAGGCGACTGGGAAAACAGGTTTAAGCAGGAGATGATCCTGGGCATTGGGGGCGTAAGAGCCCTTGAGAAAATTGGCATTACGCCAAGTATCTACCACCTAAACGAAGGACACGCCGCCTTTGCTGGACTAGAACGCCTCCGTAGTCTGATAGTTGACACTAAACTTTCATTTGCCGAATCGCTTGAGATTGTTAGGTCATCTAGTCTTTTCACTACTCACACACCTGTCCCAGCGGGTCACGACTCGTTCCCCGAGGATATGCTCCGCACCTACATGACCCACTACCCCGAGCGGCTGGGCATTACCTGGGAGCAATTTATGGATCTGGGCAAACTCAACCCAGGCGACGAGACCGAGCGATTTTCCATGAGCTACCTCGCTGCAAATCTCTCGCAAGAGGTTAATGGTGTTAGCTGGCTTCATGGCGATGTTAGCCGTAAAATGTTTGCCAACCTATGGCCAGGTTACTTCCCCAGCGAACTCCATCTGGGTTACGTTACCAACGGCGTGCACTATCCAACGTGGACATCACCCGAAATCAGAAGTTTAATTGAAGCCCAAAGCAACGAGAAGGGGTTTGACAATACGCCAATCTGGAAGAATATTGAGAAAGTACCCGACGAAAAGTTATGGAAAATTCGAAACAAACTCCGGAAAGAGTTAATCGATTACATTCGAACCCGACTGGTTAACCCGCAAATTGTTAAGTTTGAAAGCCCAAGGCATATAGTCGAGATCCAGGAAAAACTCCGAGACGACGTGCTTACCATAGGTTTTGCACGCCGATTTGCAACATACAAAAGGGCTCATTTACTGATTCGAGATTTGGAAAGGTTAAGTGAAATAGTGAACAACAAGGAGATGCCCGTTCAGTTTCTATTTGCGGGTAAAGCGCATCCTAACGATAAGGCTGGACAAGACTTGATCCGTAAACTAGTTGAGGTTAGCAAGCTACCACAGTTTGTGGGAAAATTCATCTTCCTACAGAACTACAACATGGAACTCGCCCGAAAAATGGTTCAAGGTGTTGATATCTGGCTAAACACCCCAACTCGACCACTCGAGGCATCCGGTACAAGTGGCATGAAAGCAGTTATGAATGGTGTGCTTCACTTTAGCGTACTCGACGGCTGGTGGGTTGAGGGCTACAAGCCCGATGCCGGATGGGCTCTCCCAATGGAGCGCACCTATGTCCAGCAAGAGTTTCAGGACGAGCTTGATGCAGAGTTGATCTACTCGCTTCTCGAGAATGAAATCGTTCCAAAATTTTATACCCATAGCGATAAGAATGTTCCAACTAGCTGGGTAGCGTCCATCAAGAAATCTATTGCCGAGGTGGCATCTAACTTCACCACTACCCGAATGATGGAAGACTATGAGGATCGATTCTATCACAAGCTTTACATTCGAACCAATCGATTGGCCGAAGAAGATTTTGATCTGGCCAAACGACTTGCAGTATGGAAAAGAAAGGTTTCAAGAAACTGGGATAGCCTCGAGGTAATTACCGCCGAGCAGTTCGACACCTCCCGCCAAGCTATTGTTCTGGGCAAGGAGTACTCCTCCGAAGTGGTGCTGGATCTCGGAAATCTATCGCCCGAAGAGGTTGGAGTAGAGCTGGTTATTGCTGAGTTGGTAGAAAATGGTGATGTTACCATTAAGCACACCCAGGAGTTTGACCTAGAACATGTGGAAGGACAACGTGCTACCTACCGATTACTCTTTATCCCAACCGATCCTGGAGTTTTCGACTCGGGAATTAGAGTTTACGCCAAAAACAGCGAGCTGCCACACCGAATGGACTTTACATTGGTTCGATGGATTTAATCATCAACACCCTTTAACTCTCAAAGAAGCCGATATATTTTCGGCTTCTTTTGCTATTTTTGTGACCCAAATTCAAACATGATAATATACCACCACATAGATGAGGTAAACCTCGAAAGGCCAGTTATCACAATTGGTTTTTTCGATGGTGTTCACCTAGGCCATAGCGCAATCATTAATACGGTAACAAACAGTGCTAAAGCAAACAATAGGAATTGCCTTCTCATAACGTTTTGGCCTCATCCCCGAATGGTGCTTCACAACGATCCTGAGCGGCTAAAACTCCTCTCCTCCTTATCGGAAAAGCAACAGCTTGCCTACGAAAATGGCATTGATGGCATGCTGGTTATGGATTTTACACTTGAACTTGCTGCAACCAGCGCCATTCAATTTATCGAAAATTTTTTGGTTAAAAAGTTAAACGCATCCATAATAATCCTTGGGTATAACCACTCCTTTGGGCACAAGGGGCAGGGAAATTTCAACCTGCTTAAACAGCACGAGGATAACTTTAACTACCACGCAATCCAGGTGGAGCCGGTGAGCATAAACGGTGTGGATGTGAGTTCAACAAAAATCCGGGAAGCACTGCTGACTGGCGATTTAAGTTCGGCGAATAGTATGCTTGGCCGCCCCTACAACCTTTCGGGAACCATTGAGGGTGGACAGCAAATTGGCCGGTCATTAGGATTTCCCACAGCCAACATCAAACCAAACGACCCATCCAAACTCGTACCGGGCAACGGCGTTTACGCCGTTTGGGTCGATTATCAGGGCGTTTCGTATCCCGCCATGCTAAACATAGGAATTAGACCAACCCTTGGCGATGGCCTTGAACGCACCATTGAGGCTCATATTATCGGTTTCGACAAGGTAATTTATAATGAGATGATAAATATCAAGTTTGCAGAAAAGATAAGGGAAGAGCAAAAGTTCGCATCGCTCGATGCCCTTAAAAATCAACTTGCACTCGACAAGAATGCTGCTCTTAAGCGCTTAGTTCCGTAGCAAGGATATCTCTCATTATTTCAAATTTTTACATTATCTTTGCAATCCTAACTCTACGAGTATCAGAAGCAAAAACAAAACAGAGATAACAGTTACACACAAAACACAAGTCGCATAATGGAAAACACCTTAACCACAACCCTTCCCTACAAGGTAAAGGATATCAATCTGGCCGAATGGGGCAGAAAAGAGATCAGCATAGCAGAAAAAGAGATGCCCGGACTTATGGCTATCCGCAGAAAACATTCTGCTGAAAAACCCCTAATGGGAGCAAGAATCTCGGGATCGCTACACATGACAATTCAAACTGCCGTACTCATTGAGACGCTGGTTGAGTTGGGTGCTGATGTACGTTGGGCAAGTTGCAATATCTTCTCAACACAAGATCATGCCGCTGCGGCTATTGCTGCAGCCGGAATTCCTGTTTTCGCCTGGAAAGGCGAAACCCTTGAGGAGTACTGGTGGTGTACGGCACAGGCGCTTTCGTTCCCTGGTGGCAAAGGGCCAAACCTAATTGTTGATGATGGTGGCGACGCAACCCTACTAATTCACATGGGATGCAAGGCCGAGAACGATGCCAGCATTCTTAACCGCGAAGCCGAAAGCATTGAGGAAGCCGAAATCCTTAAACTTCTGAAGAAAACTCTTGCCGAGGACAACCAAAAATGGCACAACATGGCCAGGGAGTGGAAAGGTGTATCGGAAGAGACCACAACTGGTGTTCACCGACTTTACCAGATGATGGAGCGCGGCGAGTTGCTTGTTCCGGCCATTAATGTGAACGATTCAGTAACCAAAAGCAAATTCGATAACCTATACGGCTGCCGTGAGTCGCTTGCCGATGGCATTAAGCGCGCAACCGATGTGATGATTGCTGGGAAAGTAGTAGTTGTTTTAGGTTACGGCGATGTGGGCAAGGGATGTGCCAAAAGCATGCGCGCTTATGGAGCACGTGTAATTGTTACCGAGATCGATCCAATTTGCGCTCTGCAAGCAGCCATGGAAGGATTTGAGATTAAACCCATTGAGGATGCCCTTGATGAGGGAAATATCTTTGTAACCTGCACCGGAAACCGCGATGTTATTACCCTTGAGCATTTAATGGCGATGAAAGACCAAGCCATTGTTTGCAACATAGGTCACTTCGACAACGAGATTCAAGTTGAGAAATTAAATAAGGCTCAAGGAGTTCGAAAGGAAACTGTTAAACCACAGGTCGATCAGTACTACTTCGCCGATGGTCGTTCAATCTTTATCCTGGCCGAAGGTCGTTTGGTAAACCTTGGTTGCGCCACGGGTCATCCAAGCTTTGTGATGAGCAATAGCTTTACCAACCAAACTCTTGCCCAGCTGGAACTTTGGCAAAAAGATTTAGCTGTTGACGTTTACCGCTTGCCCAAGCACCTCGACGAGGAGGTTGCACGACTTCATCTTGAGCAACTGGGAGTTAAACTCACAAAGCTTACAAAACAACAAGCCGATTACATTGGCGTAAAGGTTGAAGGGCCCTACAAACCCGAACACTACAGGTACTAAATCACAGTATAGTCTAAATTACAGAAGAGGTTGACCTGCAGAGGCTCAACCTCTTTTTAAATGGATGCAAAGATGCAAAACGACATTAAAGCAGCAGTTGAGGTTCTGAAAACCGGAGGCCTAATTCTTTACCCAACCGACACTATCTGGGGCATTGGATGCGATGCCACAAACCCTGAGGCTGTTGCCAAAATATATAAGCTAAAGCAGCGCGAGGACACCAAAAGCATGTTAGTGCTTATAGAGAACCCAAACCTTTTGAATATTTACCTTGAACAAGTACCTGAGATTGCCTGGGATTTAATTGATGTTACAGACAAACCGCTAACTATTATCTACCCTAAGGCTAAAAATTTGGCTAAAAATCTCGTGGATGCTGATGGCAAAATTGGAATTAGAGTGGTTAAGCATACATTCTGCGAAAGCCTACTTCAAGCATTCAGAAAGCCCATTGTTTCAACTTCTGCCAACATTTCGGGGCAACCTTCCCCAAAATGTTTCAATCAAATCGACAAGGAAATTGTGAATGGAGTCGAACTGGTTGTGCCCCAAATCTACCAGGAGAGTAAGAATCCAGTACCATCGGGCATTATCCAACTAGGGTTAAGGGGTGAAGTAAAGATTATAAGAGAGTAGTTTTGACACAATTATACAACCATTTTGAAAAAGAGATAATGGATTACAATTTTAATCACGCCCATCCTATCCAGGTTAGGTTTAACGACATCGATATGCTAGGGCACACCACCAACTCGGTGTACATGCAGTACTTCGACTTGGGCAGGCTACACTACTTTCTCGACGTTCTTAAGGAGCGCATGGACTGGGAAGAGGAGGGGTTAATTGTTGTTAGTGTAAACGTAAATTTTTTGGCTCAAATAAAGTTTTACGATGAGCTGGAGGTGAGAACCAAAATTGTGAAGATGGGGAACAAGAGCCTCGAAATGATTCAGCAGATATACAACAAAACCACTAAAGCCATTGCTGCCGACAGCAAATCGATTATGGTAGGTTACTGCGGAAAGGATGAAACTAGCATTTCCCTGCCAAACAGGTGGCGCCAAGGAATTGCAGAATTCGAGAAAGATATAATCTTTTAGTCTACAGGTCGGCTAGCCCTTCGGGTAGATCCATGAAAAGGATCTTAGAGTCCTCATCAATATCAACAATTAAATCGGGCGAGGCCGGAATTAGCAGCTCATTCCCAGATGCTCCAGTGATCTCGAAAACAAGGTTTCCGGCATAGTCCTGCAATGTACTTATTACACCCAGTTGTACACCCTGCTGAGTAATTATGGTGAATCCCACTAAATCGTCAAGAAAAAGTTCGTCGTTGGGTTTGCTCTGTTTTACCTCGGCAAAAATTTTTAATCCAACCAGGCCTTCGGCCTGTGGCAAATCGTCAATATCATCAAACTTAATTAGAGAAGAATCACCGCCCTTACTCCTGATTGAATGTATAAAAAAAGGAATCGGTATTCCCTCAATAAGAAGGAACACCGATTCTAATTTGTGGTCTTCAGGGTAGAAGTCGTTTGACCAGCTAACCTGAAGTTCGCCATTTACTCCGTGAGTTCGTTGAATTTTACCAATCTCAGTAAGTTGAGGATGGTTCATAAGGGAAATCCCTACACTTTAGGAGTTAAGCTTCGGCTTGCTCGTCAGCCACTTGCTCATCGGCTGCTTCTTCGGTTGCGTCAGCAGCAGCTGATTTAGCCTCTTTAGCGGCTAGTTCGGCTTGCTTCTTGGCAATTTCTTGAGCACGGGCTTCACGAACTTTAGCTTCAGCTTCAATTCGTTTTGCCATGTCGTCCTTTTCGCCTTTGGCGAGACGATCTACTTTGGCTTGAACTTTAGACTCTTTCTCCTTGGTCCAAGCGTCGAACTTTGTCTCAACTTGCTCAGGAGTTAAAGCTCCTTTTTTCACGCCATCAAGCAGGTGTTTCTTCATTAAAACACCCTTGTACGATAGGATAGCCCTAGCGGTATCGGTAAGTTGAGCGCCATTCTGCAGCCAATCCAATGCCCTATCAAAATTTAATTCAATAGTAGCAGGATCAGTGACAGGATTGTACGAACCAATCCTCTCGATGAATCTGCCATCCCGTGGCGCCCTGCTATCTGCCACCACGATATGGTAGAAAGGTGCTCTCTTCCGTCCGTGGCGACTAAGTCTGATTTTTACAGGCATACTTAAACGCTTTTTTAGTTAAACCTACATTATTTTTGCGGGGCAAAGGTAATAGTTTTTTATTAATTGTCAGCATGTTTTAATCGCAAAACTAAAAAATAAGCAGATCGAAACTTTGTTTAGCATGGAGTTATCCATGGGTAAAATAAATCCTATGGTAAAATAGCGGGGTTAGCTGCTTTAGCCTACCTAAACCGTTTCTCCAGCTCATCAACCCCAAGAATTGTTATAGTAGGCTTACCATCGGGTGAAACGTTGGGTTGCTGACAGGCAAAAAGCTTATCAACCAAATCCTGCATCTCAATAGGTTCGAGCTGACGATTATAGGGTATCGACGATGCTTTGGCCAATGATTGGGCTAACCTATGGTGAATATCGGCGCCCTGCTCGGCTGAGTTCTCCTTAAAGGCTCCCAGGAAATCCAGAATAAGCTGTTCGGCATTGCTAACCTTAACGTTAGCGGGTAGGGCGTTTACGGCTATTGTGTTTTGCCCAAGAAATCCAATTACAACGCCTAATGCGGCCAAGTCATCGGCAACAGCGTGCAGAAGGGCAAAATCGCCAGAGCTCATCTCTATTGACTGAGGGAAAAGTTCCTGCTGCGAGCTGGCCGAACCCATTGAAAGAGTGAGCAGATAGTTTTCGAACAGGATTCGCTCATGGGCGCGTTTCTGATCAATTACCATTAATCCCGACTTAACCGATGTTAGAATATAGCGATTTTTCAGCTGAAAAAAACGCTGAGATGCCTTTGGGAAAACGGGTTCACTCTCGGTTTTGCTGAATAAATGCGAACTTGGTTCCTCCTGTCTATTCTCGAAACCCGAGCCCTGCTGCTGCAAAAAAAGTTCCTGCCAGCCCCTTGTTGATGGCCTATGATGCCCATGCGCTTGCTGTGAGGAGGAACGGCTAACATAATCGCGATCGAAGGGGTTAAAATCGGGATTTACCTCAATTTCTGGTGGACTTACAGGCGCACTCTTGGGAAAAAAGGGAATATCTATTACCATCTCCGTCTCAAAATCGATGGAGGGAACAATGGCAAACTTTCCCATAGCCTCACGAACACCGGCATTAAGGATTTGCCAGATCATCCTCTCATCCTCAAACTTAATCTCAGTTTTGGTAGGATGTATATTCACATCAATGGTTCCGGGATCGGTTTTGAGAAAAATAAAATATGGGGGAATAGTATCGGGGGCAATTAGCTTCTCATACGCCTTCATTACTGCTTTATGAAGGTAAGCGTTTTTCATATAACGATTATTCACGAAGAAGAATTGCTCACCAGGACTTTTTTTTGCACACTCGGGTTTCCCAATAAAACCGCTTATCTCCACAACCGATGTATGGGTATTAATATCGAGCAAGTACTGTCCAAGACTTTTTCCCATTAGGTACGTTATGCGCTGCTTAACATTCCCAGCAGGCAGTTTGTAAATATCTGCTCCATTGTGCGACAAGGTAAAAGCAACCTGCGGGTTAGCTAGTGCAACCCGCTGAAACTCGCTTATTATATGTTTTAGCTCAAGCGATGAACTTTTAAGGAATTTCCGTCGAGCAGGGATATTGAAGAAAAGGTTCTTAACACTAATTGATGTTCCCACTGTACACGAAACAGTTTCATGTTCTATCAGCTCGGAGCCATAAATCCGAATGCTTGTTCCAACCTGACTTTCGGGTGTACGAGTTTTCATCTCCACCTCCGCTACGGCAGCAATTGAGGCTAAAGCCTCACCCCTAAAACCCATTGTTTGTATGGCAAACAGGTCGTTCGCTTCTCTAATTTTTGATGTAGCGTGGCGTTCAAAGCAAAGTCGGGCATCGGTTTCGGACATGCCGCACCCATCGTCAATAACCTGAATAAGTGCTTTCCCTCCATCGCGAACAATTACCTGAATAGTATTGCCTCCGGCATCGATGGAGTTTTCCATCAGTTCCTTCACTACCGATGCGGGGCGTTGCACCACCTCACCAGCAGCAATCTGGTTGGCTACCGAATCGGGCAAAAGCTGAATTACATCGGGCATAAAAGGAAACTAATAGTAGAACATGTAATAAGCAAGCAGGCAAAGAATAATAAAAATCACAACCAATCTTAGACTTGAACCCCTGTTAATGCGTCCTTTCATCTTCTGCTCGTACTGCCTCCGCATTTGTCCTCGGATTAGCGAAACTCGAGGCGAATCACCATCGGTTAACCCCATCTCCTGCTTAATTTGCTTTTCGCGCTCTCTGAGGGCTTCCTTACGAGCATTGTAGTACTGGGGCGTATACTCAAATCGTTTGGGTCGTGGAGTCTTAAAAAAAGTTATCATTCCCATGGCTTAGTATTATAGATGATCTTTTCTACTTTAAAAAAATTAAAAAAGAGTAAAACTAAATCGGAAGTTTAACAATATCTTCTGAAAGGCTTTCGCCTGATAAACATTAAAGACCAGTCACCCGATTGGGATTGTTTCGAATAAAATCGGCCCAGTTAGAAACTCGCTTGCCACCTACCTCAACTTTCTGCTGGTAGAAGTGACAAACTGCTGCCGCTAAACCATCGGTAGCATCAAGTGTTTTCGT
The DNA here is from genome assembly GCA_034003245.1 of Tenuifilaceae bacterium. GTDB lineage: Bacteria > Bacteroidota > Bacteroidia > Bacteroidales > Tenuifilaceae > Perlabentimonas. The sequence continues at coordinate 45,099 of JAVEYY010000005.1, forward strand.
ATCAAATGCCTTTGTTTTAAGGATACTCTGCAACATTGCTGCCACTTGCTCCTTTGAAGCATTACCCTGGCCAGTTATGGCCAGCTTAATTTTGCGGGGTGCATACTCAAAAATTGGAACCGAACGCGAAAGAGCTGCTGCCATCGCCACGCCCTGTGCCCGTCCCAGTTTTAGCATGCTCTGTACGTTTTTCCCAAAAAAAGGAGCCTCAATGGCCACATCATCGGGCAGGTACTGATCGACCAGCTGCTGCACACGCTCATAAATCACCTTTAGCTTAAGGTAATGGTCGGAGTACTTTTTCAGCTCAATTACACCCAGCACCACAAGTTCCACATTATTCTTACCACTAGCCTTTATAATTCCATATCCTAGAACTGTTGTGCCAGGATCAATCCCCAGAATTACTCTTTCGGGTTGCGAGTTCACAAATTGACTTTATCTTTGATTTGCCTACAAAGATACTAAAACCAAGGGTAATTGGCGAAGATTTATTAATCGTTAACAAATGGAATGGATTTCCACTACCAAGCGCCAATCTCGCCCTTTAAACCCTTACGGGTTGGGTACGAAACACTTTGAGTAGAGGTGACATCCAACTTGGCCTTACTCCCATCCAGTAACGACATTGCTGCAGCAAGACTACTCTCCCGTAAATCGCCAAAGGGATAGTTAATATTATCGGCTGCAGGAATATTTACAGGAATTCCATCGTAGTAATCGCCCTCATCATTAGCATTTAATACTCTGAAGCAGATTGGGACAAAGGCCCAGTCGAACGATGGAGAGGTAAACGCGTACATTCCCACTGGCTTTCCATAGGTACGCGAACCAACTAGGCTAACCTCCATATGTGGGAACAATCCATTAATCAGCAGTTCACTAGCTGAGGCAGAATTTTCGGTTGTGATAAAAACAACCCGGTTCAGTGGCAAGGCATATGAATGGTTACTGATAAGGAACGATTCATCCCTGCTTGTTTGCTTGTCGTTATGAACATACTTTCCCAGCACGCTCCCCGCAGCTATCTTACCAGCAATTAAGCTAGCCAAATGTTCTGCTGTACTAATTGCACCACCACCATTATACCTTAGGTCCACAATGAGCTCGGTAACGCCATCCATTATAAAACTACTAAAGGTTTCGGTTAGCTCGTCAACAGTGGGGCCAACAAACCCCTTAAGTACAAAATAACCTACTTTTGCAGAAGCCGTTGTGTAAACCGTATCCATCAGCACGGTATTCATTTGAACCACTTTTTTAGAAAAATTTTGGGTGTGCGACTGCTCCTCTAAATCAATAAATGTAAATAATGCCGAACTTTGAGCCAATAGGTTATTGATGTTACTAATTGTGGGAGTATTCCCGTTGATAGCGCTAACTCTCCATCCACGGTCAACTCCTATAGCACGCATTGGGGAATCCTCAAATATAAAGGTAATGCGAAGCTGATTCTGGGCATCAAATCCTAAACCTATACCATAACCAACGTATTCGGCATTCTGATAATAGGCCTCTAGCTCCTGTTTGGTTGTTATATAACTCCACCTGTCGAGCTCTTTATAGGTTAGAGCATCGAGAAGTTCTACAGGCGAAGGATAGCTATTTGGGTCAACGGTTGGCATCTCATTGTACCACAGGTAGTATTCCTCCATAACGTTAAGCAGTTCCTTGTTAACGTTAACAGGCTCATCCTTTTTGCACCCATACAGGATACCTGTAATAAGAACGATGATTGATAATAACTTAAATCTTTTCATGGTTTTGGGTATTAATTCTTAATTCGATTTCCATGTAGCTGTTGGTAGAGAATACTTCCAACTATTATTAAAAGGCCCACAACAGTTGTCCAATATATCGATTCGCCCACAAAAAAGTGGATGAATACTAAGCTAACAAACGGAACAAGGTAAATAATATTATTCAACTTCGCCTTGCTTTCGGCTAGGCTTAGAGCCTTAAGCCACAGAACAAAAGTAATGCCCATTTCGAACGATCCCACATAAATCGACCCATAAATTCCCATTGGGTTTATATTCCAAAACTGATCGAAGAAAGTTCCAGCAATAAAGGAGAACATGGTTGCAAACAGAAAGTTGAAAAATAGTCGAACTATTGGATCGACCAGCGACTTCCGAAGGTTTAGTATCCAGTAGAGCGCCCAAATTACGGAGCTGGTCAGCGCCAGAACAACACCTAGTGGACTCTTTATCTGAAAACTCGACAAATTTCCTTCGGACGAAATTATGATTACCCCTATAAAACTCACAATCAGAGCAAGCAACCCCTTAAGGCTAAGTTTCTCGCCTAGCAATGGAACCGATAAAATTACGAGAACCAGAGGCCAAATAAAATTTAGTGGCTGCGCCACTTGAGCTGGTAGCAATTCGTATGCCCTAAAAAGTATAAAATAGTAGGCAAACGGGTTTAGCAAACCAAGATAAATGGATTGAATAAATGCTTTGCGGGGCACACTTTTTATCTCTTTGAATTTGCCCAGAACGATAATTATCAGAAGAAGCAAAAGGGTAGAGAATAATGACGACCAAGCTAAAAGTTGAATGTACGAAAAATGGTTCAGCGTGAACTTAAATGCTGAGGCTGCAGTGCCCCAGAACATGATGGTAAGTCCAGCAAATATGTACGAAAGCCTTTTATTGCTCATGAGTGGTTTAGGGTTTCGGGATAATAGGGCAAATATAACAAACCGACTCTTTTGCAGATGATTTTTCTGAAAAGAATCGGTTTAGTAGGAAAAACTTATCAAATTAAATACGATCGAACCCGCAGAATGGCTGTAATACCTTAGGAATTCGAATTCCTTGCTCATCCTGATTGTTTTCTAACAGAGCGGCAAGTATGCGGGGAAGCGCTAGAGAGCTCCCGTTTAGGGTGTGAGCCAACTGGTTGCGCTTTTCGCCCTCCTCGCGGAAGCGAAGCATAAGCCTGTTGGCCTGAAACGACTCAAAGTTTGAAACCGAGCTAACCTCGAGCCACTTTTGCTGTGCAGCCGAGAACACCTCAAAATCGTAGGTAAGAGCTGATGTAAAGCTCATATCACCCCCGCACAAACGGATTATACGGTATGGTAACTCTAATTTTTTCAGAATTCCCTCCACATGATTTACCATCTCATCGAGACTTTGGTATGATTTATCGGGATGCTGAACCTGCACAATCTCAACCTTATCGAACTGATGAAGACGGTTCAGTCCGCGCACATCCTTTCCATACGATCCAGCTTCACGCCTAAAACATGGAGTATATGCTGTAAGCTTAATGGGAAAATCGGATGCATTAAGAATAACATCCCTAAAGATATTTGTAACGGGCACCTCGGCCGTTGGAATCAAGTAAAAATTATCGAGTTGAGCATGATACATCTGACCATCCTTATCGGGTAGTTGACCTGTACCATAGGCCGAGTCCTCATTCACCATCAGTGGAGGCATGTACTCTCTATAACCTGCAGCAATATTCTCCTCAAGGAAAAAGTTGATAAGCGCCCTTTGCAGCTTTGCGCCTTTTCCCTTATACACGGGGAATCCGCTACCGGTAATCTTTACACCCAGCTCAAAATCTATAATATCGAAATCCTTTGCCAAATCCCAATGTGGCTTTGCGCTCGCCTTAAGTTCGGGTATTGCCCCTCCAGCACGCACCTCAAGATTATCATCTGCAGTTTTTCCAGCGGGAACCGATGGGTGTGGAAGGTTAGGAATTTTCACTAGAACCCCTTTGAGCGATTGCTCAACCTCGGCCATCTCCTGGGTTAACTGTTTCGACTCCTCCTTGAGACTGGCAACTCGCTGCTTAGCAACTTCGGCTTCGCTAGCTTTACCCTGCTTAAACATCACCCCAATATCCTTCGAAAGCGCATTCTGCTCTGCCAGCAGAGCATCTAGCTTACCCTGTATGGTTCTACGCTGATTATCGAGGTTAATTACTTCGTCGACAAGTTTTGCCGCATCGAAGTTTTTGATGGCCAAACGGGCTATTACCTCGTCCCGGCTATCGTGAATCTGCTTAAGCGTGAGCATGGTGTTGTGTGTTATTAAAGAAAAATCCCCTGAACTTACACATTTCAGGTAAGCTGCAGGAGATTTTCAAAATGTGGTTATGAGAAAAACTAATTTTCTGCGGGAATAACTGAAACGTACGACTTATTTTCGGCTTTTTTGCGGAACGAAACGGTTCCATCAATAAGTGCAAATAAAGTGTGATCCTTGCCCATTCCCACGTTTTGACCTGGGTTGTGCTTGGTTCCTCTCTGGCGAACGATAATGTTACCAGCTTTGCATGTTTGACCGCCGAAAAGTTTTACGCCTAATCGTTTGCTTTCCGATTCGCGTCCGTTATTGGAACTACCAGCTCCTTTCTTATGTGCCATTTTCTAAATCTTTTATACGGTTATGCTACAATCTCTCCAATTTGGATTTGGGTAAACTGCTGACGATGTCCTTTCTTCAGCCTGTAACCCTTACGTCTTCTCTTCTTGAAGATAATCACCTTATCACCCTTTACGTGATCGAGCACCTTGGCGGTTACCTTGGCGTTCGCAACGGTTGGGGCTCCAATGGTTACTTTACCCTCGTTATCAACAAGCAAAACCTTGTCGAAATTCATCTCGGTGCCTTCCTCAGCCTCAAGGCGATGAACAAAGATCTTCTGATCTTTCTGCACCTTAAATTGCTGTCCTGCAATATCTACAATAGCGTACATTATATTTAAATGTTATAGTGTTCAACACTTTTTGGGCTTGCAAAAGTAGAAAAGATAATTTGAATAACAAAAATTTATTTGTATAAATTTAAATCCGGTATGCAATTTTGATTTTTTGAATTGCACTTTTTCACCAAAATGGATTCACCTCTTTAGCACCATCCATTTCGTGATCAAAACCAGCTACTACTAAATATCTTCTGCAAAATTTGCAGTTAAAACCACATCCTCAGCAGGCATAAAGGTTGTAAGTGTTGGTTGGGTGCTTATTAGCACAGCTCCCAAAGCCCAACTTACAAATTTATAGCCAACTAAAGGTGTCGCTGTAAGGGTAATATGCTCGCCTTCATTGTAGTATCCAGCACCAGTTACAGTTCCCGCCTGAGAAGGGTTAATGACAACAGCAAGTTTAAAACCTTCAGTATTTTCTGTTACTGTAATGTTCCCCGGGGTAGAGGCTGTGAACACATTCTCAAGGGCACTATTAGATAAAACGACATTACGGGCCTCTATAGAAAAATCACCCGATTGAGTAGGTGCCTTTAGATTGAAAGAGAACAAAACACCATCACTCCCAGTAAATGGCTCACTGGTCACGGAGCTAGCACTTATTCTAACTACATTGCCATCTAGAACATTATACTCCAACGCATGATCCTGAGCGCGATCAGTTAAAGTGAGTGAACCTTCAACAAATGCAAAACCGTCGGGAATGAGGATTTCCATTTGGAAACCAACAACTACACTCTGATTGTCCATATGCACGTTAATCACTATCTCTTCGCCTACCCTGCCTAGAGCATTCTCAAATACTACTGTATTAACATCTGGGACAACCTCATCAAAGTTGGCAGTAATCGCAACATTTGACCCCTGCATTGCATAAAGGTATGTTGCATCTGTGCTTACAATATTACCATCTATAGTCCAACTCACAAACGTGAATCCCTGATTTGCTGTTGCCTTTAACTCTACCTCCTCACCCTGTTCATAATCGCCTGCACCAATACCCTGACCTGCATTGGCTGGGTTAACATCAACTGATAACGTGTATAGCTTTGGGGGAATTACCTCAAAATTTGCTGTTAGATTCACCTCCCCTTCGGGCATGGTAAAATTAAATGAAGTTTCACTGCTAACCTGGTTGCCATTCTGCGTCCAATTTACAAACTTATACCCCTGCGCAGCAGTTGCCGTTAGAGCAACAACCTCATCCTTAGCATAACTTCCAGCGCCCTGAACTTGTCCAGCGCCCGATGGGCTAGCGAGTAGAGTTAGGGGATATTTTGTTGGTGGTATTAGCTCAAAATTTGCTGATAATGTAATACTATTACCCGGCATGGTGTAGGTGAAGTCTTTCTGGGTGGAAACCAGATTCCCTGCCTCGATCCAATTTACAAACTGATATCCCTGATTTGGGGATGCTGAAAGGGCAACTTCGGAACCGGCGGTGTAAGATCCCCCGCCCAAAACAGAACCAGTTCCAGCAGGATTTACTGCCAATACAAGTTCAAACACCGGAATCTCTGGCCCCTCCTCGTTATAAAGGGTCAAAATCTCCTCAGCTGAGATTGCTCTTGAGTAAATACGGATATCATCGATTGCACCTTTAAAAAACCTTAAGGTTGAACCTCCCCTACGACCAATAAACAGATTATTATTATTTGTAACATTTCCATCAACCAGCTGGCTTTGTGATGTGGCAACTAAGATTCCATCGAGGAAAACCTCAATCGTATTAGGCTTAAAAACTGCCACCATATGCTGAAAACCTGCCGGATTCACATCATCGCCAATGGCATACTGAACCCTTGTTTCGTCCTGTGGGTATCCACCAATATACCTTGCTGCTTGATACTTACCATTTGCTGTTCGCAGCACGTATGGGTATGGATTTGATCCATCGACCCATTTCTCGAGTATTCCCGCTGATCCATTATCGGGAGAAGCCTTTACCCAAAGGCTAACGGTGTACTCATCGGTTCTCCCAAAATTAATGTGCGATTTATGCAAAGCCTCTATCCACGACGAGCCATTGAACAAATATGCAGCATTTGGAACTCCAAACCTATCGGTAGTTAGTGTTGCCCCGTTAACAGTGCCGTGGTTATCATTACCACTCTCGTCGTTGGCATTCCCATTGAAGGGATAAAAAGCAACCAGACCATATTCTAAATCAATTCCAACTAATGTGGTAAACTCAACTTGATTACCATAAGCAGTTCCTTGGCTATTTGTAGCAAAAGCCCTTATGTAGTATGTTGTTCTTGACTGAAGATTCTCCAAGGTGGTTGCAAAAGTTCCTGTACCTTCGCCAATATTTAATAATCCCTCATTAGTGATAATACTTGGATTGGGGCTAGTGCTCCACACCACCCCGCGAGCGGTTACTAATGCTCCCCCACCCGACGTAACGGTACCCCCAACAACAGCATTAGTTTCACTTACACTTGAAATCGTGCGTGTTTGCACAGTGGATAGCGAAAGTGCACTTGGCACTTCTATCATTTTTTGAACCCCGTAGGCTGTACCCTCTGAGTTAGTGGCAAACGCCCTAGCCCAATAGGTTAATCCTGGCGTCAATCCAGTTATGGTTTCGGTGAATACACCCAAACCGCTTCCCGTCTCAACTAATCCTCCATTCAACGTTAGTGTAGGATTTTCATCAGGCCCCCAAATAAAACCTCTGGCAAGAATTGCCGAGCCGCCATCCAATGAAATCTCTCCTCCAAGCATTGCCGAGGATGTGGTAATATTCTCGGGTTGTAACGTGTTAATCTGCGGTACTTGAGCAGTTGACTCTGCATCTTTTACACAGCGCACCGACAGGCCAACGATCTTACTCTGATGAGCTCTGCTCACTCCTCGGTTGGAGTTTTTGAAGAATCGAACCCAAATATTTCCATCCTTATTCTCGGTCACACTCCAGAAGTATGTACCCACTCCCTTAAGCACAAAAGCATCGCTCACTGCGTAGTAACCAGCTGGCAACGCGCCAAATCCATATTCATCGGTTCCAAAACGGGTGCTATGTTTGTCCCAGCGAGGATGTTCCGTTGTGTTGAACAAGCCGCCAAGTGGAGAGTCAACCTGCCGCCGCGACTTCAACTTTTGTCCAGCATTGTTACTATTCCCCCAGGCTTTGGTATCTGCATAATCGATAAGTTGTTGCCAATCGTTATCGGTGGGTACACGCCATCCTGCTGGGCAAAGACCCCTTGGATCAACGGTAGCATACCAGTTATACAACTTGCCATAGATGGCGTTGTTTGCTACATCGTTATCAATATTTGCCCAAATCCCTTGGGTGGCTACCTGCCACTGGGTAAAAGTTTGATCGGTAAGAATTTCTGACCCATCGCGATACCGCGCTGTTCTCAGATTCTCGGCCATCCACTCTTTACCGTCTATAACTACAGTTTTATAGGTATTACCCTCGATATCGACAACAGTGGACTCCGCTTGTCCATAAACCTGCTGCCAGGCAATAAGGGTTAGTGCTGTAAAGAAAAGCGATATGTGCTTTATCATATCTTATTATGATTATGTATGTTGATTACAAAAAAAGATCGTCGCCAAAATTGAATCAGTTATTTAACGTATTATAATCGCCTTGGTTACAATTGCTCTAAATGGTTTGCAAAGTACATCTAATGCCTATTGTTTGGCAAAACAAATATCACCATAAAATTAGCGATTAGCCAAATTCCATGCCCCCAGAAAAAGCATTCTTGATGCATCCTGCATAATTTCTGGGGTTATAGTTAACTCGGGTTTATCGAAAGGGCTATGGTAATTCACGGGTTTCACCCAAGTGGTTGTGCTAACACTAACCGCATTATAACCCGCTTTTAAGAAAACGGCAGCGTCGCTGCGCGGTCGAGTACGAGGCATGCGAGCGGGTGAGCTGGCAAAGGATCGATGAACAAAATCGGCATTCGCCTTTGAGAAAGACGCGAGTATTTCCGGGTAACTATCACCACCCCAAAGGGCCAAACCTTTCCCATTACCCACCATATCGAGATTGATAAAGCAAACCGTTTTATCCTTGGGGATTGTGGGGTTTTGCACAAAGTAGTTGCTCCCAATCAAGCCACTCTCTTCGGCACCAATAAAAAAGAAGGCCACTGAGCGCTTGGGCTTCTCGGGTAGCTGAGCAAATGCCCGGGCAACCTCTAGTATATTTGCCACCCCTGTGGCATTGTCGAGAGCGCTTGGCAATAGCACGCCAGGGTTTCCTTGCCCATCGAGGTGTGCACCAATAAGAATTACCTCATCCTTAAGTATCGGATCGCTGCCCTCAATAATGCCTAAAACGTTGCTTGTGGTAGTATTTGGAAAATGTATGGTACTTGTTAAAATTCTAGCACTTTTCTTTAAGCTGAAGGATGCTGGTTTCATCTTTTCGTGAATCTGCGCCTTAAGCGACTCGTAGTTTTTGCCTGTATCAAAAAATAAATCGTTAACCACCTCCGGTCCAATATGCGCATATATCATTCCCTTTTGAAATGGAATACTTGGATTAGCAATAGTGCCAACGTAAAGAACACCAGCGGCACCTTTCTCCAGCGCGTTTTTAAATTTATACTGATGAAGGCTGTATGGAACCCACTTCTCCACATCGGGGTGATCGCTTTTTGCGGGCGATTCCGAGGCGAAAACCACAATTTTCCCTTTTACATCAATTCCCTTATAATCGTCGTACCCTAAATCGGGGGCCGAAATACCAAAACCAACGTAAACAACATCAGCTTCAATGTTGCCCGAGTCGGAGCTACTCCCAGGAAAAAACTGATCGGGTATTGAATATACTTTTCGAAGAGTATCGTTTTTCTGGATCAAAATTAGCTCAACCGAACCGGGCGACAACACCTTGGTGTAGGGCCAATTATACTCCTGAAAAAATGTCCCGTTTTCGCCAATGGGTTTTACGCCCCAACCTTCAAGAAGACCCGAAACCCAGAGAGCGGCCTTATCGTAACCTGCCGATCCGGCTCCTCTACCCTCGTAATCGGGCAAGCACAACTCGTGCACGTAGCTCATTAAGGTTTGGCTTGTAATGCTGTGAGCAGCATCAAAAACTTCCTTAGGGTAATCCTGCGAGCTAAGGCTTAGTGGTAAAATTGATAGTAAACCTATCGCAATTAGAGTATTTATTCTCATGCTATTAGCAATTATTGTTGTAGGTAATACCTTACAAAACTACATCAACTTTAAAATGATAAACCATTTTGGTTAACAGTAGAAGTAATCACGAAATATATGTAAAAAAATTGATTAGAAAAGGGTCAGCTAGGGCAATTCTTTCTCCCTAAGCCTAAGAGTGGCCACCACAGGATAGTGATCGGAATGGTTAATGTGAGGGTTATAGTAATGCGTAGCCTTAAAAATGGGGTTGTAAAGAATATAATCTATTCGAAATGAGGGAAAAATTCCCTTGTATGTATGTCCCACCCCGGCCCCCGCCTCAACAAATGCGTCGTTAAGGTTTCTAAGCATTTTTCGGTAGTTATACGAAATGGGCGACTCATTAAAATCTCCACATACAATTACTGGGTAAGGGCTGCTTAAAATGTGATTTGTCACCACATCGACCTGCTGTGCCCGTTTGCGAAGAGCATCGCGGTAGCGAAACGATATGTCAATTATCTCGTCCATGGTGTGCGAATCCTTTCGAATATTCTGATTGAGCAAAAAATTAAGATTGCGCTCCTTAAGACGAAACGATTGCAAGTGGTTATTATACACCCTAAGAGTATCGCCATGTACCACTATATCTGTGTATATGCAAGCATTCGCACTGTTTTCGAACTTAATTTCGCCTGAGCCCACAATAGGATATCGGCTATAAGTTGCCATGCCGTAAGCCGAGCTTTTACGATTAACAATATAGCCAATGTGTACATTGTGCTCCAGCATTTCACGCGCCTTCGTTTCCAGGAACTTATCGTTTACGTAAAACTCCTGCAGGCAAACAATATCAGGATCCTCCCTACTAATGAAAGCAAAAACATCGTTATAGGTTGGCGGCTTCTTTGACCAGGAATAGAGCTGGAATAGGTTGACGTTGTATGAGATAATTTTTAGGTCATCGGCATTTGCCTCATGATTTCGGCCAAAGGGAAACTGAAAGAAGCTCGCAAAGTGAGATATTCCCAGTAGAATTGCCCCCACGGGATAAAGAAAATGCCACTTCCAACGAATAATCCAGTAAACCAGTGACGCCACGTTGATAAGCAAAAGAAAAGGATACGACAACCCAATTAGTCCAAGAAACCAGAATACTGTTGGCTTAATATACACGGAAAGATAGGCCAGCAGCAACGAGAGCGCTGCAAGAACCGTTAAAAACTGGAGTATTATGTCGGTAAACTTTCGCAAGCAAGATTATTTTTCTTTTCCAACAAACTACAGATAAAATCAACGAAACACCCTAATTACCCTTCATCCTAAAAAGCGTCTGCTTCTCTTCCGAAGTTAAACTATCATATCCTCCCTTAGAAATCTTATCTAAAATTCTATCAATCTCCTTCTGCTGTTCGGCCTTTACCTTATTATACTCAAAATCGTCCTTAGGCTTTTTGTGATCCACCTTCATTTTTTTCCTTCGTTGTGTCGATGGGCTACTGGTAAAAGCATCTACAACAAAGTATACCGGTTTGGCCAAGTTAACATTCTGCTTCAGAAAATAGATAAAGAGATAGCCAAACAAAGCACCCCCAAGGTGGGCAATGTGCCCGCCTGCATTCGAGCCTGCAATACTAATTACATCCAGAACCACAAGAACGGCGCCAATATACTTAAGCCTAACAGGCCCTATAAACATGAGATTTAGCGTAAGATTTGGCGCGTAGGTTACAGCCGCAAATACAACAGCGTAAACCGATGCCGATGCGCCAAGCGCATACGATGCGGGAAGAGATGCGCTGAAAGCTGGAAAGATATTGTAAAACAGGATGTAGAGTAAACCACCCGAAACTCCGCCCATTATGTAAACACCTAGGAGTTCACGTTGGGTCATAAAACTCAAAAAGATCTTTCCCATCCAGTAAAGCCAAAGCATGTTGAACAGGATATGGAGAAATCCTTCGTGAAAAAACATGTAGGTGATAAGAGTCCAAGGCCTTGTGGCAAGCGTGGGGACATGAGCAGGAACCGCTATATACTGCGATAGCGTGAAACCAATATCGATCCCTCCCAAAAATAGTATTGCCTTGAGAATACCAAATGCCAGGAATACACCCAAGTTAATGTATATTAACTTTATCAAAGTGCCTCCCTGATAGAAAGATTGCTTTATCTCGTCAAATATGTTGTTCATATCCTTTTTACCAGAATTGATTAGTAAAACCGATCGCGCTTCCTTCCCCAAATCTTTATGAGGATAAACCCAAATATCATCCCACCCAAATGGGCAAAGTGGGCTACGCCGCTATTAGCTTGAGTAAATCCAAGGTAGAGTTCAATTAAACCGTAACCAATTACAAAATACTTAGCCTTTATGGGGATTGGGGGGAAAAGTAGCATTAGCTGGGTGTTAGGGAAATACATCCCAAATGCCAGTAGTACACCAAAAACTGCTCCCGATGCCCCAACGGTTGGGATATTTAACATGGTATTTAACGCTGCCATTCCCGAATGCATGTAATTTTTTCCTTGCATAAAAATTGCTGCACCCTCCGATTTCACTAGCGCTATCTGATCGGGCGACAGGTTGGCCATTATCGATTTGGCCTCAATAAAATTCACCATCGAGTGGAGCACTGCTGCGCCTATCCCTGTAAAAAAGTAGTATATAAAAAAACGCTTACTTCCCCATACCTGCTCCAGTACACGACCAAACATAAACAGCGCAAACATATTGAAGAACAAGTGAGTTATGCCTCCGTGCATAAAAATATGAGTAACCAGCTGAAAAGGTTTAAAGTGGGGTGACTCAAAGTAAAAGAGTCCTAGTACCCGGTTTAAGTCCAGTCGCATGGCGCTACCAAACACAAAGGTGGCCAGCAGCATTATTACGTTGATAATTATTAAATTCTTAACAACTGGTGGTATATTCTGAAAGGGTGAATGTCCGTTAAAGCTCATTATTGCTGGTTTTATTGTGATTAAACAGATCATCAAAGATAGAAAATTTTGCTATTCCTACTCCGATTAAGCATATCGCCTTCACACTAATTAACCATTCTGTAGAATAAAAGTTGCAACAAGATAATCTTTGAGACAGAATAATCCTTTGAGTCCATTTTTAAAATATTACATTCTCAAAATATGCATCTAACCATACAACTTCAGCAAAAACACTACTGCATAGATAGATATATATTTTATTCAATAGTTTTCAACAAGCCTACATTTTTGAGGGGTAATCAGCTAACTTTGGATGATAGATTTCCCCCTCGCAAAAAATACGTAACACCCTATATATAAGGCATGAGTAAATTTGTTCATCTTCACGTTCACACGCAGTACTCCATTCTCGATGGCGCTTCGAGCATAAAAGGCTTGATAGAAAGAGCCAAAACACTAGGAATGAAAGGCATTGCCATCACCGATCATGGTAACATGTTCGGGGTAAAGGAGTTTGTTAACACGGTGAATAAGGTAAACGATGCTCAAACCTGCGAGATAAAGTTGCTAAAGGGTGATATAAAAAAACTCACCGAGGCAGGCGAAACTGGTTCAGCGTTACAGGAACTACAGGAAAAACTTAAAGCCGCCGAGCAAAAATTATTCAAACCAATTATTGGTTGCGAAGCATACGTTACTTCCGACAGGAAAAGCCGCGATAAAGACGATCGCGGGGGCGATCACCTGGTTCTACTGGCTAAAAACAAGACCGGATACCACAACCTAACCAAAATGGTATCGTACTCCTGGACCGAAGGGTTTTACTCAAAACCCCGAATGGACAAGGAACTTCTCAGGAAATATCACGAGGGTATAATTGTATCGTCGGCTTGCCTGGGTGGTGAAATTCCTCAGGCAATTATCCATGGAAACACCGATCAGGCTGAGAAGGTAATATATGAATATAAGGAAATTTTTGGCGACGACTTTTACCTCGAGGTAATGCTTCACCCCGTTAAACCCGATGGCTTTTCCGAGGATACCTACCTTGAACAAAAAAGAGTTAATGAGGTTATTTTTCAGCTCGCCCAAAAAACAGGTGTAAAATGCATTGCCACCAACGATGTTCACTTTATCAATGCTGAGGATGCTCTTGCTCACGACAGGCTAATATGCCTTAACACTGGTAAGGAACTCGACGATCCCAAGCGCATGCGATACACCATGCAGGAGTACCTGAAAAGCGAGCAGGAGATGCTGCAGCTTTTCCCCGATCACCCCGAGGCAATATACAATACTCTCGAAATAGCCGATAAGGTTGAGGTTTACTCGCTCAATCACGAGCCTATTATGCCCCACTTTGCACTTCCCGAAGGCTTTACCGATGACAATGACTACCTTCGTCATCTAACCTACAAGGGCGCCGAAATGAGATGGGGCGAAAAGTTAACCGACGACATTCGCGAGCGAATCGACTTTGAGCTGGACGTTATAAAAGGCATGGGATTCCCCAGCTACTTCCTCATTGTTTGGGACTTCCTACGCGCTGCGCGCGAGATGGACGTTTCCGTAGGCCCAGGACGGGGTTCGGCTGCAGGATCAGCGGTTGCTTACTGCCTGCGAATTACCGATATCGATCCCATAAAGTACGACCTGCTGTTTGAGCGTTTCCTAAACCCCGAGCGTATCTCGATGCCTGATATTGATATCGATTTTGATGAGGATGGGCGCGAGCTGGTGCTCAAGTGGGTGGTCGACAAGTACGGCAAGGATAGGGTTGCTCACATTATCACCTTTGGTACAATGGCCGCCAAAATGGCCATTCGCGATGTGGCGCGGGTACAGAAATTGCCACTACAAGAGGCAAACCGAATTGCAAAGCTAGTCCCTGAACGCCCTGGAACCACGCTGGCTAAAGCATACAAGGAAGTTCCTGAACTGTTCGAGTGCAAGAAATCGTCGGACGAGCTGGTTCGTTCAACCCTGCAGTATGCTGAGGTACTAGAAGGTTCTGTAAGACAAACCGGAGTTCATGCCTGCGGCATTATTATTGGCCGCGACAACCTCGAGGAGCATATCCCAATCTGTATTAACAAGGATGCTGAGCTATACGTAACGCAGTATGATGGAAAGCACGTTGAGGATGTTGGACTACTCAAGATGGACTTTCTGGGTTTAAAAACGCTCTCTATTATTAAGGATGCGCTTCAGTTCATAAAGGAATCGAAAGGGATTGATATAGATATCGACAAAATTCCTCTCGACGATAAGGAAACCTTCGAACTATACTCGCGTGGCGATACAACTGCACTGTTTCAGTTTGAATCACCTGGAATGAAAAAACATCTTAGAGCCCTAAAACCAAACCGTTTTGAGGATCTTATCGCCATGAACGCGCTTTACCGCCCAGGGCCATTGGAATATATTCCCAACTTTATTGCCCGTAAGCACGGTCGCGAGAAGATTGAGTACGATATTCCCGAGATGAAGGAGTTTCTGGAGGATACCTATGGTATTACTGTTTATCAGGAACAGGTGATGCGCCTTTCGCAGTCGTTAGCTGGTTTCACCAAGGGACAGGCCGACTCGCTCCGGAAAGCGATGGGTAAAAAGCAAAAAGCGGTAATGGACAAGCTCAAGGAGCAGTTTGTTCAGGGTTGCCTTGAGCGCGGGTTCGAGAAAAAGAAGGTGGAAAAGGTTTGGAGCGACTGGGAGGCATTTGCCCAGTACGCATTTAACAAGTCGCACTCCACCTGCTACGCTTATGTATCGTACCAAACAGCATATCTAAAGGCGCACTACCCCAGCGAGTTTATGGCCGCAGTGCTCAGCCGTAACCTTTCCGATATTAAAAAGATCACGCTTTTTATGGATGAGTGTCGCCGGATGGGGATACAGGTGCTTGGCCCCGATGTGAACCATAGTAATTATAAGTTCACCGTAATGCCCAATGGCGATGTTCGGTTTGGCCTTGGGGCTATTAAAGGTGTTGGCGAAGGAGCCGTGGCAAACATTATAGAAACACGTAAAAAAGGTCTGTTTAAGGACATCTACGATTTTGTAGAGCGTGTTAACCTACAAACAGTAAACAAGAAAAACACCGAAGCACTTGTTCTAGCTGGGGCTTTAGATAATCTTGGGAATTTACGCCGTGAGCAGTATTTTGGCAACGACCTCAAGGGCGTTCAGTTCCTCGAAAACCTAATGCGCTATGGCGCAAAGGCGCAAACCGAGAAGAACAACGTTCAACAAACTCTATTCGGCGGAAGCGAATCGGGCTTCGAGCTACAAAAACCAGAAGCACCAAATGTAGAACCCTGGTCCAAACTCGAAAACCTCAATAAGGAAAAGGAGCTTATTGGCATCTACCTTTCGGCTCATCCGCTCGACGACTTTAAGCTGGAGTTTGACAACTTCTGCAACACTAACCTTTCCGAACTTTACGAACCGCTGGCGCTTAACGGGCGCGAAATAACCGTTGCCGGAATTGTATCGGAGGCAAAGGTGTTACCCACCAAAAAGGGAACCTTTTACGGCCGGTTAACCATTGAAGATTTTACCGACTCGTTCGAGTTCACACTTTTTGGGAAAGATTTTGAGAACTACCGCCGGTTCTTCTACGTTGGATACCCCATAATGATAAAGGGTCGTTTTAACCCCAGCCGATTCAGAGAGGGCGAACTTGAGTTTAGCATTAAAAGCGTGCACATGCTTTCCGATATTCGTGAGGAATTCATCAAAAAAATTACCCTTTCACTTTTTGTCGATGACATTGATGACGAGCTAATTGTAGATTTAAAGAAAATGGTTACCAGCAGTCCCGGCAACGTGAAATTTATGGTTCGACTAGTTGATCCTGAGTCGAGCATTGGCATGGAGCTGTTCTCCCGATCGTACCGGGTGGGTATAACCAACGACCTTGTTAAACATCTTAACAAAATGAATATCAACTACAAGGTAAACTAAAGCACTATCAGAAGAAATTTCTGTTGAACCTCAATGGAACATTATTCATCCAAAGCTGTTATCTTTACAATTAAATATCGATTTTTAAACTTTTTAAAATGTATAAATTATGGCACTAGCTATTACCGATGCTAATTTCGATGAGATCGTTCTCAAATCCGACAAACCTGTACTTCTTGACTTTTGGGCAGAGTGGTGCGGCCCCTGCCGTATGGTTGGCCCATTTGTTGAGCAAATTGCACAGGAGTTCGAAGGCAAAGCCATTGTCGGTAAGGTTGATGTTGATAGCAACCCGGGGGTTGCCAGTAGGTTTGGGATCAGAAATATCCCTACAATCCTTTTCTTTAAAAATGGCGAGGTGGCCGACAAGCAAGTAGGTGCAGTGCCTAAAGCCTCTCTGGTTGCAAAACTCGAGGCGCTCCTCTAGAATCAATATTTTTTTTACATGCCATATCGTCAAGTCATTAGGCTTGGCGATATTCCTATTTTCAGTAACAAACGTTAATTATCCCCAATATGAGAGTTTGCGTTTTTTGCGCCTCAAGCGCAAAGGTGGATGAGTTGCACTTTGAACAAACAAGGACTGTAGCAAAGGAGTTGGTTAACGCCAATGCCACCATTCTCTACGGCGGCGGTTCTGTTGGACTTATGGGCTGCCTAGCCGACACCGCGCTTTCGCTCAACGGAAAAGTTGTGGGAATCTTACCTCGGTTCATGGACAAGGTTGAGTGGGGGCACAAAAGCTTATCGCAGATGATACTCGTGAAGGATATGCGTGAGCGCAAAAAGAAATTGATCGAAAATGTGGATGCCGTAATCGCCCTTCCGGGCGGATGTGGAACCCTTGAGGAGCTTATGGAGGTTTTCACCCTGAAACGTTTAGGGAAGTTCACCAAACCCATCATTGTTCTAAACACCAATGGATTCTACTCTCATCTTGAGATGATGATTGAGAAGATGATAGACGAGCGATTCATGCGCCCCGAGCACCGACAAATCTGGCAGCTGGTTTCTCAACCAGAGGAGATACTGCCAGCAATCCATTCCGCACCCAGCTGGGACGAATCGGCCATTGAATTTGCTGCCGTTTAGCTTCTCGATTGCTTATTGCGATAGGTAAATAGCTTGCTGTCACCCACCTCATCGTAGCTATGGAGTTCTCCGCTTAGTTCAGGTGCTTTCACACCATCGCCAAAGAATTTGTTGCCCACAAATACTCGGGCTTCGTCCCAGTAATTCTTTTTCACAAAGCTGTTTATCAGCATGGCGCCACCTTCAATAATCACCGAAAGCACCTCGCGCTCGTAAAGTTCCTTTAGAACCTGATCCTCTGCACCTCGGGCAAAATCGATTGTAAGCAGCTCCATATTGGGGATTGAGGTAAAAGTTTGTCGCTTACTCGACGCGCTAGAGTTATTGCCAATGAAAACAAGTGTTGGCAGCGTACCATCATAGACATTCATCGAGGGCGAAAGTCTGAGTTTCCTGTCCAGCACCACACGTATGGGTGAACGCCCACTCCAGTCGCGAACATCTAACCTAGGATTATCTTTCTCCACGCTGTTAGTCCCAATCATAATGGCCTGTTCCTCGCTTCGCCAGCGATGAACCAGTGTTCGAGCCAGCTCGTTGGTAACCCAAACAGGTGCAATTGGATCCTCGGGACGGCGAACTGCATCGATGTAGCCATCAAGAGTTTGAGCCCATTTGAGAATGATGTATGGACGTTTTTTGACGTGATACACAAAAAAACGACGATTCATCTCCTTAGCCTCCTTCTCCATTACACCAACCTCTACTGCAATACCCGATTTTCTTAACATATCTACTCCTCGTCCCTGCACCTTAGGATTGGGATCGAGCGTAGCCACAACAACCCTTTTTATACCCGACTCAATAATTAGATTGGCGCAGGGAGGCGTTTTCCCAAAATGAGAGCAGGGCTCTAACGAAACGTACAGTGTCGACTCCTTGAGCAAATCCATATCTTTAATAGTATTTATGGCTGCTCTCTCTGCATGATCCTTGCCGTACTCAGCATGATACCCCTCGGCAATAATCCTGTCTCCATGAACCACAACTGCACCCACCATGGGGTTGGGAGCCACATTGCCCATTCCGTTAGTTGCTAACTCAAGGCATCGGTTCATATACATCAGGTCTAATCTGGGCTGTTCCATATTATTTGATTACTTTTGATTCTTAAATTACGAAGCATTAAAATGGTATACAATAGCGTTTTGCAAGTTTATAAAATGATTTGGGATGAACTTAGTCCGCTTTACCAAGCAACAGAAGCTCAAGCAATGGCACGTTTTTTAATCGAAAAGGTAACTGGTACACGATTCCACAATACCATTGCTACCCCAAACTCAATTTTGCACGACGACAAGATTGTAGAACTAAAACAATACATTTCGCAGCTAAAGTTACAAAAGCCAATTCAATATATTCTTGGCGAGACCGAGTTTTTTGGGATTCGACTTATGGTGAATGAGAATGTTCTTATCCCACGACCTGAGACAGAGGAACTAGTCGACTGGATTATAAAAACTAATCGTCATCCATCACCATTCATTCTCGACATTGGTACAGGCTCGGGATGCATAGCGATAACCTTGGCTAAAAACATTGGCAATGCTAAGGTTCACGCCATGGATATTTCATCAGGTGCAATTGCTGTTGCCAGCGAAAATGCCATCACAAACAACACGAAAATTAACTTTATTGAGCAGGATATTCTCACATTACCGTATAGCATAACGGGGTCGCCTTTCGATATTATTGTTAGCAATCCACCTTACATTAGAGAGAGCGAAAAAGTGCTAATGCGTCCCAATGTTCTGGAAAACGAGCCCGAACTGGCTCTGTTTGTCAACGATTCGAACCCGCTTGTATTCTATAAGGCAATAGCAAACGCAGCCAAACGACACCTAAAAAGTGATGGTTATATTTTCTGCGAAATAAATGAAGCTTTTGGTATTGAAACTGCAACTATTTTCCAAGAAATGGGTTTTGTAGATGTAACCATTCGAAAGGATATAAATGGGAAAGAGAGAATGGTGAGAGCAAAAAAACTTTGATTGGCTAATTGAGCATGGCAAAATTTTCATCTTATCCTCAGAAAAAACTTAAATGAACAAAATACCACTATTCGGACATACGCTAGAGCAGCTTACAGAGTTGGTAATAGCCGAGGGATTGCCCAAATTTGCGGCAAAGCAAATTGCCGACTGGCTCTACAAGAAGGATATTGAGAGCATCGACCAGATGACCAACCTATCGCTCGACACTCGCAAGAAGTTGAGCGAGAAGTACAGAATGGGACTAATAAAACCCTCGAAGGTAGCCGAGTCGGCCGATGGAACAAAGAAATACCTCTTTACTACCGAATCGCTAAAATTTGTGGAGGCCGCCTATATACCCGAGGCCGATAGGGCTACGCTTTGCGTATCGAGCCAGGTTGGGTGTAAAATGGGTTGCCTATTCTGCATGACTGGCAAGCAAGGTTTTCAGGGAAATCTTTCGGCTGGCGAAATTGTAAACCAGCTCCGCAGCATCCCGGAGTGGCACAAAGTCACTAATATTGTGTACATGGGCATGGGCGAGCCCTTCGATAACCTCGAAAACGTTTTGTCCTCGCTTGAAATCCTTACATCGAGTTGGGGAATGGCCATGAGTCCTCGCCGAATAACCGTTTCAACTATTGGCGTTAAACCCGCCATGATTATATTTCTGGAAAACAGCCAATGCCATCTTGCTGTTAGCCTTCACACGCCATTCGATGATGAGCGACGGACTTTAATGCCAATCCAAAATGTTTATCCAATTAAGGAGGTTGTGGATGAGATTAGAAAATACGACTTTTCGGGGCAACGCCGCGTTTCGTTCGAGTACATAATGTTCGATGGGATTAACGATTCGCCCAAACATGTTAAGGAGCTGATAAGGTTGCTTAGCAACCTAAACTGCCGGGTAAACCTAATCCGCTTTCATCCAATCCCCGATAGCCCACTGAAAGGGTCGCCCGATGATAAAATTTTTGAGTTTCGCGATGCCCTAACATCCAAAGGAATATTCACAACCATTCGTGCATCGCGCGGACAGGATATCCAAGCAGCCTGCGGGCTGCTATCGACCAAGGAGATGCTAAAGGGCAAATAGCCATTCCGAGGATATTTTACTTGGCACAGCCTTTGCTCCTAAAGCAAAACATTTTCTATCTTAGCAAAACAAATTCGTCTTTACCATGAAAACAGCATCATTAACCTTAGCAAGTATATTCCTTTTTGGTGTTGCTTTTAGTCAGGAGACTGGCTACACAGCCAACAATGCCAACGCGTTTGCTTTTGATGTTTACAAAAAACTTGCTCAGTCAAGCGACAACAACATCTTTTTCTCACCTGTTAGCATCAGCATGGCATTGGGAATGACCTACGCAGGGGCCAGTGGTGAAACCAAGCAACAGATGGCCAAAGCGTTGCGTTTCCCTGCTGACGACAAAAATTTTCACAAGCAAATGGGTAACCTAATGAACGAGCTGCTAAGCAAAGGATCGAAAGGGGTTGAGATTTCGTTGGCAAATCAGCAGTGGGCCGACAAAAGCTACAAGTTTAGATGCAAATATCTTCGCGAGGTGAAGAGAGCCTATAAAGCCCCGGTAAAGCGATTAGATTTCCGAAACAAATCCGATGAAAGCCGGTTGGTAATAAACAAATGGGTTGAGGACCAAACCCGTGAACGCATAAAAGATTTGCTTCCAGGGGGATCAATCACCAACCTCACAACCCTTGTACTAACCAATGCGATTTACTTTAAAGGCCAATGGGATAGTAAATTTCAGGAGGAGGACACAAACAACGAGCCTTTCAAAACCGCTTCGGGCAAAGAGGTTCAGGCAAGGATGATGAATGCAAAGGAAAAGTTCAATATCTACCAGGGCAATGGCATTAAATTGCTGGAGTTGCCCTACGCAGGCAAAGATTTCTCGATGCTAGTTTTACTACCTAACGAGGAAACATCGTTACCACAAGTTGAGAAACAGCTTACACTTGACGATTTAAACCGCTATATCGACTTAATGATAGAGTCAGAAGTTCGCCTTGGACTTCCCAAATTCAAGTTCGAATCCAAGGCTGAACTTAAACCTGTTTTATCCGAGTTGGGTATGCCCATTGCCTTTAGCAATGCAGCCGATCTTTCGCGCATGGCCAGGAATAAGGAGCTGAAAATTGACGAGGTTTACCACAAGGCCTTCGTTGAGGTTTCGGAGGAGGGAACGGAAGCTGCCGCAGCAACTGCAGTGGTGATTGTACGCAAATCAATCTCAATTCCAGTTGAGTTTATTGCCAACAGGCCGTTTATGTTCATGATTCGCGAGAACAAAAATGGGAACATCCTGTTTATGGGAAGAGTTAACAACCCTAATAGTTAGCATTAACCGTGAGTAAGTACATTGCGAACCTTATCAGCCAGGGTGAGCATCAGCAGCTCGATTTTAAACACTCCATCTCCGACTCCAAGAAGATTGCCCGATCGCTGGTGGCGTTTGCCAATACCAATGGCGGTATACTGCTCATTGGTGTAAAAGATAATGGGAACATAACCGGTGTAAACTCCGAGGAGGAGTACTACATGCTCGAGGGGGCTGCCCAAATGCACTGCAAACCCGAGATTCAGTTTAAGGTTACACGCTGGGACATTAACAAAAAGGTAGTGCTGGAGGTGTACGTCAAACCCGACCCCAAAACTCTCTACAAAGCTCCCGACAAGGCGGGTAAATGGAAGGTGTTTTTTCGACTTAATGACGAGAATATAATTGCATCGCCCTTGCAAGTTAAGGTTTGGAACGCTTTGCGTTACAGAAAAGCCATTAGACTAAATCTCACCCAAAGCGATAAAAACCTTTTAGATTACCTAAAAGATCACCAGCAACTTACTGTAGACGAATGCGCCCGTGTAGCTTTTCTACCCCGAAAAGAGGCCGAAGAGAGGCTAATAAACCTTGTCGTACTGGGAATTGCAAAACTTTCGAAAAGTGGCGATATTTTTGAACTCACCTAAATCAGCAAAATCTCTTAGCATTCCTTATCCAAAAAATATCTTCGCCAGAATTTATAATGAGTTGGTGACAACCAGGTTATAAGCTTATTCGATAGTTTAAACCCTAGCAGCCAGTGAAGCAGTCTGTAGCCCCAGAATACCACCAAAAAACCCAAAGCTATTTCGGTTACATAGTCGACCAGAGTTCGGTATTCGTTATAGATATCTGGTGATATCAGGCTATACCTTAATAGTAATCGAAAAAGCAGGGTGGGCATTAGTGATAAACCTAGCCACCAGAACACGAAGCTGAAACCGTGAGCCGTTTCAATGGCTCTTTGCGGACAAGTGTTCATACACTTCATGCAACTCTCGCAGCGAAAAGTCCAGTAGGGTCTTTTATCATTTTCAACAATGGCATTTACGGGGCAGTGCTTAATACAGGTACCACAACCATTGCAACGGTAGCTGGCAAAAAAGGTTTTGGCCAAAAAGAAACGACCAAAAAGGTAGTATACTAGAGCCACTGGGGCAACGGCAATATCCAACGGCAACCATAACAAACCATTTAGCACTGGTCTACCACTAACAATTCGCCGGGAAAACCTATTGAGTGTTTGAGTGCAGTGCGATTTAATTGATATCACAACCTTAGTCCTAATTCCTGGGTGTAGCGAAATCCAATTCGAGGGCATATCGAGTGGACGAAATCCAATGGGTTTAAATCCCTTTAAAAGAAGAATTAACAGAGGAAGCCACAGGGCAACACCGCCTAAACCGGGTGTATGAACTTTGCTTAGCTTCATCCCAGCTCGGGTATTCAGCAAAAAAAACCGGCTATTTCCTCTTGGCAAAGAAACCAGAAACTTAAGCACAACAGGTGGTGCATTAAACCCATGGGTTGGGTAGCAAAATCCCAAGAGGGAATTACTATCAAGATTTGTTTTCTGAAAACTTTCGTTGATAATACTATGCGAGCTAGCTGTATAGCCTAACCCTTTTACCGAATCACATATATGATTTGCGGCAAAACGCGCATTGCCAGTGCCCGAGAAATACCAAACATTAACACTACTGAAAACCATCGGCATATATCCTTAGCTGAATTCTTGAGAAACTCGAGGGTGATGTAAATTATTGTAAAAGAATTAGAATAGTTTTTTTAAGGCAAACTATTTGCGTACTTTTGCACCCCTTTTCAGATCAATATAACATCAACAAATTTATGATTACAGTTTCAAACTTAGGTATCCAATTTGGTAAAAAATTTCTTTTTCAGGATGTAAACCTAAAGTTTTTACCGGGCAACTGCTATGGCATAATTGGTGCAAACGGAGCAGGAAAATCGACCCTTTTGCGCCTTATCGCGGGCGAGTTAGACTCAACCCGAGGCTCCATAAGCCTGGGCCCAGGCGAAAGGCTATCGGTTCTCAAGCAGGATCACTTTGCCTTCGATAAGTTCACCGTGCTCAACACCGTATTAATGGGGCACAGCATACTGTGGAATATTATGCAGGAGAAGGATGCCATTTACGCCAAACCCGATTTTAATGACCAAGATGGGATAAAAGCAGCCGAGTTGGAAAGCAAATTCGCTGAGATGGATGGCTGGAACGCCGAGAGCGATGCCGCATCACTGCTAAGCGGACTGGGAATAAAGGAGAATCAACACTTTAAGCTGATGAAGGAACTGAGTGGAAAGGAAAAAGTACGTGTTCTTCTTGCTCAAGCACTCTTTGGAAAACCCGATAACCTGCTGCTCGATGAGCCCACCAACGACCTGGACCTTGAAACCGTGCGATGGCTCGAGAATTACCTTTCGAATTTCGAGAACACAGTCCTTGTGGTTTCGCACGATAGGCACTTCCTTGATTCTGTTTGTACGCATACTGTGGATATAGATTTTGGAAAGATAAAGCAGTTTGCTGGTAACTACAGCTTCTGGTACGAGTCGAGCCAATTGGCGTTACGTCAACAGCAGCAGCAGAATAAGAAAGCAGAGGAGAAGAAGAAGGAGTTGATGGAGTTTATCCAGCGCTTCAGCGCTAACGTGGCCAAATCGAAGCAAACCACCAGCCGCAAGAAGATGATCGAAAAGCTCAACTACGAGGAGATTGAGCCATCGAACCGCAAGTATCCTGGAATTATTTTTACTCCGGAACGCGACCCGGGCAATAAGATCCTTGAGGTAAAAGGCTTAACCAAGACCGTAAATGGTGAGGTGCTTTTTAAAGATTTAAGTTTTACCGTTGAGAAGGACGAAAAAATTGTTTTCCTATCGCGCGATCACCGCCGCATGACTGCCCTTTTCGACATCATAAATGGCATTTCGAAAGCCGACTCGGGAACCTACGAGTGGGGACAAACCATCACCAACTCATATCTTCCGCTCGACAACTCCAAGTTCTTTAAAAAGGGAATGCGGCTTGTGGACTGGCTTGGACAATTCTCGCACGATACCAGCGAAGCTTTTCTCCGCGGATTTTTAGGTAAGATGCTTTTTGCTGGGGAGGAGATATACAAGGATTCCACAGTTCTATCGGGTGGTGAAAAGCAACGCTGCATGATTGCCCGCATGATGCTTATTAATGCTAACGTGCTGGTGGTAGATACGCCAACAAACCACCTCGACCTGGAGTCGATTCAGGCATTTAACAACACGCTAACGCGTTTTAAGGGCAATATCCTGATGGCCTCGCACGACCATGAGTTTATACAAACGGTTGCCAATCGTATAATCGAGCTTACGCCAAACGGCATAACCGATAAGATTATGGAGTACGACGATTACATATCGGATGAGAAAATTCAGGAGCAACGAAACTTACTTTATCGATAAACCTATCTAGGATATAAATAAATTAAAAGGAGAAGGCGCAACCTCGGTTGCGCCTTCTCCTTTAATATTTTGCTTCAAACTACATCTACAAATCTACTATCTGCCCATTCTCTACCCTAAACACATTCCAGGTTTTTCCTTGATGATTTTGGGGAACCTGATACGATTTTAGTAATCGGTTATTCCCATAAACCCTTACGGTTGCCTTTGAACGTGAAAGAGGAGCTGCCGACGAGTTTATCTCGTGAGAATAGTTATGAACCGAGTACACGTAGTTACCGTTGGAGTCAACTCGCTCAACCGTTATGGTTTCGGGGCCATAACCATCTAAATCGTCTCTGTCGAGCATTCCTGTTCCATCGGCAAGAACACGGGTGTTCCTATAGCTAATATGGTAACCATTGGCCTTCACAAAGTGGGCGTCCAAATCTCCAGGATTCTGATCCCAATCGAGTACAACCCTAAACTGATCGATACTCATTATGGGCGATACGGAGAATCGGTTGAAAAAAATGGTTTCGGCAATCACCTCTACACGGAACACTGCGGCAATAAACTTATCTTTCTTGAATAGCACGCGAATAACGCCATCGGGTTGACGTGGAAAGGTTATCTTTCCCTCCTCGTCGGTGGTAAACTCGCCAATATTCTCAAGTAAGATTTGTGCACCCTCTACCGGATCGCCGGTAATTGCATTGGCAAAGCGAAGGGTAAAAATATCCTCCTCTATCTCAAGTAGAACATCATCAAACTTATTCTTCATCTGCTCAAACTGAGCCATCACCGATATGGATGAAAGAAGAACAGATGATGC
Organism: Tenuifilaceae bacterium; assembly: GCA_034003245.1. GTDB lineage: Bacteria > Bacteroidota > Bacteroidia > Bacteroidales > Tenuifilaceae > Perlabentimonas. The sequence continues at coordinate 71,552 of JAVEYY010000005.1, forward strand.
CAACAGAAGTGTAAACCAAAACTTTCTCATAGTGAAATGGGTTAATTAAACAATCATGTTAATTAGTGTACACAAACATCAATTTTGAAAAATTAACCCAGAATTACTCCCACAATTGTTGCCGAGATTAGCGAAGCCAATGTGCCGCCAAGTAGTGCTCTAAAACCATAACGAGAAAGGAGAACGCGCTTGCCGGGGGCTAACGAGCCAATCCCTCCAATTTGTATGCCAATTGATGCGAAGTTTGCAAACCCACAGAGCATATATGTAGCCATTATAATAGACTTTTGGGAAGCAAAAGCCCCAGCGGCCTTAAGTTCAGCCAGACTAACATATCCAATAAATTCTGTCATAATTAGTTTCTCGCCCAGCAATCGCCCCAGCAGAGTGACATCTTCCTTGGCCACTCCAATAAGCCACATTACCGGTGCAAATGTGTAGCCCAGGATAAACTCAAGCGAAAGCGATTGGTACTGACCATTGGTAAATGTTGCTATGGCTTCGTTGAGGTTAGTCCAGTAGCCAATTTTCTGCACAATAAAATTAAACATGGCAATAAAGGCAATAAACACCAAAAGCATTGCGGCAACATTCACTGCAAGTTTTAATCCCTCGGTAGTACCATTCGAAATGGCATCGAGCACGTTACTTCCAATTTTCTCCTTGGGCACCTCAACATCGGTGTTGATTTCCTGATCCTGGGGTACCAGTATTTTCGATATCACCACAGCTCCAGGAGCGGCCATAATAGATGCTGCCAGCAAATGCTTTGCAAAAATCAAGCGCTGAACTGGATCGTCGCCTCCAAGGAAACTAATATATGCAGCCAAAACACCTCCAGCAAGAGTTGCCATTCCACCTGTCATAACAAGCAGAATTTCCGATTTGGTCATTTTTTCCAGATACGCTTTAATCATAAGTGGCGACTCTGTTTGCCCCAAGAAAATATTCCCCGCAACCGACAAACTCTCAGCACCCGACAGCCTCATGGCTTTAGTCATAAGCCATGCCAGTGCCCACACAACCTTCTGAATTACTCCCAAGTAAAACAACAGGCTGGTGAGAGCCGAGAAGAATATGATGGTTGGCAAAACCTGGAAGGCAAAAATGAAACCAAAGGTATTCACATCCAAAAAGCCTTCGAAAAGAAAATTGGTTCCAGCCTTAGAAAAGTCAAGCACCTTCACGAACATCTTTCCAATTACATCAAAGAAAATTTGAACTGGAGGGAATTGCAAAATGGCGATTGCCAGTAAAATTTGAATTCCCAACCCAATCCCCACTACTCGCCACGAAACGGCTTTTCGATTTGAGCTAAACAACCAGGCAATACCAATAAGTACAGCCATGCCCAAAAGTCCACGGAGAATTGAAACCAAGTTAAAAGTGAACGCCTTTTTTTCTACTAAAAGTTTATTCACGTTGTTAGTTGTTGAATCAACATCGCTAGCAGGAACAAGTTCCTGACTAAAATCAACAGCAACAATAGAATCGGTTTGGGTTGAGTCGACAGGTGTACGCTCATTTGCCACAACCACCATACCCATAAGGACAATACAGATGGCTAGGCCATAAAGGATTTTTTTAATCATGTTAATTTGGGTTTAGGATCGTTTGTTTATTTCATCGCGGATGCGCGAGGCTCGCTCGTAGTCCTCCTTGGAGATGGCCTCATCGAGGAGCATATTGAGTTCCGCGGCGGAAAGGTGCTTAAATGCTTCTGTTTCGGTATCCTTTGCTTTGGGATCTTCCTTGGAAACCGATGTTTCTGATTCCTCTTCCTCATCCACATCCAGCACAATACCCGCTTTATCAATAATTTCGTCGGTGGTGTAAATGGGACAACCAAACCTGAGGGCAAGTGCAATGGAATCGGAGGTTCGGGCATCGATAAAAACCTCTTTTTTGCCATTATCGCAGCGAAGCTTCGAGAAGAAAACGCCCTCCTCGAGCTTATAGATCTGCACATCTAGTATTTCGATGCCAAACGATTTGGAAAAGTTCAGGAACAGATCGTGGGTAAGTGGACGGGGCGGAGTAAGTCCCTCAAGTTGAATGGCAATGGCCTGCGCTTCGAATCCACCAATTATAATAGGTATTCGCCGTTTACCATTTTCTTCGCTCAGCACAAGGGCGTATGCCCCCGATTGAGTTTGGCTATATGAAATCCCCAGCACGTTTAGCTTTACCTTGTTCATGAATATCGCTTACTTTGGTCCACTTGTCGAGAGTTTGTGAGAAGATACAAACCTAGTTTAATTTGTGAAATAATGCAAGATTGGATCGTTTTTGTTAATTATTTTTAGAGTAACACTGCTTTATCCATCAGATTATCAAAGCAAAATCCAGCCATCTATTATTGACTACTAAAACCAACCCCGAGGTTAATTTGATACAGTAAGGTACGATCCGCTTAAAGCTACTCGATACCGCTTAAGCGGGTATCCGCTCGAGGCTTGCCCAAAATTGAAGAAAAAGTACTTTGTACTGCATTTCGAGCATGTTGCAGTACCGGCAGTTCCAGCATCATCAAGGGTTACAGCTCGATTATCCTCTATATGCTGCGGACAGGTTGCGTCGAAGGCTAGATACTCATCGAGCGAATATCGATATACGATTACTCCATTATCGGCATAGCCCTCGCGTGCTATTAGAATTGAATTATTTACCGATTTAAGCGCAATAAACTGGGGTAAGTCGAGGTTTATGGTAAAGTTAACGTACACATCAGGGACTATTTTGGGTTCCTCCTCAACGCACGACACAAGTGGAAAGGTTATTGCAAATACTAGCATCAAAAGTGCTACATTTGTGTATTTCATAAGCTAGATATTTTCGCAAAAGTACAACGGTTTCATTTAACAACAACGATATCGCGCTCTAAATAGTGTTTAATCCGTTTGATGAAAAGGCTAAAAAAAACCAAAGCATTTTGTATATTTGTACTGTTTGTAATCCTCGCGGGAGGATTTGGATCGTGCAGTAAAAAGATTTATCCTTCGGGTATTGAGGGGAACTTGCTGGTTAAGCAGCAGAATTACAGGCAAGATGTAAGGCGGCGTGAACGTATTTCCAGAAGAGCAAACCGAGAGCACGATAGGCTAGAGCGCAAGGCAAGTAAGCCACAGCTTAAGGCAAAGAAAAAAGCCGAAAAGGAGCAAAAAAAACTTATTAAGAACCATATCGCCAAGCAACATCCCGACGTACAGGCAAGGATGAAGGCTAACGAGAAATTCACCCGGAGGAACAATCCTCCAACAAAATCGTTTGTACAAAAAATAAAATTTTGGAAAAATAATAGCCCTAAACATGGAACTCGATAACCTGATTTACATAATAATTGCCATTGTGCTAGCTATTGTTAACGCTGTGGCGCAAAAGAAGAAAAAGGCTGCTGGTCAACGCCCTATTTCCTCTCAACCTACCCCCACTCATTACAACGAACCCGCAGAGTACGCTGAGGAGGAACCCTTTCAGGAGGCTAAACCCATAACCGAGGTGCCCACAAATCCATTTGAATTACTTTTCGGACAACCAGATATTAATAAGGTGTTTACACAAGTCGAAGAAATTGAAGAACAGGAAATTGTTGATGAATTGGAGGAATACATACCAGAGGAAGGCGTGCCCACCACCCAACCCTCCGACTATGAACAGAAACTTCAGGAAAAAGCCAAGCAATTAATGGATTTTAGCCACGACACCAACATTTTCGATTTCGAAAAGGATAGCATAGCCAACTCAGCCATTGGCGATGCCCTAACCGAAGAGGAAGAGGCTCAAGCCCTGATTGATAACCGAAATGAAATTTTGAGTGAATTTAGTGGAGCTAAAGCGGTTATTTATTCTGAGATTTTAAAACCAAAATATTTTTCGGCCGGAGTAAATAACTAGTATTGTTTTTATTATAATTTTATCCGTATCTTTGCAACGGAAAAAGAGTTCCGAGTCATCGGGATTCTTTTTTATTTATCATACTTTTTAATGCTATGAGTTATGTCTAGTGTAACCTATTTAACCAAGGAAGGATTGCAGAAGCTCCAAAAGGAGCTTGAGCAGCTGCGAACTGTTGAACGACCTGCCATATCGCAGATGATTGCTGAGGCACGCGATAAGGGCGATCTGTCGGAGAATGCTGAGTACGATGCAGCCAAAGAGGCCCAAGGAATGCTGGAAATGCGCATTGCCAAACTTGAGGATGCCATTGCCAAGGCAAGGGTTATTGACGAGTCGAAGATTGATACCGACAAAGTTCAAATTTTGAATAGAATAAGAATCAAAAACACCACCAACAACGCCATAATGGAGTATACCTTGGTGCCCGAAAGTGAAGCCAACATCAAGGAGGGTAAACTCTCTATTGGAACCCCCATTGCCAAAGCGCTTCTGGGGAAAAAGGTGGGCGACAAGGTGGAGGTAAATATCCCCTCGGGAACCGTTACTTTCGAGATTATCGACATCTCTAGGTAGAACCTAAATAAGATCAGATATGGCATCAATCTTCTCAAAAATTGCAGCAGGCGAAATTCCCTCGTATAAAGTTGCAGAGGATGATCGCTATTTCGCTTTTCTCGACATTAACCCGTTGGCTAAGGGCCATACGCTTGTAATCCCCAAAGTGGAAGTCGACTACATTTTTGATGTAGACGACGAAACCCTTGCTGGCATGATGATGTTCGCCAAACGCGTGGCCATTGCCATCGAAAAAGTTGTTCCCTGCAAACGTATTGGAGTGGCTGTACTTGGACTTGAAGTACCACATGCACACATCCACCTGGTACCCCTTAATAGCGAATCAGATATTAGCTTCGCAAAGCCCCGGGTAAAACTGAGCAGCGATGAGTTTGCCGCGCTGGCAGCCGAAATCGCTAGAGTTTTTTAGAGAATGCGAATCCACTCACATGGTAGGCAGCCACTTGGCTGCCTTTTTTATTGATTTTTTGTCAAAATTTCGGTTTTATCGCATTCCGCATCCAATGCATTTATTACCTTTATTTCCAAAACCATACAACTACATTTATGTTGGTAAAAACATACGGTAGTGCTGTACATGGGATAAAGGCAACAACCATAACCATTGAGGTAAGCGTAGGCCAAGGTATAAACTTCTTTCTGGTGGGGTTACCCGATAACGCTGTGCGCGAGAGCCAACAACGCATTGCCACCGCGTTGGAGTCCGTTAATAGGAAAATGCCCAAGAAAAGAGTGGTAATAAACATGGCTCCCGCCGATATTCGCAAGGAGGGTGCAGCCTACGACCTACCGCTAGCCGTTGGAATTATGGCCGCATCGGAGGTTATTAATGCCAACATGCTGAGCGATTTTGTGATTATGGGTGAGCTATCGCTCGATGGTTCGGTGCAACCCATTAAGGGTATACTTCCCATTGCCATTCAGGCCAGGGAGGAGGGCTTCAAGGGTTTAATCATACCCAAAGATAACGCCCGAGAAGCCGCTGTTGTCAACAACCTTGAGGTTTACGGTGTGGAAAAATTAAAGGAGGTTGTTGAGTTCCTCAATGGCGAAACCACCTTAACGCCCATAACCGTTGATACGCGAGCCGAGTTTATTCAGCATGCCAACGAGTACGAGGTAGATTTTTCGGATGTAAAGGGTCAGGAAAATGTTAAGCGTGCCTTTGAGGTGGCGGCTGCAGGAGGTCACAATTTAATTATGATAGGCCCTCCCGGTGCAGGAAAAACCATGTTGGCCAAGCGTTTACCCACCATTATTCCTCCGCTAACCCTGCGCGAAGCGCTGGAAACCACTAAGATTCACTCTGTAGCAGGCAAAGTTGATAAGGAAACATCGCTAATGACCCGAAGGCCATTCCGTAGTCCTCACCACACTATTTCTGACGTAGCCTTGGTAGGAGGCGGAACCTATCCGCAACCGGGCGAAATATCGTTGGCACATAATGGAGTCCTATTCCTCGATGAGTTACCTGAATTCAAAAGAACAGTTCTTGAGGTTATGCGACAACCTTTGGAGGATAGAGTAATTACCATTTCACGGGCCAAATTCTCGGTGGAATACCCAGCCTCGTTTATGCTGGTCGCCTCCATGAATCCCTGTCCCTGTGGATACTATAATCATCCGGAAAGGGAATGTGTCTGTTCAGCTGGTGTGGTTCAAAAATATCTTAATAAAATATCGGGGCCACTCCTCGACCGTATCGATATTCACGTTGAGGTTGTTCCCGTTCCTTTTGAGAAGCTGGCCGAATCGCCGCAGGCAGAGCCCTCGGTATTGGTTAGGGCTAGGGTGGTTAAGGCTCGCGAAATACAAGCCGAGCGTTTTATCGAATGGAAAGGTATTTACTGTAATGCCCAAATGAGCAGCAAGCTTATTCGCAAATTTTGCATTTTAAACGAGGCAGGAACCGCACTTCTTAAAAATGCCATGGAAAGACTTGGACTTTCGGCCCGAGCATACGACCGTATTCTAAAAGTATCGCGAACCATTGCCGATTTGGATAGCAGCGAAAGTATTAAACCCGAACATGTTGCCGAAGCCATTCAGTACCGAAGCCTCGACCGCGACACATGGACAGGATAGCTAACTGGCAATAATCACTTAAGTTCAGGAATCAATTTGTAACTATTTTTTTAAATCGCCTGTTTTTTGTTGTAACTTGTGCAATATTCAACTCAATAGCACCATGAAAAATCACCTTTCCCTTAGAAGAATAATACTCGTTTTGAGTATTATCTTCGCATTTATCGATGGATTTCCTCAACAAGGGAATCCTTTCCTTTCGCATTATCGTCTTCCCGACGGCGTTAGCAACCAAAACTGGGGATTTGAACAGGGAAACAATGGGCTTATGTACGTTCTAAACCGAAAGGGCATTTTCTCCTTCGATGGGTTACAATGGGAAAACCTTGGGGTTCATGGTCGCCCAATTGCCATTGCCTACAGCAATCAGCTGTTTTACTGCACCGATAGAGGTGTTGGATATTTTCAGCCAAATGCCGACGGCACATACACGCAGCAGCTTCTTATCGAAGCATCGGAGAACGATTACTACTACAAGTTCTCAAAAATCACCAATGGATTACTGGTAATATCTCCCTACACCATATGCCGAATTACAACAGACCCAACCATTAGCTACGATACGCTTTACACCGATAAAAGGCCACAAGTTTTTATATCCGATTTTTTCGAGATTGAAGGCAATATATATCATGTAAAGAATAAAGCTCTTGTCTACCTTAACAAACCCGATGGAGGGTACGAAATGCTGGCAGGGCTTCCCATGGGAATCGATATGACCTTTTCGTTTATACACGATAAACACGCGTACTTTGGCACAACCAACAATAGAATTTTCAGATTCGATGGTAATCGGCTATCGCCATACGCCGTTAAGGATCAAGCTTACCTTAATGCTAGCATACCCACTGGTGGGATGTCGATTGATAGTAAAAGATTTGTGTTGGCTACCCTAAACGGAGGTTGCCTGGTAATAAACAGCAACGATGGGACTACGGAATATACACTAAACTACATCAATGGCTTGCCCGACGATGAGATATACTCCCTGGGGCAGGATAATAATGGTGGAATATGGTTGTCGCACGGGATGGGTATTTCGCGTGTTGATCTAAAAATTCCAGTTAGAACCTACGCATACTATCAAGGGCTTAGAGGGAATATTCTCTCGGGAACCGAATTCAATGGCAAACTATACGTGGGATCGAGCGAAGGACTCTTTTTCCTAGATGAAATCCGCGACTACAAAGCGGTAAGCGTATCCGTAAAGCCAAAAGCATCAACTGTAAAGAAAACCGAACCCGAGCCAGTTCAACAGCCCATTTCTCCTCAGGAAGAAACAGTTGAGCAGAAGAAAAAAGGGTTCCTTTCGCGTCTGTTTAACCGACGAGCCGATAAAACGGATGATGCACCAGAGATTGCCCGTACCACACAGGAAGTAACTCCTGTGAGCATGGACCGCGAACTACCTCAGCAAAAGAAAACCATCTACCAGCTTCAGTCAACAAGACACACATACAACAAAGTGAGCGGTTTACAGGGGAAGGTGCGACAACTTTTAAAACATAAGGGAAAACTTTATGCCGCCACAAACTTTGGTCTTTATGAGATATCCGCCGGCTCTGCCGAGCTGGTTGTTCGAAACCTCAATTTAACATACCTAGCCGTATCGACATTGGACGAAAACATCTTCCTTTTGGGTGCCGACGATGGGGCATACATTGCCACTCCTTCCAAAACCCGATGGAATATTACCCCCGTAATTGTGGGCGACAATCATTTGGTGGTAAGCTTTATTCAACTCACCCCCGATCAGTACCTTCTCTCCGATGAGTTTGATGTACTACTAGCTAAAAAGGTTTCGTCGTCAAAGTACGAGGTCGAAAAGATTCCGATTCCCGGCACTGAGTTTGGCAATCCATTGGTGCGGTGGGTTAATGGCGAAGCCATGGCATTTAGTTCAAGTGGAGCTTATGTTTTCGATTCAAACACCCTTACACTTTCGCCTACCAGCACCTTTGAAATATCATCCTACAACAACATCATTTTTAATCAACCCGATTATACCTGGTTCAAATCGAGCAAGCAGTGGGAATGCCTATCCGCTAGCAATGAGATCAGCTTAAATACAAGTTTTCTTAACTTACTCGATAACCCCAACTACATAAGCATCGAAAACGACTCCACCATGCTTATTGTAAATGGGTACTCGCAGGTATATAGAATTGCCTCAACCAAAGCCGACTCTACCTCAAAACCTCTGGGTATTTTCTTTAAAAGTTTAAAAGATAAGGATGGCGTCATACTAACCAGCGAGAGCATTGAGCTCAGCTACTCCAACAACTCGCTAAAGGTTCGCATAAGTGCACCGTCGTATATCAAGGAGGGGTCGGTTGAATTTCAGTACAAGATTTCGGGGCTAATGGAGAGCTGGTCCGAATGGAATAGTAATCCAAACCTCGATTTCCCATTCCTGCCCTCGGGTAACTATATCGTATCCATTAGGGCGCGCGATATTCTGGGGAGTGTAAGTGATACCATCGAATTTTCTGTTCAAATTAAACCACCATTCTGGCAAACCACCTGGTTTTACGCCCTCTGCCTAGTGTTTGTTCTAATTCTTTTCATTGTAATCATCAGAATAAGAGAGCGAAGCCTAAGAAAGGAGAAAGAGATCCTTGAGCAGAAAGTTAAAGAGAGAACAAAAACCATTGAGGAGCAAAAGGAAGTTCTGAAAAAGCAACGCGACGATCTTGAGATATACAACAAGGAGATTCTCCAGCAAAAGGAGGAGATAGAAGCACAGCGCGATGAGATTGAAATACAACGCGATCAGATATTCAAGCAGAACGAGGAGATTACGCAAAGTATTGCTTACGCCCGCAGGATTCAAACCGCCGTGATGCCCTCGCAGGAAATAGTAAAAGGATTACTAAATGAGTACTTTATCCTTTTCCGCCCCCGCGATATTGTGAGTGGCGACTTTTTCTGGATGACCGACAACAAGGAATTCATCTTTGTAGCCGCTGCCGACAGCACAGGTCATGGTGTACCTGGTGCTTTTATGAGCATGATGGGCGTTTCGTTCCTCAACGATATTGTTAACGTGGAGGGAATTACTGAGCCCAACCAAATACTCAACAACCTGCGCCAGAAAATTATCACCACGCTTTGGCAAACTGGTAAGGAGGGCGAATCGCGCGATGGAATGGATATGGCGCTATGCGTATTTACAAAGGATATGAAAAAAGTATTCTTTGCTGGAGCCTACAACCCGCTTTACCTGGTTCGGAGTGGAGAACTAATAGAGTACAAGGCCGACAAGATGCCAGTTGGAGTACATCCTAAGCAGGATTTGCAGTTTACGGTTCAACTCATCGACTTGCAAGTAGGCGATAACCTCTACATCTTCTCCGATGGTTTTGTTGACCAGTTTGGTGGCCCCGATGGCCGGAAGTTTATGGCCAAACCATTTAAGCAGCTGCTTACCAGCATCCATAACCATCCAATGAATGAGCAAAAACAGATTCTAGAGGATACACTTGATAAATGGCAAGCACATCACGACCAGGTAGATGATGTGCTGGTGATTGGAATTGCTGTAAGGTAGTGCGAGGTGATTATCTGTTCACATTTAACGCGAAGGCTTCTGCATTTATGCATTTGCCAAAAAAGGTCACTGAGCTTGTCGAAGTGACCGTGGCCACGATTGTAGGTAGTTTAACGGTGGCTTCGACAGGCTCATTGACCATAGTCTCGATTGCAGGAGGCAGAACGGTGGCTTCGACAGGCTCAGCCACCGTTAGATGAAATAATTTAAGGCAAACCACCAAAATGCTAAAACAGAAAACCTTTTGCGGTCTTGCGCCTTTGCGTTTATACTATTAGCCAGAAAACAGAGGCGGATACTAGTTCTTAATGGTTCTACTTTTAATATCAAAAACAATAAGCGTATCGGCAAAGCCACCGTTTTTTACGAGTTTCTCCAGCTGCTTTCGGGTTAAATTAATTTGTTTGTAGTACAGCTCATTGCCGGAGGCAACAGAATCGGGGGTGAATTTCAAAACCGTCTTAAGGGTCAGCGTATCGGCTTCGCCCAGCCCCTTTACAAAAAAGCGATTGTTATCCTTATACCCAAGATATAAAATCCAGTACCCATTTTCCTCAAGTGTATTGATAAAGTACTTCTTACCCGCTCGTTTTACAACCAAGCTATCGCAAAGCCGATGCTCAATTTTTGTAATCGAATTACCCAGGGAATCGGTGGTGATGTTAGTCCATGAGGTTTTATCGATAATATGGACCTCATTTTCGCCCTCCTTTTTCCACTCACCCATGATTTCCTTTGGCATCTGCTTACTATTTTTCACATCCACGGGTTGTGGCACGGAGAAGAAATGAGTTAGGCACGATGATAAAACTACTCCAAGGAGTAAAACAGATATAATGGCAATTTTTCTCATGGCACTTCGGACTTTACGACAAATGTATGCTATTCTGTGGTAAATGTCAATGATATACAAAAAATGAGCCGGGATAACCCGGCTCATTTTCTAAAAAACCAATTATATCTTACAAAAGATGGTACGATACGGCTACACCAACTGTAACAACCGAAGCCATTACCATAAGTTTAATCAGGATATTTAAGCTGGGGCCCGATGTGTCCTTAAATGGATCACCAACGGTATCGCCAATAACGGTTGCCTTGTGAGCATCGGAACCTTTGCCGCCAAAGTTACCTTCCTCAACGTACTTCTTGGCATTGTCCCAAGCCCCACCAGCATTGGCCATAAAAATGGCAAGCGCAAAACCACTGGAGATAGTACCCAGCAGCAAACCTGCAATACCCGGCACACCAAATACAATACCCACAATAACAGGGATAAGCAGCGCAAGGAGCGATGGTGTTAGCATTTCGCGCTGGGCTCCTTTGGTTGATATTTCAACGCAACGAGCGTAATCGGGTTCAGCCTTACCTTCCATAATGCCAGGAATTGACTTAAACTGACGGCGAACCTCGTCAACCATTTTTTGCGCAGCACGTCCAACAGCATTCATTGTCATTCCGCTAAAGAGGAAAACAGCCATTACGCCAATAAAGATACCAACAATTACGGTTGGGTTCATCAAATGAATTTCAAAGTGATTGACAAAATCAATAAACTCAGCATCGATTGCAGCAACTTTCCCTTTAATCCCGTTCAACTGGAAATTAGGTTGTCCAAGGAATTTAACATACATCATCCTAATTTCCTCAAAATACGAAGCAAGAAGTGCTAATGCAGTTAGTGCAGCGCTACCAATGGCAAATCCTTTTCCTGTGGCTGCTGTGGTGTTTCCAAGGGCGTCTAGTGCATCGGTACGTTTGCGAACCTCTGGGCCTAGGGCGCTCATCTCGGCATTACCCCCTGCGTTGTCGGCAATGGGGCCGTATGCATCAGTGGCAAGGGTAATGCCTAGGGTCGATAGCATACCAACGGCAGCTATCCCAATTCCATATAAGCCATAGTTTAGGCTATCGGCATCAAACTTGAATCCTGTGGCAAAACCAAATGCAAGCGTAATGGCTACTACAATAATTCCAAGAGGTACTGCAGCCGAAACTAACCCTGTTCCAACACCGCTAATAATAACAGTTGCTGGGCCGGTTCCACTAGCTTCGGCAATCTTTTGGGTGGGACGGTAAGCCGATGCAGTAAAGTACTCGGTTGACTGGCCAATGGCAATACCAGCAACAAGACCAACAATAATCGACCCCCAAATACCCATATCAAGACCTAATAGCTTAAGAATAAAGTATGATGCAACAACTATAAGTGCAGCGCTCACATTAACACCAAAACCAAGCGATTTGAGCAGCTGCTTTTGCGTAGCGCCTTCCTTGGTACGAACCAGGAATACACCTAGGATAGATAGCATTGTTCCCACCGCGGCAATAACCATAGGAGCAATAACCGCATTGTTCTGTAGTGGACTATTTATGTAGGCAGCGGCACCTAAAAGCGCCGAGGCAAGAATTGAAGCAGCAAACGATTCGAAAAGGTCGGCACCCATACCAGCCACATCGCCCACGTTATCGCCTACGTTATCGGCAATGGTAGCAGGGTTACGGGGGTCATCCTCGGGGATATTGGCCTCAACCTTACCCACAAGGTCGGCGCCCACATCGGCAGCCTTGGTGTAAATACCACCACCCACACGGGCAAAAAGAGCTTGGGTTGATGCACCCATACCGAATGTAAGCATTATGGCAGTAATGGTCATCAACTTATAACCACCATCCATCTCGGGGATAAAGTTGTTTAGCACGATAAACCAGATGGAAATATCGAGCAGCACCAGACCCACAACAACTAGTCCCATAACAGCACCGCTTCGGAATGCTAACCTCAAACCAGCGTTAAGCGAATCGCGACAAGCATTGGCAACCCGAGCCGAGGCAAAGGTGGCTGCTTTCATGCCAAAAAAACCGGCTAAGCCCGAGAATGCGCCGCCGGTTATAAATGCGAAAGGAACCCAGGGGTTTTGCACTCCTAAGCCGTAGGCTAAAATCGAAAAGATTACGGTTATAACCAAAAAAACGATAATTACAATCTTATACTGCTGCCTTAGGTATGCTCCAGCACCCTTTCGAACGTGCGCAGCAATTTTTTTCATAGTATCTGTCCCCTCGTCTGCCCTCATCATTTGGACAAAAAACCTCCAGGCAAAGGTTAATGCCAGAATGGAGGCGGCGGGAACTAACCAGAACATTGGGTTTCCAATCATTGTGTTAGTTTTAAGTTTAGGTTTAGTAAGTAATTTATTCTGATGCCGAAATTAAGCGCGATACAGTACAATCACAAATTTTTAGAACATTTTTTTACAGCTATTTTGCCTACATGTTTTTGAGCATACTGTAAAACAGGTTTTTTAATATATGCAAAAAATTGCATCTATCTATATTATCGTAAAAGATAGGCAAATAACAAATAAAGCAGCGAGTTGTTTAACCCATTGCAATATTGTTATTCCCAACACTCAAATTATAAGGAATAATGAGTTAGATGAAAACGCAACGATTAGTACTCGGCGCCAAACTGCATAAGGTACTCCTTAATAAAGCTGCTGAACTCTCCATCAAGCACATCGTTTACATTGCCGGTTTCGTGGCCGGTTCGCACATCCTTAACCAGTTTATAAGGATGAAGAACATAATTGCGGATCTGTGAGCCCCACTCAATTTTTAGCTTTTTGCCCTCAATTTCGGCCTGCTTCTCCTTGCGTTTGCGAAGTTCCAACTCGTAAAGGTGAGCTTTTAATAGACGCATAGCATTCTCGCGATTGTTGTGCTGCGAGCGGGTTTCGGTATTTTCAACAACAATTCCGGTTGGAATATGGTAAAGGCGCACGCCGGTTTCTACCTTGTTCACATTCTGTCCACCCGCTCCCGAGGAGCGGTAGGTGTCCCATTTTAAATCGGCGGGATTAACCACAATGTCAATGGTATCGTCAACTGCAGGAGCAACAAACACCGATGCAAATGAGGTGTGCCGCTTGCCATTGGAGTTAAAAGGCGATATTCGCACCAGGCGGTGCACGCCATTCTCGCCTTTAAGGAAACCGTAGGCCATACTGCCCACAAACTCGATGGTTGCTGACTTAATTCCGGCCTCATCGCCCTCAAGTAAATCGACCAGTGTAGTTGTATACCCGTTGCGTTCGCCCCATCGAAGGTACATGCGCATAAGCATCTCGGCCCAGTCCATGCTATCGATACCCCCTGCCCCCGAATTTATTTTAAGGATTGCACCCAGCTTATCCTCCTCGTGGCGAAGCATATTCATCATCTCCAGGTCTCCAAGGCGATCGAGGGTTGTTTGGTAATGATTTTCTACCTCGGCTTCGGTGCCCTCGCCCTCCTTGCAAAAATCGTATATCACCTGCAGATCATCAACGAGGCTGGCTACCTCAGAGAATGATGTAATCCATTGTTTAATCTCGGCAATTTTCTTCAGCTGTTTTTCGGCCTCGGTGGGGTTATCCCAAAAAGTGGGATCCTGCGATTTCTGCTCCTCCTCGTCTAACTTTACAGTTTTGCTATCGATGTCAAAGATGCCTCCTCAGCGCTTCCGTGCGCTTAACCAACTCCTTTATCTGCTCGGTGGTAATCATTGCTAATTTCGTTCTTTAGTGCACAAAGGTAGTGAAAAAGGGCGAAAATGGTATTGTTTTATTACGGTTCGTAATCCAACGGCAAAAGGTTTCCAAAGCGCCGCTTCCCCATCTCGCCTCCAAAGGCTATTTGATTCGGGTGCGAGTTATTACCATGCGCATCGATGTAGAACTGGCTGGTGGAGAACTTCACCATCGACTGCTGGCGTCGCCGGTAGAGCAGGTTGAACGATCGGGCCTTGGGCCGAATAGGATTTCCGTGTACATCGAGGATTTGAGGAGCCTGCGGATCGGGTAAAATGGTTACCTGTTTTAGCCCCAGCGTATCCTTTACGGCAAAAGCCGTGTTGGGTAATGCGGGTAAACTCCCCACGAATATCATAAACCCCTCCTTACCCCAGCTCATCTTTGCCAAATCCCTGAAAAAGTTCAGCTGTGAGCCCAGGTAGCTATCGTGTCTGCGTCGTAGCTGACGGTTAGATACCTCGGGATAATCGGCAAAGAGGGATGTCCCCAAAAATAAGCTGCTGTGAATAAAGTCCCGCTTAAGTGATCTCTTGTTGAATTTAACATAGAACTCCACCAAATCAAACTCAACTCGATATCCTAAATAGCGGTTTTCAATCTGCAATGGTTTAAGCGATGTTGCCTCCAACCTATTGGATTCATAATCGAAATAGAGATCAATATCATCCTCATTGAGAATAACGCATCGGCGCCCTGCCCAATTTGCTCCCAGAAACTCCTGCCTAAAAACCTTTATCATCTGCTCGCGGGTAAAGGGATTGGGTACCACAAAAACCTCACGAATTGTCAAGGGTTTGGGAACAAGAGTAATTGAATGTGTAATTACCTCAAAAGGATTTGAGATGATAACAGTTTGGTAACCCATGTAACTAACCACAAGGGCTGAATTTGAAAAAGCTTTGAGATTTATGGTAAAAAACCCCTCAGTATTTGTTGTAGTTCCAATTGTAGTACCATCGAAATAGACGGTTGCACCAACCACCGGGAGGCTACGCTCATCGTAAACAAACCCCTGCACTACCTGCGCATTAACAACTTGGAAGGATAGAAGAAAAAATGCAATGCTAGAAAAATACAAAAAACACAATCTATTTAACATACTAGATTCCTGGTAATAATAGACAACTGAAATGAAACAACTACTTGTATTCGGAAACAACCTTGTCAACTACTTTTGTAACCTCGGGATACTCAAATCCACGCGACAGGCCAAAACGGAGGAGTTTGCTTTTCAAATCGTAGGTATCCCTAAAGTTAATGGATTTGGCTTTTTTCGAAATAAGCTCCTCGAGATTGGAAGAGGAGGTAAACTCTTGAATCTCGGAAATGGCGAACTGAATATGCTCATCGGAAAGGCGTTTGGCGCGCAGCGCCATCTCAATTTTCCTTGGGCCCCATCGATTAAACCGAGCCTTTTCGCGGGCAAAGCTTTGGGCGTATCTCTCCTCGTCGATAAAACCATGCTTGATAAGCGAATCGACAATTTTCTGTGAATCGTCAGAACCAACACCCCACTGACGCAGCTTTTGACTAATATCGAAGACACACCTCTCGCTCTGGCTGCAAAGCCATTGGGCACGATCGAGGGCAGTGTTTACGTCGAGGGTTTTGGGCATGGCTTTACTTATGAAGTACAAAAATAGCAATGTTTTTTGGGTTCACTGCTATGGGATTCGAACGGGTTGTTTACACAATTTACTTTACACTCTCCAGTTGGCAATTGGCAATTGGCAATTGGCAATTGGTCGTCGGCGTTGTCGGATGACCTCCAATGTTTGTCGGATGATCTCCAATGCTTGTCGGATGACCTCCAATGCTTGTCGGATGACCTCCAATGTATGTCGGATGACCTCCAATGTATGTCGGACGACCTCCTATGTTTGTCGGACGACCTCCAATGAATGTCGGACGACCTCCAATGTTTGTCAGACGACCTTCAATGTTTGTCGAATGACCTCCTATGTTTGTCGAATGACCTCCAATGTATGTCGGACGACCTCCAATGTTTGTCGGATGACCTCCTATGTTTGTCGGATGACCTCCAATGTATGTCGGACGACCTCCAATGTTTGTCAGATTGAGTCCCTTGTGTGTCGGACGACCTCCCTTATCTGTCGGATTCAGTCCCTTTCTTGTCGGAGAATCTCCCTTGTATGTCGGAGCACGTCCCTTACTTGTCGGACAACCAACCTTCGTGCGGATACAAGCATCCAAATATGGCTTCACCGCTGGCTGGCGGTTCGCCATGACGTGGGTTTATAGCTCTCTGTTCGTCAACCTTTCAACAAGATTTACCACTTAGACACTAAGAGCACTAAGTTTCACTATGGCTAAATTCACTTCTGTCTGCGGACTAAACTCTTACGTGGGGTAATCCTTATCTAAAGGCAGAGCTGACAGGGTAGACTAGCATCGGCCTTCAACATTGCCCTTGGCTATTGGCTATTGGCTCTTAGCCCTTGGCTTCTGTCTTCTGTCTTCTGTCTTCTGTCTTAAAAATAAATCTCCGCATTGATATTGGCAAAGGGCACGCCGCGGGCAATTAGCGCATCGCGGGTATCGACAACCATCTCGGCGCTACCACATAGGTAATACTTTTGATCGGGAAGCAGGCCATCCCACTCCTTGACAAAATGCGTGACCCTCCCCTGATAGTACTCATCGGAAGGACAACGGGAGCAACACTGGATATAATTTCGACCCAGCAACTCCTCGAGGTAATCCTTATAGTAGAAATACTCTGGGTAGCTAACGCCATGGATTAGGATAGGATTTTTACCCTTTCCCGACTTAATCTTCGACATAAAGGGAGCAATTCCTGTACCCGCTGCAATGTACACCGCATTATCCGAAACCTGAGTAAAGGTACCAAAGGGCTCGGAGACCATTAGGTTGTCGCCTGGTTTTAGGGCCGATAGCATTGGGGTAAGCTCTCCCTCGGACTTCTCGGTATAAAGTATTTCAACAACGGGATCGCTCTCGCCGCTGGCGATACTGTATAATCGGGGAGCAATTTCGGGCGAAACTCCTAGCGCAACCACCTGTCCCGACTGAAAGGTAAATTCTTTTTTGAACGATATTAAGAATGCTCCCTGAGCCAAAACCCTATTCCCAAGAACCTTGTATGTTCTATATTTTAAATCTTTCCAACTCTTCATAATAAAACTTTAACCTAGATAACCCCAAACTAGGGTTTTTGGTTCAAATAGAAAAATAAAAGAACAATCTCATTTCGTATTTCTACGAAATATTAAAACATTTCGTAATATTGCGAAATATTTTAAAGTTAATAAAACCTATGACCAAGCCACAGTATACCGATAAGCAAATAGCACTAGCCCGATACTCCAAGGCGCTAAGCCATCCGGCAAGGGTTGCCATAATGGAGATACTCTCGCAGCAGAGCTGCTGCTACAGCGGCGATATCACCAATGACCTGCCCATTGCCCGCAGTACGCTGTCGCAGCATTTGAGCGAGCTGAAAGAAGCTGGGCTTATTCAGGGCGAGTTTAATCCTCCAAAAATTAAGTATTGTATTCACAAGGAGGGATGGGAGGAAGCGAAGCGGATGATGGGGGAGTTTTTTGAATGATAATCCAATTTTGTTAAAACAAAGAGCTGAGCATTGTACAAAAATTTAATTAACCAACTAATGTATCATTTTTGACTTTGTGCTCTTCGTGCCTTCTTTGTGGAACTTTGTGACACTGCAAAATTAATTACACAAAAGACACAAAGATTTCACAAAAAACACAGAGCATCTTGTTGATATAAAAATCAAAATGAACTTACAACTAAACAAACAAAAACTATGGAAATAAAGGTTCTGGGGCCAGGCTGCCCAAAGTGTAAAACACTTGAACAGGCCACCCGCAATGCGGTTAGCGAGCTTGGCGTTGACGCCAATATTAGCAAAGTTGAAGACATCGTTCAGATAATGAACTACGGTGTTATGCGCACCCCCGCTCTGGTAATTGATGAGAAGGTAATCTTCTCGGGCAAAGTACCCAGCGTAAGCGAGCTAAAAGAGATCATAACAAAAAATCAGCAATAAAGCGTCATTGCTTCGTCGTAAAAGCCACTCACTGCCTACCGGCAAAGGCAGGCTCGCAATGACGTAAGTGATTAACCAAACAAAAAAACTAAACAATGAAAAGAATTGCACTATTCCTATCAATTGCCACATTGGCAATGGTAATGATGAGCTGCGGAGGAACAGCAGAAAAAAAATCTACAGAGAGCACAAAGGCTGAAGTAACCGAAATGGCAAAAGTGATGGTTTACTACTTCCACAGCAAGCAGCGCTGCAAAACCTGTCTGGCTATTCAAGATGTGGCAGCACAAACAATTGCTGAAAACTTTGCCGATAATGCGGATGTAAAATTCCTTGAACTCGACTTTACCGAAAAAGCCAACGAGGCAATTTCCGAAAAGTATGAGGTAGCAGGCAGCAGCCTGATTATTGTGTCGGGCAACGAACATATTAACCTAACTAGTATCGGATTTGCCAATGCTCTTAGAAATCCTGATGCGCTAAAAGAGGCCATTGTGAATGAGGTAAACAAGCATTTGTAGCATGGAGTTTCTGCAAAACCTTATCGACAACTCTCAGTTCCCGTTACTTACTGCCTTTGCACTTGGACTAATGACCGCCATTAGTCCATGTCCACTGGCTACAAATATCTCGGCCATCGGGTTTATTGGCAAGGATGTGCACGACAAGAAAAGAGTGTTTTTAAATGGAATTATATACACTCTTGGGCGCGCCATAACCTACTCAGTGCTTGGAGTAGTACTTATTTTGATACTCAGGCAGGGTTCTAGCATCTTTAAAATACAAAAGGCGGTTAGCACCTATGGCGAGATGTTTATTGGCCCATTGCTAATTATTATTGGGCTATTTATGCTCGATTTCATAAAGGTTAACCTTAAGGGCTCGGGCAAACTCTCGGCTAAGGCCGAGGAGAAGGCCAGCGGAGGAAGCCACTGGGGAGCCTTGCTTCTGGGTATTGTATTCGCACTGGCCTTTTGTCCATACAGCGGTGTGCTATACTTTGGAGGGCTAATTCCGCTATCAGTTTCATCGGCATCGGGATACTTTCTGCCCTTTGTTTTTGCCATTGCAACGGGTTTACCCGTAATTATCTTCTCGTGGATATTGGCCTACAGCGTATCGAGCATTGGATCGGTATACAACAAGATTAGAACTTTCGAAGTATGGTTTCGCCGGGTGGTTGCAGTAGTTTTTATTGGGGTGGGAATGTACTATACTATTATTGTGTTCTTCTAAACCGTTAAGCTTTACAGCTAAATGTAATTTGATTCGTGTCTTTTAGATTTTGCGTATAGCACTAAAAACAGATCAATGGAAATAAAAAAAGAGCTTCAAATCCTTTTTTGGATTATTTTTTTCTTTGCGCTTGCATTCTTTATGCCTATTGATAGCGCAACATTCCGCACTGCGGTTGATGCTACCCTGGATCTTTCCAAATGGTACGCACAGGAGCATGTGGTGCTATGTCTTCTCCCCGCATTCTTTATTGCGGGGGTAATTTCGGTATTTGTAAGTCAGGGTGCTGTTCTTAAATACTTTGGTGCTAATGCCAAAAAGTGGGTGGCATACACTGTGGCCTCGGTATCGGGAACCATTCTGGCCGTATGCAGCTGCACCATTCTTCCCCTTTTCTCGAGCATCCATAAGCGTGGTGCAGGTTTAGGCCCAGCTGTGGCTTTCCTATACTCTGGTCCTGCCATTAACATTTTGGCAATAATCCTTACCGCACGAATCTTAGGTTTCGAGATGGGCGTTGCCCGTATTATTGGTGCTGTGGTGTTTGCCATTGTAATTGGTAGCGTGATGTCGATTATTTACCGTAAGGAGGAGAAAGCCAAGAAGGAGGAGCAGATGAATATTCAGCTGCCCCCCGAGAGCCGCCCTATGTGGCAAACATCATTTCATTTTTTTATCCTTGTTCTGATTTTGGTCTTTGCTAACTGGGGCAAACCATCGGCTGATGAAACCAGCGGAGCATGGTATTTTATCTGGAGTAACAAGTGGTATATCACCAGCATTTTCGGGCTGGGCTTGGTTTACTCCCTTATTAAGATTTTAAAGATTAAGTGGTGGTGGGTAATATCGGCAGCAATTGCCACTGGAGTATCAGGTGTGCTTGCATCAACATACATTGGAGGCCCACTAAGCCCCCTGGTTCCAATGCTAGTGGCCATTACTGGACTAAGCATTATCACCCTTCAAAAGGATGACGAAAACCGCGAGTGGACCTTAGCCAGCTGGGATTTTGCCAAGCAAATTATGCCGTTGCTGGCATTGGGAGTTATTGTTGCCGGTTTCCTGTTGGGCTCAACCCACGACGAGACCAATATCCCAGGCATTATTCCCAGCAGCTGGATTTCATCTTTGGTAGGGGGTAATTCGATATTCTCGAACTTCTTCGCATCAATTGTTGGTGCCTTTATGTACTTTGCCACGCTAACCGAGGTCCCCATTGTTCAGGGCTTACTGTCATCGGGAATGGGTAAAGGGCCTGCTTTAGCACTACTTTTGGCAGGACCATCTCTTTCTTTACCCAATATGCTGGTTATCCGTGGAGTAATGGGAACAAAGAAAACGCTGGTTTACGTTGTGCTGGTTGTGATAATGGCAACCATTAGCGGGATGATTTTTGGGGCGATATAGGAACACAGAGGTACAGAGACATAGAACAGAGGGCCAGATAAAATGAGATAATATGAAGGTTACCTAATCATCAATGAATAAACGGGGAAGTAGATAGAGGAAATTATTAACCCAACCGATTAGTTCATTACCTTTGCCCCTACTGGCTATGGAGCTAGCCACAAACCGCTTATAAGCTAATGGCTCCTGCAACATTCTATATTTATAACATAATGCTTCGTTTAATTCTAATTGTTGGAACTGGCGGGTTTATTGGAACCGTTGGCCGTTTCTTACTATCGAGGGTAATACACGCCAATACCCTCACCTCATTTCCACTGGGTACCTTTACTGTTAACATCATCGGTTGCTTGCTAATTGGTATTATCTACGGGATATCGGGCAAAAGCAATATCATTAGTCCCGATCTCCGGCTATTCCTTACAGTGGGGGTTTGCGGTGGATTCACCTCTTTCTCAACCTTTAGCAGCGAAAACATCTTCCTGCTTAGGGATGGTAACTTTATGCTTTTTGCCCTATACACCAGCCTTAGCGTGTTTCTATGCCTTGTTGCCGTTTACTTAGGAAACCTTATTACTAAACTATACTAACCTATGGAAACCAATAGAGAAGCCAAGCATTTGCGTATTTTTATTAGTAACACCGATAAGTTCAGGTACTCGCCCCTCTACGAGGTAATTGTATTTGCTGCCAAGCGCTACGGGATGGCTGGAGCTACCGTGCTTAAAGGGGTGATGGGATACGGATCGAGCAGCACGGTTAGGTCGATGAAGTTCTGGGAGGTTACCGAGAAGCTGCCCCTGGTAATAGAGATAATCGACGAGGCCGAGAAGGTGGAAAGCTTTGCCGAAACCATTATGCCCTACTTCGACAAGCTGAAAACGGGTTGCGTGATGACCATTGAGAAGGCGAATATCATTCTTCACAAAACGGGGCAAAAGAATTAGATTGGATTACCCTATTCTTTCAAGCGATCCAGCGCTGAAATCTGTTACTTATACTCAGCTAGGTATTTGCAACAAACCAGTAGTAAGAAAAAGTGCCAACAAAACATGTCGGCACTTTTCTTCAACTGCAAGTGTTATCTCTACAAATATTCAATATTCCACTTTGCGCTAAGCCATCCTGGAGCGATATCGGTACTCTGAAGCTTCCCACTCTCAATATTCAAGTAGGTATTATTATGCCTATTTTTCAACAGTATGCCATTTGTATTTGGAACTTTATGAACTGACCACATAGCGCTATGCCATCCCGGACCTGCCTGAGAGCACTCCACTTTTCCGTTCTCCACGTGGAGATAGGTTCCCTTCCAAGCACTTTTAATTCTCATATATTTTCCGCCCTCAACGGGTTCAAGAACCCATTTTGCACTCAGCCAACCGGGAGCAGCCTTGTCGCACTGTGGCCCTCCAAATTCAATGTTCAGTTGTGTTTGATTAAGAATATTAGTGAGCCGTACTTGTTGGTTAAACTTAACGCTGGATTGTGCACTAACTATTTGATCTTTTGGCTCAAGCTTTGGTTCAGGCTTGGCTACTCTCACATATCCTAACTCCCAACGTGCGCTTAGCCAACCATAATCTATTTGTGAGCATTCCAAACGTCCTCTCTCAACATGTAAATATTCAGTATTCTTCCACAAGCTCTTTATGCGTACTGAATTAGAACCAGGAATATCCTCAATTACCCACATTGAACTCAGCGCACCAGCTCCTATCGGGGAGCAACCTAGTGTTCCAGTCTCGATATGTAGATAGGCATCTTTCCAAGCACTTTTTATTCTTACAGCATTTTTCCCTTTCACCTTCTCGAAAATCCACTTGGCGCTAGCCCAAGCAGGTGAAATCTCTTCGCTTTTTGGACTTCCATGCTCAATGTGAATGGCTGTCTTGTTCCAATAATTCCTAATATGAAGTTGAGCGTTTTCATTCACCTCAGTAGTATAAAAGTCTATCGGGCCTGCAAACTTAGTGTCTTTCATTAAGTGCTGCCAAATGCTATTCCTCGCATCTAGATGTCTATTCTTATACTCATCAATCTTACTCCTGAAGATCCTTCCCCCATTCGCTGCATTATCCGGCACAAGGTAAAAACTCACATAAGAGCGATCACCCCTTATGCGATTCCAGTCGTTATCAATTTTACCAACTACCTGGTTCCACTGTTCTAGCACATACCCTTTCCGTAGTTCCTCCGTTTGCTGGGGTGTTTTACCTTGGATGTTAACTAGTACGGGCATAGTTCGGTCATAAAACTCGCAAAGAGCAAGATTGGCCCCGTTGAGTAAGGGCTTCGAGAGTTTCCATGCATGATCGGGAACGCATTTGTTGTCGCACTCCGAGGGTTTATGTGTCATGTGTTTTGATGCAGTTTTTGCAATTTTCATTGCATCGTCAAAGGCTCCTGCAATGGCTTTACCCGACTCTACAGCAGCATTTGCCACTGCTTTGCCCACCTTGGTCAGCTCATCCTTTGCCACCTCCTCAATTTTAGAGGCGATAGCTTTCACAATCTTTACAGGATCGATGGTCCCTTCAACCTTCGGGATTGGGAGCCTTGAGCCAAAAACGTAGATATTGAGGTCTAATGCCCCAACCAGCTCCATGCTCAGGTTGTAGGTTAGCGATGCCCTTGAGCTTCGTATCTCCAGCGTATTGAACACGGTTTCGATTACGGGGGCAATCACCTTAATCTTCTTCACCTCATCCACAATCTCATCCTTAAACTTATCGTCGATATTGGCGGCAATCTCAAACGCCTTACTGGTAAAGGTCATCTCAATGTCCTGCAGCCCCAGCACTGACATTACCGTGGCTCCGGGAAACATCTTGAGATCGTCGATGCCCACCGAGGTTGACAGGGAAAGGGGCTTGATGGTTCCCTTAAAGCTAAACTTACCCAGCTTTCCAAGGTCTAGCGAATACAAATCGCCTTTTTTAACAAAAGGAATCTCGCCAAATACGGGCACCTTTATCTTATCGGAGCCAAAAACATTAATGCTTATGGTGATTAGCAGCAGAATAATCACCGATTTCATTTTAATCATAGGAGTTTGGTTTTTGAATTAGTAGAAATTTTGGATTCAAATATTTTGCGTCCTTTATCTGTTCCTATTTACCTGAGCTGATTGTCAAAAACAAGACAATTTAGTGTCGATCAATATCTTTTCTGTTGCGAGCGCTAAGCCATTTTGAAATATTACACGTTCAAATTCTTTTAAAAAAATTCCTCCTTAAACCTAAAAAAATTCTTTAAAAATATTTTGCTACATTGATAATCAGTTCGGATTTTATTGACGAAACGAAGCAATCTGCTGATTAAAATTCTTCCTATGGTATAAGAGAGTGTTTCAACCCTCTAGGAGCAGGGTTTTCGCTATAACGTTATGTTGATTCTGTAGCAATCCAGTATACCATAAGAAAAAAAATAATAATTTTCTGCCTGATTCACTTAAAGAAGTCCATACGATGATAAGAATTGGCATCCCCAGTAGAGAGCCAGTGTTTGCAGAGCACCTGGTGCTCGATTACAACGGAACTCTAGCCCTCGACGGGCAGCTACTTGAAGGAGTGAGCGAACTGCTCGGCAGACTCTCGCAGCACCTTTCAGTTCACGTTATTACTGCCGACACTTTTGGTACGGTTGAGAAAACCTTTACCAATACCAATATCAGCGTAAAAATTATTGATGGGAAAGATCAGGGGACGCAAAAGGCCGATTTTGTTGCCAACCTAAAACCCCAATCGGTGGTGGCCATTGGTAACGGGGCAAACGATGCGCAGATGCTTAAGCTGGCCGCCATTGGTATTGCCACAATGCAAGCTGAGGGGGCATCGGTTAAGGCGCTGATAAACGCCGAGATTACGTGCACCAGCATTGTAGATGCCCTTAACCTTCTGCTAAACCCCAAACGAATTGCAGCTACTCTTAGGCTGTAGAATTCAACAATCGCCATAGTCATCCTGTTACTATCGTTGAGTTCATCCACATCATATTTACTATCTTTGCAAAAAAAATAATTATGAACACTACCGATACACCAAAGCACCAAACCTTTACCCTGCCTGGGGTTAGCCATATTGGCTCCTACGGAGCCGCCGATGCCATTGCAAACAAAAACGCAATTATTGTTGATGTGAGGGAAAGCGATGAACTCGATATTATTAAGTTCGACTCCACCGAGGTAATCCATCTGCCCATGTCGGTTATTGCCGACAGGTATGGCGAGCTGCCCAAAGATAGGCCGCTTATTGTTGCCTGTAACAACGGAGTGCGAAGCGCAAAAGCGGTGAATTTGCTTAACTACCAGGGATACACCAATGCCACTAACCTCGATGGGGGCATTATCCAATGGAACCGCGATGGGCTACCGCTTATCCTTCGTCAGGATTTAATAGATGATGCTGAGCATTGCGGAAGCCATAATCAGTCGGGCGGGTGTGGTGGTTGTAGCTGTGGCTGCTAGGGGATTTTAAATGATGAATGACAAATGGCTACACCCCTTATAAACGCTGGAGAGATCAATCAATCAGTAAATCATCAATCATCCAATCATTTTTAAGATGCCAACATTCTACTGTAAGTCATGCGAGCTAAAGTTCGAAGCTGAGGGCACAACGCAGGTATGGATAGATCCAACCTTTGGCCCCTGCAGCAAGCTTACCGCTACGTGTCCAACCAATGGGGAGGAGTGTAGCGAGTACCGGCCACCCAAGGTATCGAAAGAAACCAGGGCAAACGCCCCTGCCTGTGGAATGCAAGGAGGATGTTGTGGATGTGGAGGGTAAGAAACAATGGAATAACGAATTGCGAAGGAATAGAACACCTAGGACAAATGCACAAAATGACAATGACCAATCCAAACCAAAACTTCCTCATTCGAAATTCGAGATTCAGTGTTCGATATTAAATCACATTAACCTATAAGCAAATCAAAACAATGGACATTAAGGTTCTCGGTCCTGGTTGCCCAAACTGCTTACGACTCGAGGCAATGTGTCGTGAAATTGTGAATGAGCTTGGCATAGATGCCGAAATTGAAAAGATAACCAATGTAAGCACGTTCCCAAATTATGGCGTTTGGCTTTCGCCAGGTTTAATAATAAATGGGCAGCTGAAACTCCAGGGTAAGATGCCAACCCAAGCCACCCTAACGGGGTGGATAAAGAATGCTATGTAATGTGTTAAAGCTATGAAGGAATTTTTCAAGAATCATGGCTTAAAAATAAAGGATATTGTTCATCTTACTCCCAGGGAGGCATACGAGTTTTGTCTTAATGGAGCAATTCTGCTCGACCTAAGGCTCGATTTGCTTTTCAACAGCAAACGCTTCGATGTTCCCGAAATGCTTCACTGCCATAATGATGAGATAAATAATTACTTCCATCACCTACCCACCGACCGCCCAATAATTATTGCCGATGCCGTGGGAATACACAGCAAGGAGGTGGTAGAATTTCTTCAGGGAAAAGGGTATTCGAATGTGGCAAACCTAGTAGGTGGCATCCACGACTGGGAGCGCGATGGCCTGCCCATAACTATCGACCCCGACGAGACGCTTACAGGAGGTTGTATGTGCCAGCTACGCACCTGGAGCAAAAAGAAGAAAAAATAGAATTTCCCAAACAAAAAAAAGCCATCAGTCTCTTGATGGCTTGTACTACTACAAAGATTTGTTTACTTCAACCGCTCCTTCATCACTTGCAGGAAGGATTCAAAAATTAACCTACCATCGGTATTGCCCAGCTCATCATCGGCAGCGCGCTCTGGATGGGGCATCATGCCGAATACATTGAACTCGCTATTACAAACACCGGCAATATTCTCTACCGATCCATTGGGATTCACTGCTTCGGAGATATTTCCGTCCTCATCGGAGTAGCGGAAAAGGATTTGCCCGTTGATACGCATGGCTGCAAGGGTTTCCTTATCGGCGTAGTAGCGCCCCTCGCCATGGGCAATGGGGATTTTTAGTGCTCTACCACGAGGCAGCAATGCTGTGGGGGCTGCTGTTTTGCTATCGGGTAGGATGTAAACATTCTTGCACTCAAACTTCTGACTATTGTTGTGAAGTAGGGCACCAGGCAATAGTTTGGCCTCACAGAGAATCTGAAACCCATTGCATACGCCAAACACAAAACCTCCGGCATTGGCAAACTCTATCACCTTCTCCATAATGGGCGAGAAACGTGCCAGTGCACCCGAACGGAGGTAATCGCCATAGGAGAATCCACCAGGCAGCACAACAGCATCAACTCCCTGCAAATTAGTATCCTTGTGCCACAACTCTACCACCTCCTGCTCCATGATGTTCCTCAGAACGTAAATCATATCGTGATCGCAGTTGGAACCTGGGAAAATTACCACGCCAAACTTCATAGCATCAGTTTTAAAAAGTTGCCCAAAGATAGGTATAAAATGATTTAGTGCAAAAATTCGATTCGTGTATTATTAGCTGCATAACATACTGAGCTTATGCGTCACATATCGAATGTAAAGTATAATTTCGCGCCAAATTTAAAAGGAACATGAAAAGGGTTTGGTTTGCTTTCGTATTTATTGGTTTTATTGGGGTTGGACTTGCAGTTGCCGATGAGCATTCTTCTACCAGTTCGGCCCCTGTGGACAAAATTCCTCACACCACCGATTCGTTAAGCATTGAGTTCTCGGCAAACTTCCAGTCGCGCCATGTTTGGCGGGGAAGCCTCACCTGCGATGCATGGAATATTCAGCCAACTTTTAACCTAAGCAAACGCAACTTTTTATTTGGCGCGTGGGCTGCCTATACGGTAAACAGCAGTTACGCCGAGGTTGATCTTTATGCATCGTACTCGCACGGCCCATTCACAGTCTCGGTGCTCGACTACTTTTGCCCAAACGAGAGTATAAGGTTCAGCCGATTCTTCGACATCAAACAATCCACTACCCAACATACGCTTGATGTCACCCTTAGCTTTGATGGTACAAAAAGATTTCCTTTTACACTTCTGGCCTCAACCCTTGTTTGGGGCGACGACCTTAATCCCAGTACTGGAAAAAACTTCTACTCAACTTACTTTGAGGCAGGCTACTCTTGGCAACGAACACCCGCCCAGAAATTTGATTTTCTAGTTGGATTTACCCCATTCAGTGGTTACTATGCCGATAAGGCAAGCGTGGTGGCGGTTGGTGCAGGCATTAATCAATCTTTAAAGATAAACGATCACCTGAAGCTGCCCATATTTGGGAAGTTGTTGGTAAATCCATACACCCAGAATATATTTTTTGTTTTCGGATTTACACTTGGAACAGGGCAATAAACTACTGTAGCCTAATTAGCTTCCCCGTTGAACTTTGCTCTTCGATGATAATCTCCGAGGGATTGCCCCTATAGTAAACATTCCCCGATGAGTTAAGGATTACTCGCAGCTTGCTATCAATATTTATGAAGATATTGTTGTAGGAGTTATTAATAACCCGGGCGCTCCCCAGCTCCAGGTTTTGTGCATCGAGGAAGCAACCATTACGCATCCAAAGGTATGCGTAGTTGGCCCTACCCTGCACAATGTAGCGCCCCATATTATCTGTGTTCCCGGCAAAAAGGCTAAGGTTTTCAACATCAACATTTAGATTTACGGTTCCAATATGCCGAGTTATAAATACTTTAAAGTTGCTCTGCACTATTGTCCCCAATGTGCTGATATTCCCTGGCGCATAGGCCCTGAAATACTCTAGAGTTGGGAAATAGATGGTAACTTGGGGTGTTACATATCCCGTTCGCCACTTGCGGGAGTTCCTGTCGAACAGCTCCAGCGTATCACCATTCACAAAGCAATCTATACCATTTATGCTAGATTCAGGAGCACTAATCTCGACTCGAAAATCGGTATCCTGCTTAAGCACAACGCTAAAAACATCATTTACACGTACCTGCTTAAAAACTATATCAGCAACTTCTCGTTGCGATAAGAGGTTGTCGTCAAAATCGTTGTCACAGCTTGTCAAAAGCGCAATCAGCAAAAGGTGAAAGAATATGAATCGTATTCTGATCATCGCTTCAAAAAGTTAAGATTATAGCCAACGCCCCACTCAATGTAATCGGCAGCAAACTGCGTGGCCTTTAAGGAGCAGTTCACAAAAAAACCATCGTACACATTGTACCGTATCCCCACCCGTTTAAATATCCGGCTTGGGGTAAGGGAGTTGGGAACCACCATATAGCCAGGCTGCAGCGCAAACGAAAGTTTGCCCCATACAATCTCATAAGCCAAATGCACTCCGTAGGTTGTGGTGTAATCGGCCTCAGCCAGCTGTAGCTCATTTAGATTTTTGGTGATATTTGTACTCTGGAAAATATCGCCTCCAAAACCTATACGGTGGTTGGCATTTAGCGAGTAGGTAAACTCGAGCATTGAGCTTGAGGCAAACTCCGCAAACGGATTCCGCTTACTATTCTGCCTCACTCCTGCTGCATAAAGACCAATTATCCTCGCTCGTGAAGAAACTTTTGCTGGTAACTCAGGTGAAATTGGTACTATTTCCTTCTGGTTTATGGTATAACTAGCTCCTACCTGCAAGGCGTAGAGGTTAAGCCCTGTGTTTGGCAGTTTCATCTTCCCGTTGGATGAATGCGTGTAGGTTGGAGAGACAAAGAGCGAAAGGGAATTATCGACATTTATCTTAAAATCGATCGACACAATAATCAGCGCATTTAACCGTGAACCAATGGCCTGGTTAAAAGGATTTGAATCGGGATCGTAAGGTTTGCTCGCATACGATACTCCACTCGACACTGTGCTAC
This sequence comes from Tenuifilaceae bacterium, assembly GCA_034003245.1. Classification (GTDB taxonomy): domain Bacteria; phylum Bacteroidota; class Bacteroidia; order Bacteroidales; family Tenuifilaceae; genus Perlabentimonas. The sequence continues at coordinate 101,713 of JAVEYY010000005.1, forward strand.
CCAGCGTAAACACGTTGCCCAGGCTGAAGTAGTTTGATATAAAAGCGAAATTCAATCCAGTTATTGTTCCATATATATCCCTATTTCCCAAACCTGAGTGATAAAGCCCCACTCCAATGACCGGAGGCCTATGCGGCCTTAGATGGGGAAAAGATTTGGCCAGCTGCAGCTCAAAACCGTTTATGTAGTCGTGGTTAAAAAACCTCAGATACTCGTGGTGCGGATACATTGAACCTCGATGGTATGATGCCTGAACAAAGGTCTTCGAAACAAAGGGATAGGTATCGCCAGCAATATTCGTAATGCCCATTGCGCTATGTGCAAAACATAGCACAAGCAGAATTGTGTTCAGACGATATGAAACCTGCCTAAAAATCATCCCCATAATTTCATTGTTAACAAATATAGCAAGTTTTATGGCTATTGCCATTAGCAATCGATCGGAAAAAAATAAAATGGGAAAGGGTGAGACAACCCCACCCTTCCTTATCAAATATTATGCTACGTCTAGTTTAACTTAAAGGTAATTGGGAAAGTAAAAATCACCTTGGCTGGTTTGCCGCGCTGTAGGCCTGGTGTCCATTTGGGCGACATGGAAACCACCCTCAGAGCCTCGGCATCGAGCAGGGGATCGACTCCTCGAACAACCCTAATGTTCCGAACAGACCCATCGGTATCGATCATAAACTCCAGGAGTACTTTTCCTTGTATTCCATTCTGTGCAGGAATCTCGGGATATCTTAGATTCTGAAAAACCCACTTCGAAAAGTTGTTATAGTCACCCCCCATAAAAGTGGGTCTCTCCTCTATAAGAAAGAAAGGTAATGTTTCCTCTACCTCATCTTCATCTTTTGGCTTGAGCAAGAATGGTATATAATCCTCCTCAAAGTCCTTAAAGATATCCTTTTCTTTATCTATTATCAACTCATCATCTGGTTTGATATTAATAATTTCGACAACGAAAAATGTTGGTGGTTTGGGCGGAACTATCTTCTCGGGCTTGGTTATGGGGATCATCTCCTCGACAACTTCAATGGTGTTAGTTGCGGGAAGCACAAAGTTGATATCGCCGGTGGTGGGCCACTCGAAGGCCAGGAGCGCCAGTGCAAGCGCTGCAACCAGTCCTACCTGAAAGAAGAGAGCCTTTTTCCCTTCTAGATCTGTTTTTCTTGTTTTCGTTTTCATGGCATTCAGCTTTAGGGGTTAATAATTGTGAGGCTTCTTTACTATGTTTAACGGAGAAACCTTTGTATTTGTGATACAACTTTGGCGATAAATCCATAAAAAATCAATTTATTTTTAAAACTATACGAATTAGTTGTGTAACTAATTTTATTAGTTATATATTTGTGGTATGAAAGAGCTAACCAAAGCCGAAGAGCAAGTAATGGAGTACCTGTGGAAGAGGAAAAAGGGGTATCTGCGCGAGATACTCGAAATGTATCCCGATCCAAAGCCTGCTCCAACCACCGTGAGCACTATTATCCGAATCCTAGAGCAGAAGGGTTTTGTTGGGTACAATGCGCATGGACGAAACAACCAGTACTATCCCCTAATCTCACGCTCGGAGTATTCGCTAGCGTGTTTTAAGGGTGTGGTCAAAAAGCATTTTAGCGGATCGTACCAAAAGCTGGTATCGAATTTCGTTTCGGAAAAGGATTTATCACTAACCGAGTTGGAGGAGTTGAAGAGAACCATTGAGGAGGCCATAATGAACAGGGAGGGTAGCAATGATTAGCATAATGAAGTATCAGCTGCTAGTGGCTGCATGCCTGGCCATCTGCTACGCACCATACTACTTGTTCTGGCGAAAATCGATGTTGCTCTCCAGCCGAAGGGGTTACCTTCTGTTCGTCGTAATCTTCTCGTTTATCGCACCCTTATTAAACCTTGATATAGGTTGGCTTAACAGTAATGAAATAGCAACCTATGGCTTTTTGAGGGCACTAAGCCCAGATAATATTCCAATTACTGATTCTCAAACGCAAGAGAATACCCTTAACTCAGCCAACTTATTAACAACCATTGGCGATGTAGCATTCTACATATGGGCTATAGTGGCAGCAGGTCTGATAGTTACCTTTATGAATACTTTGGTTAAAGGTCTTGCCCTAAGAGGTAAATCAACACGAACCGCTAATCATAAAGGGTTTAAAGTTTATCTGATTCCCGAGCAAAACCAGTGCTTTACATTTTTTACCCGCATATACATCTCTGCAGATCTGTATAACTCGCCAAAACGTGCGCTACTGCTCAGCCACGAGGAGGCACACATTAGCTCTTTTCATTTCATCGATTTAATTATTGCTCAGCTGGCCAAAACGATGCAATGGTTTAACCCTGCGGTTTACCTAATTAACAGGGAACTTAAATCGTTGCACGAGTTCTCGGCCGACCGATTTGCGATTAGCCAAACCCACAGCAAAAGGTATTTAACTCTACTGCTCGAGTTTTGCAGCAAACCGCAATCGCCAGGTCTAATGTTTAACCAATTCAGCTATGGCTGTATTAAAAAACGAATAATTATGATAACCAATTCTGCAAAAACAAATAAAACTTCACAGTACATAAGGCATTTAGCCACCCTCCCTTTTCTGGCAGCAGCGTTGTTAATAGTATCGTGTACCGAGCGACCCGAAATGGTTGAGACTAAACAGGAAGTGGTTGAGGACGCCAAGATAATAACCTATGCAGGAAGCAGAATTAGTAACGATGATGCTCTGCTTAAGGAGTTCCGATTCCAAAACCTCAACAACCAGTTTAGCGTCATTCTAAGGAAAGGTATTGTGTACAGGTTTGTTAGCCAAAACACGGTGGGTAGCTATAATTTAGAATTCTCAAAATATCGTAGTTCTGAAGTGAAATCGTTTAGCGTATCCGAAAGCACACCGCTTAACTACACATTTTCTGTAACAGAAACTGGTGCTTATAATCTTAAAATAACCAGCTATTCGGATAATACCCTAAATCCCGAGTTAGCATTACTACTAGTAGATTTTATAGAATAGCAACCAACAGCATAGATTATGGTACTGTTAATTCTAAAATCTTCGACATGTTTCACCGTATTCTACCTAATGCACCTATTGTTACTTAGGCGTGAGAAGCATTTTAGGTTAAACAGGCTGGTGCTAATCGTTACTCTGTTTGCCTCCACTGTAATTCCTTTGATTGATTACACGCACTATGTTACAGAAACAAAAACGGTATTTGCCGAAAGTTGAGCACTTAATCAATAAAAAAAGCCCGTCGGAACTAGCTTTCGACGGGCTTTTTTTATCGTAACTAATGATTACTCGATAGGCTCCACATCCTTTACATCATCTGATTTTGGAGTAGCAGAATCAATGGTTTTACCCTTCAGGTAATTCGGTAACTCCATGCCCGCCATTTTAAACAGCTCCTCGAATGGAGGAATTGCGCCTAGCATTCCCGATAGGAAATTAGCAGTGGCAGGACTCTTTCCATCTTTGCCCGATCCCATATTGTCCCAAACGGTAACCTTATCGATTTTCAGGTTCTTAACGGCCTCAACCTGTGTTTTAACCAGTTCAGGCAGCTTATCGGCTATCATCATCATTACGGCATCCCGCGAATTACCAGCAGCGCTGCTAAGTTTTTCAAAACCTTCGGCTTGCTTGGTAAGGATTTCGAAGATACCCTTCGCTTCGGCTTCCATCTTCATATAAATTGCATCGGCAACACCACGTGCCTCTCTACGAGTTTGCTCGGCAATGGCTTCTGCATCAATCTCAACCTTCTCCTTGTTGATTTGGGCAGGAACAACAATATCGGCCTTTTGAGTAGCCTGTTCGCGCTCGGCACGGGCAATCTCAGCTAATTTTTCAGCGGCATAGGCCTCCTCGAGAGCTTTGGCGCGAGCCACCTTTTCGGCGGCAACAGCTTTACGCTCGGCTTCGGCCTCCTTCTCGCGTCGTGTTGCATCTGAGTTGGCAATGGTAATCTTTGCTAGGTTTTCGCCCTCAACAGCAGTAGCATCGGCGCTTGAAACCTGAACACGCTGATCGCGGTGCGCATTGGCCTCACCAATGGAACCGTCGCGGTTTTTCTCGGCAACGCTTTTCTTGGCATCGTTTATCGCCTTGGCAGCAGCCTCTTTTCCTAGAGCCTCGATGTAACCCGACTCATCGTTAATGTCGGTTACGTTTACGTTGATAAGTTTAAGACCGATTTTCTTAAGTTCAGCCTCCACGTTGGCCGAAACGGCAGCAAGGAACTTATCGCGATTATTGTTAATCTCCTCAATCTCCATGGTGGCAACTACCAAACGAAGCTGACCGAAGATGATATCTTTGGCCAGGTTGCTGATATCGTCCTGAGCCAAACCAAGCAAACGTTCAGCTGCATTATCCATAATGCCAGGCTCTGTGGAAATACCAACCGTGAATCGCGATGGCACATCAACCCTGATATTCTGTTGACTAAGTGCATTGGTAAGGTTAATCTCAATGGAAAGGGGGGTTAGATTTAGGAAAGCATAATCCTGAATAACAGGCCAGATAAAAGCTGCGCCACCATGAATACACTTAGCCGAACGAGACTCATCGGTTTTGCCCTTGCCTACCTTACCGAACACCACAAGCACTCGATCTGAAGGACAGCGCTTATATCGCTTTAAAAGCGATACAATAAGCACAAAAATAAAAACGACTAAGGCAATAATGCCAATTGCTACATATTGAGCCATACAAAAAAATTTAAATGGTTAGAAAAACTTTTAAAAACTAAGATCTCTTAACGAGAAGAATCTCATCATTCAGGATATCAACAACCTGCACAATGGCACCTGTGGGTATCACCTCATCTTCATCGGTCATGGCATCGAGCGTACGATAGCCCTGCAGCTTAAGCTGGATCTTTCCAGTTGCTTGCCGTTTTTGAGGGATGAAAAGATAAACTGTAGCGGTTTTGCCAATGGCAGCTCGCATATTAAGCGTGCCCGTTTCGGTAAGTTTACCCATAAAGTAGTAAATGGATGCCATAATAAGCATCATCACAACTCCCGAAATGGTTGAGATTAACAACGTAGCCCAGTTAGGTAACTCGCCCGAAATACAGGCCAAGCCCGCCCAACCAAATACGGTAAAGAATGCAATAAAATTCTTAAGGCTAATAAATTGAAAGCCTACACCAGAGTCGGACTCTACGCTAAGGTCAGCGTCGCCAATGGCATCCAGTCCATCGCCATCGGCATCGGATCCGAGGAAAGTCATTACCAGCTGAATTACAAAAACTAAAGATGCTGGTACAGTTATGATCCAGTAGATCATTTGCATGGTGGAAAGACCATCCCACCAAGAGTTAAAGTTTAGTAGTATCATTTTAGGTTAAGATTATCTTTGTGAAAGTATAAAAAAAAGAGAGACATTGTCACTTTTCACAATAATTTATTGCACAAAAAAAACAGGCAGCATCCCAGCAACTGGGACAACTACCTGTTAAGAAATCTTATTAAAGCTCAAAAATAAAGCACTAGTACTTATTCCTATTGGCAAACCAAACTAACGATAGCATAACCGGAACCTCAACCAGCACGCCAACCACCGTAACCATTGCCGCAGGCGATTGAAGTCCAAACAGTGCTATTGCTACAGCAACTGCCAACTCAAAGAAATTACTGGCACCAATCATGGCTGCGGGGGAGCAAACTGCATGTGGTAGTTTTAACCAACGACCACCAAACCATGCTATGGCAAAAATGAAATAGGTTTGGATTACTAGAGGTACAGCAACCAATAGAATAATAAATGGTTTCTCAATTATTGTTTTCCCCTGAAAAGCAAAAAGCAGTATCAGGGTAGTTAGCAGGGCTATAATGGAAACTGGTCGGAACTTGGGAAGAAAAACTCCACGGAACCACTCCTCGCCTTTGGCTCTAATTAGCATTTTATGGGTAATATACCCAGCAAGTAGAGGAACAACAACAAATATAACCACCGAAGCTACAAGGGTTTCGTATGGAATTGTGATATCCGTAATTCCTAACAGAAGTCCTACAATGGGAACGAAAAGCACAAGGATTATTAAATCGTTAACCGAAACCTGTACCAGAGTGTAGTTGGGATCGCCATCGGTTAGGTAGCTCCACACAAAAACCATGGCTGTACATGGGGCTGCGCCCAGAATAATTGCGCCAGCAATGTACTCACCAGCTTCGGCTGGGTTAATAAATGCCCCGTAAAGTTTCGAAAAGAATATCCATGCAAAAAAAGCCATGGTGAATGGCTTTATCAGCCAGTTTACTGTTACAGTTAGCAGAAGCCCTTTGGGCTTTTTGCCCACATTTTTTATTGACGAGAAATCGACCTGAAGCATCATGGGGTAAATCATAGCCCAGATAAGTATTGCCACTGGAATATTTACACGATAAATCTCCAGATCGCTTAGCACCGAGATCCCATCGCCAGCAAAATGTCCAATGGCAATACCTACGGCAATACACAGGGCAACCCATAGGGTTAAATACTTCTCAAAAAAACCTATTCTCTTCTCTTTTGCCATAGCGACACTTATTTAAGTCCAAAAATCGTGATGCTAAATATTCCCAGACCACTTTTCTTAAATTCTGCCAGCTCGTTGGTGGACAAGAAATTTAGCAAAACATTATCTGGCACTTCAATAATTTTTTCTTTTTGGACAACCACATCCTTAAATCCCCTGTCATGTATTGTTTGGAGGTAATTATCCTTTTGCACTGCTCCCGACACACAACCGGCATACATTTCGGCAGCCTCGCGGAGTTTTTGGGGAAGTTCACCCACCAGCACCACATCGCTTATGCTGAAGTGGCCACCTGGTTTCAGAATCCGATAAATCTCACCAAATGCTTTGGTTTTATCTGGCACCAAGTTAAGCACGCAGTTGCTCACTACCACATCGGCTACATGGCTAGGGAGAGGTAGATTTTCAATATCGCCCTTAACGAACTCAACATTTTTATAACCCAACTTCAGGGCATTTAATCGAGCCTTGGCGAGCATCTCATTCGAAAAATCAACACCAATTACCCTTCCCGATTCTCCTGTTTCGGCAAGAGCCACAAAGCAGTCGTTTCCAGCACCCGAACCCAAATCGACCACAGTATCGCCAGCCTTTATTTGGGCAAATTGTGTGGGAAGGCCACAACCCAAACCCAGGTCGGCATCGGGATTGTACCCTTTAAGGTTATCGTAGTTTTCGCTAAAAACAGTGTAATCAACAGAATCCTCGGTGCTATCGCAGCTACAGCCGCAACAGCAACCCGAAGTTTCATCCTTTAGTGCAATACGCGAGTATTTTTCGCGGACAATATCCTTGATATTGTTCTTATCCGCAGCAGTAGCACCCACCCTGTTTGCGTATTTGTGATTTATAAAAACCCGCAAAACCTTCGGCTATCTCGTCGCGAACACGACGAAAAACGGCCATTACCTCATCGTCAGTTCCTGTTGCCTCTGCAGGATCATCAAAACCAATATGCCACCTATTGGCAACCTTGCCAATAAACGTGGGGCAATTCTCATTGGCTCCACCGCATACAGTTATCACGTATTCGAAACTTTCGCCAAGGAATTGATCAACACTTTTAGGACTATTCTTCGAGATATCGATGCCAACCTCGGCCATGGCCTTAATTGCCAATGGATGAACCTGGCCCGAAGGTTCGGTTCCTGCTGAATAGACCTCTAGCGTTTCATCGAACGACCTGAGAAACCCCTCGGCCATTTGGCTTCGGCAGGAGTTTCCGGTGCATAGAATTAAGATTTTCATATCAGTTGAGTGTTTTGTAATTGTGTTCGTTAAACATTATATATCTACTAGTTAAAACTTACTTAAGCATCACTTTTCACAAGTATTGTTTTTGCATGTTGCAATCTCATCAAAAAATGTTACAAACTGTTGAACTGTATTTGCAACGCTCTCGTTGCAGATACAGTAGCAAACCCGAGTGCCCTCAATCTCGCCATGTATTAAACCCGCTTTCTTAAGCTCCTGTAGGTGTTGCGAAACCGTAGTACGGCTAAGGGGAATCTCATCGGAGATATCGCCCGAAATACAGGTATCGGAGCTGGCCAGATATCGCATAATTGCCAAACGGGCTGGGTGCGAAAGCACCTTTGCGATTACAGCAAGCTGCTGTAAATCTGCATCGAAAAGGGATGTTTTATGAAAAGTCATTGTAAATTGTTTTATGTCGTAAACATACGTCATTATAGTTTGAAACGCAAAACTTTTTCAAGTTTTTTTTAAACCATCTACTTACTAAATTTTTTCAGGAGTAACGGAAACAACCAGAAGTTTCCCAAAAACGAACCCAGAACGGCAATGGCGCAAAGCAGTCCAAAGTACATAAGCCCAATAGTGCTTACACTAGCAATTATTGCAAAACCGGCAAAAAGAGCAATGGAGGTCGATATCATGGCAGATGCCGTTGTGCTGAGGCCGATGTCGGTTGCATCTTTACTATTATACCCTTTCTGCAACCCATTCCGATAGGCATAGATTAAATGGATGGAGTCGTCGAAGGCGATACCCAGAATTACACAGGTAATAAGCGCGGTGCTTTGATCGATGGGAATTTTAAGAACGCTCATCGCCAAAATTACCAATGCAATTGGGAATAGATTAGGGATTAGCGCAAGAATTGCCAGCTTAAGACTTTTGAAGCAGATAATTATGAGCAAAAGGATAAGAAAAAATGCCACAAAAAAGGTTTTAATCTGACCGTTGATAATGTAGCTGTTCATGGCAACGTACATTGGCAAGTAGCCCCTAATGGAAAGCTTTACCCGTGAGTTTTCTGGAAAAACCTTACCGAACTCCTCTTGTATGCTGTTGCTTACGTTAACATAATCTTGCGATGAACCAATGGGCGTATTCCCGCTGATACGCATCTCGGTAAATGGCTCGTTGTCGTACTTTGGAAAGTTTTTGCTACGATTTCGCAGGTACTGATTCTTAAGCCACTCAGTTGTACCCAAACCCTTTGGTAATGCTAAATTCTGAGATCTGCTTATGGCATTGTTTAGGTACAACATAACATCTACAGGTGAAAAAACATTTGAAATCACCTTATTACTCATTAATGATTTCTGGAACACGAATAAACCATGCAACTCTGTTGCAGTAAAAGTTGAATCGCTAGTAACCAGCAGTTCAACTGGTAAAAATGGACCAACATTCTGCTCAATCACAGCATTATCAACATAGGCCGCCGATTGCCTGTCGACATAATCGAAAGCATGTGTGCCTACACTAATATTTCCAACAAATAGCAATGAGAATAGAACAGCTGTGGGGAAGAAGATAATTGCATATCGCGGGGCTCTATTATTAATTCGAGCGAAAAAACTAACAAATCCCTTCGCTTGAGGTGAAAGGGGACGATCTGTTTCGGAATCGGGAGTCTTTTTTGGAGGGAACAGTAAAAAAGCAATTGCAGTAACCACAAATGAGCATATAAATACCAAGCCCACGCCAATGGCAGCCAAGATGCCAGTTTCTCTAATCCCATCGATTGGGGAAACGGCAAGCGAGGCAAAACCAGCCATTGTTGTGGTTGCTGTAAAAAAACATGGCCAAAACACGTAAGCGAGCGCTTTCCGCAGAGTTTCATCTAGTCCTAAATCGCTATTATGATAGAACCTGTGACAAATGTTGATAATATGAATAGATGTGGCCGTTCCTGTTATCAACAGCAGAGTTGGAACCACTACTGTAATCATATTAAATGCTCCGCCCAGGGCAGTATATCCACCCAAAAGCCATACAACGGGTATAAAAACGGAGAGCACCGAAATAAGTACATATCGCCAGCTTCGCAGGAAAAGAAGAAGTAGCAAAACTACTGTTAAAACACTTAACGCTGATAATAGTACACTCTGGCTGGCAGCAGTGCTATTTAACGACTCATTAATCACTGGAATTCCCCCATAATGTATATCCGAAAAGTAAGTGGCAGCAATATGCTTTACCGATAAAATGGCCTGCGTTACACAGTCTCCACTGCAAGGTTGAAGCATAACATAAACCATAAAACCCTCCTGAGTTTTATCGAGCAGCGTTGTTCGGTAGTGGGGAACGGTATTTACGCGTGCACTAAAAGCATCAACATCGGCCTGAGTTATGGGCATAGAAGGTAGTAACATAGAAACTCTAGGTACCAGTGCCGATGAGGAAATATATGGTGCACTGCACAGTGAAAACACTTCCTTAACCGGCGACAGGGTAGAAAGCTCGTCGTGCAGCTTTTTCATACGCTGAGCAACATCCAGAGTAAAAACGGTGCCACTCCGCACGTATATGGCAACAACCTCATCGCTGGCGTAGCGATCCCGAAAATCTATATACTCCTCGTAAACGATATCGTCGTGTACAAACCAAGTATCTATCGAATTATTGATTGCTATTCCATCGCGCAAAGCAAAAACGCTCGCCACAATCAGAAGAGCGACAACCACAACCAAAACCTTATAGTACTTGGTAAGAATTGTTAGCATCGATTGAGTTTTAACTACGGTAAAATTACAAATACAATCGCACTAATTAGTTGCAATCATCTCACCATTAAAATTTTTGTTGTAAAGGTTTAGAACCTAAGCTGGATACCAAAATTGGCATTCCCCGAGCTATAGAATAAAGTTGGGCTACTGCCAAACACCAAATTCTCATTCGATCGCACCCACTGCATCTGAAACTTAACAGTTGGCCCACCCACTCTGACAGTAAAATTGGGTTCGATGTTTATTGCTCCGTGCCAAAGGCCAAAATCGCTCATGGCCACCTCATCGATGGCAAATGCATCAGAGGGACTTCTGTTGAAGTAGGACATTTTCACAAACCGAATACCAAAAGCAGCCTCAAAATTCTTGTGCCTAAAGCCAATTGATGGCTGAATAAAGGGTCGATGAATAAGGTACGATATACTTCGGGTTTCATCAAGAGCCCTATTGTTGGAGTACAATCCGTAACCAACGTATGTTTCAAATACAAAGGTGCTGTCCGATCCAAAAGGTAAAAAGTAGCCATACCCCAACTCGCCCATTAATGAGCGATTAGCTGGATTGTAATTCTTATTATCAGCAGCAGATGGACTAACATTCTCCTCGGGAAGTATTTCTTCGCCCACAAAAACCGATGCATTAAACATTAACCCAGTATTGCGGGTAAGCGCATAGGCAGAGTTAAGCCCCATAAAACCAAAATCGGCAGCACTACCCACAAATCCCGATACCTGAGCCTCCTCCTTCTCCTTAAGAAGTGGAATATTTGAGTTATTTGAAAGGTAGTAGAATGGGCTACACGATGATAGTACACAACAAATTGCAAGTAAGGGAAGGATAAGTTTTCTCATAACATTTAGGGTGATTTGTTTAAGCCAAAGATAGGATGAGAATGAAATGTTACATAATTGAATCGCACCCGGGGATATTAGAATTCTGCAAGAAATACCAAATTAGCCAGAAAAAAATTTACTATCCACCATATTTATTTGCGATTTCTGCAACATTCGACAAAAAAGTTGTACATTTCGCAAATGTTTTTGGCGACATTACTATCTTTTGCAACTTTTTTATGACAACAACCGAAGCAGCCGGTTTACAGGCTCAGTTTCTTAGGGGGATCGAGGATGTTATACCCACAACCTCATCGTTGGTTAATGAGCTATCGGATATTCTAGAAATAAGCACCGACAGCGCATACAGGCGCATGAGGGGCGAAACGCTGCTCGACATTCACGAGATTGTTAAGCTATGCGATCATTTTCAGATTTCCTTTGACGCCTTCAGCAAGGTAAAATCGGGAATGGTTACCTTTAACTTCATCCCCATGGAGATTAGTGCCGAGAGCTTTGCGGAATTCCTGGGAGACATTAAGAAACAGCTCGAGTTTCTGGCCTCAGCCAAGGACCCAAAGATTGTATTTGCCTGTCAGGATGTTCCCTTTCTGCATCACTTCAACTATCCAGAGTTGGCCAACTTCACCATCTTTTACTGGATGAGAACGATAATGAATCTTCCAGACCTTAGCAAGGTAAAATACGATGCCGATTTTCAATTCCCCGAACTTTTGCAAATGGGGAAAACCATTTCGGACCTATACACAAAAATCCCCTCAGTTGAGGTCTGGACAGAATCGACAGTTAAAAGTACGCTAAAACAAATCAGCTTCTACTGGGAATCGGGGATTTTTGAATCAAAGGAGGATGCCGTGCGCGTGTGCGCCGACCTTAGCAAGGAGATTGAGGACATTGAGCGAATGGCTGAGATGAGTACCAAGCAGCTGGACACCCTAAACCCTGAGCAGGAATCGAAACCCGAAATGGAGGATGGCTCATCGCTCAACTTTAAGCTTTACCTTAGCGATATTGAGCTGAACAACAACTGCCAGCTAGTTACCATGGGAGAATTCCAGTCGGTTTCGTTGGGCCATTTAAGCTTTAGCTCAATGACCACCAACAACGAGAGCTACTGTAAGAAAACCGAGCAGTGGCTAAACAATATCATCAAAAAATCGACACTGGTGAGCGGATCGGCCGAAAAGCAGAGGTTTCAATTCTTTCAGAACGCCAATAAAATGATCGACAGCCTGATGAAAAGTATTGAGGAGGGATAGACCTAGAACGGAAGGTTTTCCAAATCAACGTTTCCACCCGAAATTACTATCCCTACTTTTTTCCTGCTAAATATTTGAGGATTGCACATCACCGCAGCAACAGGCACTGCCGACGATGGCTCAATAATTATCTTCATACGTTCCCAAACCATACGCATGGCCTGCACAATCGATTCTTCCGAAACGGTTAAAATGCCATCGGCATAACGCTGGATTATGGACAAGGTAAGTGGGCAAAGCGATGTGCGTAGTCCATCGGCAATGGTATTTGGGTTTATTGATGGATGTAAAACTCCATCGCGCAGCGATCGGAAAGCATCGTCGGCATTCTGTGGCTCGCCAGCGTAAACCTTTAGTTTTGGAAATGATTCCTTTGAGTAGATCAGCGTTCCCGAGAAAAGGCCTCCTCCACCAACGGGGGTTAATATTGTATTCAGATTATCCACATCCTCCAGTAGTTCAAGCGCTGCGGTTCCCTGTCCACAAATCACATCAAAATTCTCGTAAGGATGAATAAATGTGGCTCCAGTTTTTGCTCGAACATCCTCCAATGTTCTTTCCCTATCGGCCTGAGTTGGCTCACAGGTAGTAATTATTGCTCCATATCCCTCTACGGCTTTACGCTTAATGGCTGGAGCATTGCTGGGCATAACAATATAAGCAGGAATTCCCCTAATGGCTGCAGCCAACGCCAGAGCGGCAGCATGATTTCCTGAGCTATGAGTACAAACGCCGCTCTGCGCGAGGCTATCGGGAAGATTAAAAGCTGCATTGGATGCGCCCCGAAATTTAAATGCACCCACCTTCTGAAAATTCTCGCACTTAAAAAAAACCTCGCATCCCAATATTTTATTGATCGACTGCGAGGTAAGCACTGGTGTACGGTGCGCAAAGCGCCTAACGGTTTGGTAGGCACTAATAATTTTTTCTCTGGTTGGAACGTCCATTGGGCAAGTTCTTGAATTGTTTGTATGCCTCAAAATTATTCAAAATTCTTATCCTAACCTCATAATCACTTGCAAGCAACAGGTAACCCTCGGTAAAATTGCAGTACTCCATAAATCTAATCACCTCAACCCCTTCAAGCCCTGTTAAATCGGCTACAATTCGAGCGGAGAATTTCTGATGGATAATATCCCACATCAGCTCCTCAACGCGTTTCTCCTCAATCTTTTTCTTCTGCTTCATAAACCAATCCTCGCCAAACATTAACCCGCCAGCGGCTGACGGAGTATTGGCCAAATCCATGCCTGTAATCTGCTTGCTGATATACTCCTCGAGCCGCTCCTGCAGCTTTTCCTGCTCCGATTTGGGAAGATCCATGCTGGCCACCTCGCGGATAAACCGTTCGTAGGTTCCGAAACGGGTTATGCGAACCTCCCTAATCTCGTACGATCGGGGTGTTAAGCGGATGGGGAAGTAAAGCGAATCGGCACCAAACTGCCCCATGGAGGGAATTCGCATTTGATGATAACCTATTGCTGTTATTATAAGCGTATCGCTATAGGCAACGGGCATGCTAAAATATCCAAGCATATCGGCAACAATACCCTTACGTAGACCCGTATTCACCGCATGGCCCAGCGAAACCGGAGCACCATTTACCGCATCTACCAGCTGGAAGTGAATAGTTGGAACGGTATCCTTAACCTGAGAGCCAAGGGTTATAAATGAGCATGCGAAGAGCAGCAGTACAATAATTATCCTTTTCAACGGCGCAAATTTTCTTGGCTCAAATTTACTTGGATGATTGGATTATCAGCAAAACAAACTTAAAGCTTAACGATTTTTAACTAGATAATGGAGAAATATTAGCCGACTATAGGTTAATCCCTACCCCCACGCTAAAGGTAACAATTGGCGACTTTCGCATCATCTCAACCGTTGGCCCATAGAGGTACTTGAACTTAAAGGTGTCGGTAGCCTTAATATATGGTGCTGGAGTTAGCCCGCTATTGGTGAAATTTAGAATGGTTTCGGTATTTAAGCGGGCAAGCGCAAACATATTGTGGGCAAACCTATACCTTACCCCTAAACCCAGGTTTAGTCTTACCCTATCGTTTTCACGTAAGGTTTTTGTCTCGTCCACGGAATACGTGTAAATGTCGTTGTTGATATTTTGAACATCGAGGAACTTTTTGTCTTCCTCCTTAAACAACAGGCTGTACGATACCCCTAAGCTTACAAAGGGTGAAATTTTTCCCGCGGGATACGTGTATACAACTGCAACAGGGACACAAACGAACGACTCCCTTACAGAAATTTCCAGATATTGTTTCTCCATGGGGTATAGGCGCGAAAAAACTCCATATGTCAAATAATTATTTCTTGTGTATAGAACTTCGGCCTGTAGCGAAAAGGCGTTATTTACCTTGAACAGCTGTCGGGTATAAAATAGCCCAAGGTTGACGGAGTTGCTGTTGACACCCTGATTGAAATCGGAAAAACGCAATTCGTTTATGCTTACCGATGCGCTTGACCTCTTAATGCCAAGCATAAACCCCACTCCCTGGGTACTCAGTTTTTGGCTGTAAAGTTGCCCGCTAAAGGTCCCATCGGCAAAAGTTCTATTATACTCCTGATAGTCCATTTGACCTATGGAATTATACTCTACAACTAATGCAGCAATTAAGGTTGGATTCAAAGTAAGATCTGCTGGGATATTTACACCTTTTACATCGGAGGTTATGTCTGTAAGAAATTTTATATGGTTTGAAAAGCTATTACCCTTTTCTGTGATAATAATATCCTTAGTCAGCTCAACCAGGCCAACATTTGCCTTGCTAACGTACACCTTCTTCCCATTGGCGTAAAGGCTAATCTCACCTTTTACATAGCATTCCAGTAAAACATGAACACCGTCAATAGTCTTTGATTCAAAATGATTTCCATTCCTGTACCCAAATGCCATTAGCTCATTGGGTAAATATACTCGGGGGGTGGCAATATCGAACCGCTTGAAAGTAATTTTCTGGGGAACCCTATTCCCCTCAAAGTACTGTACCAAGCCGTTTAGTGTATCGCCCTTGGCGTTAACCACATAGCCATCTCGAAATAGCGATTGCCCAAAAACACTTGAAATAGCCAGGAAAGCAGAAGCTGCGAGTAAAATTATCTTTCTGAACATAATTACATAAGTTATTTTTTTGCCCTAAAAACATATAAAGGAACAAATAATATTTGGAATTATCGCAAAACAACTATCTTTGAAAAGGTTTAGTCCGTTAAAAATTTATGGAAACCCCTGTAAATAAACTTATTTTTTGTGAAAAAGCACACTTTCCTGAGTAAAAAATTTTCAGTAAGTTTTTTACTTACATTATTTCTTAGCGCCCACCTTATCTCCTGCCAAGATGATACTGAGGGTCAACGGGAGTACCCCCGGGTTAAAACCCTGGAGGTAGTTAACATCGATCATTCCGGGGCAACATTTAGGGGCGAGGTTGAGTCGCTGGGTAATAGCCCCGTGGACAGTTATGGATTTGTGTGGGGAACAAATGAACAGCTGAGCGTAAGTGCCAACGATTTTGTTGATATCGATATTCAGTTTGGCAGCTCGTACTTCGAAACCCGTGTTCAAAGAGCGTTGGAGACTCAGAGGAACTACTACGTGAGGGCGTATGCCAGGGTTAAGGGTAAAACTATTTACAGCGAGGCGGTGCTGTTCAAAAGCCTGGGGAGTGAGGCTCCCCAAATTACAAGTTTCGAGCCAAGAACCGCCGCGTGGGGAGACACCATAACAATTAAGGGTAAAAACTTCAGCAACGTTGCTTCACAGCTAAAGCTTAACTTTGGAATTGCCAGAGTCCCCACAAGCGGCTTTGTTGAGAACCCAAGCGACAGTATGATTATAGTTCAGGTTCCCTTTGGCCTTAGCGATAACGAATGCTACCTATCGGTTGATATCTTTGGGAACACGCGTCAGTTTAACAGCTATCGGTTTAAGCTGGTGCCCCCAACCATTAGCGACTTTTCCCCAAAAACTGCGGGCTGGGGAGATATAATTACAGCAACAGGGAGTTACCTGAACAATCCAAACCTAAAGTACACCCTGGGAGGGATTGAGATTAAAAAATTCAACTTTACTAGTCGTAATACAATTACGCTAACTGTTCCCGATGAGCTGAGTACACTCGAGAATTCTCTTCGTGCAGAGTTCAACAGCATCTCTGCAAGCGCAAGCACAACGCTAAAGTTGCAGCAGCCCGCTATTACAGGGTTTACTCCTGCAACGGCCACCTGGGGGCAAGAAGTTACAGTGAATGGCGGTTTTCATTACAATAAAGCTTACAGTAAAATATTCTTCAATACAACCGAGGCCACCATTTTAGACTATTCGAAAAACTCAATTAAAGTTGCTGTTCCCTTAGAGCTTACATCGCCAAACCCTTCAGGTGCCATACCTCTTTACTACAAAACTCATAATATTCAGGTTCAGGCCAACAACAGCTTCGAGTTACAGGGGCCATCAATCACCTCATTCTCCCCCCAACAGGCAGGTGCAGGCTCAAGAATTACTGTTGAGGGCAATTTCTCAACCAAAAACACCAAAATCTACTTTGGCGATAAGGAAGCCACCATTTTCAGTATTACCCAGCAGCGCCTAGTCGCCATCGTTCCATCTAATACATCTGGGATGGTTAAGATTAAAGCGGTGGTGGGCAGCCAGGTTGCTGTTTCGACCGATGACTTTGAAGCGAAAAACCCTAAAATAATCGACTTTTACCCAAAAACTGCTGGTTTTGGGGATGAAATTACACTTGAGGGAGAATATTTAGATATAAACCCAACTGAGACCACAGTAAGATTCACTTCACTTTCGAGCTTCAACTCAAATCCAAATCATGGAGTGGTTGCAGAAGTTATTAGTATTTCAACAAATTCTTTAAAACTTATTGTGCCCGAAGGACTCTCTGATCTGAGAAGAAAAATATCGCTTAAAGTAGGCAATATCTATCAAATTATTGAAGAAGATTTTAACCTTTCACCACCCATTATAACATCTTTTACACCAACAGAAGGAGGTTCTTATAATGAAATAACAATTTATGGAAACCATTTTGCAAGTTCTCCAATAAAAAACAGTGTCTTTTTTGGAGAAATCGAAGCGTTGGTTATTATTAATGAAAGGAATAGGATTGTAGTACAAGTTCCCAACCTTACTAGGGGCTCTTATAACCTAACAGTTAAATGGGGAGAACAAGCAGATACAAGCCCGACACCGTTTGAACTCAAATCCCCATGGTCTGGCATAGATTACAGCCCATTAGAGTTTCTGACTTACCCAACAATACCTATTTCATTTAATGGCAAGGTCTATCTATATACGCAACAACTAGACATATACAGATATCGTAATTGGGTCGATAAACTAATTGTTTTTAATCCTGTAACTAGGAGTTTCGAAAAATTCGATTTCCCTAGTAATCCATTCAACACATCACACCTAAACTCTACAGTTATTAACTCTGGAAGTCAAATCATTAACATAACAAGTCACGGAGAAGTCTATTCCTTTTGTATTCAGGATAAAATGTGGTATAGGCTTAAAGACTTCCCTGGTGAATATATAAAACTCGGCTTTTCATTCAACATTGGGGATAGAATTTTTATTGGCGGAGGTGATAATAGTGCTTTTTGGGAATATAATCCTGTTGATGATACTTGGATACAAAAAGATAATCTTCCATTCAAAACATCTTATGGTGATTTCAACTCAGCTGTTGCTATCGAAAAGGGGTATCTAATTTTAAGCAATGGGGATGTCTGGGAATATAATCCAATAAGCGATACCTGGGCTGAAAAAAGTAAAGTACGAGATAATGAATGGTTCTTTGCAACTTGTTTCGTTTTAAATAATTTAATATACTATGGTACAGGATCAAGGTGTAAAGAGAGTAGTGATGTATGCGAACAAACTCAAAAACTATTTGCCTATGATCCGACAACAGATAGATGGGAAGAAAAACCCGCTACTCCATGTCGTATAGGCAGAAACAGATCTTCTAGTTTTACGATAAGTGGTAAGGCATATTGGGGATTTGGTGTAAACTATGAAAACTACCCCTTTATTGGTCGTTCTGACTTCTACGAGTACGACCCCACCCTAGAACCCTAATTTTTAATCTTAAATAAAACCAGCTATGCAAAAAAATCGCAAATTCATCCTTTTTGTTCTCCTCACGGCATTTGCCCTCTCGGCCAGCGCCCAAAAAATTGCCTTTCCCTTTGGCGATATTCCCCGCGCCGACCTGCAGATGACCACCTACAAGCCCGATCCCGATGCCAGCGCGGTTATCCTATCCGATAGGGGAGCAGCCACGCTAGTGTACGCAGGCAACCAGTTTACAATTGAATTCGAGAGGAATGTTAGAATCAAAATCCTTAACACCGATGGTTTTGGTTTTGCAAATATCGAGATACCTTACCTTGCCGAGGATAAACTTTCCAGGGTAAAGGCATCTACCTACAATATAATCAACGACAGCATTGTTGAAACGCCTGTTAACTCGAAGGAATTCATAAAGGATAATTCCAGCAAGTACCACAAAACCTTACGGATTGCCTTTGCCAACGTTTCCGTGGGCTCGGTAATTGAGTACCAGTATAAACATACCACCGAGTACGTGTACAGGTTTATACCCTGGGAGTTCCAGGCTGAAATACCCACCCGTTACTCCGAGTTCTCGGCCGAGTACAACGACTTTTTCGATTACAAAGCCATTGTTAAGGGCGAAGCAAAATCTATTCAGCAATTCACGTCGTTAAAAAACACCTTTGTGGGCAGCTACCGCACAGGGGCAAAAGTACACCGCTGGGTAGGTAGCAATATCCCTGCTTTCGAGCGCGAACCCTACACCAAAGGAATTAAGGATCTTTCTGTTCGGGTCGAATTCGAGCTGGCGGGAACAAATTTTCCTGGCGGATCGTACCAGGTGCTAACCCCCAGCTACAAAGATTTACCCAAAAAAGTGCTCGACCGAAGCGATTTTGGCGAAGCCTTAAAGAAAACCAGTTTTCTCGATAAGGTTACCAATGATGTTGTTAGTAAGTGCCCCAACGATGAGCTATCGAAGCTAAAGGCCATTCGGGAGTTTGTGGCCAACAAGATACTTTGGGATGGACGATACCGGTTTAGCGCAACCGATAATCTAAAGAAGGTTTACAACCGCGAACGCGGCAATAGCGCCGAGGTAAATCTTATCCTAATCGCTATGCTCCAAAAGGCCAACCTCAATGTTCATCCGGTAATCCTTAGTACCCGGGCAAATGGATCGCTTCACCCATTTATGGCCATGATTCAGAGTTTTAACCATGTGGTGGCCAGCGTGAAGATTGGCGACAAAACCTACCTAGTTGATGCCACAGAGCCTCTTTTACCATTCAACGTACTTCCCTACCAAGCGCTCAACAACCAGGGCCGACTAATAAACGTGGCTAACTCTAACTGGGTCGATCTTACCAACGGCGAGATGAACATTACAACCATAAATTTTGATGTAGAAATTGATAGCTTGGGTAGCATAAAGGGCAAAGTCAAAAAATCGTACTCTGGCTACGATGGGTTTAGAGTACGACGACTAGTTAAGCTGGAGAGCAAGAAAGGATACAAAGACCTGCTAATGGCTAGCAATCCCAGCTGGGAAATCAGTGATTTGACTATGGAGAATCTCGATAGCTTATCAAAATTCGTGAACGAACAATTCGAATTCGCAACTACAAGTTCAGTGGAACCCACCCATAGCGGGCTAATTTTCAATCCAAATTTTCATATTTCCGATTTCAGCAACGCATTCCTCAACGAGGAGCGTAAGTACCCCATCGATTTTGGGTGTCCCGAGTTGTTAACCTACTCGGCTGTTATTCGAATTCCCAAAGGGTATGAGGTAGATGAGATGCCCAAAAATATGAACCTGGCATTACCCGAAAAGGGCGGCGCATTTGTTTTTGCTTGCGCACAAGTAGGAAATACGATAACAATTCAGAGCCGATTTAGCATAAGCCAAATCCGATTCGAGGCCAAGGACTACAAAACGCTTCGCGAGTTTTTCACCCAGGCTGCCCGCAAGCAATCGGAGCTAATTGTCCTAAAAAAGATTTAACCCGATAACAACCTACCACAATGCAAAAACATATATCAATAATAATTCTTATTGCGCTATTCTCTTCGGCTAGCGCATTTGGCTCGCGTTACGCTTTTAGCAATATCCCCGATGAGCTAAAAGTTGGGGCCATAGCCGTTTACCGAACCAATGAATTACACATTACGGTTCAGAGCCCTAAAAATGTGATCTACAAGCGTAAAGTTGCCATGACTCTTTTAAATGAAAATGCCTCAGATTATAGGTTTCCTGAGATCTACTACGATAAATTCGACAAGATTAAGGGCATTAAGGCATCGGTTTACGACGAGAACGGGAAACTCGTTGAGGTATTAAGATCCACCGACATCCTTGATATGAGTGCCGTGGCCGGTGGTTCATTCCACACCGACTCCCGGGTTAAAACCATCCTATTCCCACTAATGAAGTATCCATACACCATTGAGTACGAGTACGACATAATCTCAAATGGTACTCTTAGCTATCCCACTTGGGCCTTTCAACCCGCCAGCAATGTATCGGTTGAACGATCGGGTATTCAGTATATCGTTCCACATGGCCAAAAGGTAAAATTCTGGGAGGTTTCCATTCCCCAAAAGGTCGATAGCGTTAGCCTAAAGGATCATGTTATTTACACCTGGCAGATGGAAAATATCCCAACAAGCAAGGATAATCCGTACGGTCTAAAAACCTACCGTTCGCCAAAACTTTACGCCACCCCGCTGGAGTTTGAACTAGATGGTTACAAGGGCAAAACCGACTCGTGGAAGAGTTTTGGCGAGTGGAGTCGGCAGCTAATAAATGGTAGAGATAAGCTTCCCGACAGTGAAATCAAAAAAGTTAAAGATCTGGTTAAAGACGCTAAGGATGAAAGGGAAAAAATCAGATTGGTTTACGAGTATATGCAATCGCGAACCCGGTATGTTAATATCGCCCTTGGTATTGGAGGATGGCAGCCAATGTCCGCTAGCGAGGTGTCAAAAAAAGGATTTGGCGACTGTAAAGCGCTCTCGAATTACACCATGGCGCTGCTTAAAGCTGTTGGGGTAAAATCGTACTATACAATTGTTAAAGCTGGCTCAAACGAGGAAATCAACCCCAATTTTGTTAGCAACCAGTTTAACCACATAATCCTTTGCGTTCCTCAACCCAACGATACCATCTGGCTGGAGTGTACAAGTCAAACATCGCCCTTTAATTTCCTGGGCGATTTCACCGCCAACAGGCATGTATTACTGATAACCGATCAGGGTGGCGTTTTGGCCAAAACTCCAGCATTTAATAAAGGTGACAATTCTATCCGGAACACGGGTACTATAAGTATAAATAAGTTGGCTTCAATTACCAATGCCGATATACAAACAGTTACAACAGGTGTATACTTCGAGTACTCGCAGGGAGCTTACCAGCAAAAATCGCCCGAGGGCATAAAAAAGAACCTAAATAAAAGGCTCGATCTACTCTCTTTTGATGTTGAAAGCGCGTCGTTCACCATGGATAAATCCGAGAAACCATCAGCCACGCTCGATTACAAATTACTAATCCGCAACTTTGGGGTGGAGAGTTCCAAAAGACTCTTTTTCACACCAAGCCTAACCAAGGAGGATTTTATACTTAACGATCCGTTTAGTATAAGAATAAATGAGTATACCAAAGCGTGCGATTCGCTTACCTATATTATTCCCTTTGGATACCAGATTGAGCATCTTCCCCGTAATGTGGAGATTGACACCAAATATGGAAGCTATAAATTTCAACTAATTCCCGAGGGGAGCAAGATTATTTTCGTCAGAACCTTTGCCCTCAATAGGGGGCGATATCCCATTGAGGAGTTTAAGGATTTCCATGCATTTATCAACTCTATTGCCACCAAGGACAGGGAAAGGGTAGTTCTCCGTAAAATCTAGGCGCAGGGAAAAATGGGGCAACCTCAAAAGACTCACTAATATAATTGGTAGCCACTCTGAGGCTACCATGGGTGTTTCGAAGATGAGGGAGGGGGTACTTCGGAAGTACCCCCTCCCACTTCAAAACAGGATCGATCCACCCTGGAAGTGGGGGTGGGTACTCCAAAACAGGATGCATCCTGTTTAAAGTAAGATTAATCCTGTTTCAGGTAAGATGCATCTTGGTTAAAGTAAGATTAATCCTGTATAAAATAAGATGCATCCTACTTGAAGTAAGATGCATCTTGGTTAAGGGAAGATTGATCCTATATAATGTAAGATGAATCCTGTTTGAAGTAAGATGCATCCTGTTTGAAGTAAGATGCATCCTGTGTAAAAAGAGATGCATCCTACATAAAGTAAGATGTATCGCAGGTGAAGGAGACTCGCTGCATCGTCCCGTAAAGTGAATAGTACGAGGCAATGCAACGAGTAAGTCCTTAATAAAACAAAGCCCTAACCTACTTTAGATACTTCTCCAGCCAGGTATCAATCTCCCACGTTTGGTGGAGAATCGACTGACGGGCCCTGTAGCCATGGCTCTCGAAGGGTAGCATCACCAGCCGGGCTGTGCCACCATGGCCATTGATAGCCTGAAACATCCTCTCGCTCTGAATTGGGAATGTACCGCTATTGTTATCGTCAACACCATGAATCAGCAGAATAGGCTTCTTAAGCTTATCAGCGTATGTGAAGGGCGACATCCTATGGTAGATATGGGGCGCCTCCCAGTAGCTCCGCTCCTCACCCTGGAATCCAAATGGGGTAAGTGTTCTGTTGTAAGCTCCGCTGCGGGCAATACCCGCCGCAAACAGATCGCTATGCGCCAAAAGGTTGGCGGTCATAAATGCCCCGTACGAGTGTCCTCCCACAGCAATGCGCTTGCGATCGGCAATCTTCTCGTTAACCAGGTAATCGATAGCGGCCTTGGCGTTGGCCACCAGCTGCTCCACAAAGGTATCGTTGGGCAAAATGCTATCCTTCCCCACCACGGGCATACCCACCCTGTCGAGCACAGCGTAGCCGCGGGCAACCCACAGAATAGGCGACAGCCGTGAGGGGCGGATAAACCGGTGCGGCGAATCCTTAACCTGTCCGGCCAGGCTGGGATCAACGAACTCCTCGGGGTAAGCCCACATCAGCACGGGCAGCTGTTTCGACCCCTTAACGTACCCAGCAGGTAAGTAAAGCGTGGCCTGCAAATCGATACCATCCTCACGCTTGTAGCGCACCATCTCCATCTGCACATCCTTTAGCTGCGGATAGGGATGAGGGTAGCTGGTAAAAGCGGTGATTCTCTTCCGGCGCAAGTCCCTGATGTAGTAGTAGGGCTGCTCCTTCTCCGACTCGCGCTGGGTTAGTATTGTCCGGATGGGATCATCGAGCAGCGCCACAAAGCGCTCGTAGTAGGGTGCCTGACATTGCCACAGGCGCTTGGTTTGCAACGACTCAATATCCAGCTCATCGAGGAAAGGCATATTGCCAGCGGGCGACGCCCCTTGTCCCGAGAGGTAAAGCTTAGTCTTCTCCTTGTTTGTTCTTAGGGTTCTATATCCATTCGCATTAGCCTCAGTTATTAAGCTTCCGGGATCGCTGTAGGCATCCTGATACGATCTATCCCACACCACGCGCTTGGGCTGCTTATCATCCGCTGGATTAAAGAAGCTAACCACCATTCGGCGTGTTTCCCACCAGCGCTCATAAACCACAGCCATGTTATCCCAACCCCAGGTAATTCCAGCATAACGGAAGTTAAGCGAAAGGAAAGGCAGAGCGTTATTTTTAAACGGTGCGTCAAGCGAGTAGAGCAACTCGCGGATATCGGCTATCTTTTTGGGATCGCCATCGTCCTGCGCCTCAACCCAAATAATGGTGGCAGGCTTATCGTTACGCCACTGGAAGCTACGTGGCCCCTTACGAACAGCGCTAAAGCCCTGTGGTATGCTTTCGGTAAGCGGAATCTCTGCCAGCTTCTTTATCAGTTTACCGCTGTTATCCCAAATCTCTATCAGCTGAGGAAAGCGGCTGTAGGGCACGATGTACGAGAAAGGGCGAATAATCTGCTGAACCAGCATAAACTCTCCGCTTGGCGATGCTGAGAAGCTTGTGTACAAACCGGGATTACCAAGGACTACTGGCTCCTTCCCCTCCTCAACCCGCATCAGCACGCTGGTGGCATAGTACTCAAACTTCTGCTCGTCCAAAGGATTCTGCAGTAGATCCTGATAGGTTCTAACTGCCGCCTTCTTTCCCGAGGCAACCTGAACCGATGGCCCCTGAGGCAGCGCATCCTTAAACTCTATCCCCTCGCGCGACAGAACCCGCGACGAGAAAACTATCGACTTGCTATCGGGAGCCCACTCCATAGGACTCCAACCCAGCGCATCGTGCAGGTTTGTTGCCCAACGCTTAGCCACTCCATCGGCCACATTGGCCACCCAAAGCTCTATGGTTTTTGGGAAGTAGAGCACGATGGCCAGCTTTTTCCCATCGGGCGACCAATCGAAGCTCTTAATCTTTCCCCCTTCGGGAAGTCCAGTAACGGGATACTCATCCTTGGTATCGAACTTTCGCAGGGTTATCCTCTGAACCACCCTAGGCTTGCTTGCCCCAAAGTTCTCGGGGTTTATCCTTATTCCGGCCAACCTTAGCTCGGCCTGCGCCATCTCGGCTATATCGGGCATCTCCTGCGGATAGGCAAAAAGCACGTACTCACGCGTTGGGCTTAGACCCAGCGATGGCGTTGTGGGCGCATCAATAATATCGAGCAGCTCCTTGGCGGGCTCCATGTAGCGGGTTGGCTCCTGAGCAAATACCCACGAGAATACTCCCAGCACCAATACGGGAATGGCAATAAAAAATCTCCTCATAGCTGATTAATTTAGGCTTTGATTTATTTTCAAGATTTAGAAATTATCAAATTACAATTACCTTTTTTGACCAATTTAACCTATTTTGGTTTAAGATATTTCAACCTGCTAAAAAAACCTCTATTTTTGAGGCTTGTTAGATACCTCAAAACTACAAATTACAAAAAATGGAACAGCTAAAAAGCATTATTGAAAATGCATGGGACAGTCAGTCGAGGGAGTTTAACGCCGAAACCCTAAGGGCCATTGAAAAAACCATTGATTTGCTCGATAAGGGAACCCTTAGGGTTGCGCAACCCACCGGGGATGGTTGGCAGGTGAACGAGTGGGTTAAAAAGGCTGTGATTATGTACTTCCCGACGCGCAATATGGAAACCATTGAGGTTGGGCCCTTCGAATTTCACGATAAAATTGCCCTTAAGAAGGGCTATAAGCAGCTTGGGGTTAGGGTAGTTCCCCACGCTATTGCCCGCTACGGATCGTTTGTTGCCAAGGGGGTAATTATGATGCCCTCGTACGTGAACATCGGCGCTTATGTAGATGAGGGTACCATGGTCGATACATGGGCAACCGTTGGCTCTTGCGCGCAGATTGGAAAGGGGGTCCACCTCTCGGGAGGTGTGGGCATTGGCGGTGTGCTAGAACCAGTGCAGGCAGCACCCGTTATTATTGAGGACGGCTGCTTTATTGGGTCGCGGTGTATCATTGTCGAGGGGGTAAAAGTGGGCAAAGAGGCCGTACTGGGCGCCAATGTGGTTATCACCAAATCGACAAAAATTATCGATGTAACCGGAGCCGAGCCCATTGAGTACAAGGGCGAAGTGCCACCCCGTTCGGTGGTTATTCCGGGGTCGTACACCAAGCAGTTCCCTGCGGGCGATTACCAGGTGCCCTGCGCCCTAATTATTGGTAAGCGCAAGGAGTCTACCGATCTAAAAACATCCCTTAACGATGCCCTCCGCGAGCATTCTGTAGCCGTTTAAATGCACATATACATCCCTCAGAGCCTCAGAAAACCAAAAGAGTTGAGTTTTCTGAGGCTTTTCATTTACCATTTATTTAAATTCTCTATTGATTGTTTGATCGATATGCCATAACTTGTACTCCTATAATTGATGTTGATATGATAAAGATTTTCCATAACCCACGATGCAAGCATAGCCGGGCAGGGCTTGAGTTCCTAAAGTCCAAAACCGACAGCTTTGAGGTTCGCGAGTACTTAAAAGATCAAATCACCAAGGAAGAGATTAAGGAGATTCTCCTTAAAACCAATCTAAAACCCCACGATTTGGTGCGATCCCAGGAGGATTACTACAAGAAATTCCTAAAGGGGAAAAACTTTACAACCGACGAGTGGATAACGATAATTACCGAAAATCCCAAGTTGCTCCATCGGCCCATTGTTGTTGCCAAGCTAAAAGCGGTAGTCGGCAATCCACCTCAAGAGATCGAAAAGCTCTTCTCAAAGTAAATCTTAAAACCTATAATAAACCAAAACCTTAAACCATGGCTACTCCCGAATTTAAGTTCTACGACCCCTACCCCATTGGTGAGGACAACACCGAATACTATCTGCTTACCAAGGATTTTATATCCACATCAACCTTTGAGGGTGAGGATATCCTTAAGGTTAAGCCCGAAGGGCTTACGTTGCTGGCACGAACAGCCATGCGCGACGTGAACTTTATGCTCCGAACCGCTCACCTTGAGCAAACGGCAGAAATTCTTAACGATCCCAACGCTAGCGACAACGACAAGTATGTTGCCCTTACCATGCTTAAAAATGCCGAGATATCGGCAAAGGGTGTTCTCCCTTTTTGTCAGGATACCGGTACAGCAACTATTTTTGCCAAAAAAGGGCAACGCGTATGGACTGGAGGTAATGATGCCGAAGCCCTGTCGAAGGGAATCTACAAAACATACACAGAGGAAAACCTGCGCTACTCGCAAACCATTCCGCTCGACATGTACCGCGAAAAAAACTCGGGGACCAACCTTCCCGCTCAAATCGATATAAATGCTACATGCGGAAACGACTACCAGTTCCTGTTTGTGGCAAAGGGTGGTGGTTCCGCCAATAAAACTATGCTTTTTCAGGAGACCAAGGCGCTACTCAACCCCGAGAAGCTGGAGAGCTACCTTATCGAAAAGATGCGATCGCTGGGAACAGCAGCTTGCCCTCCCTACCATATCGCTTTTGTAATTGGAGGCACCTCGGCCGAGGCATGCTTAAAGTATGTGAAGCTGGCCTCAGCCAAGTATATGGATAACTTACCTACCCAAGGCAATGAGGGAGGTCAGGCATTTCGCGATATTGAACTCGAAAAAAAGATTCTCGATGCTGCTTATAAATTGGGAATTGGTGCTCAGTTTGGGGGCAAGTACTTTGCCCTCGACATTCGAATTATCCGCCTTCCCCGGCATGGAGCTTCATGCCCAGTTGGCATGGGCGTTTCGTGCGCTGCCGACCGGAACATTAAGGCAAAAATCAACAGGGATGGTATTTGGATCGAAAAACTCGACAATAATCCAGGTCGATTTATACCAGCACATTATCGCTCTACCGAAACTGATGGTGCGGTAAGCATCAACCTAAATCAACCTATGGATAAAATCCTTGAACAACTCACAAAGCATAAAGTGGGCACACGCCTATCGCTAAACGGAACCATCATTGTGGGTCGCGATATTGCCCATGCCAAGCTAAAAGAGCGTCTCGATGGTGGCGAAGGCCTGCCTCAGTACATTAAGGATCATCCAATCTACTACGCTGGACCAGCAAAAACCCCTGCGGGGTTACCCTCGGGCTCCTTTGGCCCTACCACCGCTGGTCGGATGGACTCGTACGTTTCCCTTTTCCAAAGCCATGGCGGCAGCATGATTATGATTGCCAAGGGCAACCGTAACCAAGCCGTAACCGACGCCTGCAAAAAGTATGGCGGATTCTACCTGGGCAGCATTGGCGGCCCTGCAGCCATTCTGGCTCAGGAAAACATAAAGAAGGTTGAACTTCTTGAATATCCTGAACTAGGCATGGAGGCAATTTATAAAATTGAAGTAGAAAACTTCCCTGCCTTTATCCTGGTCGACGACAAGGGCAATGATTTCTATAGAATGATGTAGAATCATTAAAACCTTAAACTTTTTTTAATGATTGTCCGTTATGATACCTAAAGCCTTTGCGTCATTGCGAATCCGCCAGCCGGCGGATGAAGCAATCTATAAAATTCTGTTAATTAACAGATTGGTTGGCTTCGCCGAACCCTTCGGGTTTCACAAAGGACGTTCGCAATGACGTGTCATTTTAATCAACTCATTTGTCATAGGCATTATAGCGGATAATCATACTTTTTTTTATTCAAATTTAGTGCAGCATCTCAAACCAATAATTCGTCGTTATGCTATCAAATCAAAACATCAAGAAAATTATGAAAAGCGTAATTCGACAGGTAAGTACAGCCACCATACTCAGCCTTACCCTTATTCTATCGTCGTGCCTTAGCGGACTTAGCGGCGAAATCACCGAGGAGAAACGTGATGTAAAAGATTTCACCTCAGTTGAGCTGGCCATCCCAGCCGACATAAGCCTTAGCCAGGGTAAGGATTTTAGCTTCACCATCGAGGGTGATAAGGAATTTTTGAAGGAGGTAATCACCGAGGTACGAGGGAGCGCACTAAGAATTAGAACCGAGGGTTGGGTTAACTTTGGATGGAAAGACCTAAAGGTGAAGATCCAGATCACCATGCCCACAGTTGAGGGATTATCGGTTTCCGGATCGGGCGACATCAATGGCATTACTCCCATCAACACCGGTTCTTTGTCGCTTAGGGTATCGGGCAGCGGCGATATTATTATCCCTGTTCTAACCGTTGATAATCTCGATGTGACCATTTCGGGCTCAGGCGATATTGGAGTAGCGGGTAAGGGAACGGCAAAAGATGCAAAAGTTAGGGTTTCGGGCTCGGGCGATGTGGAGCTCAAAGGCATCGTTTTCCAAAATGCCGACATCAGCATTTCGGGTTCTGGTGATGCCTACATCGAAGCATCTGAGGTACTAAATGCTCGGGTTGTCGGGAGCGGCGATATTGTTTACTCAGGAAACCCACTAATTGATGCGAAAGTCTCAGGTTCGGGTCGCATTCGAAACAAATAAGCAACATCATTGTTTATAACAACAAAAAGGAGAAGTCATTAAAATTTCTCCTTTTTGTTTTATATCAAAATCAATTTAGCTAAAAATTATGGCTACACATAGAGTTGAGCGTGATACTATGGGTGAGGTAAAAGTACCCTCCGATAAGCTGTGGGGAGCACAAACCCAACGATCTATTCAAAATTTCAAAATTGGGAAAGAGACTATGCCCATAGAGATTATTCATGGTCTGGCCTTAGTGAAAAAAGCCTCAGCAATGGTGAACCACTCACTTGGTCTATTACCAAAGCACAAGGAAGAACTAATTGTAAGAGTTTGCGACGAAATACTTGCTGGTCAACACAACGATCAGTTTCCCCTGGTGGTTTGGCAAACCGGTTCGGGCACCCAAACCAACATGAACCTCAACGAGGTGATTGCCAATCGGGCACATCAACTCAATGGAGGCCAATTAACCGACTCGCCAAAGGTGCTTCACCCCAACGACGATGTAAATCAATCGCAAAGTAGCAACGACGTTTTCCCCACGGCCATGCATATTGCAGCATATAAAATGCTTGCAGAGCAAACTTTCCCAGCACTTGAGAAGCTACACGGCACACTTTTATCAAAGAGTGAGGAGTTTGATAACATTGTAAAAATTGGCCGAACTCACTGGATGGATGCAACCCCCTTAACCCTTGGCCAAGAGTTCTCGGGCTATGTCTCGCAGGTTGAGCATGGAGTAAAGGCTTTAAAGAATACACTTCCTCATCTACTTGAACTTGCATTGGGTGGTACTGCAGTTGGAACTGGAATTAATGCTCCCAAGGAATTTGCCAAACTTGCTGCCAAAAAAATAGCTGAGCTTACTGGAATTCCATTTATAACGGCCGACAATAAGTTTGAAGCATTGGCCGCTCACGATGCCATGGTTGAATCGCATGGTGCACTTAAGCAGATTGCCATAAGCATTATGAAGATTGCTAATGATATTCGGGTTATGGCCTCGGGTCCGCGCAGCGGAATTGGTGAGTTAGCCCTGCCTGCCAATGAGCCAGGCTCATCCATAATGCCCGGAAAAGTAAACCCGACACAAATTGAAGCGCTCACCATGGTATGCGCACAGGTAATTGGCAACGACACAGCCATTGCTGTTGGCGCCATGCAGGGTCACTTCGAACTCAATGTTTTTAAACCGATGATTATCCACAATTTCCTTCAGTCGGCCGAACTTCTTGCGCAGGCTATCGACAGTTTTGTTGAAAATGCTCTTGAGGGCCTTGAACCCAATCTACCTAACTTAGAACGAAACCTCAACAACTCTTTAATGCTTATTACCGCGCTAAACCCTCATATAGGTTACGAAAAATCAGCACAAATAGCCAAACTAGCATTCGCTGAAAACCTGAGCCTAAAGGAAGCCGCTTTGCGGCTTGGGTATGTAACCGAGCAGCAGTTCGATAGCTGGGTAAATCCATTAAAGATGGTTGGGAGATAACTTAGCCCTCTTTCTCCACGAACTTACTTCTAATCCATTTTGGGAATATAAATGCTCCAATAATCAGATAGGGATAATAAGTAGCCAAACGCCAAACAAAGGCCATGGCTACAGCAACGGCGCCAAGTATTATCGGGTCGACTGGAATAAAATCGCCTAAATATCGAGTAAATACAAACTCGGCAAAACCGCTACCGCCAGGTGTTGGACTAACTAGCATCATAATCCACATCACCAGCTGACGCGCAAAGATCACCCAGTGATCAGTTACAGAAAAGAATGCCAGAAGCAATGCATTCACCACCCAGTATCGAGAGGTCCATGATAAAGCGGTTGCCACAAAAGCCTTAAACCAAAACCAAAACGATTTAGATCTAAACTCCCTGGAATTGATAATAATCTCGGTTCCCGCATCGTTGGCACCATGTTTCCATCGCCTAAGGATTGGAAGTTTAAAAATCATCAACATAAGCCACTTAAGGCCACGTGGATTTACGAAAAGACCGTAGGAAAGGATTAGAACGTACACCAGTTTAATCCCATAGCCAACTAAGGCAAAGGTGAACAGCTCGTTGGCAAATGATATCTCCTCACCAGCTCCCAGCTGAAAAAGCACTTTGGCTTTCACAAAAATCAGCAGTAAGGGGAACATCAATAGAAAGTAGAGCTCATCGAGCAGCGAAGTGGCCATCACAATGGCCGAGCTTCGGCCAACGCTGATCCCCTCCTTATTCACGTACAGTATTGCCACACCGGTTCCCCCAATGGCTGAAGGGGTAATGGCCGAGGTGAACTCCCACAGCATAATCACCCGAAAAGCCTGCCTAAGCGTAAGTTGGCCTTCGGCCAGAATAAGCAACCGCACAATATACCCAATATCACGAAAAGCCATGAGCGCAAGGGCAACCACAAACCACAGGAAACTCCATTTGGCAACGCTGATATAGGTAAAAACATACGGGTCGAACTCGCGGTAAAACATATAACCCACCACACCCAAACCTATAACTATGGGATAAAGTGCCCTGCTTAGCTTAATTTTGCTAAGCGGATTCTCTGTCGGCTCTGGCCTTTTAAATTTTATTCCCTTCATTTAATGTCAAATTTACAAATTCTTAGCCCTTTCTCAAATTTAGGTTTCGATTACCACTATGTAAATTGATAAGTTGCTGTCTGTAAAAAAAATTCTATTTTTGTGCAGGATTCGGTTTTTAAACCCATTTTCTTTAATTAACGTGATAAGGTCTAAAAACTGCTACTGCCCAAATAAACACTTTTATAGGGTTTAAGTTTTTGGGAAAAGTTGAAATTAAATTGTGGTGCAATTATTGCGCAGCATTGGAGTTTTAATAATAGTTTACAATAAATAACAGCCCAACATGCAAAAAGCAGCAAGTTTTATAACAGGATTGGTTCTTATTTTCCTCCTCTCCATTCCACACCATGTCATTGCACAGATAAATATCAGCCAAGCTGATTTTAGCGCCATTAAGGTCGACAACCTCTCTAATGCACAGGTAAAACAATTTTTAAACCGTGCCAAATCAACAGGAATGACGCTTCAGGAGTTGGAAGCCGAAGCCATATCGAGGGGAATGCCTTACGACGAAGTCCTTAAGCTGCGAGAGCGAATCTCTGCGATCGACATGGGCGAAGAGAAAACCGTGGGACAGGGCGATGTGGAAGAGCGTAAGGTAAGCTTTGAGGCCGATACCAAAACCCCAAGCCAAGCACAGCTCGATGATGTTGATATTTTCGGATCGAACCTCTTTAAGCGCAAAAACCTTACCTTTGAGCCCAGCTTAAACATACCTACGCCAGTGAACTACCAGGTTGGCCCTGGCGATGTTCTCAACATCGAGGTTTGGGGGGCTTCACAGAGCTCATTAAAGCTGAAGATTACGCCCGAGGGGCAGATTCTGGTTCCAAACCTTGGCCCTATTCAGGTTAGCGGACTTACTGTCGACAAGGCATCGTCGCTTATTATTAATAGACTTTCCACCATATACTCCGGACTTAAAACCCCGGCACCTAACACTTTTGCACAGGTTACCCTGGGTAATATCCGTAGCATAAAGGTTACTGTGGCTGGTGATGCTTACATGCCAGGCACCTATACCCTTCCAGCTTTTGCCACAGTATTCAATGCGTTGTACTATGCTGGAGGCCCTGGCGGAAATGGAACCTACCGCGAGATTAAGGTTATGCGATCGGGGAATATTGTGGCAAATATCGACCTATACTCATTTCTGCTTAAGGCCGAAACCTCACAGAACATTCGCCTACAGGATGAGGATATGATTTTTATTAACTCCTACAAAAACCGCGTAATACTCTCGGGCGAGGTTATTCGACCTGCCATTTACGAGATGCGCGAAAACGAGGCCATGAGCGATCTGATTAAGTTTGCAGGGGGATTCTCGTCGTATGCATTCTACAAAAACCTAGTTGTAAACCGTAAAACGGAGAGCGAACGAAAACTTCTTAATGTTGAATCCGATCTATTCTCATCGTTTATGCTTAAGAACGGTGATGTAATTAAGGTTGGAAAAATTCTTGAACGCTACGAGAACCGGGTTACAATTCGTGGCGCTGTTTTCCGCG
Organism: Tenuifilaceae bacterium; assembly: GCA_034003245.1. Classification (GTDB taxonomy): domain Bacteria; phylum Bacteroidota; class Bacteroidia; order Bacteroidales; family Tenuifilaceae; genus Perlabentimonas. Next base: position 135,484 of record JAVEYY010000005.1, read on the forward strand.
AGGGGGAATTTGCCCTCTCCGAGGGCATGACCCTAACCCAGCTAATTGCCCGTGCCGAAGGACTTAGGGAGGATGCCTTTACATCTCGTGCTGCCATATACAGGCAAATGGAGAATCTTGAGATTGAGGTACTAGAGGTCGACCTTAAGGCAATCACCGCAGGAGAGGCCAAAGACATAGCGCTTCAGCGTGAGGATCTGGTTATGATCAGCTCTGTACTTGAGCTTCAGCAGAGCAGAACTGTAAGTGTTTACGGACATGTACAGGATCCGGGATCTTTTCCTTATGCCGAGAATATTAGCCTGGGTGAGCTTATCCGAAAGGCTGGTGGCTTTACCGAGGCCGCCTCGCTGGCTAAGGTTGATATTGCCCGCAGGGTAAAGGACAGGCTTGCGCTAACCAGCGACGATATAATAGCTAGGGTTTTCAGCTTTAACATCGACGAAAACCTCTCAATCGACGACCAAGCTTCCTCATTTATCCTTGAGCCGTTCGATGTAGTTATTGTACGTAAATCTCCAGGATACCAGGAGCAAACTATTGCCAGGGTTGAGGGTGAGGTTATATTTCCTGGTGGTTACGCCATTACCAGCAAGAATGAAAGAATATCTGATCTGATTCAAAGAGCAGGCGGGTTAACGAATGAGGCCTTTGTTAATGGTGCAACGCTTACCCGCAGGGTAGACCAATCACAGAAAGATCGATTAAAAAGAATCGAAGAGATGGAATCGGAGGATGTAATTATCCAAAGCTCAGAGATTTCTAGAACTACACAGAATATCAATATCAATCTGGCGGAAATCCTAAAGAACCCAGGAAGCCGCGACGACCTGCTGTTAATGGATGGCGATGTGCTGAGTATTCCCCAGGAGCTACAAACGGTAAGAGTAAATGGGGCGCTGCTATACCCAATAACTACCCGCTACCAGGCAAGAACTGGCTTAAGAAGTTATATTACTCAGGCAGGAGGCTTTGCCAATAATGCCAATAAGGGAAAAGTTTTTGTTGTGTATGCCAATGGTTCAGTAGACCGGACTAGGCATTTCCTATTTTTCAGAAACTACCCAAAAATTGAACCGGGTGCAGAGATTATTGTCCCCGAAAAGCCCGAAAAGGATAGGATCAGCCTACAGGAAACCCTTGCCATTAGCTCAACTCTATCCTCGTTATCGCTTGTAATTATTACAATTGTTAACCAGTTTAAGTAAAAATATCTCAACCAATCTATTTTACTTCAAGGAATTGATAATTCGAAAAAACCATCCAAAGATTACACGAATTAACACAAATGATAGACAATAAATTATTTGCGTGAATTTGAGTAATTTGTGGACAAACAAAAATTCTATGAAAATCACCAACATTTGCTGCATCGGAGCTGGATACGTAGGCGGCCCAACCATGGCGGTTATCGCACAAAAATGCCCTAATATTAAAGTAAATGTTGTTGATATTAACCCCCAGCGAATTGCCGACTGGAACAATGAGGATCTGGATAAACTCCCAATATTTGAGCCTGGACTTAAAGAGGTTGTGGCCGAGGCCCGTGGGCGAAACCTTTTCTTCTCCACCGATATTGAGAAAGGTATCCGTGATGCACAGATGATCTTTATCTCGGTGAATACCCCAACTAAAACCTACGGTAAGGGCAAGGGAATGGCGGCCGACCTTAAGTATGTTGAACTTTGTGCCCGTCAGATAGGGCAGGTGGCAACCGAAAATAAAATTGTGGTTGAAAAGTCAACTCTTCCTGTTCGCACCGCTCAAGCCATAAAAAGTATTCTCGACAATGTGGGCAATGGAGTAAAATTTCAAATACTCTCCAACCCCGAATTTTTGGCCGAGGGAACAGCAATTAATGATCTGCATAATGCTGATCGTGTGCTGATTGGAGGCGAAATCCACACCACCGAAGGTCGCGAGGCGATGGATGCCCTTTCGGATATTTATGCCCATTGGCTGCCAAAGGATAGAATTTTACAAACCAACGTTTGGTCGTCGGAGCTATCGAAGCTCACCGCCAATGCATTCCTTGCTCAACGCGTATCATCTATCAACGCGCTTAGTGCTCTGTGCGAGAAAACCGAGGCCGACATCGATGAGGTGGCTCGCGCCATTGGAACCGATAGCCGCATTGGCCCCAAGTTCCTGAAATCATCCGTGGGTTTTGGCGGGTCGTGCTTCCAAAAGGATATTCTTAACCTGGTCTATATCTGCAGAAGTTTAGGATTACAAGAAGTTGCCGATTACTGGGAGCAGGTTATCATCCTAAACGATTACCAGAAACGCCGCTTTGCCGATAGCATAATCGCATCGCTTAACAACACCATCTCGGGCAAGAAGATCGCTTTCTTTGGATGGGCTTTTAAGAAGGACACCAACGATACCCGCGAGTCGGCCGCTATATATGTAGCCGATCAGCTACTCGACGACCAGGGCTCGATCCATGTTTACGACCCCAAGGTTAAAGCTCAGCAGATGTATTCGGATCTTAACTACCTGAATACCCGCCCCGAGAAGGAAAACAGGAAACTATTAACCGTTTGCACTAATCCCTACGAGGCCGCCAAAGGTGCTCATGCCATTGCCGTGCTAACGGAGTGGGATGAGTTTAAGACCTACGACTTGCAACGCATTTACGATTCCATGCTAAAACCTGCCCATATCTTCGATGGTCGAAATATACTAGACCATAAAGAGTTGATAAATATTGGCTTTAAGGTTAAGGCTATTGGGAAGGCATACTAGAATACAGGACACAAAGGCCTTAAAGAAGACACAAAAACCACTAAGGAAGAATTTTGGCATTTTTCTTTGTTCCCCTTTGTGTATTTTGTGTAACTAAAAAAAAGCAACAAAGTAGAAACTAAGTAATTTAAAATCCTTTTGTGTTCCTTCGTGGCTTCTTTGTGTCTTTTGTGCAACTTAAAATACATTTATGCAAAACCTAACTGAGGATGAATTATCAAACATAATTATAGGTTGTGCAATAGACATTCACAAACTTTTAGGGCCTGGTTTGCTAGAATCTGCATATAGGGAATGTCTTTACTACGAATTGGTCAAAGCAGGTCTTTCTGTTCAAAGAGAAAAACCACTACCGGTTATTTACAAGGATATAAAGTTAGATCACGGATACAGAATCGATTTACTTGTTAATGACAAAGTGGTAATAGAGTTAAAAACAGCCGATTGTTTTACCGACGTTCATTTAGCCCAGGTTTTAACTTATCTTAGATTAGGCAACTTCAAGTTAGGGCTCTTGTTAAACTTTTATGTAAAATCACTCAAGAACGGCATTAAACGTGTTATTCTATAATCTTTGTGTTACTTCGTGACTCCTTTGTGTCCTTTGTGCAACTAAAAAAAAATAAATAGCAATGCAAAAAGTACTAGTAACTGGCGGCACCGGATATATTGGATCACACACAGCGGTTGAACTAATCGAGGCGGGCTTTGAGGTTGTTATTGTTGATAACCTTTCGAATTCCTATGCCGATTCCATTGATGGCATAGAAAAAATTACCGGCATTCGTCCAACCTTCATAAAGGCCGATTGTGCCTCTAAGGAGCAAATGCAACAGGTTTTCAACAGCCATCCCGACATTAACTCCATAATTCACTTTGCCGCCCTAAAAGCCGTTGGCGAATCAGTTCAAAAACCCCTCGAGTACTATAAGAACAATATCTACTCGCTAATAAATCTGCTGGAAGTACTAAAGGAACAAGGCGGCCATCTTGTGTTCTCCAGTTCCTGCACTGTTTATGGTCAGCCCGATGTACTGCCAGTGACCGAAACATCACCCATAAAAAAAGCCCTGTCGCCCTACGGCAATACCAAGAAAATTGCGGAGGATATTATTGCCGATACAATACACTCATCGGGGAACATTTCGGGAATTGCGCTACGCTACTTCAACCCCATTGGCGCCCACCCCAGCGCCTATATTGGGGAGTTCCCCATGGGCAAACCCGATAACCTTGTCCCCTTTATCACCCAAACCGCCAAGGGTATTTGGCCCGAGCTCAAGGTTTTTGGCTCCGACTACGATAGCCCCGATGGCACAGCTATTCGCGATTACTTTCATGTGGTCGATCTGGCCAAGGCGCACGTAATTGCCCTTAAGCGTTTAATTGATCAAAAGAGTAAGAACCCATTCGAGGTATTTAACGTGGGTGCAGGCAAAGGTGTAACCGTGCTCGAGATTATTAAATCGTTTGAGCGGGCAACTGGAGTAAAAATAAACTACACCCTAACCGATCGCCGACCCGGTGATATCGAAAAGGTTTGGGCCGATACCTCCTATGCCGAGCAGGAGCTGGGATGGAAAGCAAAACTAACGTTAGACGAAGCCCTACTCTCGGCCTGGAATTGGGAGAAAAGAATTGGCAAATAACCTGTCAACCTTACTTAGGGATTGTCACACAAGAACGATGAACGAAGTAACACTTCAACGTCATGGCGAACCGCCAGCAGGCGGTGAAGCCATCTCTTAACAGATTGCCACGCCTTGCAATACCTGTTCCGATGTCCTTTATCGGAAAAACGCAAGCCGCGCAATGACGTAAAATCTCGTTAGCCAGCCAATAAGCGGCTGTCTCCCGAGATACGGCGCAGAACGCTGAACGCTATAAGCTAATCTTGTCAACCATTAACATCATCCCCAGCCTAGTCATTTGTGTCCATTGCACTTAAGTGTAATTTGTGTGGTTTTGTGGTTAAGACAAATGCCCAATTAGTATTTCAACTGATCATCATCGCATTTACAAACTAACCATAAAGCGCCAAACCAAATCCCATTTTTGTTTGCTCACACAAAAAAATATACTACTTTTGTTTACCCCTTCTCCTCGGAGAAAATGGGGTTTTTAATTCTATGCATAGGAGTTATATACTCCAAATTATTAGTACATTAACCCTTAACAGTCGCACTATTCCCTGTGACTGACGGGGCGAAGCTGTATTTAAATCCCAAATTGTTCTATCCACAACCGATCTCGTCTCGTCAGAAAGTGACGAGACGAGAGAGCTCACCGGAGGTAAATTACACGAATTAGCACAAATACTTAATATAATAATTTGAGAAAATCTGTGGAAATCTGTGGACAAAAAAAACCTATATGAACGAAAACACCTACAATAAACCCGCTTCCGACGAAATCGACTTAATCGAACTTATCCGCCACCTCTGGAACGGCCGCAAGCTAATCATTAAGATTACCGCTGCATTTATAGCCCTTGGTCTTATTATAGCCCTTACCAGCCCCAAGCAGTACAAGGTTGAGGTACGGATGCTACCCGAGATGAAAAGTAGTTCAAGCGGAGGAGCCTCGGCCCTACTCCGCCAGTTTAGCGGGCTAGGAGGTTTTGCAATGCCCTTAGGCGAGGGTGCCGATGCCATTGGCCCCATGCTCTACCCCGATGTGCTAAAAAGCACCCCATTCTACCTTGAGTTGCTAAACCATAAGGTTACCTACAAAACCGATGAAGAAACGCTGGATATAACCGTTTTTGATTACCTAAATGACTACACCAAGGGATCATTTATGGGTATAATTATGAAATATACTTTAAAACTACCATGGACAATCCTGGGATGGATTAGAGGAGAACAAGAAGTAGTTGAAGAAGAATTATCCCTTGGCCAAAAGCAGCTAACCAGAATCACAAAAGAACAATACGAGACAATAAAAGCTTTACAAGATAAAATTGGTGCCTCCATCGACCAAAAAAACGGTGTAATTAGCATCTCCACCGAGTTTGGTGATCCCTATATTACCGCACAAATAGCAAACTTTGCTGTAGACTATCTCTCTACCTACATTACCGAATACAGAGTAGAAAAGGCCAAAACCGATTTACAATTTATTGAGGAGCGTTACCTCGAAAAGGAAAAGGAGTATCTCTACGCCCAAAAGGAACTTGCAGAGTTCCGCGATG
>JAVEYY010000006.1:0-134431 GCA_034003245.1 Tenuifilaceae bacterium
GCTAACAAAAGGTGTACCCAATGTGGGGATTGCTAGACAATTGAGCCGGGCCCACTCGCAGGGGCTTTCCTCTCGGGGGATAACGCCGCAGGCGCCGTTCTCCCCACTGGGCACACCCCCGCCCGTTAGCGGCAGGTTTGACCCGTCCCTGAATTCGAAAACTTAAACCTAAATTGACTGATGAATAAATTGAACAAGGAAAGAGCTATGAACAGTAGCAAGATACAATATTCTTATATCTATTTGCTAATTGGATTAATCTCCCTTTTCTTTTTTAATGGAAGATGGATAGTACCTATAGCGGCATTTATAGCACCTATATTTCTAATTCGCTTTTTTCGATTTCAAAAACCATTAAAAGGGTTTTTAATAATTGTTCTTGCTGGTTGGGTGTCAAATATTTTCGTTTGGAAGGGAATGATGCCTATGTCAGGATTTCTCTATTACTTCGTAGCTTTTATGATGAGCGTATTTACTTCGCTTACATTTTTTATTGACCGGATTTACACTCAAAAATTCAAAGGAATTGTTTCGACTCTACTATTTCCTGCTGCTTATGTAATAATGGAATATATTACCATACTGACTAATCCTTCAGGCTCATATGGTACTTTAGCACACACTCAATCAGCGTTGCCTTTATTGCAATTTGTCTCGATTTCTGGCATTTGGGGAGTAACATTCCTGATAATGTGGACTGCATCAATAATAAATTGGCTTTGGGACAATTATTTAAGAAGAGTAAGGTTTATTCAGCGTTTTTGGTATTTGGAATTCCTTTTCTTGCAATAATTATTTGGGGACAATTCAGATTAATGCGTACCATTGATTTACCAACAGTAAGAATTGCTTCAATCAATAGCACTAAAGCAGAGTATCAACATCGCATGACAACAAATTTTGATTCTCTCGTTGAACAGGCCAATCAAGGGTTTTTAAGAAATTGCGATATAGCTGCTTCTTCAGGAGCCAAAATTGTATTTGGACGAGAGACCATCATCAGCTTGCCCAAAGAGAAGGAGAATGGCTTCATCGAAAAAGCTAAAAAATTGGCAATTCGTGATAGTATTTACATTGGAATTCCCATAAACATAATACCAGAAGAAAACTCCAAAGAAAATCCTGAAAACAAAATAACTTGGATTTCTCCAACAGGAGAAGCACTATTTACATACCATAAGGCAAAGCCGACTTATCCCGGTGAATGTGACAATGGCGATGGAATTGTAAAGTTTTTCGATTCGCCTTACGGAAGAATTGGTTCTGCCATTTGCTTCGATATGGATTTTCCATCGTTGATTAAACAAACTGGCAAAATGAATATTGACATTATGTTAGTGCCAGGTAGCGATTGGGAAGAAATTACGCCATATCACAGCTATGTTGCTTCAATAAGGGGCATTGAAAATGGTTTTAATATGGTTAGGTCGGTATTCAAAGGATTTTCTGCGTCCTTCAATTATAAAGGACAACTGATATCATCCAATGACTTTTTTAAGACCAACGAAGTGATTTTATATTCAGACGTACCTGTAGAAGGACAAAAAACTGTTTACTCATCTCTAGGAGATTATTTTGCTTGGCTTTGCATTCTATTCTTTCTTTCAATAAGTTTTATTTACGTTAAAAATAGATGGGTTAATAAAACCCAGAAATGAAAGTCGAGTAGGTAAGGGGGAATTTCTCTCCCAAGCCTCTCACAGAACCGGGCTTGAACCTCTCGATTCACACGGCTCTTCATAATAAAAAAATACAACGATTAAGGCATAAACCCTTCTTTCCAATGCTCAAACATATACGGGTAATTCAAATTTATCCGTGCCCATTTGTGGCTAAGTATTTTCCCCGTAAGTCTGCCTACTGTTGGCAGTATCTGCATATCGGTACAACATCCGCTAACAGCTAACTGATAATCCTAAACCCTAAACTCCCCAGCTAAAATACCCATTTCCACACCCCAAATGCCCATCCTAACTGTCACAATGTCTATTTTCACACCCGAAAAACCAATTTCCCCGAGCAATAAAACAATTTCCCCGAGCAAAATGCCCATTCTAACTGCCACTATGTCCATTCCACCACCCAAAATGCTAATTTTCCCGACCAAAATGCCATCGTCCCAACCAAAAGACTATCTTCCCGGCCAAAAGACCATTTCCACCTGCACTCAAACCTTTTCCACAGTGAAACGAACCTATTGCGTTAAATAAATATCAGTGCATGATAAGTCAGCATATGAAAATTGAGGAAAACAAAAAGACCCAGCGCCAACAACAGGCGCTGAGTCCTTTCCCTCCAACCTAAAAAAACTATGAAAAACTAAAAACTACTGTTATAAACCAAAATACCTTTTTGCATTATTGTAACAAATATCCTTAACAATCCCTCCCACCAGCTCCATATCGTTGGGTATCTCCCCATTCTCGATATCGGTTCCAAGTAAATTGCAAAGAATCCTGCGGAAGTAGTCGTGACGGGGATACGACAGGAAGCTGCGCGAGTCGGTGAGCATGCCCACAAACTGGCTTAGCAGGCCAAGGCTCGACAGGGCGTTCATATGCTTCTGCATGCCATCCTTCTGGTCGAGGAACCACCAGCCGCTGCCAAATTGGATTTTGCCAGCCACGCTGCCATCGTTAAAGTTGCCCGCCATGGTGGCCAGCAGCTCATTATCCCTTGGATTTAGATTATAAAGAATGGTTTTGGCCAGCTGATTGGTCGAATCGAGCCTATCTAAAAACTTGGCCAAGGGTTTGGCCATCTCAAAGTCACCAATGGAGTCGAAGCCCTTATCGGCACCCAGCTTTTTGAACATCCGTGACGAGTTGTTGCGCAATGCTCCCAGGTGGAACTGTTGCACCCATCCTTTGGAATGATCCATGATGGCAAAATGGTAGAGCATTGCCGATTTGAACTTCAGCACCTCCTCAACCGACAAATCAATCTTCATCCTCACTCGGGCAAATATCTCCTTTACCTCATAATCGGTATAATCCTCAGCAATTATGGTTTCAATTCCATGGTCGGACAGCCGGCAACCCTGCTCGTGGAAAAAATCATGGCGCAATTTGAGCGCACCTACAAAATCGTCAAAATCACGAATATCAATATTCGTTAACTCCTCAAGCTTCAACAAATAATTGTTGAACGTTTCGGTATCTTCAACCATCATGGCCTTGTCGGGACGCCAGGTGGGCAACACCTTAACCTCGAAACCATCGTTGCGGGTTTTAATATGATGTTCAAGATTATCGATGGGATCGTCGGTGGTACAAACCAGCTCCACGTTCATCCTTCGCATAATGCCACGTGCACTAAACGCGGGTGTATTTAGCATAGCCGTTGTCTGGTCGTAAATCTCACGGGCTGTGCTTGGGTTTAATAGCTTTGTTACCCCAAACGGACGACGCAGCTCCATGTGTGTCCAGTGGTACAACGGATTTCGAAGCGTATAGGGAACGGTATAGGCCCACTTCTCAAACTTCTCGTAATCGCTGGCATCACCAGTGCAATACTTCTCGTCGACTCCTAGCGCACGCATTGCTCGCCACTTGTAGTGGTCGCCATCGAGCCAAATCTTGGTGATATTGGCAAACTGATGATCGTTGCCAATCTCATGTGGAGGGAGATGGCAATGATAATCGATTATGGGCATATCCTTAGCATACTGATGGTAAAGCTCTTCTGCCGTCTTATTCTGGAGCAAGAAATTTTCATCCATAAATGCTTTCATACTGATTTATTTTTAAAATTCTTACTATTATCAACCGCTATAAATCGAAAAGCCTTTTGATATGCCTATCGAAAATGTTTTCGGTTACCTGTTGCCCAACCAAGTCCTTATGCTGTTTTAGCAGATTGATATACCTCTCGCCCTGCTCGGCAGCCAGCTTGTACGAAACATGCATTAGCTGCCTAAAGTTTAGGTTATACTCTGGATGATTGGGAATATGGCGAAGGGTGTTGGCCAAAGTATCGGCACTCCATTCTTCAACTTGGTCAACGGTGGGCAGTTTATTCTTATCAATATCTATAACGGTTGAGTAAGGGCCACACAGCTCTTCGAAACGGCTTAATCCACCTTTGTATATATCCTTCACCAGCTGTAATGCATCGCCACCAGCCATGGCCAATCCTATGGCCTCCTCGAGCCAGGTGGTGCCAGCAGTTTTAACGTGAATTCCCTTATCGTACTTTCTAATTAGCTTACCCATTATTGGGTAAATGCTGAATTTATCGCTACCACTGTGTACGCTTAGCTTCAGATTTCTGGGTAGGCCAAACTCCTTAATGGCAAAGTCGATAACCAGCAGATCCTGCTCAAACTCCTTGGCAAACTGGCTTAAATCGCCCACGTAATCGACACCTTTATTGAAACGACCTGTAAACTTTGGGGCGATGGTTTGCGCTGGGATGCCCTCGGCAGCAATGGCGCTTAGGATAAAGAACATCTCTATTGGGGTCTGTGCCTCGCTTACTTCGTCCATGCTCACCTCGGCCACAAAGTTACTTCTACCCTTTTTGCTCTCGATATGCCTGTAGATGGTACCAGCCTGCTTAACAGCGTATAAGAATTTGTGGGCAATAGCCCTTAGCATATCCTTATCGATATGAAAAGCCTCATCAACTCCAGGGATAGTGAAATCGCCAAGATAATTTGAGTTATCGCCAACGAATTTGGCAATCTCCTCCTCGGTAGCGCTTTTGCCAATGAAATCGGCCACGTCGAGGGTAAAGAAATCGGAATGGTCTATAAATTTATCCACATTCCCCATATTAATATGGTCAGCATCCACAAAGTAGGGTTTTGTCCAACCCAACGACTTAACTGCAGCATCGGCCTCCCTGCGAGTCATGGCTGGCTCCGAGTGAATGGTCATATGCTCGCGGTTCGACTTGTTCCACACGGGGGCGAACTCAACGCCACGCTCCGAGGCTTTCATAATGGCTCTAAGCTGGGCTTCGCCCTGCATCGAGAACCTATCGCCTACTCCAAACGAATATTTTGTTAACTCCATAGTTTAAAATTTTTGGTAAAGGTATAAAAATATTTCCGTGTGCGCACACGGTAATTGAAAAAAATTGCTTTACTTTGTAAAAAAATTTAAAGGGGTTATCACTTTGCTCCAAATCAACTATTGATTATCAGCATGAAAGATAATTTATCAAGGGTTAAGATTTCGGATATCGCGCAGCGAGCTGGAGTATCAACGGGTACAGTTGATCGTGTGCTCCACAACCGGGGTGAGGTATCGAAAAAAACCCGCGATAAGGTTTTAAGCATACTGGATGAGCTAAATTACCAGCCCGATATTTTGGCCAGTACCTTGGCCATGAAAAAGACCTATAGGTTCGCTACCCTTTTTCCCGAAGCGGGAACTGAGAATCTGTTTTGGAAAGCGCCTCTGGCAGGTTTAAATACAGCCCTATCGGAGATTGCGCCCTTTGGTGTAACGCTTAGTAGATTCCTTTTTAAGTACAACGATCAATCCTCGTTCAATAAACAGCTGGAGAAGATCGTCTCTGAACCCTACGATGGGGTGATATTAACACCAGTTTTTTACGATTCAACCTCATTGGCTCTTGAAAAATTAGCCGAGACCAATACCCCAGTTGTTTTTATCAATTCCAATATCGAAAACTTGGGCAATCTCTCATTTGTGGGTCAGGATGCCCGGCAGAGTGGTCTTGTGGCTGGCCGGTTAATGGATTACAGCCTAAACGTAGAAGGGTGCATAACCATAATCAACTTTATAAACGAAAAGGGTGGCAATTCGCATATACTAAATAGGGAGGAGGGCTTTAGAAGCTATTTCGAATCTGGGAATTTCACAAAGCCACGACATCTAAATACTCTTAATATATATACTCACGAGCAGGAAGAGGTCAATAGAATTTTACTTGAAACAATTGGAACCGACAATCCGATTTGCAAAACAATGGGTGTATTTGTTACCAATTCGAGGGTTTTTAGGGTTGCCAATTTTAAGAAGGGATTTGGTCTGAGTAATTTAATACTAGTTGGGTACGACCTGCTGGAATCGAATATCGATCATTTAAAGAAGAATAATATTGATTTTTTGATTAGTCAGAATCCCTGGGAGCAGGGCTACAAGAGCTTAATGGCTCTTTTCAACTCGCGTATTATGAAGAAGGAGATTATGAAGAATCAATTTCTACCCATCGACATAATCACCAAGGAAAACATTGATTACTATTTAAATAATTAGGATATGATGGCAATGAACTTTGAACATCTGAAGAACAAAACCTGTGTAATTACAGGAGGAGGAGGCGTACTGGGCACCTCAATGGCCGATGCGCTGGCCAGCGTTGGGATGAAGGTTGTAATACTAGACCTTAACAAGGAGGCAGCCGAGAAGTTGGCCAAGCAAATAACAGATAAATATGGGGTTGAAGCGCTTGGACTTGCGGCCAACGTACTAGACAAAAAATCACTAGAGGATGCAAAGAAAACCATTAACGATAAACTTGGCCCCATACATTATCTAGTGAATGGTGCAGGTGGAAACTCGCCCAAGGCAACCACCAAGGTGGAGCAGCTAATCCCTGGTAAGGGTGATATATGGACAGAAAGTTTCTACGGATTGGATTTGGAGGGATTCCGCTTTGTGTTCGACCTAAACTTCCTTGGAACACTGCTTCCCACAATGGTTTTCACCACCGATATGCTTGAGGCTGGCAAGGGTGGCGTTATAAACATCTCGTCGATGAACGCCATTAAGCCGCTAACTAAAATACCAGCCTATTCAGCCGCCAAGTCGGCAATCAACAACTTCACCGAGTGGCTAGCCGTGCATTTGGGCAAAACGGGCATTAGGGTTAACGCCATTGCCCCCGGTTTTTTCCTTACCAATCAGAATAGGTTCTTACTTACCGATGAGAAAACTGGTAATCTTACCCCACGGGGTGAAAAGATTATATCGAGCACTCCAATGGGAAAATTTGGAAACCCAGAGGATCTGTCGGGAACGCTGCTATTTCTTCTCTCCGACTTGTCGGAGTTTATCACCGGAATTGTAGTTCCTGTTGATGGCGGATTTAGCGCATTTGGAGGAGTTTAACCAACCATTAAAATCAATAATAATCACTTACAATAATTTACACGAGGCACATATGACAAGAATGATAGAAACCTGGAGATGGTATGGCCCCAACGACCCCGTATCGCTTCGCGACATTCGCCAGGCAGGCGCTACGGGCATTGTTCACGCTCTACACGAACTACCCATTGGCGAAGTTTGGCATCTAGACCAGCTCATTGAGCGCAAGAGAACCATTGAGTGGGACGACTCAACGCACCCTTCGAAACCCACCGGATTGAAATGGGAAGTGGTGGAGAGCATCCCTGTACACGATAGCATAAAACTGGCAAAACCCGATAGGGACATATACATCGACAACTATATACAGAGTATGCGAAACGTGGCTGCAATTGGCATTAAAACCGTAGTGTACAACTTTATGCCCGTTGTGGATTGGACCCGCACCAACCTCGACCTTGAACTTGAGGATGGCGCCAAGGCGCTTGCTTTCGATATTAGCGAGTTTATTGCATTCGACTTATTTATCCTTAGCCGGGAAGGTGCTACCGAGGAATACACCGATAAAGAGATTGACAGGGCTGTACTTTGCTACTCGAAAATGACCGAAGAGGATAAGCAAAAACTTCAGAATAACATTATTGCCGGACTACCTGGTGCTCAGGAAGGCTACTCGCTTGAAGAGTTCAAACTTCGACTTAAGGAGTACAAGAACATCGATAATAAGATTTACCGCGAGAACCTTGCGTACTTCCTTCGTAAGGTTGTTCCCGTAGCCGAGGAGCTGGGCATAAGGCTCGCCATCCATCCCGATGACCCCCCTCGCCCACTGTTTGGGTTGCCACGCATTGTTAGCACCACTGAGGATTTTCAGTACATCCTCGATATCACCAACTCACTGTCAAACGGGTTTACCCTTTGTACCGGTTCGCTTGGTGCACGTGAGGACAATAATCTTGTTCAGTTTGTAAAGAAATTCGGACCTCACATCCATTTTGCCCACCTGCGTAGCGTAAAACGCTATGCCGAGGGTTGTTTCCTTGAAGATGCTCACCTAAAAGGCGATGTGGATATGTACGGTGTGGTGGCCGCCATTCTCGACGAGCAGCTGCGCCGAATGGCCAACGACCGTGAAGACTACCGCGTACCCATGCGCGCCGATCATGGCCATGTTATACTCGACGATTTGAATAAAAAAACAAACCCTGGCTACTCCGCTATTGGACTGCTCAAGGGTATGGCCGAACTACGTGGTCTGGAATTGGGAATCATTAAAAGCAGGATGCTTAAAGAGATGTAATTAAACCTTTATCAAACTGGAAACAAATCAAACATCAAACGCAATGGAAAAGAAAGTTGTAACCTTTGGAGAGATAATGTTGCGCCTTGCAACCCCAGGATATTTACGCTTTAGCCAATCGACCTCGCTCAACGCTACCTTTGGCGGTGGTGAGGCCAACGTGGCCGTTTCGCTGGCAAACTATGGTCTTCCTGTCGATTTTGTTACCCGTCTACCCGAGAACGACATTGCCCAATCGTGTATTATGGATCTGAAACGCTATGGCGTTGGGGTTAGCAATATTGTGAAGGGTGGCAACCGTATGGGTATCTACTTTTTGGAAACCGGTGCGGTGAGCCGCGGAAGCAAGGTTATTTACGATAGGTCAAACTCATCCATTGCCGATATACAGAAGGGAATGATTGATTGGGATAAGGTATTTGAGGGTGCAACCTGGTTCCACTGGACTGGCATTACCCCCGCCATTTCGCAGGGAGCCGCCGATGTTTGTCTCGAAGCCATTAAAAAGGCGAACGAGAAGGGAATCACCGTTTCGTGCGATTTGAACTACCGTAAAAATCTCTGGAAATATGGCAAGAAGGCTGGCGAGGTAATGCCCGAACTGGTAGCCGGCACCGATGTGATACTTGGAAACGAGGAGGATGCAGCTATGGTATTAGGCATTCACCCCGAAGGGGTTGATGTAACCAAGGGCCACGTGGAGGCAGCCGCCTACGAGTCGGTTTCGAAGCAGATAATGAAGGCTTTTCCTCGATGCAAAAAGGTAATTACCACTCTGCGGGGCTCCATCAACGCTAACCACAACAGCTGGGCTGGGGTGCTTTGGGATGGTAAGAAACTATATGAGTCGAGCCAGTATCAAATCACCCATATTGTTGACCGCGTGGGTGGTGGCGACTCGTTTATGGGTGGATTAATCTATGGATTATTAACCTACAAGGGTGACGACCAAAAGGCATTGGATTTTGCTGTGGCAGCATCTTGCCTAAAGCACACCATCTATGGTGATTACAACCTGGCCACAGTGGATGAGGTTGAAAAGCTTATGGCTGGCGATGCCTCGGGTAGGGTTGCCAGATAAATTCTTTATCTAATCAAAAAAAACATAAAACCAACCGCTATGGAACTACGAAAAAACTGCAAGTACGCTTTGGTTGTCCCTACCAGCATGGGCGTTCGCATTACCCCGCTAAACGGGCAACCCGTTCACTCCAGCGAGCTATTTAAGATGCAGGCCACCAGCGCCGAAACCAACGTGGCCAGCGTATCCTCATACCTTGGCCTACCCGTAAAGGTGCTTACCACCTTTGTAAAAGGGAGTCCAGTGGCTCAATTCATCAAAGCAAACCTTAGGGCAAGGAATATGGAGTATGAGGGCCCCGAGGTTCCACAGGGCGGCCCCTGGGGCTATCGCCACCAGTTTAATATTGCCGACAGCGGCTTTGGTACCCGTGGTCCTCGAGTTCAGAACGATCGTGCGGGGGAGATTGGACGTACACTTAACGTTAAGGATTTCGATCTAGATAGAATTTTCGGCACTGAGGGTGTTCAAATCATTCACCTTTCGGGTCTTATTGCTGCGCTATCGGAGGATACCAGCAAGTTCTGTCTTGAGCTTGCCCGTGCAGCAAAAAAGCACGGCACGCGCATCTCCTTCGACCTGAATTACCGAGCAACATTCTGGAAAAACCGCGAGAAGGAGCTTAGAGATATATTTACCGAAATAGCATCGGTTTCCGATATACTTATTGGTAACGAGGAAGATTTTCAGCTATGCTTAGGCATTAAAGGGCCAGAGGCCGGCGGAAAGGACATTGAGGCAGAGATTGAAGGCTTTAAGGCAATGATTGGAAGGGTTAAGGAATCGTTCCCCAACGCATCGGTTTTTGCCACCACGCTGCGCGAGGTTGTTAGCGTAAACGAGCACCTGTGGGGTGCCATTATGCTGGCAGGCAATCAGTGGGAGGTAATCAAACCCAGAACCATACGCGTACTCGATCGCATTGGCGGCGGCGATGGATTTGTGGGCGGACTGCTCTACGCTATCCTTAAGGACTGGCCTATTGAAAAGTGGCCTCAGTTTGGATGGGCTTCAGGAGCATTGGCTACCACCTTCGAAACCGACTACGGACAACCCGCCGATGAGGATATGATCTGGAGTATCTGGGAAGGGAATGCGAGGGTTAGGAGATAGTTGAAAGTCGAAAGTCGAAAGCCAGAAGTCGAAAAATGAAATTAAACATATAACCGACAACCGACAACCGATAACCGATAACTCAATCATCCAATCATCCAATCATCCAATCATGCTATACTTCTCCCACGGTTCCGAAACCACAGATCTTAGCCCCGAGGACATAAAGAAAGCCCTCTTCGAGGTATTTGATGGAATGGGTAAGCGCAAGAAGGTACTTGCAATCCCGCCCGACTTCACCCGATTCCACTCGCAGGCAGGACTAATAACCAGTCTGGCCTACGAGAACTATGGCAAAGCGATGACCGATATTCTTCCCGCGCTGGGCACACACACCCCAATGACTGAAAAGGAGATTAGCAAGATGTTTAAAGGTGTTCCACTGTCGCTTTTCCGTGAGCATAAGTGGCGTACCGATATTGTTACTCTGGGCGAGGTTCCTGCCGATTATGTAAAGGAGGTCTCCGACAATAGGGTCGATTACACCTGGCCTGCACAGGTAAATAAAATGCTGGTGAATGGCGGGTACGATCTAATCCTCTCGCCCGGGCAGGTTGTGCCGCACGAGGTGATTGGCATGGCCAACTACAACAAGAATATATTTGTGGGAACGGGTGGTGCCGAGGGTATCAATAAAAGCCATTTTCTTGGGGCAGCATATGGCATTGAGCGCATTCTGGGACGTTCCAACTCGCCCGTTCGTAAGGTGCTAAACTACGCCTCCGAGCATTTTGCCCAGCATTTGCCAATAGTCTACATCCTAACCGTTGTGGCCAAGAACGATGAGGGCAAGCTGAAAGTTCGTGGGCTGTATATTGGCGACGATCACGAGTGCTACTTCAAAGCGGCTGAGCTATCGCTTAAGGTAAACTTCATTATGCTTGAAAAGCCATTGAGTAAGGTTGTGGTATACCTCGATCCCGAGGAGTTCAAGAGCACCTGGCTTGGAAATAAAAGCGTATATCGCACCCGAATGGCCATTGCCGATAAGGGTGAGCTGATTGTACTTGCCCCCGGACTAAAGGAGTTTGGTGAGGATAAGCAGATTGATTCGCTGATTCGCAAGTACGGCTACCTCACAACCCCCGAAATTCTGGAGCTAACACGCAAGAACGAGGATTTGCAGAATAACCTTAGCGCTACTGCGCACTTAATACACGGATCGGCAGAAGATCGGTTTAAAATCACCTACTGTCCGGGTAATCTAACCGAGCAGGAGATAAAATCGGTGAACTTTAGCTACGCCAATCTCGATGAAATGATGCAAATTTACAATCCCGAAAAGTTAAGGGATGGCTACAACACGCTTCCCTCGGGCGAGGAGATATTTTACATCTCCAACCCCGCCATTGGGCTGTGGGCAAGTAGGGAAAGGTTTAAAGATTGAAATGAGATAGAACGCTGATAACACAGATTGTGCTGATAAACGCAGATAAGAACAAAAAAATGCCCCTAACGAAACTGTGCCGTTAGGCACAAAATATCGGTAGAAGAAAATGAAGCCCCGAAAATTAGTGTCCCGTAGGGCCACAACAAATGATAGGCTTAATTTTTGATTTGTTTTTAATCAGTGAAAATCCGTTTAACCTGCCCGCAGCAGGCGGGTCTGCGTCACCTTCGTTCTATAAATACCTAGTATATGCTAAAAATTGTTGCTGATAGCAAGATTCCGTTTCTGGAAGGTGCACTTGAAAGTGTGGCTAAGGTAGTGTATCTACCTGGTGGTAAAATTACACGCGAGCATCTTATCGATGCCGATGCGCTTATTACCCGCACCCGTACCAAGTGCAACGAGGCGTTGCTTAAGGGTTCTTCGGTGAAGATAATTGCTTCGGCAACCATTGGCTACGATCATATTGATACTGCTTACTGCGATGCCAATAGTATTAGGTGGACCAACGCCCCCGGCTGCAACTCGGGATCGGTTAAGCAGTACATTGCATCGGCACTAGCCGAGATTATAAGTATTGAGAAGAGATCGTTTGAAGATATTACCCTTGGCATTATTGGTGTTGGCAACGTGGGCTCCAAGGTGGCTTCAATGGCCAAAACGCTTGGAATAAAAGTTCTACTAAACGACCCGCCACGTGAGCGAAACGAGGGCACAGGCAAGTTTACTGATGTTGAAACGTTAATTGCTCAGTCGGACATCATAACGATGCACGTGCCCCTGTCCCATCAAGGGATTGATAAAACTTTCCACTTGGCCGATGCCGATTTCTTTGGCAAGATGAAACGCGGAGCGTGGTTTATAAACTCCTCGCGCGGCGAGGTGATGGAAACCCAAGCGCTGATTGGAGTACTTGAGAGTAAACATATTGCTGGAGCAGTAATTGATGTGTGGGAGAACGAGCCCAATATCGACCCAAGGCTGCTTAAACTGGCGCATTTGGCTACCCCGCACATTGCAGGCTACTCCGCCGATGGCAAGGCCAACGGAACGGCCATGAGCGTTCAAACCATTAGCAAATTTTTCAATTTGGGATTAGATATTTGGAATCCCACCAACGTACCACAAGCACCACAATCGGAGCTGGAAATGGGTTGCACATCAAAATCGAAGGAGCAGATATATACAGAGATTTGCCGCTTTGCCTACAATATTCGTATCGATTCCGATAAGCTTAAAAAATCACCCGAAACATTTGAATTGCAAAGGGAATCGTATCCCATCCGCAGGGAGCCGGAAAATCTAAGAATAACAATCAAAGGAGTTAAAACCTGTGTTGAGCTGGTTAAAAATCTAGGATACCAAGTATAAAATCCCTAATAAAATAAGCACTTAAAACCCAAACATTATGGAGAAAAAAGCTGATATTGGACTAATTGGGCTAGCCGTGATGGGCGAAAACCTGGTTCTGAATATGGAGAGCAAAGGATTTTCCGTGGCGGTATTCAACCGCTCTACCGACAAGGTTGATAGCTTTGTGAATGGTCGCGGAAAGAACAAAAATATTATTGGCACCCGCAGCCTCGAGGAGCTGGTGGGCTCGCTAAAATCACCCCGCAAGGTGATGCTGATGGTAAAGGCCGGAAAACCCGTTGACGATTTCATTGAGTTGCTTATCCCCCACCTCGACAAGGGTGATATAATTATCGACGGTGGAAATACCCACTTCCCCGATACCAACCGTCGCACCGCATACCTCGAAAGCAAAGGCCTGCTCTACATTGGCACCGGCGTTTCGGGAGGCGAGGAGGGCGCGCTTCTGGGGCCATCCATTATGCCAGGCGGATCAAAGGCCGCATGGCCTTTTGTAAAGGATATCTTCCAGAGTATTGCCGCCAAGGTGGATGATGGCACTCCCTGCTGCGATTGGGTTGGCGAGAACGGTGCCGGCCATTTTGTGAAGATGGTGCACAACGGTATTGAGTACGGCGATATGCAGCTTATCTGTGAGGCTTACCAGGTGATGAGGGATTTGCTGGGAATGAGTGCCGATGAGATGCACCAAGTATTCAAGGAGTGGAACAGTGGCGAGCTGGATAGCTACCTGATTGAGATAACCCGCGATATCCTTGGCTTTAAGGATGACGATGGGAAACCAATGGTAGATAAAATTTTGGATACTGCCGGACAAAAGGGAACAGGCAAGTGGACTGGTGTAACCGCCCTCGATTTGGGCGTTCCCCTTACCCTAATTGGCGAATCGGTATTCTCGCGATGCCTTTCGGCTCAGAAGGATGAGCGTGTGGTGGCTTCAAAAATCCTATCGGGGCCAAAACCATCATTTACAGGCGATAAAAAGCAAATGATTGAGGATCTTCGCAAGGCGCTGCTGGCCTCAAAAATTGTATCGTACGCGCAGGGTTACGTGCTGATGCGTGCAGCAGCCGAGGAGTTTGGATGGCATTTGAATAATGGTGGCATTGCCCTGATGTGGCGCGGTGGCTGCATTATCCGTTCGGTATTCCTTGGCAAGATTAAGGAGGCTTTCGATAAGAATCCCGAGTTGAACAACCTGCTGCTCGACGACTACTTCAAGGCCAAGATAATGGATGCCGATGCCAGCTGGCGCAGGGTTGTTGCAGCTGCAACGGTTAATGGCATTCCTGTTCCTGCACTATCTAGTGCGCTATCGTACTTCGATGGGTACAGGTGCGAGAGGCTTCCCGCCAACCTGCTCCAGGCACAACGCGACTACTTTGGTGCACACACCTACGAGCGTATCGATAAGCCCCGTGGTGAATTCTTCCACACCAACTGGACGGGTCGCGGCGGAACCACTGCATCTACAACGTACAATGTGTAGATTCTAGAACCAATCTGATCAAAAAGCCTCGGGACACAAGAACGCTCCTGAGGCTTTTTAATTTCCATTTTGAACCAATATTATCGCCTCTAAAACCTTCCTCCCCTTCCTCCCCTTCCTCCTATTCCTCTTATTATTATTCCTTAAATTCCTAAATCCTTAAATTCCTAAATTCCTCCAATTCCTAAAAAATAATTCACCCCATTTAGCTGAATCCTATTATTTTTTACCGTAACTTGCTAGAGATTATTACAAAAACCTTTTCTATAACGAGTTTATTACCGCACTTAGCATAGGCTTTCACTCCATAGAACATTATAGATAAACCAAACCATAATCTAAAAACCCAAACCATGGACACACCCAAAAAAGGAAAATGCCCCGTTATGCACGGAGCCAATACGGACACCAAAAGTTCCGTGATGAGCTGGTGGCCCAATGCCCTAAACCTCGACATTCTGCACCAGCACGACACCAAAACCAACCCGCTGGGGAAAGAATTCTGCTACCGCAAGGAGTTCAAAAAGCTCGACCTGGAGGCGGTAAAGAACGACCTCAAAAAGCTGATGACCGACAGCCAGGAGTGGTGGCCTGCCGACTGGGGTCACTACGGCGGCCTTATGATCCGCATGGCCTGGCATAGCGCCGGAACCTACCGCACCGCCGATGGTCGTGGCGGCAGCAACACCGGAAACCAACGCTTTGCGCCCCTCAACAGCTGGCCCGACAACGTGAACCTCGACAAAGCCCGAAGGCTATTATGGCCCATTAAGCAAAAGTACGGGAATAAGCTATCGTGGGCCGACCTCTTTATCCTGGCCGGAAACATGGCCTACGAGTCCATGGGCTTCAAAACCTTTGGCTTTGGCGGCGGCCGCGAGGATATCTGGCATCCCGAGAAGGATATCTACTGGGGCGCTGAGAAGGAATGGCTGGCCCCAACTAAAGAGCGTTACGCCGACGACTCCCAGCGCGAAACGCTGGAAAATCCGCTGGCAGCCGTGCAAATGGGCCTTATCTACGTTAACCCCGAAGGGGTTGATGGAAAACCCGACCCCCTGAGAACCGCCAAGGATGTGCGCACTACCTTTAAGCGCATGGCCATGAACGACGAGGAAACCGTGGCGCTTACCGCTGGTGGGCACACCGTGGGTAAAACCCATGGCAATGGTGATGCCTCGCAGTTGGGTCCTAGCCCCGAGGAGGCTCCCCTGGAGGAGCAAGGTTTTGGATGGAAAAACCCCAAGGGCAAGGGCAACGCCGAGCATACCGTTACCAGCGGTCTCGAGGGTGCCTGGACCACCACCCCCGACCGTTGGAACCATACCTACTTCCATCTACTGCTCAACTACGAGTGGGAACTTAAGAAAAGCCCCGCTGGGGCTTGGCAGTGGGAACCCATAAACATCAAGGAGGAGGACAAACCTTTCGATGCACATATCCCCGGCCTTCGCCAAAATCCCATTATGACCGATGCCGATATGGCCATGAAGATGGATCCCGAGTACCGCAAAATTTCCGAACGGTTCTACAAAGATCCTAAATACTTTGCCGAGACCTTTGCGCGTGCCTGGTTTAAGCTAACCCACCGCGACCTGGGCCCTAAGAGCCGCTACCTTGGTGCCGACGTACCAAAAGAGGATCTTATTTGGCAAGACCCCATTCCTGCTGTTGATTACACCCTTTCCGAGGCTGAGGTTGATGAGCTGAAAGCTAAAATTCTGAATTGTGGGTTAACTCGATCGGAGCTTATCAATACCGCTTGGGATAGCGCCCGTACATTCCGATGCTCCGATTATCGTGGTGGTGCCAACGGTGCCCGAATACGCCTTGCACCGCAAAAAGATTGGGAGGGCAATGAACCTCAGCGACTGGCAAAAGTGCTATTAAAACTCCAGGAGATACAGAAAGGTTTAAGTAAAAAGATTAGCCTTGCCGATCTGATTGTTTTGGGCGGAACGGCTGCCGTTGAGAAGGCCGCTCACGATGCTGGAGTGAACATTAAGGTTCCCTTTAGCCCGGGACGTGGCGATGCCACCGATGACATGACCGATGCCGAATCGTTCGATGTGCTGGAGCCCATTCACGATGGTTTCCGCAACTGGCTCAAGAAGGATTACGCCGTGCAACCCGAGGAGCTTATGCTCGATCGCACCCAGCTAATGGGCCTTACCGCTCCCGAGATGACCGTTCTGGTTGGTGGGATGCGGGTTCTGGGAACTAATTACGGGGGGACTAAACATGGCGTGCTTACCCAACGCGAAGGCGTGCTAAGCAACGATTTCTTTGTGAACCTCACCGATATGCGCTACACTTGGAAACCGGTATCGGATAACCTTTACCACATTATCGACCGCAAAACGGGCGCGATAAAGTGGACCGCAACCCGCGTCGATTTGGTGTTTGGCTCAAACTCCATCCTGCGCGCCTACTCCGAACTCTACGCTCAGGACGACAGCAAGGAGAAGTTCGTGCACGATTTCGTAAAGGCTTGGGTTAAGGTGATGAACGCCGATCGCTTCGATTTGATGTAATATCTTCACGTGTTTCTAAATGTTAAAACAGAAGGGGAGGGCGAGTAAATGCTCTCCCCTTCTTTCATTAAGGCTCCAATTAACTTTCCTCAATAATATAGCACATGGTGAATGATCAAATTTTACCTTGTCGCACCTTCCCAGCAAATAGTCATTCCTTTATTGCTGAAGTGATAATATCTGAGACCCAAGGGAGATCGTCCGACAAAGAAGGAACTTAACCCGACAAACATTGGAGGTTGTCTGACAAACATTGAAGGTCATCCGACAAACATTGAAGATCGTCCGACAGTCATTGGAGATCGTCCGACAAACATTGAAGGTCATCCGACAAACATTGGAGGTCATCCGACAAACATCGAAGGTCGTCCGACAAAGATTGAAGGTCATCTGACAAACATTGGAGGTCATCCGACAAGCATTGGAGGTCATCCGACAAGCATTGAAGGTCATCCGACAAACATTGAAGGTCATCTGACAAACATTGGTGGTCATCCGACAACCATTGGAGGTCATCCGACAAACATTGGAGGTCGTCCGACAACCATTGGAGGTCATCCGACAAACATGGGAGGTCATCCGACAAACATTGGAGGTCATCCGACAACCATTGGAGGTCATCCGACAACCATTGGAGGTCATCTGGCAGAAAAGGGACTCAATCTGACAAAGAAGGGAGGTCATCTCGACAACCCCGACGACCAATTGCCAATTGCTAATTGCCAACTGCCAACGAGAGTGAAGTAAATTGAGAGTGTAAAGTAAATTGTGTAAACTAAGATATCAATGTCTGCATCAGTCTTCTAGTATAATTGACTAGGAAGGGACTTTCGCATCCAAGCCCCGTTGGGGTTACCATCATCAGCAATTTACTTGGTGGTTTTCCCTCCCATGGCGGTAAATACGCTGTCGACGGGTTCCCACAACTCAATCTTGTTGCCCTCGGCATCCATAATATGCACAAACTTACCGTAGTCGTAGGTCTCAATCTCATCAAGAATTGTAACGCCATTGGCCTTTAGGTTCCGCACCAAACCCTCAATATTTTGAACCCGGTAATTTATCATAAACTCCTTCTTGGAGGGTTCAAAATACTTGCTTCCTTGCTTAAACGGACTCCACTGCAGGTAGTTTATCTCCTCGGGCCTATTGGCATTGCGAAACTCGAAGCTGGAGCCCCACTCGTTAACCTCTAATCCCAAGTTTTTGCTATACCACTCCTTAGCTTCCTCAGGATTATCGGAGAAAAAGAAGATACCGCCAATGCCCGTTACCCTAGGGGTAGTATCGTTGGCTAACTCTTCGCTAGTATGTGTGTTTTCCATAGTAGTATTAGTTTGATTACAACTCGTTACGATTAACAACAAAAAAAATATTGTAAAAAGTGTTTTCATCTATCTAATTTTTAAAGTTTAAAATTATTATTCTCCTCCACCCTAAAGGCCACCATTTGCCTAATCAAATCGAAGGGAATGGGTTTATCCAACGGAAATTGAACGGAACCTTTCCCCTGCTTGAATTGTGCTAGCTCATCGGCAAATGCTGCATGTCCCGATGGGGTTGCATAGAAACCAATGTGATTTTTAAACCCAGCAAAGTAAACAAGAGGTTTGCCATTGGTTTTGTACGATGGCATCTGGTATGCAAATGCCTCAACGGCATCGGGTGCCTCCTCTTTTATGATCTGCCTTATCTGCAGCAGTATCTTTCGCACATCCTCGGGAAAGGAGTAGATGTACTTATCAACCTCAGTCATCAGCATTTTTTGTACTTATCGTTTAGTCCAATTCCCTGAAGAATCATTGGGATAATCTTATCGACTCGCGCCTGCTTGGTCTCCTCCCTTTTGGCAGTATCGATATGCTCCACAAACTCCTTCTGCTTGTAGAAAGGTAGCTTACTAAAGGCCTTCTCAATGGCATTATCCTGGACAAAGGCTTGTCGTAATGCATCAGGAATAACCAACTCAGTTGATTTCTCGGGTTTCCAAACCTTTCCTTCATCCTCGTTCTTAATAGCCTCGTGGATATATTCCAGGATTAGCGGCTCATCAATCTCCTCCTTTGAGGCAAACCGCCACTGGCGCAACGCCTTCGTTTTATCCTCCTGTGCATTCATAAGCACCTTGTGCTTATCCTCAAGGAATACTCCATTGTAGAACCAAAGTGCAAAGTAGTTTTTAAAGCCGTAGTAGCTAACCACGTTCTTACCCTTATGGGTATACACCTCGGCACCCCACTTAATGGCCATCTTAAGTCCAGTGCTTTGGATTATTGATTTAATAATGGTAAGCTCTTCTTCCCATTGCTTATTGTAGTCGATCATGGTAGTTCAACTTTTGGGATTTAATTATGAAGGTTAATTGTTAATGATCTCAAATTAAATTAAAAATACAGTTAGCTACTAACACCAAATAGATAAAATGGTTAAAACCTATACAAATCGCCCTTAAGGTATTTTAGTCCCGAGTCAACCACAATTGTAACAATCTTTTTCCCTGCCCCCAATTGCTTTGCCCTTTGAATTGCAGCCCAAACATTAGCTCCAGAGGTGGTCCCACCAAAAATACCCTCAAATCGTGCTAAATTTCTTGCTGTTTCTACTGCATCCTCATCCTTAACGGCAATAATCTCATCGGCTAAATCGAGTCGGCAAATCGAGGGGACAAACCCAGCACCTATCCCCTCGAGCTTATGCTTGCCCGTTGTATCGCCGCCCGAAAGGGCACGCATGTAGTAAGGCTCAATGGCAAGGCAGCGTATACTTGGAATTTCCTGTTTAAAAACCTCAGCATTGCCGGAGAATGAACCACCCGTTCCCACGCCAGTAATAAATTCGTCGATATTGGTTCCCAAAGCATCAATAATCTCTCTTGCCATTCTATGGTATGCGTTTCGATTATCGATATTGTTGAACTGATCGGTCCAGAAGGTATTAGGATTCCTGCTAATCTCCTTAGCCCTTTTCACCATATCGTCGATTAGCTTTGCGGTGATTTTGCCATTGTCGCTGGGCATAATCTCGAGTTGAGCCCCAAAAGCCCGCATGGTTTGCAATTTCTCATCGGAAAATGCATCGGATGATACGAAATGCGCCTTGTAACCCTTCACTGCACAAACCATTGCCAAGGAGCTACCTGTGCTTCCTCCTGTATATTCAACAACGGTTCCTCCCTTTTTCAGTTCTCCTCTTCGCTCAGCACCTTCAATCATTGAAAGTGCCATTCTATCCTTCATGCTACCCGTTGGATTTGCACCTTCATACTTCACGTAAATATCAGCCATTCCAGGCTCTATAAGTCTTTCGAGCTTAAATAGTGGGGTTTTTCCTATTTCAATCATTTGGTTTACATTTGATGTTTAACTGCTATAGGTTGATTTTATACTGACGATTTTCTAGATCGAGCAAATACTGTTTGCGCCATATACCTCCGCTATAACCAGTAAGGCTGCCATTTGAACCAACAACTCTATGGCAGGGAATTACTATAGGAATTCTATTGGCACCATTTGCGCTGGCAACAGCTCTAATAGCTTTAATATCTCCCAAAGCCAATGCCTGCTCCTTGTATGTAATCGTTTTGCCAAAGTCGATATTCAGAAGACTACTCCAAACTTTTTTTTGAAAAGCAGTGCCTACAAGATAGAGAGGTACGTTAAAGGTTTCTAACCTTCGTTCAAAGTACGCTGCAAGCTGGTTGGCGAGGTCATCAATTATATCACAACTTTGTGAAACAATAGAATCATTTATATCCTTGGATATGTTGCTTATGGCGATTTCAAAGTTTGGGCTATCAACAAACTCGAGTAAGCAAATGCCCTCATCTGTGGAACAGGCCAACATAGAGCCAATAGGCGATTCAATGGTTTTGCTGTAAATCATGTAGAAGATATTTCAATTACCGATTACCCCGAAATATAGAGGTTATAATACAATATTTCAATGATTATTGGGCAAATGTTTAGTTTATGCAATAAGCTAAAAGTTGTAAAAAAAAAAGCGCCCCGCCAATTTCACAATTGGCGGGGCGCATAACCTAATAAACAAATTAACCTAAATCTACTATGAAACGAACACTACTTGAAGCTAACTTTTACTGGTTGAGCCATACAAAGCGCATCGCGCTTAAGCATATCCTCAAAATATTCTGAATTGCTAAATCCATTATCGGAAAGTTCCCATGCCGAGTAGAAACGGTACGAAACTGGATTGTTTGCCAAGGTTTTCATCCTTAAAGCATAGGTGTGGTTAATATCCTTGGCATCGGCGTTTAGGTATGCGTGGTCGATATTATTGTCCTTTGCAAGCATAACGGCCATTCCCAAATATTCCCCCTCAATGGTTTGCTTATCGTGGGTCGATAGCGATACTACTCCATTTTCATAGTCGTTAAATTGAGCCTTTATGTCCTTAAGATCGATGGTTGTAATTCCCGTAACTACGGCAAACTCCGTGGCAACTCCCGTAACTGTTACCTTACTATCGTAATACCATGCCCCTCCGTGAATAGAAATCTCGTGAACTACCGATAGGTTTTGATCCTCAATAATCCAATTTTCAAACGTTAATCTAAAGATTGACCTTAACGGGCCATTGGAAACCAGCTCGTATGAACCATCGGCATTGGGGCCAACCCTATGGAGTGTTCCGTTGATCTCAACAGCAATTGATCCTGCACCCAGCGAGGCTCCAACCTTTAGAATATCCATTCCCCAGTCCTGCAGTGCATGGTAATCCTCTTTTACACCCACATTTTGCAGTACCATCTCGGGAGTTCTTTTTCCAAAGATATCATTGCCATTGCGCTCATCGAAGTAGTTGCGGAAACCAACGCGGTCGTTCTCCCATCCTGGCCCCTCGAACTGGAAATACTTGCTGGTTTGGCCATGGTTTTCGCGGGTAATCTTTGGCCGCTCAACCTTTTTCACCTCTCTGTACGATCCATCCTCCTGAGGGCTTGCCAGCCAAGCGTTACTTCTTTGGGTGAATGCAGGTAAACTTTTGGGCTTAACTATGGCCACCTTTAGGTTAAGCGAAGAGTTGGCGGGTATGTTAACCAGTGTAAACAGCTCGTCCCACTCTCCATCACCATTTAAGTCATCTACCTGCGATGGGATAACATCACCCCCTTCGGCAACAAGCATGGGAACAAATCCCATTGAAATCTTGCCATTTTGCTTTTCCAAATCGGCTCTGCTAATGGTAACCGCCTCATCGACACGTTCAACAGAAGTATCGTTAGTTAATACAATTACCAATTCGTTTTTTTTGCATGCTGTGGAAAGGATGGCAAGTAAAAGAATCAGAATAGTTGTTTTTAGGGTTTTCATATCATTCCTATTTTAAGTTAGTCGATATTACTTCTCGTTGCTGGGCTTTCCAATGGTAGCCAGAATACCACCATCTACATAAAGTATATGCCCATTTACAAAGTCCGATGCCGCCGATGCCAAAAATACGGCAGCACCCTGCAGCTCTTCGGGTTCGCCCCAACGCCCTGCGGGCGTGCGGTTCACAATAAAATCGTTGAATGGATGGCCATCGACTCTAATGGGAGCGGTTTGCGAGGTGGCAAAGTAGCCAGGGCCAATTCCATTGGCCTGGATATTAAACCGAGCCCACTCGGTGGCCATGCTACGGGTTAGCATTTTTAGTCCACCCTTGGCCGATGCGTAGGCCGATACGGTGTTGCGTCCCAGCTCGCTCATCATGGAGCAGATATTAATGATTTTCCCCTTTGCCCCGCGGGCAATTACTCGGGTAGCAAACGCTTTACCCATAATAAATGGGCCAACCAAATCAACATCAATAACCTCCCTAAACTCATCGACACCCATTTCAAGAATTGGAATGCGCTTGATAATTCCTGCATTATTCACCAGAATATCCAGCGGAGCAACCTCCTTTTCAATTCTATTCAGATTCTCAATAACCTGATCCTCCTTGGTAACATCGAAAATATAGCCGAAGGCTTTGTAACCCTCCTTTCGATACTCCTCAAGGGCGCTATCAATCCTATCGCTTGAGCGATCGTTAATCACAATTGTTGCCCCTGCCGATGCCAATCCCTTTGCCATGGCCATTCCCAAGCCATGAGTGGCTCCGGTAACAAGCGCAGTTTTCCCTTTTAAGCTAAACATATCTAATGACATAATTCTACATTTTTCTATGAAACCAATTACCTATCGTATATCGCTAATCTTGGCAATATCCATATCACCATAGTCGAGGTTTTCGCCGGCCATTCCCCATATAAAGATGTAGTTTGATGTTCCGGCTGCAGCATGTATCGACCAAGATGGTGAAAGCACAGCATCGTGGTTCTTCATCCATATGGGCCGAGTTTCGGTGGGTTGTCCCATAAAATGGCACACCGCCTGATTCTCGGGTACCTCAAAGTAGAAGTAGGCCTCCATTCTGCGTGAGTGAACATGTGGCGGCATGGTATTCCATACGCTGCCGGGCTTCAGAATGGTCATTCCCATTTGCAGCTGACAAGTTTCAACCACGCCATTCACAATTAGCTTATTAATGGTGCGGGCATTCGATGTCTCCAGCGAGCCCATCTCGGCTTTTTGAGCATCGTTGAGGGTTACATGCTTATCGGGGCAAACGCGGTGTGCAGGTGCACTATTAAAGTAGAAGTATGCAGG
The DNA here is from genome assembly GCA_034003245.1 of Tenuifilaceae bacterium. Lineage (GTDB taxonomy): Bacteria > Bacteroidota > Bacteroidia > Bacteroidales > Tenuifilaceae > Perlabentimonas. The sequence goes on from JAVEYY010000006.1 coordinate 23,999, forward strand.
ATTCTTTGGATCCATACTCTTGAACTCAACCACCTTATCGCCCATGCCAACATACATGGCCTCTTTATACTTTATCTCGAATACTTTACCATCAACGTAGATTTTGCCTGTTCCGCCAACATTGATAACGCCAAGTTCACGGCGGTGCAGAAAATAATCGGCCTTAATTGGATCGATGGTCTCTAGCTTAAGTTTGTTGCCAACTGGAACGGCCCCACCAACAATGTACCTATCGTACATGGAGTAAACCAGATTAATCTCATCGGCGCGCATAAAATCGCTCACCAAAAATTCCTCCCTAATCCTTGCAGTATCGTAACTAACAAAGTCACGCGGATGGGTTGCGTATCTAATGGTATAGTTCATAATATATTTAATTTTGGTGTGTACAATCGATTGCACAAAAATACGGCATAATAGCTATAAATGCAAAATAATCAGCTTAAAAAGTTTTTAAGGACGATTTTCGAACGATAAGTTCGGGGGTTAACACTATAGTTCGGGGAACAAAAACCGAACGCTTATGCTCAATTTGCTCTAGCAGCAGCGTAGCTGCTTGACGACCAATATCAAAAGCATGTTGATCGATGGATGTGAGAGTAGGTTCGAAGAACGAATCCCAGGGCTCGTTGGCAAAACCAGTTATGGCCAGCTGGTGGGGAATTTCTATTCCCGCCTTTTTTGCGCACAGTATTGCACCAAGAGCCGAATAATCGCCTGATGAGAATATTGCATCGGGCATTTGGTCAAGTGTCAGTATTTGCTCCATAGCCTTACATCCTGTATCGCGAGTTATCACATTATGGAATATAAGGTTATCGTTAATTTCTATATTATGCTTTCGGAGCGTATTCAGGAAGCCTTTAGTTCTATTTTTGTAGATATTTATATGCTGAGGCCCTGCAAAATGGGCAATTCGTCGACACCCATTTTCAATTAGATGCTCTACGGCCATGGTGGCACCTAGGTAGTCATCGGTAAGCACTTTGCTAACGCGCAGAGGCTCCCACACACGGTCGAAGAAAACCAGAGGAACTCCCCTTGTAACATATGCTTCAAAATGCGAAGCATCATGAGTTTCGGTCGATATGGAAGCGATTAATCCATCCACTTTCCCGTACATTAAGCTCTGAACCAGCTGTTTCTCCTTTTCGAACGACTCGAACGATTGGCAAATAAGCACGCTGTAGTTAGCCTCCGCCAGCACATCATCAATTCCACTAAGAATTGTTGCAAAGAACTGCCTATCCACCTTAGGAACCAGAACACCAATGGTTTTGGCACTACCTTTCCGCAGGCTCGAAGCCCGGTAGTCGGGCTGGTAATTATTCTTTATTGCCAACTCCTGCACCGCTTTGCGCATCTTTAGGCTAATACGCGGGTTGTTCTGCATGGCTCTCGATACCGTGGAGATTGTAGTATTGAGCTCGCGGGCTATATCGGCTATTGTATATTTCTTCTTTGCAACCATCGAATATCGAAATGTTTACCAAATCAAATTAAAAAACATTAAACTATCTTGTGGAAACTCACAGGTAAATGAAACTAGCCTTGAAATTTTGTTTTGTTTAACAATCCTTTACAGGATTTCAAAGCAAAAAAATGTAAAAAAATGCAAACGTTTCCTTTAAGTTTCGACAAAGATAATTATTTTTGTGCAATCGATTGTACGCAAACACATAATATTTATGGCACGATTCACCAGAATTCAAACAGCCCAAGCAATGGCACAAACAGGAATTATCCCTGTTTTCTACCATTCCGACCCAGAAATTTGTTTCGAAGTTATAAAAGCATGTTATGCAGGAGGCCTTCGGGTTTTTGAGTTTACCAACCGTGGCGACTATGCACATGAGGTGTTTTCGGTTGTGAACAAAAGGGTTGCCACAGAACTTCCCAAAATGATTTTGGGTACCGGTTCGGTTTTGGATGCAGGAACTGCATCTTTGTACATTCAGCTGGGCACAAACTTTATTGTATCTCCAGTTATAAAGGAGGATATGGCCATTGTATGCAACCGTCGAAAAATTTTGTGGTCGCCTGGGTGTGGTTCGGTTACTGAAATTTCGAGAGCCGAAGAGCTAGGTGCCGAGATTGTGAAAATATTCCCCGGAACCCAGGTAGGCGGGCCAAAGTTTGTGGAGGCGGTTAAAGGCCCAATGCCCTGGACAAGTATAATGCCCACTGGTGGTGTTGAGCCAACAGAGGAAAATCTTACAGCCTGGTTTAAGGCTGGTGTTACATGCGTGGGTATGGGCTCACAGCTAATAAGCAAGGATATTATTGCCAACCGTAACTTCGCAAAACTTGAAGAGAGTGTTAAGCAGGCCTGTCAAATACTCGAAAAAATCAGAGAATCATAGGTATTGTATGACACTATTCGTTGATATCGAAACTAGAAATTACTGCTATGCATAGGATTCAAAAAAGAATTTCACTGGTATTAATACTTACGCTACTTCTAATGCTGGGCTCGTGTATTCAGCGAGAGCAAGTTACGGTTCTGAAGTTAGCCCACGGACTCGATCCTAGCCACTCGGTACACAAAGGAATGGTTCATATGGCCGAACTGATTAAAGAGAAATCGGATGGACATATGCGCATCGATATTTATCCCAGTGGACAATTAGGATCGGAGCGCGAAAATGTGGAGATGTTACAGATTGGCAGCTTGGCCATTACCAAGGTTTCGGCAGCTATTATGGAGGGGTTTGCCCCATCTTACAGAATATTTGGATTGCCTTATATCTTCTCGAGCAGCGAGCATGCATACCGAGTTCTCGATAGCGAGATTGGGAAGGAGATTTTGCTAGATGGTGAGCAGTTCTGGCTCAGAGGCCTAGCATTTTACGATGCAGGCAGCCGAAGTTTTTACACTAAAAGTAAGCCCATTGAACACCCCGACGATTTGAGAGGACTAAAAATCAGGGTGATGCAAAGCCCCTCGGCAGTGGCCATGATTAGGGCATTTGGTGGTTCGCCCACTCCTATATCATGGGGTGAACTTTACACCGCCCTGCAGGGCGGCGTGGTGGATGGCGCCGAGAATAATCCGCCCAGCTTTTACCTGTCGTACCATTACGAGGTGTGCGGTTACTACTCGTTAAACGAACACTCTACTATTCCCGATGTGCTTTTGATTAGCACAAAAATTTGGAACAACCTCACTGAGCAGGAGCAGAAATGGTTACAGGAAGCGGCCGATGAGAGCGTTGGTTATCAGCGGAAACTCTGGAAAGAATCAGAAATGGAATCACTGAAGAAAGCCGAAGAGGCTGGAGTTAAGGTAATTTATCCCGATAAGCAGCCCTTTATTGATCGCGTACAAAGCATTTACGAACAGTACCAGCAAGATGAGCACTTTTACGGTTTAATCAAGAAGATAAAGGCGCTAGAACCTAAGCAGGGGCTAAGCGAATAATCATCAAAAGAATTGAGCAATGAAGCATAGAGCAATAATTGATAAACTCCTGGGATGGTTGGTTACCATCTTTATGGGTGTGCTAGTAATAAACGTGCTTTGGCAGGTTACCAGCCGCTTTGTAGTTGGACATCCCAGCTCATTCACCGATGAGCTAGCGGGATACCTGTTGATATGGGTTGGACTTTTAGGTGCTGCATATGCTACAGGACAAAAGCAGCATTTAGCCATTGATCTGATTTCGCGTAAAATGTCGCCACAGAGGAAGAGAGTTCTCGACACCACCATAAATTCGCTTATTATCATCTTTGCCATATTCGTGCTAATTATTGGGGGATCGAACCTAGTATACATAACATTCCACCTAAACCAGATATCATCGGCACTTCAGCTACCAGTAGGGTTTGTTTACTCGGTAATTCCAATTAGCGGCATATTTATTATTTACTACGCCGTTACGGATATCATAATGCTTTGGCAGGTGGGAACTGATGCTAAGCAAGTGGAGAACTAGATGGAATGGTATAACGCATAATAATCTACTAAAATGGAATATTTCGAGATAATTGTACTTGTCGTTTCCTTTGTTGCACTATTGGTTCTGGGTGTTCCTATTGCTTACAGCATCGGCATTTCGGGTAGCATAACACTACTACTTAGCGTAATGCCAGGGCCAGCATTCACCACCTTTGCACAACGTATGGCCACTGCGCTCGACAGCTTTGCCCTGCTGGCCATTCCTTTTTTTATACTTGCTGGCCAGCTAATGAATCAGGGAGGAATAGCGATCAGATTAATTGATTTTGCCAAGGTTTTAGTGGGTCGCTTACCCGGAGGATTAGCCTTTGTGAATGTGATTGCCAACATGCTTTTTGGAGCTATTTCGGGTTCGGCAGCAGCATCGGCCTCGGCAATTGGGAGTATTATGACACCCAAGATGAACGATGAGGGTTACGACACTGCCTACAGCACAGCGGTAAATATCACCTCGGCAACCACGGGCTTGGTTATTCCACCAAGTAATATTCTAATTGTTTTCAGCTTGGCCAGTGGTGGCGTATCGATTGCTGCGCTTTTTCTGGCTGGTTACATACCTGGCATTCTAACTGGTATAGCCTTAATGGCAGTGGCTGGATTTATTGCCCACAAGAAAAAATATCCTGTGGGTGAAAAGGTTAACCTAAAAACAGGAGTGATTAAATTTTTGGATGCCATTCCCAGCCTATTCCTTCTAGTAATTGTTATTGGTGGAATTATTGCAGGATACTTTACTGCTACCGAAGCCTCGGCCATTGCAGTTCTATACACGCTTATTCTATCGTTTATATACAAACAAATTAGCTTTAAGCAAATCCCACAGATATTGCTTCGCACGGTTGGTACAACAGCCATTGTGCTATTCCTGGTTGGAACATCCATGGGCTTATCGTGGGTTATGTCGTACGCAAACATACCTCAGAGTGTAAGCGCAGGTTTGCTTTCGCTCAGCTCAAACCCATTTACAATTCTTCTAATTATCAACTTTATACTGCTCTTTGTAGGAATTTTTATGGATATGACCCCAGCGGTGCTAATATTCACACCCATATTCCTACCTGTAGTAGTTGGCATGGGCATGGATCCTGTACATTTTGGAATAATAATGGTGATGAACCTAAGCGTGGGTCTCTGTACACCACCCGTAGGGTCGGTTCTCTTCATTGGCTGTAGCGTGGCAAAAATTAGGATTGAAAAGGTGATTAAACCATTATTGCCCCTATTTGCAGCCATGATTGCTGTGCTTTTGCTGGTAACCTACTTCCCCAAAATTAGCTTATGGTTACCTAGCTTATTTGGCTACTAATTATAGATAATTAGGCATTTTTAAACTATATTTGGTAAGTATAACATGTTGCCGTTGTATGGGACACTTTAGATTACCATATAGTTCAACACTAGCCATTAGAATAGCAAACCTGTTTCTTTTAATGGGAATACTAACTCTGCCCCTTTTGGGGCAGGTTTCCTATGAGCCTAAGCATACCTCGCCCCTATCGGAACCTTGGCGCTGGCGACCCATTGAGATTTTATCGGCAAAAGGTGTTCGCAGCATGACCGATGATGTTCAGGGCAACATGTGGTTTGGGCTTAACAAAGGTGTTATCCGATACGATGGCTACAACTGGAAACTATACGATAACCAACCTTGCTTAAAAAGCCCCATTGGAATTCTTAGAAATACCACAAAGGGTGATTTGTACGCAGCAAGCGAATCGGGATTGCTTCAGTTTAAAAATGAGGTTTGGTCAAAAATATTCCCTTCAATAGACTCGGTAAATATTGCTGTAACAGCTATTACCGAAACTGCAAATGGCAGTCTACTGGTTGGAGTTCAAAATGGATTAGTGCAAATTCACGATGGCAACACAACCATTTTCACCGTTTTATCAAGAGTAAACTCGTTTAGGCAATCAAATCCCGATGCAAGGATTATTACTCTCCCCGATGAAATCCTTTTTAATCGCAACTTTGGTAGGATTGATGAAGCATACCAAACCGAAAGCGGACGAATATGGCTTTTCATGTCGCGAAACAACGACGGGAAATTATTACAATTTAATCCACAGGATACAGTAAAAGGTCTACTGACTAAATTTGAAATAAAAACTGAAATTGGGGGATTTCCCCTTCCCAACCGAAATCAACTCCTCAAAACCAGCAATGGTGATAAGTGGATAATAAACGGCTTTTACAAAAGCGGAATTCTTAAGCAGAGCGGGAAAAAGTGGACCTTGCTAAAGCTTAGCGATACCTTTGGCGGCGACGAGCTGCATACTGATATTATGGAGGTTTCCGATGGATCGCTTTGGATAGGAGGTCTTGGGAAACTCTACGAATTCGACAAAGGCAAGTGGAACATCTACTCCGCGCCAACGCTTCCGATTCCCTCTTCGCGAATAATTTTCCATGAAGCGCAAGATGGTTCAATTTGGATTGCGGGGGTTCAGGGCGATGTTTTCCGCTTAAGCTACAACAACGACAAGTGGTTAAAATACAAGGGCGTAAACTTTCAACTTTGCGACCGGAACGGCAGGGAGTGGTTCATTGCCTCCGATGGCAAGGTACTCTTCAAGAATAAGAATAGCTGGTTTGCCTTCGACCAGCAAAGCGGATTGATTGATGCACCTGTCAAACTGGTTTCGTCGAGGAATGGACGAATTTGGGTTATCGGAAGCCACCAAACGGTTGCAGCCACTGCCTACCTCGACAATGGCAGATGGCACAAGCAAATTCATCCTAAACTATCATGGGGAATTGATCCTCGCTCAGTTTTTATCGATCGCAATGGATCGCTTTGGCTGGGCGCCAGTGTTGACAGGCAGGAGCATTTGGGGCAGATATCGGGCATACTTCAACTCCAAAATCCCGATGGCGACTCGCTAGTTTGGCGACATTACACGCAACAGGATGGCATTGTACAGCACAATGTTTATGGTATTGGTCAATCGCCCGATGGGCGAATTTGGGCTGGGGGCACAAATCTTATCAACTTTACCCCGCCTCGCTGGCAGCCCTTTACCGAGGTTGAACATTTTAATGAGTTTATTGACATTGTGCACAGTAGCACAAATCTGTGGGTTGGCTCACGCTACTACGGAATCTTCCGTTACGATGGAAGTAAATGGTCGCACTACACAAAAAACCAAGGACTACCCAGCAACACAATAATCAGCATCTACGAAGAGTCGCCCGAACGCGTTTGGGCAATTACCGACAAGGACATTGCCTGGTTCGATGGAAAAATCTGGTCGTCGGGATTATTCTCCGAGGAATTCCGAATTCCCCGCGAGGGCGGAGAAATACTAGCAGGTCAGAATGGTGAGATTTGGATTAACAAGGCTCTCCGTGAGTGGAAACGTAGAGCTTTCCCCTACAGCGTTGCACCCGCTGAAGCATACGACGATTTTTGGACTGTTCGATACACCAGCGATCGCATGCCTCCCAGAACAACTATCTCTGTTTACTCCGAAACTGTAGACCAGTCGGGAAATACACTAATTGGATGGATAGCCAATGATCACTGGGAAAACACTCCCTCGCATCTTATCACTTACTCCTATCGCCTTAACGATGAGGAATGGTCCGATTTTTCGTTACAAACAAATATCGTTTTAACAAAATTGAGCAGCGGCAAGCATACCTTTGAGGTTAGGGCGCGCGACTTGGATAACAATATCGAAACAACTCCTGCAAGGATTACATTTACCGTAAAACCCCCAATCTGGAAACAACCCTGGTTTATAGTACTGGTGGTATCGTTCCTAATCACTATTGGCTTTTACGAAACTCGGCTTATTCAACGTAATCGTAGTCTATTTAGATTAAACCAGATTTTATCGGAGGTAAACCAAAAATTAGAAACCCGTAAGGAGAAGATTGAACGCCAGAAGGAGCAAATACTTCAACAGAAGGAAGAACTTGAGCGTAAAAACATTACCCTGGAAGAGCAAAACGAGGAGATAATGAAGCAGCGCGATAAGCTTCAGGAGATGGTGGTAAAAGTGGAAGAACTCTCGAGTATTAAGCAGCGATTCTTCACAAATATCTCGCATGAGTTCCGCACACCGCTCACCCTTATTCTTGGATCCATTGAGCAGCTGCTCAGCGCGCCGGGGCGTACTGAGCGAGCTAAACTAACCCAGGCCTACGAGATTATACAGCGCAATTCGAGACGTATCCTAAGATTGATTAACCAAATTCTCGACATTCGCAAAATTGAAATGGGCAAGCTGGAGCTAAGGCCACAGAATGGCGACATTGTTGCTTTTAGCAAGGAGATAGTATTCATGTTTAACGATTTAGCCCATAAACAGTCTATCAACCTTCATATCCAAAGCACTTTGCCCACCATAAACACCCAATTCGACCCAGATATTATCGAAAAGATACTATTCAATCTTCTTTCAAACGCCTTTAAATCAACGCCCCGTGATGGTGATATTCTTGTTTTGATTGAAACTAAGGAGTTGGAGGAGAAATCAACGATCAACTTTACTGTTCATGACACGGGTCAGGGTATTCCTAAGCAGTTTATCGATCATATATTCGACCGGTTCTACCAGCTCAGCGAGGCCAACTGCCAACAAAAGTACGATGGATCGGGAATTGGGCTTTCGCTGGTGAAGGATTTGGTTACAACTCACAACGGAAACATAGATGTGATGAGCCAGCTGGGCGAAGGAACCTCGTTCTGCTTCAGCATCCCATTCAATTCTCCCAAAATCGACGATGAAGAAACTACAAAACAAATTATTGGCCCTTCGGAGTACATTGCCGATAACATAAAGCAGGAGATAAAAATTATTGAAACCACCCTGGAGCAGGCCCGCATCAGCGAAGAGCGTAATACGGCAAGCCCACCTGTATCGATAGAGCAAAGCGACAAATTGCTAGCCCTAATAGTTGAGGATGAATTTGAGTTTAGGGAATTTATTCGCGAAATCCTCGAGGAGGAATTCGAGATGATAGAAGCCTCGAACGGGCTTGCAGGATACAACCAGGCCATAAAATACCAGCCCGACATTATTATAACCGATGTGATGATGCCCGAGATGAATGGTATTGAGCTCTGCGAAAAGCTTAAGGAAAACCTTATCACCAACCATATACCCGTGGTGATGCTTACGGCACGCTCATCGCCCGAGCATAAGCTGGAAGGGTACCAAACGGGTGCCGATGCCTATATCGAGAAACCATTCAACAGGGAGTATCTAAGAATAAGAATCAACAACCTGGTTCAGGCGAAGGACAAAACCCGAGAGAAGATTTTACGCGACCTCACCACACAACCCGAAGAGGTGGCCGTTCACTCCGAGGACGATAAGATGCTTCGGCGTATTCGCGAGGTTTTGGAGGAGAATATCGGCAATTCCGACTTTGATGTGGAGACCATGAGCCAGCTCTTCTGCTTAAGCCGATTCCACTTCTCGCGCAAGATTAAACAGCTTACCGGACTAAACCCCAAGGAAATTATAGACTCGTTCCGTTTAAAGCGAGCTGCGCAAATTTTAGTACAGCAAAAATTGTCGATTTCGGAGGTTGCCTACATGGTTGGTTTCGATCACCCAAACTCCTTTACCAGAGCCTTTAGGAAGTTCTTTGGCGTAACCCCAACCGAGTACATAACACAGAATTTATCGTAGGTCACTTTTTGTTTGCATTAAAGCAAATTTTGAATATTGGTTCAGCGGCAAATGCCCGTAATTAGCTTTTGTAACATGGCCAGTATTTCAATTTAAAAGTGATTTTATGTTTTTAAAAAAACACACACCAAATAATTTCTCCCAATTAATTGTTGGGTTTATTTTCCTAGTTGCTATCCTTTCTTGTGTTGCCAACTCGGCACCAAATCAAGCTGAAATGACACCTGCTTTCCCTGGTGCTATGGGTGGAGGAAAATACACCACGGGTGGCCGGGGCGGAAAGGTAATTAAGGTTACAAACCTCAACGACGATGGCCCTGGAAGTCTCAGAAAGGCAATACGAGCAAAAGGCCCCAGAACCATTGTTTTTGAAGTGTCAGGGAATATTGTTCTCAACTCTCGGCTCGATATCAATAACGATGATGTAACCATTGCTGGGCAAACAGCCCCGGGCGATGGAATTTGCATTCAGGGCCACGGCGTTCGGATCAACGCAAACAACGTGATAATTCGCTACATCAGAATTCGGCCGGGTGATATGGCAGGTGACGAACTTGATGCCCTAACAGGCATGCGAAACAATAATATTATTATCGACCATTGCAGCATGAGCTGGTCCACCGACGAAACCGTTTCGCTTTACGATAACGAAAACTTCACATTACAATGGTGTATTATTGCCGAGAGTTTAAACAACTCGGTACATAGCAAAGGTAAACATGGGTACGGGGGAATTTGGGGTGGAAAAAATGCATCGTTTATAAATAATATTCTAGCACATCACACCAGCCGCAATCCCCGCTTACAAGGAACCCGCTACCAAACGGAGGAAGATATGGAGAAGGCGGAACTAGTTAATAACTTAATTTACAACTGGGGCGACAAGGCCATTTATGGCGGAGAGAACGGACGTTATAATTTTATCAACAATATATTCATACCAGGTCCAGCATCTCCCAAAAAGAAAGTTGTCGAAATTCTAGAACCCTACGCACCCTATGGGCAATTTTACCTGAAAGGTAATGAGATTTGGAATGCAAAAGGGGAGCACAAGGCAACAGATAAAAACGTGACACTGCCAACAGGGGAATACGCCAAAAGTCTAATTCAAAAACCCATAGAATTCCCAATAGTTGCAGCACCAATGGGAACCAAGGAGGCATACAAAAAAATGCTGGCTAGCGCCGGTGCCAACCTGAGCCGCGATGCGGTTGACCAACGAATAATTAGCGATATTACCAACCGAACGTATAAGTTTGGCAATATGGGAATTATCGATAGCCAAAACGACACCAAGGGGTGGCCAGCTCTTACGAGCATGCCGCCCCTTTTCGATTCCGACGGGGATGGTATCCCCGATGCCTGGGAAACAAAGTACGGGCTTAATCCAAATGATCCTGCCGATGGGAATGCATTCACCCTCGACAAGCATTACACTAATCTCGAAGTTTACATCAACTCACTGGTTGATTAGACTATATCTAGCCTAAAAATTTTTATCTATTAAACACAAACGATTTCTATTAAAGTATTAACCAAAAAAAATGCAACATGAAATTACTTCACTTAAAAAAAGCCTTTAGGCTAACGCCCATACTCTGCGCGATGCTATTTTCCGGCTACAGCTTGTGGGGTCAAACCATAAGCGTTAAGGGAAATGTAAAGGACGAGTTTGGCGAAAATCTGCCGGGTGTAAACGTTATTGTAACCGGCACCCAGGTAGGCTCGGTTACCAATAGCGAGGGTAACTACACTATTGAAACCCCTACCAATGGCAACCTTACATTCTCGTTTATTGGTTACAAGAGTTTAACCGTGCCCGTTCAAGGCCGCACCGTGATTGATGTTGTTTTACAGTCCGATATCCTTGGACTCGACGAGATTGTGGTTATTGGATACGCTACCCAACAACGCCGCGATATTACCGGATCTGTTGCATCGGTTCGGGGAGATGAGCTAAAAACCAAACCCATTTCGAACATCTCAGAAGCACTTACAGGTAAACTTGCTGGTGTACAGATTACCACCACCGAGGGTTCGCCCGATGCCGAGGTTCGCATTAGGGTTCGTGGTGGTGGTTCCATCACCGGTGATAACACGCCCCTGTATATTGTTGATGGGTTTCCAGTGGAATCCATCTCCGATATCTCACCTGCTGATATCGAGTCAATCGATGTGCTTAAGGATGCCTCTTCAACCGCTATTTATGGTTCACGGGGAGCCAACGGGGTTATTATTGTTACCACCAAAAGAGGAGCCGAAGGCCGCATTACAGTTCGTTACGATGCCTACACTGGCTTTAAGCAATTGGCGAAAAAGCTGGATGTTCTTTCGCTACACGACTACGCCATGTGGCAATATGAGCGCTCTCTTTTAGACAATTCGCCCGAAGAATACACCGATTACTTTGGCAATTTCCAGGATATCGACCTTTACCTTACGGCTCCAGGTAACGATTGGCAGCAGTTAGCTTTTGGTCGTACTGGTATATCATTTAACCACAACCTAAATATTTCGGGAGGAAGCGAGTTGTTTAAGTACTCGTTCAGCTATAGCAACCTTACCGATAAGGCAATTATGCAAATGTCGGGTTTTAGGCGCGATAACTTAAGCCTTAATCTAACCAACAAGCCTAATAAAAAAGTAACTCTCGACTTCTCCTTGCGTTACTCCGACACCCAAATTGAGGGTGGTGGAACAAATGAGCAGAACGAGATTTCCACTGCCGACTCGAGGTTAAAGGATGCCATGCTTTACCCCTCAATTCCTGTTAGCGGATTAACCGATGCCGCAGAAACTGACCAGGAGTTCAACCTAAATAACCCACTGGTTTCGTTGGCCGACAACAACCGCTTCCAGAAGCGAACAACTTACAACCTGAATGCCAGCTTAAACTGGAATATTATCGATAATCTTCGCTTTAGGACCGATATAGGAATGGACGATTACAAGTATAACAACGATCGTTTTTACGGGTTAACCACATACTATATCAAAAACGTTCCATCGGGCGAGAACCAAGGAAAACCAGCATTGGTAATGGCCAAAATGGCTCGCACAACCTACCGTAACACCAATACTCTAAACTACAACTTCAAGAGTATTCTTCCCGACAATCACAGCCTGAATATCCTGGTTGGTCAGGAGTACATCCTTCGGGAACAGGAATTGCTCAACACAATAGTTCATGGGATTGATCCGGGGTTCGATTTTCAGGATGCCCGTAGCCTTTCAGCTTTTGGATCGGCATACACCATCGACAACTTCTACTCACCCAACGATATTCTGTTCTCTTTCTTTGGACGAGCCAACTACGATTTCCAGGGGCGCTACCTTTTTAGCGGAACCTTTAGGGCCGATGGATCATCAAAATTCTCGAAGGGAAACCGTTGGGGATACTTCCCCTCAGCCGCTGTGGCTTGGCGTCTCTCCGACGAGAGTTTTATGGAGTTTAGCCGTAGCTGGTTTAACGATATTAAGCTACGCTTAAGCTACGGAACCGCTGGAAACAACAATATTCCAACGGGTCAACTTGTACAAGGACTTGAGGTTAGAAGCACAACCTGGGTTAATGGTTTTGGTAGTTTCTGGGCCGCTTCAAAAACCATGGCCAACCCCGACCTAAAATGGGAAACAACCGTTACCCGAAACGTAGGACTTGACCTAACCGCCCTTAGAGGCCGAATAACCGCTTCGTTCGAAGGTTACATCAACAGCACAAAGGATCTACTAATCCTTGCCCCAACCCCCGGAACAGGTTACGACAACCAGTATCGTAATATGGGCGAAACCCAGAATAAGGGTATTGAGGCCATGATTACCTGGATTGCCATCGATAAGCCAAACTATGGGTTAACCCTTAGCGGCAATATTGGCTTTAACAAGAACAAGGTAGTTTCGCTGGGTAGCGTAGATGAAATTTATGCCGAATCGGGCTGGGCTTCAACCGAAATTGGGCAGGACTTCCTTGTTATGACTGGTCTTTCAGTTGGAACCATGTATGGCTACAAGAATGATGGTCGTTACGAGGTTTCCGATTTTGAGGGTTACGACGGTAACAACTGGATACTTAAACCAGGTGTTGTGGACTCTTCACCAGTTGTTGGAACTCTCCGTCCAGGATCGATGAAACTAAGAAACATGACCGAGGGCGACAATATTGTTAACATTGATGATAGGGTAAAAATTGGTGATGCAAACCCACTTCATACAGGAGGTTTCACTATTAATGGCCACGCATACGGATTCGACATGTCCGCCGCTTTTAACTGGAGCTACGGCAACGATATATACAATGCCAACAAAGTTGAGTACACCTCAACCAGCAAGTACCACTCGCGCAACATGATTTCCATAATGGAAGATGGTGAGCGCTGGACAAACCTACTACCCGATGGCACCATTAGCAACGACCCCGACGAGCTGGCTGCCATGAACGCCAACACCACCATGTGGTCCCCCTATATGGCACGTTTTGTATTTAGCGACTGGGCCGTTGAGGATGGCTCGTTCTTAAGGCTTAACACACTAACATTGGGTTATACCTTACCTAATGACTTGCTTAAAAAGGTAAGTATCCAAAACCTAAGGTTCTATGCTAGCGCATACAACGTATTCCTTTGGACCAACTATACTGGTTTCGACCCCGAGGTATCGACCCGTAGAAAAACACCATTAACTCCTGGCGTTGACTACTCGGCATATCCAAGGAGTCGCTCACTTGTGTTTGGTATGAATTTTAGTTTTTAATGCAATAAAATGCGAATTATGAAAAAAGTACTATATATCCTTTTTGCCTTATCGCTTGCCGGAGTGATAAGCTCATGCGAGGATCTGCTGGATGCGCCAGAAAAATCGTCGCTCGATGAGTCGGTTGTGTTCTCAAACCCAACATTGGCTGAGGGAGCCGTTGCCGGCATTATCCAATCTTTCTGCGAGACCAACTCGTATCGCGGTCGTTACCTGGTATACTATGGCGTTAACACCGATGCTGAAGTTCGAAATGGACTTAGAGATGTAAACCACGATGGATCGCGTTTGGCCAACTACAATACGGTTTCAACTAATGGTCAGATGAACACCGACAATAATGCCTGGGCCAAGTTTTACGAGGGCATTGAAAGGGCAAATATTGCCATTAGAGGATTACGCAACCATGGCAATGTAGAGTCAAATCCACACCTAGCACATATCCTAGGCGAAGTTTTAACGCTTAGAGCCGTTGTTTACTCCGACCTAATTAAGGGCTGGGGCGATGTTCCCGCACGATTCGAACCCGTAACCGGAGAAACAGCCAATCTACCCCGCGATGATCGTGATATTATTTACAAGCAACTTCTCGACGACTTGGCTGAAGCCGCTGAACTTGTTGGCTGGCCAAACGAAACGCCATACACCACTTCAACCGAAAGGATAAATAAGGCATTCGTAAAAGGTTTACGTGCTCGTATAGCCCTTGCTGCTGGTGGTTATGCCCAGAGAAATTTGAGCGCAACCGACAATCAAATCCGCCTAAGCAACATGCTCGACCGCACCGAGATGTACACTATCGCCAAGGATGAGTGTATCGATGTAATTACCAGTGGAAACGCCAAGTTACAAGGCTTCGAAGAGGTTTTCAGGGCGCTCCATGGCGAGAAGCTTATTGCTGGCAATGAAATCCTTTGGGAAATTCCCTTTAGCGAGGGTCGTGGCCGGGTGATTTTTGATCTGGGCGTTAGGCACACAAACACCGATAAGTACACAGGACAAAACCGCGGAGGAACTAATGGCCCCAATCCCATTATGTTCTACGAGTACGAGATTGACGACGCGCGTCGTGATGTTACATGCGTTCCCTACGAGTGGACCGATGGTATTCAGGTGCCCACCAATAATGGTCGTTGGATGTTTGGCAAGTATCGCTACGAGTGGTTATTCGAGGAGAACGGAAGGCGCGTTACCTCCACCAACGACGATGGTTTGAACTGGCTTTACATGCGCTACTCCGATATACTCCTTATGGCTGCCGAAGCGGTTAACGAGCTCGATGGCCCTGGAGCAGCTGCTCCTTACCTAAGGGAGGTTCGCCAGAGAGCTTTCCCTGGCAACACTGCAAAGGTTGATGCATTTATGACACAGGCCACCGCCAGCAAGGAGGCATTCTTTAATGCTATTGTTGATGAGCGTGCACTTGAGTTCACCGGCGAAATGCTCCGCAAGGGCGATCTTATCCGCTGGAACATGCTTGAGACTAAACTCAACGAGGCCAAAACTAAACTTCAAGCGTTGGAGGCCAGAACTGGTAAGTACGCCAATCTTCCAACCAATATATATTACCGAACCGCTGCCGATGGCGAAACAGTTGAAATATACGGCCTAAACTACGGCGAAACGGATGCTGTTGGCGAAACGTTGGGATATCCTCAGAGCAAATCGTGGGTTATCACCTCCTCGTCCGAAACCACCACATTCTGGGATGCCCTATATCAAGGTAGCCCAAATGCTCAGCAGTACTGGCCAATTTGGCAATACTTTATCGATACTAGCAATGGACAGCTCAACAACGACGCTTTTTAATTACTAGTGGCATAAACCTTTAAATGTGAAAACAATGAATAAGCTTATTAAACGATTCTTCTACATAGCAAGCATTCTGGCTGTTACATTTACTGCCGGCTGCACCGACGACCTTCCCGAGGAGATCACTCAGCTCCAGGTCGATCGTCTCTTCTCCCCCACCGACATTGAGGCAATGATAATCGAAAGAACCTCAATTAGGCTTAGCTGGAAGGCTGTAAGCAAAGTTGAGAGCTACATAGTCGAATTTTTCGAAAATGCTGATCTCAATTTTGAAGGACAAGCATTTAAAACCATTTCCAATGTTACATACGATCAACTCCCAATTCTAGTAACAGGATTTGTTGGCGAAACCACCTATTCAATCCGTGTTAAAGCGGTTGGTGAGGAGATATCCGAATCGAAATGGACTTCCACAACAGCTACCACGGGCACCGAGCAAATCATGCAAAAAGTGGTACTGCAGGACATTGCAGCCACAACTGCTAAGCTAAAATGGGTTCCCAATGAGGTAGCCACCACAATTGTTCTAAACCCTGGCAATATCGTTCACACTGTTACTGCTGCCGAAATTGCTGCTGGTGAGGCTACTGTTACTGGATTATCTGGGTTAACCAAGTACACCGCAACACTTATGTATGGTGAGAAAGTGCGTGGTAGCCAATCGTTCGAAACCAATATCGACTTAACCGATCCAGCTGTTACTGTAGTTGAACCAGGTAGCGATCTAATAGCACTTTTCGAAGCCGCTACTGCCGGCCAACGGTTTGCCCTTAAACCCGGCGCATACGAGGTTGCCTTTAGCATAAATATAACAGTAACAATCGATATTGTTGGAGCATACGCATACGACAAACCCGTGATCAATGGGGCAGTGCTAAGGCTTAATGCCGCTGCTGGGCTTTGGATGAAAAACCTAATACTCGATGGCGTAACCTCCGATGGAAACCAAACCGTTGTGTACAATCAGGCAATAGCCGATCAAACCTACGGCGCTCTTCTTATCGAGGACTGCGTTATCCGAAACTACACAAAGGGTATTGTTTACGGTAGTAATGCTGTGCTAGTTGAATCGGTAACCTATCGGGGAAACATTATCCATGATGTGATTTGCGATGGCGGCGACTTTATCGATTTTCGTAGTGGGATGCCCAAAAAGGTCGATTTTATCAACAACACGGTATACAACTGTGCTGCCAATAGGGATTTCTTCCGTTTAGATAACGCTACATCGTTCTCGGCCGATAACAACTGTGTTGTTACCATCGAGAATAACACTTTCTATAAGATTATTAACACCGAAGCTACAACTCGTCGTTTCCTCTACATAAGGCTGGCAAATCACCAGATTTACGTGAATAAGAACATTTTTGTAGATGTGCTTGGTAACTACTCCAACCAGTCGGCAACTACTGTTGGCGGCATGAGTAGCAACAACTACTTTAACGCTCCAAACCTTATCGATGCAACATTTACGGTTTACGATGCAGGAAGCTACACAACACTTGATCCCGGTTTTGTTAATCCCAACAATGCTGATTTTACGGTTACAAGCCAGGAGTTAACGATTTATGGTATTGGCGATCCACGTTGGATACCATAAGTTAGCTACTTACGATTTGTTGAGGGATTCTTTTATCCCTCAACAAATCCTTTAATTCATAACCGCGATACAGTGAATATGGCTGAACCTGTTGTCGTTAAAAAACAACTGAATTTAATCAGAACAAAAAGGCTACAAACGGGTAATTTTCCAATTACAATTTTATAATGAAACATCAATTTTTACTCCTTTCGCTTCTACTCTCTTTATGCTTCACAATGGGTTTCAGCCAATCGGGACCCATTGGCTGGGCCTCGGTTAATGCAAATGGCCAGAATGGTACTACCGGCGGTGCAGGCGGTACGGTGATCACTGTTTCCACCATGACCGACCTAATAACCTACTGCTCTGCCACCGACCCCTATATCATCAAAATAGAGGGTCTGATCACCATAACCCCCAAGGGCCGATTTATTGAGGTTAATTCCAATAAAACCGTGATGGGTGTTGATGCCCAATCGGGCATAAAGGAGGGTGGATTTAGGGTTGGTAGCAACAAGAAGAATGTAATCTTCAAAAATTTAAATATCACCGATACTTACCTCGAGGGCGATTGGGATGGCAAGGAACAGGACTGGGATGGGATTCAGATAAAAGGGACTTGTTCCCACATTTGGGTCGATCATTGCACGGTGCTTCGCCAGGGCGATGGGGCAATCGACATCACCAACGGAGCCAGCTACGTTACCGTATCGAACTGCATTATTGGCCAAAACAACAAGGCCAGTCTTATTGGCAGCAGCGACACCGACACCTACACCGAGAGCTACAAGGTAACCATGCACCACAACTGGTTTAACGCCACAACCCAGCGTAATCCTCGGGTCCGCTTTGGCATGGTTCATCTCTTTAACAACTACTACTACAATATGGGCGGCTACGGCCGCGAAATGGGCTATGCTACAAGTAATGGCTATGCCATTGGGGTTGGAGTAAGCGCAAAGGTTTACTCCGAAAAGAACTACTTCGAAAAGGTGGTTTACCCTGTTCAATTCTACGATAATACATCATTACCTGGATATATTCTCGACAATGGAAGCATATCGGTTGAGGGTGGCTCAGTATCTACTCGTCCCGATGGTATCGAATGGAATCCCACCGATTTTTATGAATACTCCCTCGACGATGCCGAAACGGTGAAAGAGTACGTTATGGCCAATGCCGGAGCCAAGGATAACCCAACCAATGCAGCTCCGATTACCCCACAAAATCTTGCATTGGATATAAAATGTTACCCAAACCCATTTAGCGATTTCACTAACGTAGTCTTCACCCTTCCAAGTTCTGGTTTGGCAACCATTAGACTATTCGATATAATTGGCCAGGATGCACGGGTTATTGCCCATGCCCACTTTCCACAGGGAAAGAACGAGGTTAAACTTACCCGTGGGATATTACGACCCGGGATATACATAGTTCAAGTCGAATTCCAAGGCAGTAGAATATCACGCCGAATTATTGCTCAGTAATCACTTGCCCGTCAATGGGCCAAATATATAATATTTATGACACCTTATAGCTTAAAGACCATTAGACGACAGCTGATAATAAGCGTCCCAGTATTTGCAGTAATTCTCATATCTGTTTTAACCTGCTGCAAGCAAAAAACAACGCTGGATAGTAGCCCCTGGCATATCCAAATGGTTGAGTCGGAAATGGCCCGCAACCCCGAAGCCTGGATGTTCGACTTTGAGAAGAGGCCCAAATGGAACTACACCCATGGCTTGATGCTTATGGCCATTGAGCGGGTTTGGCAGCAAACAGGGAAGCAGGAGTACTTCGACTACATCAAAGGCTACTATGATGAGATGATCGACGAGCAGGGCAATATTCTGCATAACTTTAAGATATCGAACTACAATATCGATCATATAAAGCCAGGCATTAATCTGTTCGACCTTTACGAGCAAACCGGCGATAAGCGGTACCTTACTGCGCTTCAAACCCTGCGTGAGCAGCTTAAAACACATCCCCGCATTCCCGAGGGCGGATTCTGGCATAAGAAGATTTACCCCAATCAGCTTTGGCTCGACGGCGTGTACATGAACACCCCATTCTACGCCCGCTACGGCAAGGTTTTCAACGAGCCCGCGAATTTCGACGATGTGGTACACCAAATTGTGCTGGTTGAGCAGAAAACCCGCGACGAGGCAACCGGACTCCTTTACCATGCATACGACGACAGTCGCCAGCAGGCCTGGAGCAATCCCCAAACAGGTCATTCGCCCCATTTCTGGGGTCGTGCCATGGGTTGGTACGCAATGGCATTAGTTGATGTGCTCGACTTCCTGCCCACCGATCATGCTGGTCGCACCGATGTGCTTCAGATTCTAAACCGGTTGGTCGAAGCTATAACAAAGGTTCAGGATCCTGAAACAGGTCTCTGGTATCAGGTGCTCGATCAGATGGGTCGCGAGGGGAACTACCTTGAGGCATCAGCCTCGTGCATGTTTGCATATACCATGATTAAGGCCGTTAACAATCAGTATATCGATATTCTATACAAGGAGAAAGCACAGAAAGCCTTTCAGGGCATTCTCGACAACCTAATCTCCTACGACGACGAAGGGCTCATTAACCTGAATCAAGTTTGCGGAGTGGCTGGCCTTGGTGGCAATCCCTACCGTGATGGATCGTACGAGTACTACGTTAACGAGATTATCCGCAGCAACGACCCCAAGGGCGTTGGCCCCTTTATCCTGCTAAGCCTCGAGATGGAAAAGGCAAATCTCACATTCACAAAGACGATAACCAAGTAATCAAAACCCAATTTCAAATTCTATCAAACCCTTAAAAACAACTACTATGATGAAAACTTCTACTCAAGCAACAATCCGTCGGATTTTCTCAGCCATTGTGCTTATGGTTGTACTTTCCGGCAGCGCCTTGGCGCAAAAGTGGACTATTTACGATGGGAGCACGCATCCCCTTGAGAATGTGTTACCCAAGTTCACCACTTCAAACCTCAACAACGTTGATGCCGATGGGTTCAGCACCTGGAACACCATTATCGTTGATCCCGACAACCAGGAGAATAACCTGCTGCAGTTTGTCGACAGCTACGACGGTCAGCGCGGGATGCTCCGTTCAAACCTCCCCGCCGGGACCACAAAGCTTACCTTTGTTACCCGCATCAAGGCCTACGACATCGAGAACCTCGACTGGACCATCGATATCGACTTCGACTTTGGCGGCTTCCGCGAGCAGTTCTTCATCATGAACGACAGCACCGTGCGCGTTCGCAGGGGAACCGACACAACCTACGACCTGCCCGAAACCTTCGACCTCAGCGCCTGGAATACCTTCCGCTTTGTATTCGACACCGAGGCCGATCCCAAAACCGTTACCGTTTACCTCAACGAGGAGACCACTCCATTTATCACCGCTGTGCCCGCTTCGGCCGGATCGAACAACTACTTCCGCTTTGGGAATGGCGACAGCAACAAGAACGTGGGCTTTCAAATGGATTGGGCTATCTGGGATGTTACTGGGGCATACGCTCCAGGCGAGGGCATTGCAATTCCTGATCCCGTGGTTACCCCCAGCTGGAATGCCGACCTCACGGAGATTAAGGTGAACGATGTGGCTATTGCCGATTTTGACGCTGCCACAACCAGCTACTCCATTACTTTACCCTACGGCTCCCCAGTGCCTATCGTTGTGGCAAGCGCTGCCGATCCTAACGCCTCTGTTGCCGTAACACCCGCTGCCGATGTCCCTGGTGAAGCCCAAATACTGGTAACAGCCGAAAACGGTGAAACCACTAAAACCTATACGGTTGCCATTGAGGAGGCTCCGCACAACTGGATTATGTACGATGCCAGCACCCATCCTTTGCAGATAGTGGAACCCAAGTTCACCACTTCAAACCTCAACAACGTTGATGCCGATGGGTTCAGCACCT
This sequence comes from Tenuifilaceae bacterium, assembly GCA_034003245.1. GTDB lineage: Bacteria > Bacteroidota > Bacteroidia > Bacteroidales > Tenuifilaceae > Perlabentimonas. The sequence goes on from JAVEYY010000006.1 coordinate 45,667, forward strand.
GGAACACCATTATCGTTGATCCCGACAACCAGGAGAATAACCTGCTGCAGTTTGTCGACAGCTACGACGGTCAGCGCGGGATGCTCCGTTCAAACCTCCCCGCCGGGACCACAAAGCTTACCTTTGTTACCCGCATCAAGGCCTACGACATCGAGAACCTCGACTGGACCATCGATATCGACTTCGACTTTGGCGGCTTCCGCGAGCAGTTCTTCATCATGAACGACAGCACCGTGCGCGTTCGCAGGGGAACCGACACAACCTATGACCTGCCCGAAACCTTCGACCTCAGCGCCTGGAACACCTTCCGCTTTGTATTCGACACCGAGACCGATCCCAAAACCGTTACCGTATACCTCAACGAGGAGACCACTCCATTTATCACCGCTGTGCCCGCCTCGGCCGGATCGAACAACTACTTCCGCTTTGGCAACGGCGACAGCAACAAGAACGTGGGTTTTTTGATGGATTGGGCTATCTGGGACGTAACTGGCGCATACGCTCCAGGCGAGGGTGATATTATTCCCGACCCCGTGGTTACCCCCAGCTGGGATGCAACCCTAACAGCACTTAATATCGACGGCAACCTGATCGAAGGTTTTGATGCTGCCACAACCGATTACGAGGTTGTATTTACCGAAGAGGTTACTACTTTACCCGTTATTTCAGCAACTGCCAACGACGAAAAGGCTACACTAGAAATTACCCAGATTGAGGCAATTCCTGGTACCGCAACTGTAGCTGTAACCGCCGAGAATGGCATAACGGTTAAAACTTACAACGTTGTATTCAGATATGTCTCAACCGATGCAACCCTAAGCGAAATTAAGGTTGGTGATACCGCAATCGAGAATTTTGCCCCCGAAACAACCGAGTACTCCGTGCTACTGCCTGCAGGAACTACCGAAGTACCAACCATTACAGCAGTGGCCACCTTCGAGGGAGCTGATGTTGTGGTTACTCCAGCCGAAAGTCTGCCAGGCAATACCACAATTATGGTAACTGCTGAGGATGAAGAAACAACCAAAACCTACACCGTAAGCCTAAGGGCTATTGCAACCGATGCAACCCTGGCCACGCTGCTGGTTAACGATGCAGCCGTTGAAGGTTTTGATCCTGCCACCACAACCTACAACGTGGAGTTGCCCGCTGGAACTACCGATATCCCAGTTGTTACGGCCAATGCCACCGACGAGAATGCCGAGGTTACCATAACTCAGGCAACAGAACTTCCTGGTTCGGCAGTTGTTTCGGTTGTAGCCGAGGATGAGACAACCACCATTGAGTACACCATTAACTTTACGGTTAGCACCAGCGCTGAGCTAATATCTGCTGTAGGATTTAAGCTATTCCCAAATCCTGCCACCTCATCAATTACAGTTGAAATTGATAATGCAGCCTTTGGCGCAGAGATTAAGATTATTTGCATCAGCGGACGTGAGGTTATGCACACAACGCTTTACAATCAATCCAAAAAGATTGATATTAGCGAGCTTGAGCGCGGCATGTACATTATGCAGGTGATGAACAACGGTAAGCAAACCCAGCAACTCTTTATCAAGAAATAACAGGGCAATAGCTAGCCGATGTTGCCCATCAATTAATAACCCGACTTTTAGTCGATAAAACTAGAAAGTATGTTTAAACGATCGAAACTTGATCTGCTCCTTTCGGTAGTTTTATTGGCACTCCTTACCACCGGGGCCTGCAAGGGCCCCGGCAAGGATACCAAAGAGGTATCGTGGGATACCATGAATGAGATCCTAGCTCAAATTGTAGCACCTCAGTTTCCCGACCGTACCTTTAACGTTACCGAATTTGGAGCCGTGGGTGATGGAGTCACCATGTCGACCGATGCCATTAATGGGGCAATAAACGCTTGCTCGCAGGCTGGCGGAGGCACTGTAATTGTTCCCCAGGGACAATACCTTACTGGTGCAGTGCATCTGAAATCGAACGTAAACCTACACATCGAGGAGGGGGCAACACTCAAATTCAGCCAAAACGATGCCGACTACCTTCCCCTGGTTTTTACCCGCTGGGAGGGCACCGAGTGCTACAACTACTCGCCCTTTGTGTACGCCTTTGAGCAGGAGAATATCGCCATCACGGGTCAGGGAACCCTCGATGGGCAATCGGACTCGCAGAGCTGGTGGCACTGGAAGGGCGCGTGGAGTCGCAAAACATGGGAGATTGGCCCCGAAAACCAGGCCGATGCCGTGGCAAAGCTAAGGCAGATGGCCGAGGATGGTGTACCCGTGGAGGATCGTGTTTTTGGCCCGGGCCACTACCTGCGTCCCAAGTTTGTGCAGTTTTACCGCTGCAAGAATATCCTCATGGAGGGAATCACCATTATCAACTCGCCCATGTGGGTAATTCACCCTGTGCTCTCCGAGAATATCACCATCTCCAATGTTTCGGTTAATAGTCATGGTCCCAACAACGACGGCTGCAACCCCGAGTCGAGCAAGAATATCCTTATTCAGGACTGTTTCTTCAATACAGGCGACGACTGTATCGCCATCAAGTCGGGTCGCAATGCCGATGGTCGCAGGTTAAATACTCCTTCGGAGAATATTATCGTACGTCGCTGCACCATGCGCGACGGCCATGGCGGGGTGGTGATGGGCAGCGAGATATCGGGCAATGTGCGTAATGTGTTTGCCGAGGACTGCATTATGGATAGCCCCAACCTCGACCGCATAATCCGCATTAAAACCAACTCCACCCGGGGTGGCATTATCGAGAATATCTTTGTGCGCAACATCAACGTGGGTAGCGTTAAGCAGGCCATTCTCCATATCGACTTCGATTACGAGGAGGGCGATGCTGGCGAGTTTACCCCCATTGTTCGCAATATCAACATCGAGAATGTGACCAGCCAGAGTAGTGATCGTGCCGTGTTTATCAAGGCCTACGAGCGCGCTCCGGTGGAGGGAATTCATATTAAGAACTCATCGTTTAACGGCGTTAAAAAGGATAACCTAATTAACTACGTTACCGATTTTGTGGTGGAAAACGTGCTGGTAAACGGCGAGCCCATGAAGGCACCAATGGCCGAGTAAGCATGCTTGCTGACAACGAGAATAGCCCCGGATGCCCATTCGGGGCTTTCTTTTTTCTCGCTCATTTATCCACAAATTACACAGATTTACACCAATTACTTAACAACAGTAGCGGGTAATTTGCTCCTGTTTGGCTTAGGCTCCCGATATAGTACATCGGGACAAGTCGTGCCTAAGTCAAATCTATTCCAACAGGCTGCGCCTGTTTAAACCGGATAATAGGCAAAGCCTATAAAAATATACAAGACGGAGGCGCAGCCTCCGCCTAACAGGGGACTTATTAAACACATAGTAACATAGAATTATGATAGATACATAGCACCCGTCTTCCGTCTTCTCTCGTTATGCTCCGCATCCTCTCGTTAACCGCAAAAGAACAGCGGTTCCCGAGACGTGCGAGACAGGCGTCTTCGGTCTAAAAGATGGCTTCACCGCTGGCTGGCGGTTCGCCATGACGGAAAGGGGATACCCTTCGCCTTATCGCACTCTCTCATCATCTCGTCAACCTCCAAAAAGCGTCGGTTTCCGAGACACAGTCGCCTAATCGCTTCGGTCTTCGGTCTTCGGTCTTCCAACTTTCAGACTTTGAGACTTTGAGACTTTGAGACTTTCCGACTTTTCGACTTTTCGACTAGCTTTCCTCCCAAACCATGCCCTACAGCTTATCGATTTTCCATCACTATTTACGCCTTTTATTATATATTTGCCTTTTTTCGTGCCGAAAATCAATAATAAATCAAATATGAGAACACTGACCATTACGTTAATCGCCTTGCTTTCGGTAGCATTTATCGAGGCAAGGGCTTGCACCAGCTACCTGGTGACCAAGGGGGCATCGGCCGATGGCTCCAACATGATCTCCTACGCCGGCGACTCGCATGTGCGCTTTGGACAGCTCTACTTCTTCCCTCGCGCCACATGGCCCGCAGGGGCAATGCAAACCATCTACGACCGCAGCTCGAACCGGGCGCTTGGACAAATCCCCTACCCCAGCGAAACCTACCAGGTGATTGGGTTTATGAACGAGCATCAGGTTTCCATTGGCGAGAGCACCTTTGGCGGCCGTAGCGAGCTGGAGGACACCACCGGGTACATCGACTGGGGCAGCATTATGTTCCTGGGCCTACAGCGCGGCAAAACCGCCCGCGAGGCCATTAAGGTGATGGTGGAGCTGGTGGAGCAGTTCGGCTACTACAGCTCCGGCCAGTCGTACTCCATTGCCGATCCCAACGAGGTGTGGATCCTGGAGCTGATTGGAAAGGGCATGGACATGAAAACCGATCGCCGATCGAAGAAAACCTTCAATGCCAGCAAGGGCGCAGTGTGGGTGGCCATGCGCGTTCCCGATGGCTACATCAGCGCCCACGCCAACCACGCCCGCATTACCACTTTCCCCAAGGAGGACGGCGTGAAATCCATCAGCTCAAAAAATCTGGATAAGATATTTAACCCCGAGGTGGAGGTGGTTTACGCCCACGATGTGGTTGACTTTGCCCGCAACAAAGGCTTCTACAGCGGCGATGGCGCCGACTTTAGCTTCTCCGACACCTACGCTCCGCTCGATTTTGGTGCTGCCCGCTTCTGCGAGCTCCGCGTGTGGGCCATGTTCAACCAGGTAAACGACGATATGAAGCAGTACTGGGACTACGCCACCGGCATGGCACAAGGGCCACGTATGCCCCTGTGGATGAAGCCCAGCAAGAAGCTTACTCCCCGCGATTTGATGGAGTTTAAGGCCAACCATCTGCAGGGAACTGAGCTCGATATGAGTCAGGACATTGGTGCTGGTCCCCACGGTCTGCCCTACCGCTGGCGCCCCATGACATGGGAGTTTGAGGGCAAAAAGTACTTCCACGAGCGCACCACCGCCACGCAGCAAACCGCATTCTCGTGGGTGGCGCAGCTGCGCAGCTGGTTGCCCAACCCCATTGGCGGAATTTTCTGGTATGGCCTCGACGATGCCAACCTGTCGCTGCATGTTCCGTTCTACAGCGGGATAACCCATGTTCCCTACACCCACTCCGAGGATAATGGCGATATTCTGACCTACAGCGAAACCTCAGCCTTCTGGGTTTTCCAAAGGGTATCGCACTTTGCATACCTTTTCTACGATAGGGCTATTGTGGATATCCGCAAAAAGCAGAACGAGCTGCGCGACAAGTTCGAGGCATTTGTGCCCGCCATCGATGCGGCAGCCGCTATGCTATACAAGCAGGATCCAGCGCGCGCAGCACAGTTCCTCACGGAGTTCTCGCACAACACGGCCATCAACACGGTAAACGAGTGGCGCGACCTGGGCAACTTCCTGCTGGTGAAATACCTCGATGGTAACGTGAAGCAGGAGGAGAACGGCCAGTTCCTGCGCAACCCCTGGGGATTTCCAAAGAGCCCTAGACATCCGAATTACCCCGATGGCTGGAAGAAGAATCTGATTGAGCAAACAGGCGATAAGTTCCTGCAGCCAAATCAAAAGTAGTACAATGGGCTGCGCCTTTTTAGTGTAAGAAGGCATAGCCTTCAAGAATAGTAAAGGCGGAGGTGAAACCTCCGCCTAACATGAGTACCGTCATTGCGAGGTGCGTTTTTTGCAACGAAGCAATCTTAGCACAGCGATCTCACTGAAGGTAATCTTTTGTTATTCATTTTAATAAAGATTGCTTCTCCCGACAAGGAACGTCGGTTTCGCAATGACGGAATGAGGATACCAGGTACAACCTCCGCCTAACATGAGTACCGTCATTGCGAGGTGCGTTTTTTGCAACGAAGCAATCTTAGCGCAGCGATCTCACTGAAGGTAATCTTTTGTTATTCATTTTAATAAAGATTGCTTCTCCCGACAAAGAACGTCGGTTTCGCAATGACGGGGGGGAGTGGAAACAGCCTCCATCTAACAAAATATCAAACTAGAATTATCATTTTTTTAATCAATTCACTTAATAACTTACGATGAAAAGGTTTATTGGAACGATTCGCGCGAAAGCATCGAAGCTATTTGTTCGATCACTCGACTATGTCGAGATTATTGGCAACAAGCTGCCGCACCCGGCAACGCTGTTCGCCCTACTGGCCCTAATTGTAGTGCTGCTGTCGTGGCTGGGCCACGCCCTGGGCGCACACGCCACCCATCCCGTTGATGGTTCGGTGATTGAAGCCCGCAACCTCCTTAGTGGCGATGGCATCCGGTGGATGTACACGCACCTCACCTCCAACTTCCTCCGCTTCCCCCCGCTTGGCTACGTGCTGGTGGTGATGATTGGTATTGGTGTGGCCGAGGGATCGGGGCTGTTCACCACGCTTATCCGCTCGCTGGTGCTTAGCGCACCGCCCAAGATGGTAACGGGCGCCATTGTGCTGGCCGGTATCCTGTCGCACCTGGCCTCCGAGGCGGGTTACGTGATCCTGATTCCCCTGGGCGCCATGATATTCCACGCGCTGGGTCGACACCCCATGGCCGGACTGGCCGCCGCCTTTGCGGGCGTATCGGGCGGGTTTGGCGCCAACTTCTTTGTGGGCTCCATCGATCCCATTCTGGCCGGAATATCGGAGTCGGCCGCGCAGATGATTATGCCCGACCTGGTGGTTAACCCCGCTGTGAACTACTACTTTATGTTTATCTCCAGTTTCCTGGTGGTAATTGTGGGCACCTGGGTAACGGAGCGCATTGTGGAGCCCCGCCTGGGTAAGTACGAGGGCACTGCCGAGAAGCTGCCCATAGTGCAGCTCACGCCCAAGGAGAAAAAAGGGCTGCGCTGGGCTGGCTACTCGCTGCTGATCACCCTGGCCGCGCTGGCCTTTACGGTAATCCCCGAGAACGGTATCTTTAGGGATCCCGACACGGGCTCGGTGCTGCACTCGCCATTCTTTAACGGTATTATCATCGGTATCCTGCTGATGTTCTTTATCCCCGGACTGGTGTACGGGATAATAGTGGGCACCATCAAGAGCGATAAGGACGTGGCCAAGTACCTGGGCAAGTCGATGAGCGGCATGGGCGGCTACATCGTGCTGGTATTCTTTGCCGCGCAGTTCGTATACTTCTTCAACTACAGCAACCTGGGCATCATCTTCGCCATTAAGGGGGCGCACACGCTGCAGAGCATTGGGCTCACGGGCATAACGCTTATCGTGGCGTTTATCCTACTATCGGCCTTTATCAACATGTTTATGGGCAGCGCCTCGGCCAAGTGGGCCATTATGGCACCGGTATTTATCCCTATGCTGATGCTGATCGATCCGCCCTACCACCCCGGCCTTACGCAGGCGGCATTCCGTATTGGCGACTCGGTTACCAACCTGATCACCCCCATGATGAGCTACTTTGCGCTGATTGTAACCTTTGCGCAGAAGTACGACGAGAAGTACGGTATCGGCACCATTATCTCCACCATGCTGCCCTACACCGTGATGCTCACCATTGGCTGGACCCTGCTGCTGGTGCTGTGGATGCTCCTGGGCATTCCCCTGGGCCCCGACGGACCGCTGTATATACCCTCGTAGGGTGACTTGAGATGAGTGAAAAGGGGCAAGTGGCAAGTGGCAAGTGAAAAGTGCCAAGTGCTAAAAGCTAAAAGCCAAAAGCTAAAAGTCCGGGTGCATGCGTGTGCCCGGGCTTTTTGTTGGTGACAGAGAGTGACGGGTGACTAGAGTTTAGAGTTGAAAGTTTAAAGGGCATAGGACATAGGGCATAGGGCACAGCCGGTTACTGAGCCTGTCGAAGTAACCTAAGCACAGTTTCTCTATCTACCTATGTGTAACCTATGTTTCTATGTGGTTTGTTTTTGGGACTGGTGATTGGTGACCTCGTCACTATCTTCCCCGGCTCACCACTTCTTTCTCCACATATCTACTTTCAAATTTCTTTCGCAAACCTCTAGAACACTTCCCCCAGGTGGGGAAACCCAGCCATAGCCCTTCAGGATACGTTCCCCAGTGGCGGAAACCATGTCGTAACCTTACAGGATTCATTCCCCTGATGGGGACACCATGCCGAGCCCTGCAGGAGAAGTTCCCCGGATGGGGACACCATGCTGAAGCCCTGCAGGAGACTTTCCCCGGATGGGGACACCCCGCTGAAGCCCAGAAACGGGTTTTCCCACTCTCAATCCTCTAGGTATTACCACTCAGGCACAATGTTTAACCAAGGAAACCCTCTTCGGTCTTCCAACTTCAAAATTCGTTATTCATTATTCATTATTCGATATTCCGCTCTTCGCCTCTTCACCACAAAACCCACAAAGGCATTCACAAAGCACACAAATAACTACCCAGCCCCTAAATCGCAAATCGTTATTCGATATTCGATATTCGATATTCGATGTTCGATGTTCGATATTCGGTGTTCGACATTCTCTCTTGCCCTTCGCTCCCAGCCCCTAGTCTCGGGAACCGCTGTTCTTTGCGGTTAACGAGATTCGCCCTTGGCATTTTCACCACTAAGGCACTAAGTTTCACTAAGGCAAATTCTCTTCTGACTTTTCACTTTCGACTTTCAGACTTTCAGACTTTCAGACTCATTTAACACAAAGAAACATAGAATTAAGATAGAAACATAGGACTGTCAGTTCAACCGTGGTTATCCGCACCCTGTTAATAAAAAAACACATATCCCTTTGCCAACCCAAAAACTTTTCCATATCTTGCCCTACTTTACCAAATTGGAATGTTAAATGATAAATTATAAATGTTGAATGATTCGTATAAGCGCCATACCACAATCATCCAATCATCCAATCATCCAATCAATCATCCAATCAACCAATCAACAACTAACAACTAACAACTCTTAATACAAACCAAACACAAAAACTATGAAAAGAAAAATTCTACTCAGAACAGCCCTACTGGCCACAACCCTGATGCTCTTTGGTAGCGTGGGGTGGGGACAAGAAACAGTTATTTATTCTACCGGTTTTGAAAATTCAGAAGGGTTCACAGCAACTACAACTTATAATAATGCAACTGTTCTTTATTCCGGCCCCGCAGGTGAACAGTGGGGAAGATATTACGGAACACCATCAACAACTGGGCCTATTACAGATGCACAATCTATGCAAATGCGTTGGTATTCATCAACCCCAACTAATTTAGGATATGTATTTACAGACTTCAATTTAACTAATGTAACCAAAGTAGAATTTAAGGCTCTGAATACTAGCAGTAATAATGTAACTGTTCAATACTCTACTGATAACGGTGGTACATGGGTAGGTGACCAAACATTTACCTTGTCAACAAGCGCATCAATATATACATATAACATTAGCGCTACTGGAGAATACCCTTCAGTAAAAATTAAATTTGTATTTTCACTTCCCGGAACACCTGTAGATAAAAGTAGAGTAACAATTGATGATATTATTATTTATGGTATACCTTCAGGAGATCCTGAACTAGTTTCAACTCCAATTGTTCTAAGTAGCTTTGGATATGGGTTTGGTGAAGGACCATCCACATCCCAAAGTTTTGCGTTAACCGGGAATAACCTCAATGGCACAGATGTAACCGTTACCGCCCCAGCCAACTTTGAGGTTTCGTTGGATGATGCCACCTTCTCAAGCAGCGTTACGCTAACTGCATTTGACGGAACCGAAACAACGGTTTATACCCGCCTGGTAGCTGGCCTTGCGATTAACGATTACGCAGGTGATATCACCATTGCTGGTGGTGGCGATGCGGATGGGGCTACAGTGGCCGTATCGGGTAAGGTGGTTGAGGCATTTGGTATTCCATACACCAATGAATTTATAACTCAAGAAGATATTGACATTGCCGAAATTCAAGGACTCACCATTGATAATGCGCAAAATGAAGCTGCCGGGTACCTACGTATTTTCCCAAATGGATACGTTGAAACCCCAACAATTGACTTTACTCAGTACGATTTTATGGAAGTTAGCTTTAGTTCTACCACATATGGTGGTGCTCAAGGGCAGACTATTACCGTAAAAATATCTATTAACGATGGAATTGACTATACTGATTTGGCCTCATATGCAATCACAAGTAGCTACGTTGCATATGATTACATTATTGACTTAACTGACACGTATAACAGTAGTACAGGAAAACTTAAGTTTGAAATGACTGCTGGTACTGCAAGCACTCGCTTTAAGAGTCTTTCCATTGAAGAGGTTACCTCTTCTACTTGGAATGGCACAGGCAACTGGAGCGATGCTAACTGGACCCCCTTTGCACCCCTAAGCTACTACGATGTAATTGTTAACAGCGGAACCCTAGCTGTTGATGCAAGCCATGAGGTAGCAACAGTTACGGTAAACCCCGGCGCCAACCTTACCATAGAAACTGGTAATACCCTAACCGCCGATAAGGTTACCCTAAAGGCGGGAACCGATAAGACCCTGGCCAGCTTACTTAATTTTGGTACGCTAACGGCTAGTACCGTGGAGTACCAGCGCTATATGCCCACCACGGTATTTGAGTATGTTTCCTCACCCGTGCAGAGCCAAACCGCTGCAGTTTTCGGTACCCTGGGTACCAGCTCAGCCGAGGGCAATGGCCTATTCTGGTTTAGCGAGAGCGGCAATAGCTGGGAGAATATCACCGAGGGTACAACCCCCATCGGCCCCATGAGCGGCTACGCCTATATCCCCAACGCCAACACCACTGTAACCTTTAGCGGTACGGCTTTCTACAGCGGCTCCATGGCTAAAGCGCTAAGCGCCTCTTCCACCGGCTTTAACCTGGTGGGCAACCCCTACCCCGCAGCTATTAACTGGGATTTTGATGGGGATTGGTCAAGGGAAAATGTAACTCCCAATATCTGGATAAACTATGCCGATGCGCCCACCGAGGCCAACTTTGCCACCTACAACAGTGTTACCGATTTGGGAACCAACTGGATTGGCAATATTGGTGATGAGGAGGGTGTGATTCCCCCCACCCAGGCATTCTGGGTAGAGGCTTCCGCTGCCACAACGCTCACCGTGTTCCCAACAGCTCAGCAGCATAGCCCCAATCCCGTAGCTAAGAAATCGACCAGCGAGAACCCTCTGATTCGCCTGCAGGCACAGCGCAGCGGCTACAGCGATGAGATGGTGATCTTCTTCCACAGCGAGGCTACCGAGGGGATGGATCGCTTCGATACCCGCAAGAAGCTGGGCAGCGGCGCGTACCCACAGCTCTACGCCCCCGTGGCCGATGCCATTGCCGCGGTGAACACGCTTCCCCAGTCGCTGCTCAGCGAGAGGGTGGTGGTGCCCATCACCCTGAAGTCCGATATGGCGGGCAGTATTACCATTTCGCTAACCGAGCTGAAGAACCTGGAGGAGGATATGAACATTACCCTTACCGATAAGGCCACCGGCACCCAGACCGACCTACGCACCGCAGCCTACACCGTGGAGGTAGAAGCCGGCAGCACCCTTACCAACAGGTTTGAGGTGACCGTTGAGCGCAAGAACACCACCTCGGCTCCGGCCATTGATAAGTCCACCGTGAATATCTACGCCTCGGCCAGGAATATCTACGTGGGTATGGCGCAGCAGGGCAGCCGCGTGGAGGTGTACAACGCCATCGGCGTGCAGATGCTAAGCCACACCCTGAACGGCAGCGCCGTGGAGAGCATCCCCACCAACCTGGCCAAGGGCGTGTACATTGTGGTGGTAAACGGCAGCGAGGGTAGAACCGTGAAACGGATCTTTATTAACTAGGGAATTGAACGCTGATGACGCAGATTTAACGGATTTACACAGATTAGAATATTAAACTTTTCCGCGAAAATCAGTATAATCAGTGTCATCTGCGTTCCATCAAAATCGAATAACAAAAAAACAATCAATATGAAAACAAACAACACCAAGCGCCCCTACGAGAAGCCTGCGGTAAGGCGCATACAGCTCGACAGCGAGATCTCGCTGGTAATGCAGTCAAGCCCCAAGGGCAATCCCGGCTGGGCCAACGCCGAGGAGAGCAGCACCCCCAACCCCTTTAGGGACGAGGAGTACAGCTGCTAGGTTTTACGGCTAGTAATGTTAAAAAAAGTCCGGGTGCACTCGTGTGCCCGGGCTTTTTTTTGGTGACGGGTGACAAAGGGTGATCTCGTCATCCAGCCAAAAAGCGGCTGTCTTACGAGACAGGCGGGTGACGGGAAGTGACGAGTGACAGAGAGTGACTTGTCACTCTAGTCACTCGTCTCTCTAGTCACCTGTCACTCTTGTAACTTTAAACTCTATGAACTTTAGTCACTTTAAAAACTCTATAAACTTTACCCCCCAACATTCCCCATACATAAATTTTTACTACTTTTGGTATCCCAATTTCGGAGGAATATAAATACAATACAGATGACCCTTAAGGAGATTTTCAAGCTAAAGCCCCGCTTTGTGACCCGACAGGTGGGCAACGAGTTGGTGCTGGTGCCCATAGAGACCAATGTGGCCAACATGAACGAGCTTTTCACCATGAACAGCACCGCCAGCCTGATATGGAATAGTATTAACGACAGCAATACCGAGGAGGATATCGTAAACCTGCTGGTTAAGGAGTTTGATATCGACAGGGAGACTGCTTTGGTGGATCTTACAAGTTTTACCGAGAGCATTGGTAAAGTAATGCGATAGGCTGATAAGGGGCAACTATCCACATGGGGCTACTTTCTAAGGGAGTTGAAATTTAATTGCAGAGAATTAGAGTTGAAATCAATAGTTATAAATATTGCCGACTATAGGCTGCGCCTATTTCCCGTACCCGGTTACTCGCTGGAGTTGGAGGAGGGCTGGCACTCGTTTATCGATCAAAACCACAAGGATACCGAGGATGTGGTTATACACACGCGCGTGGGCATTCCCAAAGGGCTTATGGGCTACAGCAAACCCATTTTTGAAGCTCATAACGAGCAGCAGAAATTCTACTCGGTTTATCGGCACGGCGAGTACCTAAAGTTTATTATCTACAGTCAGGAGAATCAGAAGGAAATCCAGCAGGTGGCCATCTGCGGGGTAAACTTTAAACGCTGGGAAATTTACTGTCAACCCACCGACGATAAACGGGTGATCCCGCTCCAGTATCCCATGGGGCCACTGCTAATGTACTACCTTACGGTAAATAGCGAAGCCATTATGATTCACGCCTCAGGGGTGAACGATCAGGAAAAGGGGCGCATTTTCACCGGATTCTCCGGTGCAGGCAAAAGCACCATATCAGGGCTATGGCACAATGCCGGAAGTTCAATTATTAACGACGACCGACTAATTATCCGCAGGCAAGCCTATGGTTTTTACATCCACAACACGCCCATGTACTACGAGGATAGCCCCAAGCGCGTGCAGCTGCATTCGGCTTACCTTATTAGCCACTCGCCCAGTAATACAATCAACAAGATAGATGGCGCCCTAGCCGTAACCCGGATTCTGGCGCACTGTATTCAGAATAATTACGATAAGAAGTATATTGCCAACCACCTTAATCTTCTTACGAACCTATGCGAGCACATTAAGGTTTACGAGCTGGGCTTTGTACCCGATGGCAGCGTGGTGGACTTTGTTAGAGAAAATGATTAAGGGCTTAGAGTTTAGAAAGTTTAAAGTTTAAAGTTTAGAGTTTAGAGTTCTGCATTTAACGTTTATCATTACAGATTAAAACTATCAGCTTTAAACCTTAAACCATCAACGAACAACGAACAACAGACAACAAATAACGGTCAACATACAATCCCCCTTCCATGCCCCCAACCCCACTCCAATCGGAACTACTTAACCTCAGCGGTGAGCTGCTCAACGATGGCGTTTCGCTGCGGTTCCGGATGGATGGCTACAGCATGTACCCCACTTTTAAACCGGGAACCGTTGGGGTGGTTGAGAAATGCGATCCGCAATCGTTAAAGCGGGGCGATATTGTGGTGTTTCGCAGCAACGCGCAGCTTATTGCCCACAGGTTGATAAGGATTAGTCAAAAAGAGGACAAAACCTATTTTATAGCCCGCGGTGACAGGAATCGATTCTATGATAAACCTTGCTCCGAAGCTGACCTTATCGGCAAAATTGTATCTTTCAGCAAAAAAGGAAAAACGATTAGCCTCAGCTCGTGGGCTTTCCGTTTAAAATCATTTCTAATAATGGCGCTTCATCCCATGCTACAACCCCTATTCAGTCTAGCCCTTCGCATTAGGATTATATTAAGGCGAGTGACTGAAAGCGCCAGAAGTTTTAGCAGCAATCTAAAGCTAATCAGAAAGGGATCGGAAGGATTAATGCGCCTAAATATCGTTATTGCCGTTCTTCAGGGCATTCTGCCATTTGCGGTTATCGTTTGCCTCAAATGGCTAATCGACAGCCTATCAATTATTGGCTCACCCGACGAGGGAAGAACCACCGCATTTGCCTTTATACTTTCAGTTACTGCACTGGTATTTCTGCTAAATACGCTGGTTTCGGTTGTACGCACCGTTTACTTCGAGCGCCTATCTTTCTCTGTTTCGATGCATATCTACAGCCTGCTGCACGGCAAGCACGCCAACCTCGATATGCGGTACTACGAGGATTCGGCGGAGCAGGACAAGATACATCGCGCCGTGCAGGAGGCAGGCTTTCGTCCTGTTAAAATCCTAAACGATTTGCTGCAGATTATCCGCTCGGCCATTGCGGGGGCGGTGATAATCGGGCTATTTATCAGCATAAAGTGGTACCTGGTGCTTATCCTTATCCCAGCCCTTGTACCCGGCATCCTGGTAAGGCTTAAGCACTCGGCCCGGTTGTACCGCTACAAGAAGGAGAACAGTACCCGCGAGCGCGAGGCATACTACTTTAACCGCGTGCTTACCGCGCTGCCCTTTGCCAAGGAGCTAAAGCTATTTGCCTACAGCCAATTCTTTCAGCACCGGTTTAGGGCAACCCATTCCCAGCTTTTCGATGCCAAGGATAAGCTTAACCGCACCATTATGCGGTACGATATCGCAGCGCAAACCCTGGCCGTAATCACCGTTTTTGGGCTTTTGGGATTTATCGTGCTCCTGGCCCTACAGGGTAAATCGACCCTGGGTACCGTGGCCATGGCGTTCCTGGTTTTCCAGCGCGGCTATAGTGTGCTGGGCGACTTTAGCCGATCGGCCACGCAGCTGGCCGAGGACAATATCTTTATGAACGACTTTACCGGCTTTGTGAATCTTCCAACGTTATCATCTACAACGATAGATTCATCTTTCCCCCCCACCCTGCAAAAGGGAATCACCATTGAGAATGTTACCTTTCGCTATAAGCCCGACCACAGGTACGCGCTAAACGGCATAAATATCCAAATCCCCGCAGGCAAAACGGTGGCCTTTGTGGGCAAGAACGGCTCGGGCAAAACCACCATGATCAAGCTGATCTGTGGATTTTACAACCCAAGTAGCGGCAGCATTACCTTCGATGATATTGATTCAAGGCAGATTAACCCTGCTGATATCCGCCAGAATATAACTGCCGTGTTCCAAGATTTTGCGCTCTACAACCTGTCGGCCACCGAGAATATCGCGCTGGGCGATATCCACCGGCCCATCGACTTGGAACGGGTTCGGGAAGCAGCCCGTAGCGCTGGCATCGACTCGATTATTGAGCAGCTGCCCAACGGGTACAACAGCCTGCTGGGCACTCAGTTTGCCGGAGGCAAGGAGCTGAGCATTGGCCAGTGGCAAAGGTTTGCCATTGCCCGGGCGTTCTACCGCGACTCGCCCATCCTGATCTTCGACGAGCCCTCCAGCGCCCTCGATGCCGAGTCGGAGCAGCAGGTGTTGCAAAGGCTCAAGGCCCTATCGCATAGCAAAACGGTAATCATCATCAGCCACCGCCTCTCCACCATCCAGTGGGCCGACCTTATCTACGTGTTTGATGAGGGAAAGATTATCCATTCCGGCACCTACCAGCAAATTGCTGAGCTAGGCATTTTGCAGTAGAATACGTTGATAGTTAAACGTTCTTTTATCCCCTTCTGTCTTCTAACTTAACTAGTGACCAAGATTGACGGGTGACATAGGGTGACTTGCACTTCGTAACGCTAGTCACTCGTCACATACAGTCCGTCTTTCCACTCTCAACCCTCAACAAAATTCGCGAAACACGCCACAAATCATCCTTTAAAAATCGCCAAAAGCGATATCTTTGCGGCGCCATGCAGAACAGTCCTCTTCACAATATTATTCGGCTATACATCATCAAGGCATCCAAGTGGTTTATGCTGATCATGCCCATTGTGGTGCTATTTTACCACGATAATGGGCTGGGCATGCAGGAGGTGTTTATCCTTCAGGCCATCTACTCGATTTCCATAGTGGCGCTCGAGATACCCTCGGGCTACTTTGCGGATGCGCTGGGGCGCAGGAATACGCTGATTATGGGCAGCATTCTCGGCTTTGCGGGATACGTTGTGTACTCATTCTCCTTCGGTTTCTGGGGATTCTTGGTGGCCGAGGTCGTTCTGGGTTTTGGGCAAAGCCTGATTTCCGGCGCCGACTCGGCTCTGCTTTACGATACGCTAAAGCAGCATAACCGCGAAAAGGAGTACATGAAACACGAGGGGCGCATGATTTCGGCGGGCAACTTTGCTGAGGCCCTGGCGGGAATTGCCGGTGGTTTGCTTGCGGCCATAAGTCTTCGATATCCATACTATTTCCAATCGGTAATTGCGTTTGCTGCCGTTCCTGCTGCCTTCACGTTGGTGGAGCCAAAAATTCATGAAGCAAATGTAAAAATCACCCTAAATAAGATTATGGGAGTGGTTCGCTTTGCCCTAATCGACAATAAACGCCTCCGATGGAATATTATCTACTCCTCGGTGGTTGGGGCATCAACGCTAACCATGGCCTGGTTTGTACAGCCCTGGTTTATCAGGGCAAACCTGTCCGTGTCATTATTTGGTGTACTATGGACACTGTTAAACCTATCGGTTGGTCTAACAGCGCTATTTGCCTACCGATTCGAACGATTGCTGGGAGTTAGAGCCACAGTGTTAGGACTAACATTCACACTGGGTCTTGGGTTTCTGGGAGCAGCGCTATTCGAAAGCCTTTGGGGACTAATATTTCTTTTCCTCTTCTACCTGGCGCGGGGTGTTGCCACGCCTGTGCTAAAAGATTATATAAATCGCATCACATCATCCGATGTCCGAGCCACCATCCTATCGATCCGTAACTTTGTAATCCGCATAATTTTTGCGCTATGGGGCCCTTTCTACGGCTGGTACACCGATGCCTTTAGCCTCACAGGAGCTATACTTATTGCCGGAATGGTTTTCGTTGTGCTTTCGGGCATAACCTACATCTTCTTTATTAAAACAAACTTCCCAAGGACTAAAGATTTAAACGAATAGTCTAAATTCAAAATTAAATCTAAAAAAGTCGGCTGCAAGTTTATCACTTAAGGCACGTTAACCTTACTATAGTCCTATGCTCTATGCCCTATCACTTCCAATCACAGGCACCTTATTGAAATTAAACTTACCTTCCCACTAAGGCTCTAAGATTCACCTCCTATTCACCTTCAGTCTTTTGTCTTCTCTCGTTTTGCTCCGCATCCTGAGTCAGGTGCCTACTGCCTTCCAACTCTCCGCTAACAGCTAAAAACCTGCAGTCATTTGAAAAATCAAATATCTTGGCCTATCTTTGCAGGGTAACTTTTAGGGGTGCCTTAATACAACGGGCTGAGATCACACCCTTGGAACCTGATCCGGGTAGTTCCGGCGAAGGGAAAAAGAGTCTTCTTTATTCAACCTTCACGTATTAAACCCCTTTTTCTGGTTGCTGAATGCCTTGTGAATGCTGGTAAGCGGACTGTGCACACCCTTTCCTATCACATGGTATTTGAGCAGGCAATTCACTAACCATTAAAAGGATTCTTTGAGATGAAAAGATTTGTTCTACTGCTGCTGATCACGCAGCTTGCATGGCTCGCCAGTGCAACTCCGACCGAAGGCGAGGGAATATACAGAATTACGGGTCGTGTGCTCGACAACGAGGACAATCCACTGGTTGGTGCAGTGGTTGCGGTGGAAAACTCGCTACTGGGTACATCAACAGCGGCCAATGGAGCCTTTACCCTGACACTTCGACGAACAGGCACTTATGAACTGTCAGCATCGTTTATGGGCTATGGCAAGGAGACTAAGCAGGTTGTGGTGGATGGTGATATAACCATCGATTTTACCCTTACCCCCGAGGCCATTATGGGCGAGGCGGTAATTGTTAGCGCAACCCGTGCCAGTAGCCGGATGCCCATTGCCCAAACCAATATTGATGCTGCCGAACTGGAGCGCCAAAAGTCGGGATCGGATATTCCTTATCTGCTGGAGATGGTGCCCTCGGTGGTGGCAATTTCCGAAGGGGGAACGGGTATTGGCAACACCGCATTCCGTATCCGCGGAACAGATATGAGCCGTATAAATGTAACGGTTAACGGAATCCCACTTAACGATCCTGAGTCGCAGGGTGTTTTTTGGGTCAATATGCCCGATTTTGCCAACTCAGTTGATAATATTCAGGTGCAACGGGGTGTGGGAACATCCACACAGGGCGCTGGAGCCTTTGGGGCAACGGTGAACTTTCAAACAAGTACCCTAAAGCCCGAACCCTTTACGCAGGCCGAGATTTTGGGAGGCTCGTTTAACACGCTAAAAACATCGATACGGGCTGGAACAGGATTACTTAATAAGCATTTCAGCTTTGAGACACGCTACTCCAAACTAAATTCCGATGGCTACGTGGAGCGTGGTTGGTCCAACCATGAATCATTTTTTGCCACCGGAGCATGGCACATCGAAAAGAGCATCCTTCGCATTAATGTAATACACGGCGTTCAGCACACCGGAATAACATGGGAAGGAACGCCAGGCTATATGCTAACTGAAAACCGAAGGTATAACCCCGCGGGTTATATGGGTGACGACACCAACGGCGTTGAGCAGTTTTACCCCAACGAGTCCGACAACTACACCCAAACCCACTACCACCTGATTTATAGCCGCCAGCTAAGCCAAAACCTGTCGTTAAACGTTGCTGGATACTGGATTGATGGCCTTGGCTACTACGAGCAGTACAAGCGCAACCGAAAATTGGAGGAATACGGAATCACTCCATTTGAGATAAATGGCGAAACCATTGATAAAGTTGATATGGTGCGCCAGAAGTGGCTCCACAACGATCTGTATGGGCTAACCTACTCGCTGTCGTTCAACAAGGCTAGACTTAACGCCATTCTTGGCGGGGGTTGGAATCAGTACGACAACGCGCACTTTGGCAAAGTGCTGTGGACAAAAATCAATTTAAGTATTCCTAAGGATTTCGAATGGTACCGAAACACTGGCCGTAAGAACGACTTAAATATCTTTGGGAAGGCCACATATCAGGTGCTCGATAACCTTTCCCTCTTTGGCGATATTCAGTACCGGGGAATTCGGTACGAAATGGCAGGCAGCGACGATGATCTGCAGGTTCTCGACCAAACCCATCGTTGGGATTTTATAAACCCCAAAGCGGGCATTTTCGTGCAGGTAGCCCCAGCGCAGGAGGTTTTCTTCTCGGTGGGCGTTGCCCACCGCGAGCCCACCCGCGCCGATATTAAGGATGCCCTAAAGTATGGCAACAACCAAACTCCACGGCACGAGCAGCTTATCGATTACGAGTTTGGGTATAACATCAAATCGAGGTTATTTACAATGGGACTCAACTACTTCTACATGGACTACAAGGATCAGCTGGTTCACACTGGCAAGTTGAGCGATGTGGGCTACCCGCTAATGACCAACGTGGAAAACAGCTTCCGCACTGGCCTTGAGTATATGGTTGGCTTTATGCCAGCCAAGTGGCTGCGCTGGGATGTTAACCTTACCCTTAGCCAGAACAAAATCAGGGATTTTGTGGAGTATGTCGATCTGTACGATGCCAACTGGGATCTGATAGGACAAAACTCCTATGAGCTGGGCGAGACTGATATCTCGTTCTCTCCATCAATTGTTGGCTCCAGCCAAATTAGGGTAATGGTGATGCAAAATCTGCAGTTCACTCTTACAACAAAGTTTGTTGGCCCGCAGTATATCGACAATACCAGTAACCTCGATCGTAAAATTGATAGTTACCTTGTTAACAACCTGAAAATCGATTACAAAATAAACCTAAAGGGAACAAAGGGCTTAGGATTACAGCTAATGGTCAACAACCTTTTAAATAAGCAGTACATTGCAAATGGGTGGGTTTACCGCGCGCAATTCGAGGATAATTCGCCCGAATACCGCGAGGATGGCTATTTCCCACAATCCGGCATTAACTTTATGGGCCGAATTGCTCTGGAGTTCTAGCAAACAAGTTGGAAGCCGGGAGGCAGAAGTATAAATCCCGGCTTCTGTCTTCTGTCTTCTAACTACCAACAAAAAAACATGATTGACTGGTTACAAACAAACTACATCGAGGTAATTGGAGCGGTAACGGGCATTATCTACCTTTACCTGGAGATTAAGCAGAAGATTTGGCTATGGCCCTTCGGCTTTCTCACCTCGGCATTCTACGTTTATATCTTCTTTGCCTCAAAGTTTTACGCCGATATGGGTTTACAGTTCTACTACCTAGGCGTAAGCCTTTACGGCTGGTGGCACTGGCTGTACGGTAATAAAAACGATAAAACCAACTCGTTACCCGTAACGCATATTACAAAACAGCTGGCCATCAATCTATCATTGATTACCATTGCCATTTTTGGCCTTCTAATATTCATTCTGAAAAATTTCACCGATTCTCCAATTCCAATTGGCGACTCGTTTACCACAGCTCTTAGCATCACAGCCACGTGGATGCTTGCCCGCAAAATACTGGAGATGTGGTGGATTTGGCTGGTGGTTAATGCCGTTTCGCTAGCCCTATACATCTACAAAGGGTTATACCCAACCTCGGTGCTATTCTTTTTCTACACGGTGATGAGCATTGTAGGTAATCTGCAGTGGAAACGAAGTATGATTACAAAAAACGAGAAGGAGTAGTTCGTACAAGGCAAATAATCATTGGTATTGCTTATACATCAGCATAGTTTATTTAACTTTAACCAATTTTTTAAACTAATTTGGTTACGATCCCATATCCACATGTCCACAGTAATCCTAGCCAACGGCCGGTTTCCCTCCCACTCCATTCCACTTGGAATGCTAAATAACGCATCGCGAATAGTTTGCTGCGATGGCTCGGTGGAGAATCTCGAATCAATTGGAATTAAACCCACAGCCATTGTTGGCGATTTGGACTCGGTTCCCGAAAATCTTAAGCTGAAATATGCCGATAGAATCTTCTTTAACCCCGATCAGAACACCAACGACCTAACCAAAGCGATTCTTTGGTGCAAGGAAAGGGATTATAAAAGCATAACAATACTTGCCGGTACTGGCAAACGCGACGACCACACCATTGGAAATATTGGGCTACTACCCAGCTATGCCCAATTGGGCGTGGAAGTAAAAATGGTTACCGACTTTGGCACATTTATACCATTACTAACCAGTACAAAACTTGAGAGTTTTGCTGGGCAACAGGTATCCATCTTCTCTTTTACCAACGCCACTCGCCTAACCACCCACAATCTAAAGTACCCAATTGAGGGAACTACACTACCAGAGCCTTGGATGGGTACGCTTAATCAGAGCCTTGGAGACTATTTTGAGCTGGAGTTTGAACCAGGTCCTCTTGTAGTTTTTGCTACGCATCAATAAAACAAAAGAGGTTGCCTGATCACAGACAACCTCTTATTGATAATTATTCGTGCTACTCTATTACGGTAATCCATCCGTGCTTGTCGGCAATATCACCATACTGAATACCCACAAGGGTTTCGTATAGTTTCTTTGATACTGGTCCTGGTTTACCATCGCAGCAGAAAGTGTAAACTTTCCCTGAGTCCAAGTCGTTTACCTCACCAATAGGTGAGATTACAGCTGCTGTTCCGCAGGCTCCCACCTCCTCAAATGTTTCGAGTTCCTCCACGGGAACAGGTCTGCGCTCAACCTTAAGACCTAAATCCTCGGCCAGGGTAATTAAGCTCATATTGGTTATTGAGGCAAGAATTGATGATGATTTGGGAGTGATATAGGTTTTGTTCTTAATCCCAAAAAAGTTGGCGGCACCAATCTCGTCAATATACTTCTTCTCAACACAGTCGAGGTACATGGGAGCACCGTAACCAGCTTTTTGAGCCTTTACTGTTCCTCTAAGACTTGCTGCATAGTTTCCACCAACCTTAAAGGTTCCCGTTCCAAGAGGCGCAGCCCTGTCGCTATCGCGAATAATTGCAATTTTTACGGGATTAAAACCCTCCTTAAAGTAAGGGCCAACGGGGGTTACAAATACAACAAACATATACTCCCTGGCAGGCCTAACCCCTACCTCGGCTCCCGATCCAAAAAGCATTGGCCTAATGTAAAGCGAGGCACCAGTTCCGTAAGGTGGAACAAATTCCTGGTTTAACTTAACAGCCTTAACTACTGCTTGCTGGAAAATTTCGGTGGGAACAGGTTCCATTAGAACTCCTTGAGCCGAGCGCTGCAAGCGCTTAGCATTCTCCTCCCAGCGGAAAAGACGAATCTTATTATCTTTTCCCCGGTAAGCCTTCATCCCCTCAAATGCCTGCTGTCCGTAATGCAATGCGGTTGAGGCAATGTGTAATGGTAGGTTCTCCGAATCGGAAATCTGAAGTTCGCCCCATTTCCCATCCTTAAATTTGCAGCGAACGTTATAGTGTGTTTTCACGTAACCAAACGGGAGGTTACTCCAATCGAGCTGTTGCATGATGACTATTATTTTAAGTTATAAATATCTTCAAAAATAGACAAACATTATTAATCGCAATCAAAAAAAGCACATGTTATAGGGCAAGTAAAATCGAGGATAGGTTAAGTACAATCATAACCCCCTTTTCTAAATCCTAAAATAGTTCACCGCTTCCTCGAGCGATTGTGCTTTTTCGGCCAAAACCATAGCACTCCTATTTAAATCGCTGGCATTTTCGGCATTCTCCTGTGCTTTTGCATTTAACTCAGCAATCGAGGTATTAATCTGCTCCGAACCTATACTCTGCTCCGAACTGGCAGCAGAAATCTCCTGCACATGACTCATAGTCTCACTGACGTCGGGCATCAATGATTTAATAAGCGAACTCGATTCCTGAGTTGCCAATACTGTGGAGTTTGCTGATTCAATGATGTCGCTGGCAGCAACCTTGCTCTTCTCTGCAAGCTTACGTACCTCGGCAGCCACCACTGCAAATCCCTTACCATGCTCACCAGCACGCGCTGCCTCTACGGCTGCATTTAGCGCTAGAATATTGGTCTGAAAGGAGATGTCGTTAATAATGTTAATCTTTTCGTTAATACGATTGATCGCCTCTAAGCTATGAGCTGATGAAGTTGAAACTTTTCTCATTTCATCGGACACCTTAGCAGTAAGTTGCTCTGTTTTCTTGGAGTTATCAGAGTTCTGCTGAATGTTCGACACCATTTGCTCCATCGACGACGACACCTCCTCAATTGCTGCTGCCTGATCATTGGCACTCTCGAGAATAATACTCGACCAGTTGCTAATCTGCTCACCTTCCGCATTAAGCACTTCTGAACTCACCTTTATTTCAGAGATTACTTCCCTTAAACTTTCCTGAAGTAACGATATTGAACCTGCAACAAGACCTACCTCATCGGGACTTTCTAAAATTTTATTATCTAACCTTATGGTCAAATCCCCCTTTGCCACAGCATCAAGCGATTGTGTTACAATGCGCAACGGCTTTAATAACCGAGCCGAGTAGGCTAACATTATTCCCGTAATGGCAATGCCTATAGCATTTGCCAGCAACACAGGATAAATTTCGGAGTGCTTAGAGGCCAAACTTGTATTTACGGTGATAATTAGAAGATTAACTACCCAAAGAAACCCTATCTTAAAAAAAACCGATCCTCTAAAGTAGTACCTAAGAATAAAGTAGGCAATTGGCAGTCCCAAAACAAATGTTGGAATTAACCTTAGTAATGAATCCAGCATGATATCAAAATTTTAGGTTATTAATAACTATCAACTACTTAATCAATAGACTAAAGTTAACTAAAGTTAACCAATATTTAGCTATAGGTTTATTTTTTTTAGCAAAATATTCACATATTGATTTACTTTGCAGAAATAGATTTCAGGCATGAGTACTACGAATGCTAGCAGGTACATTCGTCAGATTAGGGTAAAAGAGTTTGGCCCCGAAGCCCAAGCAAAGCTATCGGCAACCAAGCTGCTTGTTGTGGGAGCGGGAGCATTGGGTAGCCCTGTCTTGATGTACCTTGCCGCAGCGGGAGTTGGAGAAATTGGGGTTTTAGATAGCGACGAGGTGGATATCACTAATCTTCATCGCCAAATACTTTACACACAAGCCGATTTAGGGAAACCCAAAGCTATTGCGGCAAGCGAAAGGCTTAGGGAGATGAATCCAACAATTTCCGTGAAAACTCATCTGGTTCGCTTGCATCACAACAATGCCCTGGATATTATTAAGGATTACGATCTGGTGATAGATTGTACCGATAATTTCCCGTCAAAATTCTTGGTTAACGATGCCTGCGTGATCCTGAAAAAACCATGTGTAATTGGCGGTGTGCTGCGTTTCTCCGGACAGCTTTCGGTTTTCAACTACCAGGGAGGCCCCACCTATCGTTGCCTAATCGCCGAGGAACCCGATCCGCTGGAGGCTCCAACGTGCTCCGAGGCCGGTGTTATTGGCATGCTTCCCGGAATTATTGGAACGATGCAAGCCCTGGAGGCTTTAAAAATAATTACTGGAATTGGCCAAACCCTATCGGGCCGCTTGCTTAATCTCAATGGCCTTACCATGGCATTTGAGGAGTTTACAATTCCGCTTATCCACGAGAATTTATCCCTAACTAAACTTGGAGAGTACGAATACTTTTGTCCAGACAACCTATTAGAAGGTCGAGAAATTGAGGGTGATCAATTTATGAAGAAAATCCTGAGCGAAAATCCACCTTTGGTTATTGCCCTTGCCGACGATGGTATTCCCCTTACAGCAAAAGGTTTACAATGGAATCCCATTCCTATTTACGAGCTGCCCAACTATTCGACTAAGCTTCCTCGTGATCAGGAAATAATCCTAATCTGCCAATACGGTATAAAAAGCCATGCTGCATTGCGATATTTGATTACCAAGCAGAATTTCGAGCTCGTTATGTGCCTAAAAAATGGTACTGCTTCGCTGCAATAGCAAATTTCTACTATCCCGAATCTTGTTAAGCAATTGTATTCATTTACATTGAAGCTTATTGACATTTTCGTAGTATATTAGCTTCAACTATGCGATTTATCATCATTAAAGAATAATCCTATGAATACTTCCAGCGAAACCGTAATGATGACCATCTACCTTAGCTCCACCGACAAATTCCACAACAGTCCACTTTACGAAGCTATTACCATAGAGGCAAAGAATTTTGGCGTGCGCGGTGCAACTGTTTTTAAAGGTGAGATGGGTTATGGGACCAGTAGTAGCACCAAAATGATTAAGTTTTGGGAGCTGGCCAGTAAGTTCCCTGTTGTTATTCAGCTAATCGATGAGCGGGTAAAGGTGGAACGATTCCTTTTCCATATTAAGCCCTGGTTCGATGAGGCTCAAAAAGGACACATGGTTACCATGTCGCCTGTTGAGATTGTGCTCTGTAAGGGTGGTAAAACCGCTCCATGTACATAAAGAATACAACAAGAGTTCTGAGTATAACTCGTATTCAAATTTGAAAATGATAAAAACGCTTCCCAAGTCTCTTGGGAAGCGTTTTTTGTAATCGTCAGTCAAACGATCATTCAAATGATATTTGAAGTTGCAAAGAGATAAATATTTGACAACTTAACGCATTCAACCATTCAACCAGCCTGGCGCCTGCGTGTCTGCAGACAGGGCTGGCAGGTCATTTAACCTGCCTCGTATTTCCTAATTACTACACAAAATAACGAGATCATTCAATCCCAACTCAAAACGTTGAACTGTATGCACTCTATGATCTTTAGTCACTCTAGTCACTAATAACTGCGTCTCCAAAACCATCTTAATTCAAGAAACTTGCCGCTTGCGAAAAAACAGTTTCAAAAGCCCTGTCTACCTCAAGCCTTTTAGCATTGTCGAACACAGGAAATGGATTCTCATGGGTGTACTCGTATGGGAAGTCGAGTTCGGTAACCACTTTCTGATTCCTTACACAGGCAAACACCTCTTTTGCCGAAGCGGCAGGAATTACAGTGTCTTTGGTAAGCGCTAAGACTCTAATCCGATCTCGCATTCGTTGAAACTTATGCTCTCTGAAAAACTGGTTATTCTCAGAGGAAATCATAGCTAAAAAGGCCTCGCCCAATGCACCTCCCTTAACAAACGAAGAGAATGGCGATTTAACCTTTAACTCAATAGGAAAATCGTGGAGATAGTACTTGCGAAGGCTGCTATACGCTTTGCTATCCATTATTAACCGGGAGGTTCCACGCATTTCGCTAAATAGTCCACCCCCGCTAAAAATGAAAAGTTTTGAGCTGCTTAGCAACTCATTAGGATTTGCCAGAAAAAGTATTTGAGCCAAAAATGCCCCAATGGAATATGAGAAAAAATCAAGTTGAGAGTCCTTATGCAAAAATGGCAACTCACCACCCTTTATCGAAGATAGAAGCTGAACCAAATCGTCGGCACTCTGCTTACCTGAGGTGAAAAACCTCAGCGGATCGTCACTTAACCGCTGGCTTAGGGCAATGTTGGCAAAGGTAGTCATGCTTATCCCTTCAATGATCTTGCGGCTGTTTATCAACGGCATCATCTCTCGGGGATTAGCCCAACTCTCGGGACTACGGTTCATATGGAAAGCAATAGGAAACAGAATTACAGGACGCTGAGTATGATTACCCAGATATTGAGCCCAGGGCAAATACTTATGCCAGCTGCGCTCGTTTAACCCATGTAATAGAATTATCGCTTTGCTATACTTGTTTGACGAATTAGGAATATAAACAGGGTACGAAAAATTAACATTCTCGACCACTGCAATATCCTCGGCAGCGTATACATGGCCATTCAACCCGTTATAAATTCCTGTACGGGTAAAGGGGATAGGGTTTGAGTGACTTGCAAAAGGCATTAGCCTAAACATAGCACTCGTTCCGGCTATAGCAATCTCATCCCTATTGAGGGCGAAAACTTGCCTAAGCTCTTTGAAGATTTTAGTAAATTCCATAGTACTTTGTTTTTGCTGTTTTGCACAAATGTCACTTCAACCCCGATTCGTTCCAAATTTTAGGGTTTCCTTGGGTTTACTGGGGGTACAATTTGTTATAGTGGGGTAAATTACGAAATACAGGTGTAAAATTTCATCCAAAAATTATTAGACAAAACCTGAAAAACACACTTGTTCATCCGCATTTTGCTATCTTTGGTTCCTTAAATCGAAAAAATGTTCAGCAATCCTCTGCCAAAATACCTAACCGATAAAAAGAATATCGTTAAGCTAATTATGTTAACGGCTCTTTTTGCTGTGGTCTTCATTAATATATATGCCCCCTTTGGACTAGAAATGCTCTACAAACTGTCCGACTGGGAATTTTTGGGTATCTCAAGCCTAATTATTCTAACCGGAGTCCTTGTTGTAGTTATCAGCAGGATAATTATGTATCACGTTTCCAAGCGCACAACAATTTTAGTTTGGCAGTATATACTTTGGGTATTTGTCGAGGTTTTCGCCATGGCGCTATTCTACACGCTATTCGAAAAACTCTTCATACAGGATTCCCGTTTTATTCTCGACCTGCTAAAAATATCCATGAAGAACACAACCCTGGTGCTATTCCTTCCCTACTCTGTGCTTTGGTTATACTTCTCGTGGCAGGAGAAGAAAATTCAGCTCCAGCTTCTGGCTCAGGAACCCAGCCTTGCCGATACCTCAAAAAAGATGATTCCTCTCTACGACGAGAAGGAGGTATTAAGGTTTTCGGTAAAAGCCGAACATTTGCTATACATCGAGTCGGCCGATAATTACGTAAATATCTACTACATCGATAAAGGCAAAGTAGCACGCTTTACGCTTCGCAACAGCATAAAGCGCCTGGAGGGTCTGCTCAAAAATGCCGAGGTAATCCGATGTCACCGCTCATACATGGTAAACTTTGAGAAGGTGAAAATTCTCCGCAAGGAGAAAGAGGAATTGATTCTTGAACTCGAGAGCCCATCACATACAGAACTTCCTGTTTCAAAAACCTATGCCAAAAATGTAATGGAAACTTTTACTCGGTATAGCTTATCGCACTAATTATATCTATAAGATCATAATTAACCTCATGTTTCAAGTTTAAAGAATAAATTCAAGATGTCAGTTTCATTGCACGTAATGCTCTTTTTACTCCTTTTTATTAGCTCAATTTGTGAAGGTAACGAAACCTCATTTCATAGCAAGGAGGATAGTTTAAGTAACATAGCGATTGAATGTCTTGAAAACAATAATCATAATGAATATTACAAAGTACTTAAGCAGTTAATGGGCTATTACGAGTACCAGGGAGACTGGAGAAAGCACGACTCCATAGTGAATATTATGATTGAACATGGGGAAAAGCATAACCTATCTGATTTCCTGGCCGAGTCGTACAATTTTAGAGCTATGGCTAAAAGCTATCAGGGTCTTAATAGCGAATCAATTTACTGGTTTAAAAAAACCTTAAAAATCAACCAATTACAAGATGAGCCCATCCCTATTTCAAACTCACTAGAGAATATTGCCCAAGTTTATGGTGATATGGGGATGTACGATAGTGCCCTTACTTATCAGCAACAATCGCTTCGCATTAGGGAACAAAGTTCTTATCCTAGGGTTTTTAATAACTATACAGGTATTGCAATTATTTATTCGCAGCTAAACGATATTGAGAATCAAAAGAAATATTTAGATAAGGCAAAGGACTTCCTATCAAAAAGTAGTAATTCGGAGCTTGAAAATAAGACTATTCTACATAACTTACTGGGTGAATTTTATAATTCGCAAAGTGTTTACGATAGCGCCTTGTTTCACTTCGGAAAAGTTTATGAGTACAGTCAAAAAATTGGGTGGAAGCGTGCCACTGCAGTTGGTCTAGGTAATATGGCTAAGGTATACAATGCACTAGGCAATCCCAGAAAGGCATTGGAAGAGCATTTAAATACACTTCAAATTTCATTGGAGATTGAAGATGCTTCGGGCATAACAGAACAGTATTCCTACATTTCGAATTCATACTTTGCCCTTAACAACCTAAGTCAAGCTATGACCTATGCCTTTCTTGCCCTGCAAAAGGCAAGAGAACATGGTTTTGTAATGGAAGAGAGGAATGCACTTGAGCAATTGGCCGTAATTTTCGAGAAAGATGGCCAGCACAGTAAGGCTTTAGACTACTATAAGCAATTTCATACTTTGAACGATTCACTTCAAAGTATTGACAAAGTTAACCATATTGCAGAGCTGGAGAAGAAGTTTGAGACAGAGCAAAAGGAGCATCAAATTGGTTTACTTTCAGCTGAAAATGAAATTAAGAATCAACGAATAAAACTAGGGTTTGCTGTTATTTCACTTTTGCTAATAGCACTATTTTTGGGTGTAATGCTCTATATTCAACGCCAACGTAACGCGAAAGCATTAGAGGCCGATTTGCAGCAAAAGCTCTCACGATCGCAAATGAATCCTCATTTCGTTTCCAATGCCATGTCGAGCATACAAAGCTTTATGTACAAGAATAATGCATCCGAAGCAGCT
Organism: Tenuifilaceae bacterium; assembly: GCA_034003245.1. Classification (GTDB taxonomy): domain Bacteria; phylum Bacteroidota; class Bacteroidia; order Bacteroidales; family Tenuifilaceae; genus Perlabentimonas. The sequence continues at coordinate 75,486 of JAVEYY010000006.1, forward strand.
AAGTATTTGGGTAAGTTTGCTCAACTCAACCGAGCAGTACTCGAACATTCACTAGTTGATAGCATCTCACTTGAGGAAGAGATCGCGATGCTAACAAACTATCTCGATTTTGAGACCTTGAGGTACGATAATGCTTTCTCATTTGAACTTAACATTTATGACAATTTGGAAACTGAAATGATTTTTATCCCTCCGCTCTTTATTCAGCCATTTGTTGAGAATTCTATTAAACATGGAGTTAAAGATATGAAGGGCGATGGTAAAGTTACCATTCGTTTTGCCGATTGCGAAAAGTACCTAAAGGTTGAAATTATTGATAATGGTAAGGGAATCGCTAGCCAAAGCTTAACAAATGGTCAAAACCATAAATCACGATCAACAGAAATTGTTAGTAAAAGGTTAAAAATTCTTAGGAGTAAGTATAAAGATTTGCCTAATTTTAAGATTACAAATAATGAAGTAAATGTTGATAAAGGAGTTCAAGTAACTCTTTACTTACCAATATTATCATGCTAAGCTCTGAAAATAGATTAAAGGCTGTAATTATTGATGATCAAGAGGATATTCGATCAATTAACCGTACCCTTTTATCCCAAAACTTCCCTGATATTGACGTGGTTGGTGAGGCCGATGGCGTTGACAGTGGCATTGAACTAATCCTGAAATCAAATCCTGATTTGGTTCTTCTTGATATCGAAATAAAAGGAGGTACCGGATTTAACATACTCCAAAAGATTCGCCCATACAACTTTATGGTAATCTTTATTACAGCTTTCGACGAGTTTGCCATTAAGGCAATTAAATTTAGTGCCATCGATTATATTCTAAAACCAGTTAACGAAACCGAATTCTGCTCTGCCATAGAAAACGCAATCACCACCTACGAAAAGAACAAAGTTGCCATGCAGGTTCAAAACCTGCTCGACCATGTTGAGGACAAAGGCAAAAACCGAAAAATTGTGCTCCGCACCATGGAGTCAATTTTCCTTGTCGACCTAGAGGAGGTTCTATACTGCGAAAGCGACAATAGCTACACCACATTCTACTTAAGCGATTGCAAACAAATTTTGGTGTCGAAGGGTATTAAGGAGTACGAGCAGATGCTTTCCCCATTCCGTTTTTTTCGCCCTCATCAGCGCTACCTAGTTAACCTAAACCACGTAGAGCGTATCGACAAGAACGATGGCGGGTCGATTATTCTAAAAAACAAGGCATCAATTCCAATCTCTCATCGCCGAAAGCAGGCTCTAATGGATTATTTAAAGGGATAACGTTTTCAAGTATAACCCTTACGCTTTCAAATTATTTAAAAAGGGTTACACTGTTTTACTATTACTTTGCTTTAGCTAAAAAACAACCAACTAAAGCAATTGAACTATGAAAACAAAAATCGTTAGTCTTCTTTTTATTTCCGCAATTATTTATTTATCCAGCTGTGAGAAAGCTGACCCAATAAACCCAGCTGACGAAAATAAGTTGAAATGGGATACAGAACTAGTCGATAGCATTCCGGGCACCGATGTGGGAATTGTCAATAAGCTAACCTTCGATGCCGATAGCGGTATTCATATTGCATATGTAGTTTCGGGGAATGACTATAGCCTGAGATATGCCCATAAACCCTATGAAGGAAACTGGACAATTACAGAAGTTGCTAACCCAATTTCTGATGACATTATCGATATAGCTGTTGATAAGCAAAGAAATGTTTTTATTGTTTACAGGGGCTACAATCCAGCCGACAATAACAACGAAATAATGTATGTTGCCGAAAAAAGCATTAACGGCTCATTTAGTAAGGTAAAGGTTGAGGTACTGGGCGATCAGAGTTTCCAAGCGCGTTACCCATCTATTTATGCTGATAATAATGATGTTATTCACATTTCATTCGAAAGGGCTAATTACGGTATGCGTTACACAACCTATACTTTTCAGGGCACATTTACACCTGTTGAAATTCTTGATGATGATATTACAAGTAGCAATTCCGATATTGTAGTTGATAGCCAAGGAAACAAGCACATATTACATTTTCACAATAAAAATGTTTACTATTCATACAGTGGACATTCAGAAAATGTTTGGACTGTAAACCATATAGCAACAGGCAATGAAAGTAATGATTCGTACGCAGGCATAAGTATTGCCATCGACCAATTTGAAAATCTTCATGCTACATATAGGTATGGCTCCACATTATCCGACAACAATATCCACTATTTGTATAAACCTGCAGGAAGTAACACTTGGCAGGAACAAAGCATAGGTAATATTGGGGGATCAAGTCGCCTCGACCGTGCCATTGCCTGCGATACATTGGGCAACCCTCATGTACTTTACGATGAAAACTTTGAGTTAAAAATGGCATCAAAAACCACTAACTGGTCACACGAGCGTATTTTTGGAAATACTAATTATCGTTGCGACACAAATTATGATATTGAGATAACGGATAAAAATCGTGCGCACGTTTCATTCTACTGCAGAACAACTGGCGTTTTACGTTATGCCACAAGAGTTTTAAAGTAAACTATCACTAAAAACTAAAAAAAAAACTTGAGAAACCTTGTGATTAATGTTTGCCCTCCAAAATCTTAGGGAAATAGTTCTCTGTTAAAAAAAGATGATGAGTTAAACTAAAGTTGGTCATTTAAGAAATCAATTTGTATCTTTAGTAAAAAAAGGAGTTGCACTAACTCGAAACTCACAAATATAGTCTTATAAACTCTTAACTAACTTTTTAAATTAGCAAATAAAATGAGTACAACAGCATTTATTATTGGAGCAGCAGTTTTATTACTGCTTATTATTATTGGAATGTATAACAGCCTTGTTCGCAAGCGTAACGAGGTTGATAATGCATTTGGTGGAATGGACGTACAGCTAAAAAAACGGTACGACCTAATTCCAAACCTTGTGGCAACCGTGCAGCAGTATGCCAGCCATGAAAAAGAACTGCTGACCAAAGTAACAGAAATGCGGGCAAAAGCAACAAGTGGGAATATTAGCAACGAAGAGAAAGTGGCGCTCGACAACCAGATTTCGGCAGGCATGAAAAGCATTATGGTAGCGGTTGAAAATTACCCAGACCTTAAAGCCAACGAAAACTTTATGAACCTACAGCGTACGCTTAACGAGGTTGAATCGCAAATTTCGGCTGCTCGTCGAACCTATAATGCAGTTATTACCGATTACAACAATGCCATTCAGGTTTTCCCAAAAAGCATAATTGCCAGCATGATGGGGCTAAAACGCAAAGAGGTTTTTGTTATCCCCGAAACCGAAAGGCAAAATGTGAACGTAAAGAATTTGTTTAACTAAGTTCTTCTTCATTTCTTTTTCAAATCAAACTAATGCTACACAAAATGTTGTAGCATTAGTTTTATACAAAACCCTAACAATTAACCATAAAAGTCAACAACGATGATTGATCGCAAAGAGCTTGAAAACCTTTACGAAAACGAACTGCAAAACAAGCTAAAAGGGCTCGAAAGCCTAAGAAAGAAGGTTAAAAGAGGACAAATATTCGGTTTTTTCCTACTAATACTTGCATTTATTCTCTTTGCCCCAGTTACCTCTGCCCTTGGGCAATATAACAGCGAGGCACTTCCTTTTATTGTAGTTGCTCCAATTGCAATAATAGGTGCTATTATCCTATTTCGCACCTACAAAAAGAAAAAGTTATACCGTCAAAAATTTAAGCAAGAGGTTGTTAGCGAAATAGTGAAGGCAATTGACCCTAACTGGCAATATAATCCCGACCAATGTATAACCAGCTCCGAATATCGTAGCAGTGACTTGTTCAGACAATCGGTCGATAGATATAGAGGCGATGACCTAATTAGCGGGGAAATTGAAAAAACCGACTTCAGGTGCTCCGAACTACATACAGAGTACAAAACGGTAACCACCGATAAGGATGGTAGGCGAAAGGAAACCTGGCATACTATTTTTAAAGGGCTATTCTTTCATGCCGATTTCAATAAAGAAATCAAGAGCAAAACCTACATTGAACCTGATACGGCTGAACGACTTTTCGGAAAGTTTGGGCAAAACTTACAAACGAGTTCCAAAGGCAAACTGGTTAAACTTGAAAATCCTGAGTTTGAAAAGATTTTTGCCGTTTTTGGTACCGACCAAACCGAGGCACGCTACATCCTAACCCCTACCATTATGGAGGCGCTGGTAAATATCTACAAAAAGTATAAGCGAAAAATGCATCTCTCGTTTATTGGCTCTAGAGTATACGTTGCCATGAGTTTTAACAAAAACCTGTTTGAGCCCAAGGTATTCTCATCGGGAGTAAAATTTAAGGATATTGAGTTCATGTACAACCTGTTTGAAATAAACCAAATTATTATTCAAGAACTAAATCTGAACACAAGGATTTGGACTAAAGAATAATATTTGTTATCCACAAATTACACAAATCAACTCAAATAATAATTTTGTGGAAATCTGTGTAATTTGTGGACAATCAAAACTACGCTTTCAAACTCCCTCCACACGCTTTCAAATACTCCCCCTGTTGCTAGGATATGATGCAGTACATTTGATTAACAATGAACCGTTTCGTCATAAACCTAACTATTTTACCTATGAGAATTCTAGCAACTCTAATCGCTGTAATGCTTTGCTCCAGCCTGTCTAAAGCTATTGATGGTCAACTTGAAGTAAACTCTGAGTTTTATACCCAAGTACAATTCGGCAACCCACTGTTCCAAAGCATTTCAAGTGCTGTTATTGTTAAGGCAGGCGTGGCCTACACCCTACCCCAGGCCAATTTGCCCCTTATCGAATCGGAAAAGTTATTCCTCGTCACTGGAAATTCTGCAACACCGTTCAACAGCGAGTACGAGCTGCTCACCTCGCCCCAGTTCGTTGCATCAATACAAAGCAATTACAGGCTACAAAGCAACGCCGATGCCGAGGCTTTTCACAACCTATTTAGTTTAATTGATATGCGTTGGTCACGCACCAGCTTTTACCAACAGGGCAACTCGTGGTACTTTATCCGCAATACTTTTTTTGATGATGTTGAGTTCTGGCGAATTGATACCGACGATAGCGGCAAGGTGCAAACCATAGCATACGAGAGCAGAATGGAGATTACAATCCCCGACCAGGTTGTTGAACCCGACGACAGATCTCCACTACTTGATAAACAAACAGATATACCAATAGCACCTCCTCAGCTAGATCTAATTAAAGAGAACATAAACAGCAGCATAAGTTTTAGCCAAAGCGTAAATAAGTTTACCGATTACACCATAAGCCAAATATCCAACGCCATCATTTGTGAGCACAACTTTAATATTGAAGAAGTTTATACCGATAGCGAGGGCAATTCCTACAACTCAACTCGTGCTAGCCTTGTAATTAACGTAAACCATAATGGCGATGTGCGCTTCTTCGAGTCGCATACCGATGTGATAACCTCATCAATATTCCTTGGGTCTATCAGTCCAAAATTCACACTAAAAACCGATGAGGATGCTCAACTATTTGAGAAGATGCTCGACGAGATAACCCCATTTTACGAGCCTAAGAAGGAGCGCCTACAAAAGGACAATGCTTGGTTCTTTATCCGCGACGAGAGCTTTGGCGATAACGAGGGGTTTGCGGTAACCATCGACTCAAACGGAAGAGTACAGCGAATTACCCATAGCCGCGAGCTGGGCGTTGAGGGTCCTGTTGTTGAGATTGATGAGAATACCGTAGAGTGGAATTTTAGGCTGCTACAACCCGAAACCACTAACCTTGAAATTTCTGAGGGCACACCCATTGAGTTTGCCTTTGAGTTTAATGCCGAAGCGGCAAATCAACTTGGCGTATGGGTTATGTCGCAGGTTAATGGCGATATGATGGATATGGTTTATGGTGGACTTTCATCGCCCTTTTACGGTCATATTCCAGCTCATTTACTAACCCAGGGCACCCACACGCTAGGGGTTTACCTAATGCGTCCCGGCAACGATACCGAAACCGCCTATGGCAAAGCCATAGTAAACATCACCGTAAAACCCTTTGATGATAATGGTATTGAGTGGGGTATTAAGTTGGAAGAACCCAAAACCACAAGCCTAAAGGTTAGCGAAGGGCAATCAGTACCTGTTGCCATAGCCTACAATGCCCAGGAGGCTAACCGTGTAGGCTTACGCCTTGAGGTGCGCCACAATGGCGAACTTGCTGTTAGTCAAACTCCACCCACCCATAAATCGCCATACACCATCGATATTCCCTCGGGAGTGCTTACTAAAGGTAGCCACAAGGTAGAATTTGTATTTATGGGCGGCACCAAAATAGTGAAGACTATAGAACTAAATATTGAAGTAGAGTAAAGTAAATCAATCCTGCCAGAGGCAGGCAATCAATCAATCAACCAATCAATCAACCAATCAATCAATCAATCAACCAATCAACCAACCTGTCTGCCTTTGGCAGATCAACCACTTAACCAACCCCATGAAAACAAAACTAAAAATTGCAATCATCGTTTTAGGCTTTATTGCAGGAGCAGGATACATTGTTTGGCAAGGCCAATACATTTCATTATCCAACGGTGGCGGAGCATCGCCCGAAAAAGCAGCTACGTTAAAACTCAATAGAAATACCAAGGGCACAATAAAAAGTGCCAACTCACCACACTGGTTCAAGGTTCAGGTGCCTCAAGGCAAAACTCTTTACATAAGTGGTTTTGAGATTGAGGATGGCTACCTAAAAGTTGATGGTAAGCTATACGATAATCAAGCACAAACCATAGTTAAAGGTGCCGATGCTAACTATCAAGAGTTGCAATTCACAAATAGCACTAACGAAACCCAGTTTCTTTTGCGCTTAGAGGTTGCCCAAAACAAAACCCAAAAGAAGTATAACCTGTTTGCTAGTATAGTTGATGAGCCAGCTGTAAGGCCAACAAACTAAACCTATCAACCACAATTAACTTAACAAGACTATGAATAGCACACTCATCCAGCTTTTAGAGCAAGCCGCAGAGCAAAAAAAAGAATCTCAACCTAAAAGCATACAATCGGAAGGGAACAACACCCTAACGCCCCTCGAAAATATCCGCAATTACTTCAACTCAACCATAAAGCCCCAGTTCGAAAAGCTAGAAACAATTCGCAAACGCATTTCTCGCCGACGAAAACTAGTATCGTTTGGCGTGTTGGTAGTTATTGGAATCATAATCCTTACAGTACTAACTTTAGGTTTACTATCGGGCGATATCGAGGCATGGCTCGATGAGAATATTTTTATTGTAGTTGGTGTAACGCTTCCAACGCTAATGATTTTTGGTGTTACCACCCTATTTGCCAGCCGAAGCATACGTGAGCCACTGGATAAGTACCGCGAGGTTTACAAGGAGATTGTTGTGCGCCCCGTTTTTAAGATGCTAAATACCAACTGGAATTACGACTCAAAGGGCACAGTAAGTATTGATGCTGTTAGGAATAGCCACATCTTCGGCCCTATAGTTGATATTTCATGCGACGACTACATGTCGGGCAGTATTGGCAAAACCGATTTTGAATGCTGCGATTTGGTTACCTATGGCAAGGCCTACAACGAGAATAACGAGGAGATAAAGCGCGAGAGCTTCCGAGGATTCTTCCTACACGCCGATTTTAACAAAAAGCTTAACGGCACCGTTTTGGTTAAACCTGCCCCAAAAGTGTTACTCGACTTAGGGAGTGCCCGAGTAAAAATGGAAAACCCCGAATTCGACAAAAAATTCGAGGTATATACCAATATGCACAACGTTTTAAATGCCGTAGGTGGTGGTTCAGTATCCGATATTATGGCAGCAGCCCGTGGCATGAGTTCCACCGAGAACCACACCGAGGCACGTTACGTGATTACCCCAAGAATGATGGAGGCAATTCTGAATATTGAAAAATCTATTGGCTACCGTCCCGTTATCTCGTTCACCAAGAACAGAGTTAATTTTGGCTTCTTCACAGGGAGAGAGCTATTTGAAGCCAACATTCGAAAGCCCATTAGCTTCAAGGATATTGAGGAAATTCACAGCCTGTTCACCCTAGTAGAGGTAATAATTAACGAAATGGATTTGAACACACGAATCTGGACTAAGGATTAGACAACTTAACTCATTTATTTCCAAGCAATAAATCACAACTATGAGAAAATTAATGATTATTGCATTGGCGCTACTTATACTAGCGGCATGCGGAAACAGCCAGCAAAAGGCAAATGAGGTTAAAATCCATGAGCTAGAGGATAGAGCAGGCCTAGCCTACCTACCAAAATCCGACAAACCATTCACAGGTACCGCATATGCCTATTTCTCCGATGGTGTTACAGTTTACCAAAAAACTGGGTTTGTTGATGGCAAACAGCACGGAGAGTACATTGAGTACCTACCAAACGGACAGGTTAACTACAAACGCAACTATGCCAATGGTGCTGAAGATGGCGAATGGATTGAATACTTCGAAAATGGGAATGTTCGCAAAAAACAGACCTACAAAAATGGACAGCTAAATGGTGAGTGGATTACCTACTACGAAAACGGTCAAACCCGCGTAAAAGGCCAGTTTGAGAATGGCGAAGAGGTTGGCGAGTGGTTTGCCTACGATGAGAATAGTAATCGAGTGGAAAGGTAGGTTTACGCATTCAAACGTACTACGTACACATTCAAGACTCACCCCAAAAAGGTGAGTTTTTTTGTTTTGCTTTATTGTATCAATTACAAGAACACAAATTCCACAATCACAAAACCAAACCATAAAGTCCATGAAAACAAACCACTTACTAACAGTCATTGTCCTTATTTTTGTTGGGACATCATGCTCAAGCACAAAAACTACAACAACACAATCGAGTAGTACAACAAAAACTAATACAGAAACTAGGGTAAGTGCTATAAACCAATCAAAAATAGCGGAAGAACCACTAACTGTAAGTAAACCTCCCAAAGTAAGACCATACATCGATCCAGCACTAGCCACAGAAAACCTAGCTGAAATAAGATCCTATATTGACGATTTATCCCGCTGGACCTATGTTGAGCGGGTAATCTCACCATACCAAACAATAGATGAAGTAGTAAACCAGGATTCAATAAAAATTCTACACCGTACCATCGCATCCTATAATAGTAGAGCAAACAAAAATGAGGGCGATGCAGCTAGGTTAAAAGGTGCGCTAGAATTTCTTTTGCTAAAGAAAGCAGTTGTTGATTTGCTAAATGATGATGGTGAAGATGCCCTTTGCGCATTTTTAAAACTTGGCTCATCCTCATCAAGAACCCTTAACTCCTTTCAAAAAAGGCAAAAACAATACTCCGCACAAGACCTCGAACCTATTGTGAAACTTTTTATTGCTAATGGGGCTGATATAAAAGCTAAAGACAAGGACGGAGTTTCTGCATTTGAGAGAATAGTGGATTTTGCTAGCCTAGACTTCACAACATCACTACTAGGCAACGGTGTTGATATTAATACGGCACTAGCTGCTGCCATAAAAGGCAATAACACGGAGCTTATTAGCTACGCATTAGCCAATGGAGCCAAGCTGAATACAGATGCACAAGAGGGTAAGGAGCTGTTTATGACTGCCGTTAAAAACATAAATGATTTTGAACTATTCAAAAAACTAGTTGATGAAACTACAGATATTAATGTGATAGTCGTAACCAATAAACAACAGCGCAGGAATGCCTTACATCATTTAATACTAGGATTAGACCAACAAGCAACCCAAGATATTTATCTAGATAAAGCTGTTTACCTTCTTGAAAAAGGAGTAAAAGTAATTGAGCGCGACTGGATGAAAGAAAACGAAGAGAATAGCACGCTGGTAATTGTTCTGGCTAATGCGGGAAATACTTATCCAAAGTCTGAAGTGCTATGCAAACAGTTAATTGCAAATGGTGCCAATGTTAACTTGGTAGCTAATATCCAAAGTCCGTTATTTATCCTACTTTATCGAAATTTTAGGCATGATATTGAGCCCCTCTTTAATCTACTCATCGAGAAGGGTGCTGATGTTAATTACGTATTTCGAGGAACACAAACTCCTCTTGATTTGATGTTGCCTCGCCTAGATATTGAAAAGGAAGACCTTAGAAATAAAGCTACACGGATTACCGAAACACTCAAAGCAAAAGGAGCTAAAAAATATAGTGAAATTAATCAATAGCAGCTGCTTAGAGATGCTAACATCCTAAAAAATGTTACGCATTCAAATCCTTTAGCTACGCTTTCAAAACTCACCCCCAGTGGTGAGTTTTTTTGTGTTGCTTTACTAACAGTTTGGCTAATAACATAAAACAAAAAGATATGAAGCGAATAATTGCATTTCTAATCGTAACACTTTTAGTGGGTAGCATTGGTTACTCGCAGAAAGCTATAAGCACCAAGGCTATTGGTGGCCCTGGAACCCATTTGGCTCACAGGGTGCTTCTCCACAATAATGCCACATTTTTATTGGGCAATTTTGGCACAAACTATACAAAGTATGTAAACTTTACCATTGATGGCCACACCTTTGAGCAGTGTCCTAATGTAAATTGGACCAATTACATGCTAAAGTTAAACGACGATAATAGCCTTGCTTGGTTCAAGCACCAAACTTATGCTGAAAACGAAGATGTTAGAATTGATATCTATAATGCCGAGCTCGATAGCGAAGGCAATCTATTTGTGCTATTCAGAATTGAAAAAGGCGGAAAGGTTGTTTTTGGCGGGGATGAATTCGAAAGCAACGGCTACCCCTTTATTGTTGCAAAATACTCTACCAATGGCACACTTATTTGGCACAGAAAGCTAAATAGTTCCCCCGAATTTACAGTATCAAGTAGTGGAAACCTAGTGTTGGTAATTGCCATTAACAGTTGGTTTGATTTTCGATTCTCCCATTGGGACGAGGACTACTTCTGGAATGGAGCCAATGACATTTATGGAAAAACTTTTCGTATGATAGTACTTAGCGGTGCTGACGGTAGTATGGTTACCAACAAGGTACTTACCAGCGACCTTTACCATTCGCTCAACCAAGACGAGATAGACCTGATTGAAAACAATTCGATTGACCTAAGCTATGTTACTTTAACAAAAATTGGTGAGCATTCGGTGTTAACCCTTAGCGTAGACTATATTGGCGAGCACAACCTTTTTTATAGCGAAACTCAACTGGAGAAACGCTTCGTTACCTATGGTCCAAAAACATCTGGACTTGTTAAAAGCGAGTTCGACAATACCTACATTCGCCTAACTAACTTTAATGAAGACGACACAAAATCGCATATTACAAAGTATAACAGCTCGCTTACCGAAGTAATTGCACAAGGAGAAATAAATCAGCCTGCTTTCTTTGGTCGTTCTATAGTTGATAACGATGGAAACATTATTATTATGTCGAGCCAATTTAACAGCAACACCCAGTACAACGGAGTTTCCCTTTACATGGACGATTCTCCTAACAACTCGGCGCGGTTTACCTATTTAAATAGCAATTTGGAACTATTGGGGCAAAAGCATCTTTACAAACCTTGGTACTCAAACTCGGCATTTAATTATTTTGGGTATAATAGTGAGAAAAATACTATTAAGACCCTTGGTAACGAATCGCAATCAATAAATATCGACACGGTACTGTTTTACCCCTCCGACTACAACAGCGACATTGTAATATTCGATTTTGAAAACACAGGCATACTCCCAAAATCGTTAACGCTTAGGAATCATACAACTTTCTCGCTTAATGTTGGCGAGAGCAAAGAACTTGCAGTAGAGTTCTTTAACCCTCAGCAGCTTAATGTGGAGTGGATACTCAATGGCAATATGGTTGGCAGTGAGCCTAGCTATACGTTTAACGCAACAACCAAAGGCGAATTTAACCTGTCGCTCAAAGCGTACGACCCAAATTTTCCTTCCAAAGTTTTCACTAAGCACTGGCAGGTTAATGTTACCAGTACCGAAGCCCAACTCCTATTCCCACAAGGGCATCCCCTGTACAACAACGACATAACGCGTTTTGCCATCGATAGCATTGGCAACTATTTTTGGGGAATTGATAAGTACAAGAAAGCCGTTTACCAAGTGAATTTAGATAACGTTGCCGACTACACCGAATGGATTAATCCAGCAGAAACCGACCTTAACAACGAAAACCCAATGGAAGTTAGGCTCGATGCTGATAGAAATCCTTGGTTTTTGATGAGTAGCGGCTTGGTTCTCGAAAAATCTTCGGGACAATGGGCTAAGCATAGTCTAACTGATATGGGCATCACAGCATCCCCCACACAGCTGTGCTTGATTGATGGCGTTATGCATATTTCTACCGAAAACGGAGTTGTGAAAACCGGTGAGGTGTGGGAAGATGTTCCAAACGTTGAGGTTTACACCACTTATCTACCCTCCTATTCAAATCCGGGGGAGCCTAACACAACACCAACGCGTAAGGTTTTTGCAATGCACCAAACAACCGATGGTAACTTCTGGATTGGCACCGAGTATGGCCTTAAAAACTTGACCACAGGCGATACCCTTTACCCTCAAAACCACGGAATGCCGTTCAACAGAACTCTGAGCATCGCATCTAGTGGAAACAATCTTTATTTTGGCGATGCGCAAAATGGATTGGTTGAGTACAATGTTGAGCAAAATAAGTTCAGGCTTTTCATACTTTTCGATGTGAGTAAAGAGTTTTATACCGACATGGGCATACGCAGCATGTCAACCGATGCCAATGGAAACGTTTGGTTTGTTAACGATGCAGGTGGATATGGTTACGGACAGGGCTTATTCTGCTTAAACCCATTGTCGAAACGAATTACACACTACAACCCGAATGTTTCGGTAGTTAAAACAATAACTTTTGGGCAAAATAACACAGTTTATGCACGAATTGACGGTAGAATTAGAGTGCTAAACAAAGAATATGTAGAAACCCAAGGTGTAATTACATTCTCCGTTACTAATAATAGTCAACCCATTGCCAATGCAACAATTACCATTAACCAAGAGGAGTTAACAACAAACAGCAACGGATTAGCAAGCGTTACGCTCCCTTTTGCAAGCTATGCCTATACCGTTACCCATCCCAACTACAAAACGTACAATGCGGAGATAAATTTTCAGGAGGAAACAACGGTTAACTTAGTTCTTGAATCAAATACAACCTCTAGCGAGTCTCATCTGGCAAAAGATATTTCACTCTACCCCAATCCATTTAAAGATGTTATTTATATAGATAATTATCAACATGCTAAAAGCATAGCAATTTACACAGCTACAGGTACAAATGTATTATCTCAACCACTAAACAGCAATACAGTAAAAACTAGCAGGTTGAATAAGGGAGTATATATTGTTACTCTATTTCTAAAAAATGGAGAAAAACAGGTATTCAGATTGGTTAAACAATAAACTTGTATTTTATTAACAGAGAAACATTTTTATCTTCTTAAAAAAGTTTAAGACAAACGTTTTCAAACCCATTAAGTACACTTTCAAAACTCACCTCATAAGGGTGAGTTTTTTTGTGTTGCTTTACTTTACAATTACACTTTAAGCAAACAAACTACATAATAAACCTAATTTATTACACATGAAAACCACAAAAAAACTAGCAATTCTAATAGTAATTGCCATTGCAATTAGCGGATGTAAAATATCCGATTTAACCAGCAGCAAATTGGTAAACAAAACAGTTGATAAGGTGGCCACCAAAGCCATTTATGGTAACTACAAGTGGGCTAGCGACAATCTTGATGTAGCAACCTTTCGCAATGGCGACCCTATACCCGAAGCAAAAACCGACGAGGAGTGGGTACAAGCCGCCAAGGAGGGTAAACCTGCCTGGTGCTACCTTAACAACGACCCGGCAAAGGGCAAAAAGTATGGAAAGTTGTACAACTGGTATGCAGTAAGCGATCCACGTGGCTTGGCTCCCGAAGGGTATCGCATTCCTACCAACAACGATTTTGACAAGCTGATTGAAAGCACTGGCATCTCAGCAGCAAATCATCGGAAAAAGGAATTGGTAAAAGGAGGGAAAACAGGGTTTAACTCAAAGTTGGGAGGCTATAGAGGCGAAGATGGTTATTTCCATAAAGATGGAAAAGAAACCCGTTACTGGGCCTCAAACAAGTATCAAGCAAACCCTGAAAGAGCACACTCCTTATACATCGGAGGGAAATATGATATGAGCGACTCTGGCGATTTTCGGTTGGCCAGTGGCTTTTACGTTCGCTGCATAAAAGAATAACACAACACCCTAAATAATAACACACTACATAGTATGATACGAAATCTACTTACATCAATTGCTATTTTACTACTTAGCCTTTCGCTTATGGCACAAACTGCCACACAACCCGAAGGCGATGGCTCCGAGAACAACCCATACCAAATTGCCACTTGGCAAAACCTTTACTGGTTAAGCAAGCAAAAGGACAACTACCAGGAATGGGAAAAGAACTACATACAAACGGCTAATATCGATTTTGCAGATGCTGAACCTGCAATAAATACCTGGAATGGTGGAAAGGGATGGGAACCTATTGGCTACGAGGCATGGCCAAACCCTACCAGTTCATTCAAAGGGTACTACAATGGGCAGGGTTATACCATAAAGAATCTTTACATAAACGCCACCGATACTTACGCAGCCCTATTTGCATACACCGAGAATGCAACCATTGTAAATTTAGGCCTAGTTGATGTTGATATTGCAGGAGCCATAAATGGTGTTGCCGCTTTGGTTGCCGAGAGCAATTATACAACTATAGAAAAATGTTACAGCACCGGGAGCATTACCAATACTAGCGATTGGACTACAGGAGGATTGGTAGCCAACAATGCTGGAAAGATTAAAAACTCATACTCAACAGCAAGCGTAACAGGTAAAAATGCAACAGGTGGTTTTGTTGGAGATAATTCCTCGGGAATTATTGAAAACTGCTACAGTGTGGGCAACGTTACATCAACAGGCACCGATGGCATTGGTGGTTTTGTAGGGAGGAATACCTACTACGATAACGTGGGCACGGTAATAAACTCGTACTGGGATACCCAAACCTCAGAACAAACAGAAAGCGGAGGCACCGAACAAGGTAAAACCACTGCCGAAATGAAGCAGCAAAGCACTTTTGCCACTTGGAATTTTGATAACGTATGGGCATTTGAAGCCTCAACTAACAACGGATACCCTCACCTGCAATTTGCTGAACCAACCAACGAAACGCCTGAGGCAATTATGCCCGAGGGTTATGGCAGCGAAGATTCACCTTTTTTAATTGCCACTTGGCAAAACTTGTATTGGCTTAGTCAAAATCCAAATTACTGGTTCGACGAGAACAACTATAACCCCTACTACTTTGAGCAAACTGCCGATATCGACCTTGCCAACGCTACCCCAGCTATCGAAACCTGGGGAATGGGTCGAGGCTGGTTGCCCATTGGTAAAGAAAAAGAGTTTGATTTAGACCACGATAGCAAGGCCTTCAAATCTGTTTATGACGGTAAAGGCTACTCAATTAAAAATCTTTACATAAACAGACCCACAAAAGTCAATGTTGGACTTTTTGGATACACAGAGTACGCAATAATTAAAAACATCAAACTTGAGAACACAAATATTATAGGCAACAATAATGTTGGTGCAGTTGTAGGTAAACAAACGGGCTTTGTAGAGTACCCTTCTATTATGGGCTTGTATAGCTGTTCAGTAAGTGGTACAGTAACAGGTAACGAAAATGTAGGAGGTTTAGTTGGCGCCAACGAGGATGGCTATATCGAAAAATCGCACAGTTCGGTTACAGTTAATGGCGAGTGGAAAGTAGGTGGGCTTGTTGGGTTACATGCAAAAAAAGCAGGTTCAACAAGCACAAAAAGCCATATACTAAATTGCTACAGCACAGGGAATGTAATTGCAACCGACACATATCAAATTGGCGGTTTAGTGGGATATAACTCCTTAAGCGAAATCAAAAACTCATACAGCATTGGCTCTATTACTGTTCCCCAACAGCAAGATGGTTATGCGTACTCAGTTGGCGGATTAGTTGGATACGATTCGGGTGGGTCAATCATCAACTCATACTGGGATACCGAAACATCAGGCTTTGCCACCAGCGAAGGCGGTGAGGGCAAAACCACTGCCGAGATGAAACAGCAGAGCACCTTCACCGATTGGGATTTTGAAATGGTATGGCAAATTAGCGAGTCGGTAAACAACGGGTACCCATCGTATGTAAACTTTGAGCCTCAGGGGCAGGGAACCGAGGAGAATCCATACCTAATTGCCACTTGGCAAAACCTAAAGTGGATAAGCGACAACGCCGAAGAGTGGGATAAGCACTACTTACAAACAGCCAATATCGAATTGCCCGAAGCAATTAAGGACTGGGATAATGGCAAGGGCTGGAGCCCAATAGGCAACAGCACTTACAACTTCTTCACTGGAATTTACAACGGGCAAAACTTCACCATATCAAATCTATACATAAACAGAGATGTTGATTATATTGGGCTATTTGGAAATGTTGAGGCAAATGAAGGCAAACTTATCAATATCAAAATTATTGATGCCGATATTTCCGGGAACACATACGTTGGTGGGCTTGTTGGTAGGGCTTACTGGACAAGCATCGATAATTGTCACAGCTCCGGAAATGTTGTTGGATTTAGCCACGTGGGTGGCTTGGTTGGCTCATATGTATGGACCAACAAGATGATAAACTGCTCCAGCTCGGCTGATGTGCAAGGACATACTAGAGTAGGCGGCCTTGTTGGGAATGTTAGTGGCAGTGCTTCAAATGGTGGAATAGAGAACTGCTTTAGCACAGGAGAGGTTATAGGAGAAGAACTTGTGGGTGGATTTGCTGGCGAGGGCAACGGAGCAAGAATATTCGCATCGCATAGCAACGGTAATGTGTCTGGGAAAGATGGTGTTGGCGGATTTATTGGTACTGCAGAGGGTGGTTCAATAAAAAAATGCTACTCAACGGGCTCTGTAACAGCATCTCCCGATGAGTATGGCAATGAGAGTTACAACATCGGTGGGTTCATTGGCACTGCCAACAATTCTGTAATTATCGAAAATACCTACGCTACTGGCAATGTAAGCGGTTGTAATAACGTGGGAGGCTTTGTTGGGTATAATTACGAATCGCAAATAAAATACTCTTATAGCATTGGCAGCGTTACTGCAAATGTAAGTAATGCAGGCGGATTTGCTGCTGTACTCGATGGCGGAACAATAACAGCCAGTTTCTGGAATACCGAAACATCGGGACAAACGGAAAGCGATGGCGGCGAAGGCAAAACAACCGCCGAAATGAAGGAGAGCAGCACTTACACCAATGCAGGCTGGGATTTCGAAAATATATGGGGAATATCAGCTGCAGAGAATAATGGCTACCCAACCTTCTCGGTAAAGCATACTCTCACCATTACCATAGTTGGAGAAGGCGTTGTTAGGGTTAACGGTGAGGAGTACACAGATGAAATTTCCGTTGAACCAAGTACAACGCTAAACCTTGAAGCAATTGCCAACAATGGCTGGCAATTCGAAGGCTGGACTGGCTCGGTAGCTGAAGTTCTCGAAGCCACCACCACCATAACTATGGATGGCAACAAATCAATTACCGCCACTTTTGCCGAGGTAAGTGCAACCCAATATAACCTTGATATTAGAATAAGCGGAAACGGTACTGTAAATGTGGGTGATACTGAATACACCGAAGTTATTTCCGTTGATGAAGGCACAAACCTAACCCTTGAAGCTATTGCCGACGAAGGTTGGATTTTTAATGGTTGGAGTGGCGATGTGAGCGATACAGGTAATGCCACTACAACCATTACAATGAACGAGGACAAAACGGTTTATGTAACATTTGTTGAGGAAACACCACCAGAGTACACCATTACCTTTGCTGTTACCGATGGTACAAATCCAATTCAAGGTGCAAGCATTGCTATCAACAATCAAGCTATAACCACCAATGCCTCGGGTGGGGCAAGTATTGAACTTCCAGATGGTTCATATCCATACACCATTACCCTAAACCAGTACGAAACATACAACGGTACTGTTGAGGTGAATGGTGAAGATGTAACAGAAAACGTTTCGCTGGTTTACCTTAGCGCGCAGGAGAATATAGTTAGCGATATATTAATTGGGCCAAACCCATTTAGCAATAGTATTACCATTGCTAACGCTAGCATGTTTACCCAAATAATTGTGGTAAACACCATTGGACAAACAGTGATACAGCAAAACAACCACCGAAACGACACTGTAGTTTTATCGACTCAAAGCCTAAACAAAGGCATTTACATGGTGATACTTAAAACAGCAGAGGGTAAAACTATTGCTCGCAAAGTTATTAAGCAGTAATGCTTTGATTAGTGGTTTTTTTAAAAGAAACTCAATTTACCCAATGGTGAAAAACAACGGATTAAAACCATTAAACAATAAAACACAACAGGCTATGAAACAATTATTAACAATTCTTATTATTGCACTTACAGCAAGTATTGCAATTTCCCAAGAAACTGATTACAACCAATTTGCTATCAAATCGGGCTACGTTGAATATGAACTTACGGGAAATACAGCTGGCACCAAAAAGTTTTGGTGGGATAACTACGGCGAGAAATCGCGCACCGAAATAAAATCGACAACTACCATTATAATTTTTGGCATATCAAAAACAGAAGAGCAGCATAGCATTTCCGTAACCAACGGTACTGATAATTACTCATGGGATTTGATTAAGGGAACAGCCTTTAAAACATCCAACGAAGAATACGAAGAAATTAGCAAAGAGATTACCGAGGATATGACCGAAGCTGAAATTGAGCAGATGGGACAAGACATTATTGATGCCCTGGGTGGCGAACGCCTTGGCACTGAGAAATTTCTTGGTAAAAAGTGCGAGGTGTTAAAGGTAATGATGGCCAAAGTATGGATATACAAAGGTATTCCACTGAAATCTGAAGCAAGGATGCTTGGCATATCCTCTTCTGAAAAAGCCGTAGAATTAAAAGAGAATATTATAGTCCCAAATCAAACATTCATTCCCGACCTGAAAATTGAATTTCAGGTTATCAATGAGATGTAGTAGAAAATCATGACAAAGTATGGGCTAAATTTTAAAAATTCGGCCCATACTTTTTTCATCCAAAAATCTTCACCACAAGCAGCCTTATCTCACCAGCGGTAGTGTTGCGAATTCCTCTATTCACACCTGCAGAAATTGTAATACAGACATCGGGCATAACGACTATGCTCTGATCGTCAGTCTCCAGAATGCCATTCCCTTCAAGAACATAGATGGCCACATCAAAAGTGTTTGTGTGCTTTTCAAGCACCTCGCCAGGCTTTAGCGTAAGATGAATTATTTCAACTCTGCTATCCACAAGCATTTTTCTGCCATCAACATTAAATGGCACCTTCTCGGCAGTTCCAAGATCAGTTATTCTCATCCTTTTTCAGTTAATTTTTAGAACGATACTTCATTATCCACATTGTTGTACCCGTTATCACTATTACGAGCCCAAGGATTCCGGCAAGCGGCACAATAAGTATGTGAAAACTGCTTAGCATGAATTTAAGTATTCGCCACGTATGAACTTCTAATGCCAAACTCCAAAGCGACATGCCCGATTTCTCGATAATCTCGTGCGGCATGGTTGGAAATTGCCCTTGCTCTTTGGGCATAAATGCGCCTGTGTTGTACTCGAAAAACAACGCATCTCCCTCACCTAAATTTACCCCTCCTGCTATGGCCAACGCTCCAAATGGCGATCGAAGGGTGGAATGTGGTTCCACCCTGTCACCACTTAAATAATCGGATAAAAAATGTTCAAAGGGATTCCATTTAAATAAGCCGCTAAATGACCCAACCACGTAGTGGAAATCTACCTGCCATAAAACGTTAATTCCCATAACACTTACTGGAGGTTGAAGTGCAAACTTTACAGGGGGTTCGCGTAAATCGGGCGAGAGGGCATAAATCCCATCGGCTGTTGCCAGTAAAAAGAAATTGCGGATGGAGTCAAAATGAATATCGCGCAGGTTATCGCTCCAAAAATTTGAATCAGATAGGGTTGTGCCTTTAATGGGTTTAACTGATACCGATGCGATGGGGATTAGTAATGGTGGCCGTAAAAACATTCCTGTTGCAGTAACTACCAAAAGTATAAGCGCTGCGGCTATTCCCAAATTTAGATGCCATTTGTAAGACCAACGGTTAACACGTTTTACTCTGCTCCGCCATAATTGTCGGGTCTTTATTCGTCGCAATACACTTGGAACAAAAAAGTAAAAAAGACCAGTTAATGAGAGCAAAATCATGGCAATTCCGCCCAAATCGACAATTAACTTGCCCATTGTTCCCCATACCTTTCCACTATGGATAAACCATATGGTTTTAAAAAGGCTTACTCGTTTTTCGGCTCCCACAGGTGATTGTAGGGTAAGAACCGAAAAATTGGTGTAGTTATCCGACGCAAATGACAACAGAAGTTCGGAACGACTCATTACTATAAGTGAATCACCTCGTTCCTCTAGGGCTACCATCCTCTCCTCTTCAATGGGAAGATCAACTTTTATCCACCCATCACTAGCTCTCCGGTAAAGGCCAAAAAGAGTTGCTGCAAAAGTCTCGCCCGACTGAGTTATATGAATATCAGCAATTTTCTTATTATCAATTCCTTTCGGAAATCCCTGATTATAATCCACAAAACTAGTTTGGCCTTTATCTGTGAGCCACACGCCAATATTACCGTAAACCATCAGCGAATCGGTACCATAGGGTTTAGCTCCCCGGACTGCTGCATTATTCCAGTTACTATATCGATATTCGGTTGGAAGCCAACCCCTGCTAACATCAATACTCGAAAATGTTGCTCTATGATTTAGGATAATGCCCGATAGGGCAAAGAAAAAAAAGAACAGGCTCAGAAAAACTCCTAGCCATTTGTGATATTTCTTGAAGAATTTGTAAAGGCTGCCCATTACATGAAATTTTATGAAATTGCAAAATTATTAGGATTAAGCTTTAAAAGTGTATCATTTGTTACAATTACTACAATTTTTGGAAACTCAATCGCACTTTATCAACCTAAAAATTAGAATCTTTAAAAATTGTTTCTAAATTGCATATAGTAATCCCTATTAATAGGATACAACTGAATTGCTGATGAGCGTTGAGCTGATACTAATTGTAATTCTTATTGCATACATCGTTCTCTTGCAGATTCAGCTCTACAAGAGGGATAAGCGAATTGAGTCGCTGATAAAGCAGCAGATCAACTTTAAAGACCTAACCAGCCACGAGGAGATAGAACTCCTTATTAGCAGGCTTAAGACTTTTCCACACGATTCGATAATAAAACCCAACAAGCTATTTGAACCCGAGGTTCAGGATTTTCTTTTCAGGGATGTTGAGTCCAACGTGCTATTTGCACACTACACCAAAACACAGGATGTTGCCGAAATAATTTGCCGCGAAGGCTTTCGGTTTGCCGAGTCATTCTATAAAACGGCCGAACCTATTATTAACGACAAACTCGATTTGGGATATAAGCACAACCTACGCAAACAGTACGGAAATTTCATTGTGGTTATCTCCATATCCAAGCATATTTACGATAAGTATACACACGCCATTGAGCAGGTGAATGCAATCCTTAACGTTGAACAGATTTTAAGCACACTTCAACCCCAACTGAACGAAAATCAGGACGAAGTTTACCTACTCCCTCCCCAATTTATTAAAGGCTTCATCAATGTGGAAACAGGCGAGGTAGTTCCAAACCTCAACTACAAGTCAACATACGACTCTCCCGTTTTCGCAACAAACATCAAAACCAATTCTAGTATCCACTAGTCCATCCAATACCTAAGCGCCTTTCGAATCTTAAAAAGTGTTTATTTTAGCGAATAAGCTGGACACATTATCTCATTCTCCCCTTTTGGTGCACCATTTTTCTTAACTTTGTCAAGTTTTTCAAGATGCATACAAATGTCAAATACAAGGAAAAGGGTTGCCTTCTTCACCCTTGGATGTAAGCTAAATTTTTCCGAAACATCAACCATTGCCCGTCAGTTCGACGAGATGGGTTTCGAGAGGGTTTCACCCTCATCGCCGGCCGATGTGTACGTTATTAACACCTGCTCAGTTACCGAACATGCCGACAAGAAATGCCGGCAGGCAATCAAAAAGTTCGTTAAACAATCGCCTAATGCATTTGTGGCCGTAGTGGGTTGCTACGCCCAGCTTAAACCCGAAGAAATTGCACAAATGGATGGGGTTGACTTAGTGATGGGCGCTTCGCAAAAGGGAAATCTTCCTCAGTATATAGGTGATATTACTAAAAATAAGCAGGCGCGGGTTTACAGCTGCGATGTTGACGCTCTAAACGACATTTTCCCAGCCTACTCATCGGGCGATAGGACACGTTCGTTCCTAAAGGTTCAAGATGGCTGCGACTACCACTGCACCTACTGTACCATCCCTTTAGCCCGTGGTAAAAGTCGTAACCTGCCCATCGAAAAAGTTATTGACCAAGCCATACAAATTGCATCCGAGGGCATTAAAGAGGTAATCCTTACTGGAGTGAATACTGGCGATTTTGGTCGATCAACCGGAGAAAAGTTTATCGATTTACTTCACGCATTAGAGAACGTTGAAGGCATTGAGCGGTATCGAATCTCATCAATAGAGCCTAATCTAATCACCGATGATATAGTTGCATTTGTAGCCACATCGAGTAAGTTTTTACCACATTTTCACATCCCTTTACAGTCAGGATCCGACAATGTGCTTAAGCTGATGAAAAGGCGATACAACACCTCCCTTTTTGCCGATAAGATAGTAAGGATTAAACAGGCCATCCCTAATGCATTTATTGGGGTTGATGTTATTGTTGGATTCCCTGGCGAAACCGATGAGGACTTTACAATAACATACCAATTACTCGAAGGCCTCAAGCCGTCGTTCCTCCATGTTTTCCCCTACTCCGAACGGCCTAACACACCAGCAGCCAGTTACCAAAGTAAGGTAAACCCAAAAATTATTAGCACACGAGCAGCTAATCTACAAGCCCTTTCACATGATTTGCATCTCGATTTTTACAGGCATAATTTTGGCCGAATTGATGAAGTACTATTCGAGTCAACCCGAAAGGATGGAATGATAAACGGATTCACACGAAACTACATAAAAGTTGAATCCCAGTACAGCAAGAACTTAGCTGGACACATCATAAAAGTTAAACTTACCGAACTTGCCCCTAGTGGCAATTGCAAGGTGCAAATAATTGATTAAACAAACCACTATGAACCTCGAGAATATTTGTCATCAGGTAGTTGATCTAGCAACCAACACGGGTGCTTTTATCCGCGAACAGCGAAAACATTTCACCTTCGATAGGGTTGAAACCAAAGGTCTTCACGATTTCGTTTCGTATGTCGACAAAGAATCTGAAAAACAGCTGGTGAAAGGGTTGAGCAGTATATTTCCAGCAGCGGGTTTTATTGCCGAGGAGGGAACTGGCCAAAAAATTGAGGGTGGTCTTAACTGGGTTATCGACCCGCTGGATGGCACCACAAACTTTATCCATGGGCTTCCCCCCTACGCCATCAGCATTGCACTTATGGATAACGAAACCATTATTCTTGGGGTTATCTACGAGGTGACTTTAGATGAGTGTTTCTACGCCTGGGGAAACAATAAAGCATACCTCAATGGAACCGAAATTCGTGTTTCCAACATATCGAGTGTGAACGATGCGCTTATTGCCACAGGTTTTCCCTACTACGACTACAACCGTATTGAACCATTTATGAAATCGATGGAACATTTTATGCGCTATTCCCACGGCTTACGCCGTTTAGGTTCTGCTGCAACCGATTTAGCCTATGTAGCCTGCGGACGATTCGAGGCATTCTACGAGTACAGCCTACAACCCTGGGATGTGGCTGCAGGTGCATTCATTGTTGAACAGGCTGGTGGTTGCGTTAGCGATTTTTGTGGTGATAAAAACTATATCTTTGGAAAGGAGATAGTGGCTACCAATAAACAGATCTTTGAACCTTTTGGTAAAATTGTATCTAATTACATGTTAAAAAGATAACTAGACAACACGATGGGAAAGATTCTCTTTGGCCTTTTTTATGGATTCACCTGGTTGCTTGCACGGCTTCCCATGGTAATAACGCATGGCTTAGCCGATATATCATTCATAATTCTATACTACATTGTAAGATATAGGCGAAAAGTGGTTCGAAAAAACCTTACCAACTCCTTTCCCAACAAATCGCTTCTTGAGATTAAGAAAATTGAGCGGAAATTTTACAGGCATTTAAGCGATTTGTTTTATGAGAGTTTTTATCTACTCCATGCCAGTACAGAAAGGGCAGTTAAACGATGCAAGTTTAACAACCCCGAAATCTTTCACAAGCTATACGCCGAGGGTAAAAGCGCTATACTAGTTAGTGGGCACTATGGAAACTGGGAAATGTATGCTCAAATTGGTAATAAGGTAAAACATGCTTCGCTAGGAGTATATAAACCATTAACCAACAAATACTTTGAGGTATTAATGAACAACGCCCGCAAACGCTTTGGTGGAATTCCCGTCCCTATGGTCGATACCCTTAGAGCAATTATTGATTGTAAACAGAAAGGGAAACCTTTTCTGCTGGGGTTGGTGTCCGATCAAACACCCCCTTCGAATCAAATTCAGTACTGGACTCATTTTTTAAATCAAGATACCGCTGTGTACCTTGGAATTGAAAAGATAGCTCAAAAATTCGATCTTCCTATCTACTACTGTAGCATGCAAAAGATAAAGCGAGGGAAATACGAGATAGATTTTGAGCTGCTCACCGATAGCCCCAAATCTTTTGATCAGTATGAACTTACTAAACTTCATACCAAAAGGCTCGAGAAGCAGATACAGGAGAAACCCGAATACTGGCTTTGGTCGCACAAACGCTGGAAGCGCAAGCGCAAACCCGAAACAAACCCTAGCACCGCATCATGAAAAGTATCGCCATAGTTATCCTCAACTGGAATGGGGAAAAGTTCCTGAAACAATTCCTCCCAGGTGTTGTATCAAACTCCTTTGCACCCAATTTTAGGGTAGATATTGTTATAGCCGATAATGGTTCTACAGATAAATCTGTGGAGTGGTTGCACAATACTTTTCCAACGCAAAGGGTAATTGAACTTGACAAAAACTATGGCTTTACCGGTGGTTATAATAGAGCACTAAAGGAAATTGAGGCAGATTATTTCATTCTTCTAAACTCCGATATTGATGTACCTAAGGGTTGGCTTGGGCCAATGGTTAGCTTTATGGAGAGCAATCCCAACGCTGCAGCATGTATGCCTAAACTTATAAACTTTAATAAAACCGATGAGTTTGAGTATGCCGGGGCAGCGGGTGGTTTTCTCGATCTACTTGGATATCCATTCTGTCGTGGCCGAATCCTCAATGTTGTTGAGAAGGATAATGGTCAATACAACGATAGCCAGGAAATTTTTTGGGCTACAGGCGCCTGTATGATGGTAAGGGCAAACGAGTACTGGAATGCTGGTGGCCTCGACACCGATTTCTTCGCCCATATGGAGGAGATCGACCTATGCTGGCGCCTTAAGCGCCAGGGATATAGCATTTGGTGTATTCCCGAATCGAAAGTTTATCACGTTGGAGGTGGAACACTAGCAGCAAATAATCCACGAAAGGTTTACTATAATCATCGTAATAACCTTACGATGCTCCTTAAAAACCTATCGCGCAAATCGTTAATCCCTGTAATGCTATTCCGCCTAGTGCTCGATGGTTTATCGGGTTTAGGATATGCTCTAACAGGAAAGCCCTCATTTACCTGGTCGGTATTGAGGGCTCATATGCACTTTTACAAGAACATTATTAAAACAATTCGAAAACGAAGAGCTTTTAAAAATCCCAAAATATCTCTCTACCCCAAAAGTATTCTTTTCCAATTCTTTGTACTTCGGCGTAAAGTATACAGTAATTTACCCTCGCCTCATTAAAAAAGGTAGCTGAAAAATTCAGATCGTCGCGCTATACCTGTGGAAATGTATCAAGTACATGTAATAGTAATTTCCAGAACTTTTCAGTCGACTCAATATCAAGTCGCTCATCGGGTGAGTGAGCTCCACGAATGGTGGGGCCAAACGATATCATATCCAAAGTGGGATACTTCTCGAGGAAAAGACCACACTCTAATCCTGCGTGAATTGCCCTAACTACTGGTTCTACGCCAAATAACTTTTGGTATGCGTCTTTGGTTATAGTTAATATCTCCGAATTTGTATTTGGCGACCAACCAGGGTATCCGCTGGTGTGAACCACATTTGCATTGGCCATGCGGAAAACGCTTTGTACCATATTTCCAATATCAACTTTTGCTGAGTCGATTGAGCTGCGTTGGCTAGTGGTAACCAGTATTTGTTTGTCCTGAATAAACTTAATAGATGCCAAATTGGTAGAAGTTTCAACCAACCCGCTAATTTTACTGCTCATCGCAATCACACCATGAGGGCATGCGTACAAAGAGTTTAGCAAATCGAATTGGGTTGGTTCATCAATAACCCATTGCGGCATTTCTGAGGGTTTAAGTTCAATCTTCAGATTCGTTTCAACAGTATCGTACTCATTTATTATCTCCTTACGATATTGCTCAAAAAATTGCTTCATACCCTCAACTTCCTCCTCGTGAATCACAAAGATTGCAAAAGCCTCGCGGGGAATAGCATTCCTTAAATTTCCACCATCAATATCCGATATCCTTAAATCGTACTTATTCGAACCTTTCCAAAGGAATCGATTAATAATTTTGATTGAGTTTCCAAGGCCCTTATTAATATCATCTCCGCTATGTCCACCTTTTAGTCCGGTCACAGATAGTTTAAATGCCATAAAGTTGCTGGGCACTTTCTCGGTTTCGTAAGCAAAGGTTACTATAGTGTCCATTCCGCCTGCACAACCAATAAAAAGTTCTCCTTCATCCTCCGAGTCAAGGTTTATTAGAATTGGCGAGTTAATAAAACCTGGTTTCAGCTCAAAAGCACCGGTTAAGCCGGTCTCCTCATCAACAGTAAAAAGGCACTCAATGGGTCCGTGTTTAATCTCTTTTGATGCAAGAACAGCAAGCTGTGCTGCCATACCAATTCCATCGTCAGCACCCAGGGTGGTACCTTTGGCACGCACCCAGTTGCCATCAATGTAGGCATTTATTGGATCAACGTTGAAATCGTGATTTATATCGCTGTTCTTTTCGCAAACCATATCCATATGGCTCTGGAGCACCACCGATTTGCGATTCTCCATGCCCTTGGTGGCCGGTTTCCTGATTAGTATATTCCCCGATTCATCCTGTATTGTTTCCAAATTGTGCTTACGGCCAAAATCTAGTAGGTAAGCAATTATTTTATCCTCTTTTTTGGAGGGGCGGGGAATTTCCAAAATCTCGGAAAAATACTTCCAAACATCTGCTGGATATAGTTTTTCTAGTCCGTTCATTGTCGTATTTTTTTAAGCTCTGTAAACTTATCGTATAATCTGTGTTCGTGCAAGAAATCTAAAAACTTTTTCGGTTTTAAACCCAATATTTTTGTGCATGTAACTGATTTAGTGTCGATTTTAAAACAATGTTATAAAGCATTAACCCAAAACTGGTGTTAATACGCTGTTTATCTGATGAATAAAAGTCAGTTTAGATTCCAGTCATAAATAGTTTTGAGTTCTCATTCATTTGTTATTATTTTGCATTACGTTAAATAAAATGGATTTACTCTTGAGCGTTCTAAGCAGTTTTCGATTAATGAGTAACCCCGCATAATTCACATGTAATGATTGAACAATCAGAGCTTAAGCACTTGCTCCACATTGCAATAAATGCTGCAATCAGGGCAGGTGCCCTTGTAATGGAGGTTTACAATTCCGACGATTTTCAGGTAAACCTCAAGTCCGATGCAACTCCCCTTACCCTAGCCGATAGGCTTGCCAACGACGAGATTGTAAAATCCCTCATGAAAACGCGAATTCCTGTGCTAAGCGAGGAAGGTAGAGATTTGCTTTACGAGGAACGTGTAGGCTGGGAATACTTTTGGCTTGTCGACCCACTTGATGGAACCAAAGAGTTTATTAAGCGTAATGGTGAGTTCACAGTGAATATTGCACTTGTGTATCAAGGCTACCCAATTCTGGGCGTAATTTACGTTCCTGTGCTCCAACAGCTCTACTTTTCACTAGTAAAAATGGGGTCGTATAAAGTGGATCATATTAGTCCAGCCAATGAAGTTAAAACAAACCTCGACGACTTAATCGTTCAGGCAGCTAAACTTCCTCTTAACACATGCAATTCGGTTTATACTATCGTTGCAAGTAGGTCGCATCCTTCACCTGAAACCAAGCAGCACATCGAAATGCTTACGCAGGAAAAGGGTAACGTTGAGATTATCTCGAGGGGATCATCGCTCAAAATATGTATGGTTGCCGAAGGTAAAGCCGATGAATATCCACGATTCGGAACAACTACTGAATGGGACACAGCAGCAGGACAAGCAATTGCCGAGGAAGCTGACTGTTCATTTCTTTCGGTTGAGGACTGCAAAAGAGTTCGTTACAATAAGGAAAGCCTCGAAAATCCTTGGTTTATTGTGAAACGATAAATCTTCGTATCACTATCTTAAAAGCCAAGAGGGGTGTTGCAGTTGCAACACCCCTCTTGGCTTTTGGTGGTCTTTTTAGAGTTTCAACTTTCGCTCAATATCTTCTATCTGGTTTTTAAAACGCTTGTCCGTATCTATAAGGTTGTTTACTGTTTTGCATGCATGTAGAACCGTTGCATGATCCTTTCCTCCTATTAAGCTTCCAATGGTCGACAGTGAACTCTTGGTCATATTCTTGGAAAAGTACATGGCAATCTGACGAGCCTGAACAATTTCACGCTTGCGCGTTTTAGTATGAAGCACATCGCTGGGAAGCCCAAAATACTCGCTAACAATCTTCTGAATGTAATCTATCGATATCTCGCGCTTAGTATTCTTAACCAATTTGTCAATCATCTCGGAGGCCAACTCAATGGTGATCTCCTTTCTATTTAGGGTAGACTGGGCGAGCAGCGAGATTAGCGCACCTTCAAGTTCCCTGATATTATTGGTGATATTTGTTGCGATATATTCAACAACCTCGTCGGAGAGTTCAATCCCATCCTTATAGATTTTTTGCCTCAGGATGGCAACCCTTGTCTCAAAGTCTGGGGTTTGTAGATCGGCCGAGAGTCCCCACTTAAAACGAGATAGCAACCTTTGCTCTAGACCCTGAAGCTCCACTGGAGCTTTATCGGATGTAAGAATAATCTGCTTTCCCGCCTGATGTAGATGATTAAATATGTGGAAGAATGTATCCTGAGTTTTTTCCTTACCAGCAAATTCGTGAACATCGTCAATAATTAAAACATCGATCATTTGGTAAAAGTGTACAAAATCATTGATGTTATTATTACGAATGGCCTCTACGTACTGGGTTTGAAATTTCACGGCATTAACGTACAGAACTACCTTCTCGGGCGATTTTTCCTTCACCCTAATTCCAATGGCCTGAGCCAAATGGGTTTTACCCAAACCCGAATTTCCATAAATAAGTAACGGGTTGAATGCTGTTTTACCTGGTGCGTTAGCTACTGCCATGCCCGCTGAACGTGCTAAACGGTTACACTCGCCCTCCACATAGTTATTGAATGTGTTGTCGGGATTTAGCTGCGGATCGACATGTAGTTTTTTAATGCCGGGGATTACAAATGGATTTTTGATCTTGTAATCACTGCCATTAGAATTTAAGGAAACAGGCTTATTCCTCAATTCTGTTTTATTCTGAGTAGGTAAAATTACAGTCACCGGTTTACTATTCACCGAACTGTGATTCTCCATCACCACATTATACTCAAGCTTAGCGCCAGGACCAAGCTCTTTGCGCAGGGTCTTCCTGAGGATATCTATAAACTGCTCCTCTAAGTACTCGTAAAAGAATGGGCTGGGAACTTGAATTGTAAGAATGTTATTGTCCAACTTAAGCGGTACAATCGGCTCGAACCAAGTTTTGAAACTTACCGGTGGAACATTATCCTTAATGATTTTCAAACAGTTACCCCAGGCTTCCTGGAAATCAACAGCCATCACTTGCAAAAATATTAAAAGATGAAAAATTTTAGTTCTATCAGATGTGATTACAAAATTGTGAAAAAAATACTGAAAAAAAAACAGGATTTTTTTTGTTTTTTAACCGGATGTTTTAACGGTTTAACTATCACGTGAATATTTTCATAAAAAAATAAAAAAAATTACACTTAACTGTATATCAGGCATTTAACTTGTTGATAACTATAAATAGGTGATAGATAAATCTTTGTGTTAGCTACCTTAAGTAAAAGCTAATAAATGGTTAACGACTCTTAAAAGCAAAAGAGTTGATTGATAATAAGATAAACACTACAATCTGATTATCTGGTGATTACAAATTTACGCGGAATTAACGCTTCTCCTCAGTATACCGTGTTCGACTAAAATCGATCAACGAAAAGTTAATATACCGTTTGGGATTAACTTTCATATCGTATAGTAGTAACTCGAGATTCTTTGCGGAGCGCTCCAGATTGTGGTATAAGGTGTCGTTATGCATCAGGGCACCAACGGTGCCTTGGCCTTCGTTGATTATTGTAATAAGCTGATTTATTGCATAAAGAGCCGAATCGGCTTGAGCCAAAGTGTGTGCAATATTGGCTTGAGCAAGTGTATCTGTTATTGCAGCCAGGTTGTTAATAATTGAGTCAATACCAGCCGTGTTTGTTTTAAGGCTACTGGAGAAATGGGCAACATTATCCAGAATTTGCTTATACTTACTATTCTCGGAACTGAGCATAATATCAACAGAAGCAGAAGCTTTATCGAAGTTTTCTAGAGTTCTGCGGAGTGAGGCAAAGCTATGATTAAGGTTCTCGCGATTGTCCTGGTTAAATACTTGGGTTATAACCTCCATAACCTTCTCCATGTCCTCCATAAGAGTTTCAGCCTTCTCCTTAACGGGAACCATTTCAAAAATCAGCTGATCTAAAAGTCCGGTTTCTATTGAGGAGACAAGAGTATCACCTTGCCTGTGAAATTCTGAGTTTGTTGATAAGTCAAGTCGAATAGCTTTACCGCCCATGATATCGGCGCTAATGAGCTTTGCAACCGAGTTCTTAGGAATATCATACTTTTTCTCAATCAGAAGGGCTACTATCAGTCTGCCGGTATTGCCCTCCTCAAAGCGAATGCTTTTAACTGTGCCAACCTTGTATCCGCTAAGCATTACACTATTTGTTACCTTTAAACCATCAACCCTTTTAAAAACGGTATAAAAGGTATTGGTTTGGCTAAAAATGTTTTTCCCCTTCAGAAAGTTTACCCCCCAAATCAGAGTGGCAACACACAATACGGTAAAAATTCCAATTTTGGCTTCACGCGTAATTTTCATAATACATCAATAAGTTAATTTGTTGACAATTTACGGGCATGATCTATGCTTATCTGCTTCCCATCCTTAAAGGCTACTATAAAAGCATCGGGAAAAACCTCCTTTACTTTCTGGCAGTACTCACTTATCTCATCGTAGGTGTTTTTGCTACCCACAACATACTTATAAAGCCCATCGACCAAGTACTCCTCCACATTTGGGAAATTCTTGAAAACCGCTGAAGTTCTAGGTACCGAGTTGCTCGATGCTGTGATCTGAACCTTATACAGAAGTCCTGATTTATCGGCAGGTTTAGCAATGACAACTTCTGGTTTCCACTGGCTTGTAACGTTAGTTTCTTGGATTTCGGTTTCTGATTTAATTGAGGAATCGAATCGTGACTCAGCGGTAAATGTACTTCTCGATTCTACCATGTTTTTATATTCCTTGAATGCACGGAATACCGCAGAGGCTAAATATGTTTGAGCTTCGTGGGTTACCAGATAATCTTCCTCCTTGGGATTACTCAAAAAGCCAAGTTCAACCAGTACGCTGGGCATGGAGTTTTGCCAAAGCACAAAAAAGCCAGCTTGCTTCACTCCCCTATCGCGCCTGCGGGCGCGTTCGCGAAACTCATCTTGAATAAGGCTAGCCATATTAAGACTTTGCTCGAGGAATGAGTTTTGAATAAGACTGAAGATGATGAACGACTCGGCCGAATTTGGGTCGTAGCCCTCGTACTTAGTTGAATAATCCTCCTCGTAAGTAATGACAGCGTTTTCGCGCATGGCTACATCCAAATTACCCTGCGTTTTATGAAGCCCCATCACATAGGTCTCTGCACCATAGGGCGCTTTACTAGGGTTTGCATTGCAATGAATAGATATAAAAAGATCGGCCCCACTCTCGTTGGCCAATTTGCTACGCATGTCAAGGGGGACAAAAACGTCGGTTTTGCGGGTGTAAATTACCTCAACATCGGGAAATGCGTTTTCAATATAATTACCTAACTTAAGGCTTACGTTAAGCACGATGTCTTTCTCCTTCGATTTTCGGCCCATGGCTCCAGTATCTTGACCACCATGACCGGGGTCGATAACAACCTTTTTGAGTTTGTAAATCTCTTGGGTATATGCTGTAATGTGAAAAAACAATAAAAAAAAACCAATCCATATTAGTACTGGGAAAAAATTCGTTAATTGGAATGTGTATTTATTTACTCTTTGCATATGCTCAAAGATGGTTTTTTTAGTAGTTTTGGGCTCGAATTCGATCAAAATATCTTACAAAAATAGCACTAAAATTGCATTTGAAGGCTAGCCTTATTTTAATAATTTCATTTTTAGCAGTTAATACCGTATATTCAAACACATTAACTGCTATTTCGTTCAATTATTATACCCAACTGCCCGATTCGGTTACAGCAACTCCCGACTCATTAGGAGTTGCGACAATCGACACATTGGCATTGCCCATCGATACACTTGCAAAAAAATCGGACTCTCCGTTGGACGACCCTATTTTCAAAGAGTCGAAGGACTCGCTGCTATACTCTATTGATGGGAAGAAAGTGTTCCTCTACGGTGACGCCATAGTCAAATATCAAAAGATGGAACTTTCGGCGGCTTACATTGAATACGACATGGAAACCGATGTTGTTTTTGCTGAGGGTAGACCCGACTCAACAGGGGCTATTGTTGGAAAACCCATCT
The DNA here is from genome assembly GCA_034003245.1 of Tenuifilaceae bacterium. Taxonomy (GTDB): domain Bacteria; phylum Bacteroidota; class Bacteroidia; order Bacteroidales; family Tenuifilaceae; genus Perlabentimonas. Next base: position 108,706 of record JAVEYY010000006.1, read on the forward strand.
TTAAAGAGGGTAATCAAACCTTTAAGATGGAGAGCATGCGATATAATTTTAACACAAAGAAAGCCAAAATCTACAGCGTAATAACTGAGGAAGCAGATGGCTTCCTTCACAGTCACGACACCAAATTAATGCCCGATAAATCCGTACACGTGTCTGGGGGAAAGTTCACCACCTGCGACCACGAGCACCCTCATTACTACATCTCCATCACCAAGGCGAAACTAATCCCCAACAACAAAATAATAACCGGCCCAGCATATCTGATAATTGCCGATGTTCCCTTCCCTCTTATATTACCCTTTGGATTTTTCCCCAGCAAGCGAGAGCGTTCATCGGGAATTAAGCTACCCAGCTACGGCGAGGAGCAGCGCCGCGGGTTTAAGCTAGAACGGGGGGGGTACTACTTTGGGATTAATGATTATATAGATATAGAATTAACTGGCGATATATACTCCAAGGGCTCCTGGGCTACCTACCTGCGAAGCAATTACCGAAAACGATACAAATATTCCGGAAGTCTTTCGTTTGATATATCGCAATTTGTAGATGGGGAAAAAGGGTTTGACGATTACCGCAAGACAAATTCTTACTGGCTTCGCTGGAGCCACTCACAGGACCCAAAGGCAAATCCAAACTCCACGTTTCAGGCCAGCGTAAATTTGGGATCGCCAAGTCACAACAGGCTAAACCCCCAAGGAGTTGAAAGTTTCCTGTCCAATCAATTATCGTCGAGTATTTCCTACTCAAAAGTTTGGCCGGGCACACCGTTTAGCATGACAGCATCGATGAACCATTCACAGAATAACCTCGATAGTGTTATTACGCTTGGTCTTCCGAGAATGTCGTTCAACATGAACAGGATATATCCTTTTAAACGCAAGAACAGCATTGGGGCACCTGCCTGGTACGAAAAAATTGGTATCACATATACTGCGAGTCTCGACAATTCTGTTACTACACGAACTGACTCATTATTTACCTATAGTACAGTTGAAAAACTTAGAAATGGAATGCAACACCGGATTCCCATTTCAACCTCATTTAACGTGCTTAACTTTATTACCGTTAGCCCCTCGGCCAACTACTCAGAGAACTGGTACACAAAAACTATCGAAAAAAGATGGGATGAGGACGAAAAAAAGGTTGTTACCGAAGATGTAATGGGTTTCAAGCGAGCATACCAATACAATGCATCCGTATCGATGAATACGAAACTATATGGTATGTATTCTTTCAAATCAACCTCAAAAGTACAAGCCATTAGACATGTAATAAACCCTTCGGTTTCACTCTCGTATCGCCCCGATTTTAGTAACGAAGCCTATGGTTTTTACAAAAAAGTCCAAACAGACACAACAGGCAACAATTTCAGAGAGTACTCCATTTTTGAGGGAACACTATACGGTGGCCCAGGAGCGGGGAAAAGCGGAATGGTTAACTTCAACCTTGGCAATAATATAGAGATGAAGGTGCTAAGCGATAAGGATACCACATCGAACACGCGCAAAATTAAGCTAATTGAGGGGTTAAACTTCAGCACTAGCTACAACATGCTGGCCGATTCCATGCACTGGAGCCCCGTGTCGATGTCGGCCAGAACCTTGCTGTTCGAAAAATTTAACATCAATGTTGCAGGTACACTCGATCCATACGCGCTAAACGAAAAAGGGATCAGAGATAAAGAGTTTCAGTTTAGCCAGAACAGGCAGCTTTTCCGACTTACAAACTTTAGGGTGGGCATTGGTTTCTCCCTTACCGGGGGCAAAAAAGATTCGGGTGACGAGGATTCTCAAACTTCGAGAACTGGGAGAACAATGGGAAATCCAAGTTTTGGCAATGGTATGGACGACCCTTTGTTTGGCGATGCCTTAAGTGCAGGCCTGCTCGACGGTGAATATGTTGACTTTGATGTACCTTGGAACCTACGGTTAGACTACTCCTTTACCTATTCTAAGCAGCGCTTCGAGCCAACCACCATGCAAACACTCTCCTTCTCGGGCGATGTTAGCCTATCGCCTAAATGGAAGATTGGGTTTAGGTCGGGGTACGATTTTAAGGGCAAAAAGTTAACCACCACATCTCTAAACTTCTTCCGCGACCTTCACTGCTGGGAGATGAGCCTTTCGGTGGTTCCAATTGGTTACCTTCGCAGCTTTAGCTTTAAAATCAACGTCAGATCCGGTACGCTTCGCGACCTTCAGCTAACCCGTAGGCAGAGCCATTACGACAGATAATTGTATCTTTGATGTAGCATTACGTTCTTTCAAGTATACTTTATTGCATGAAACGCAATTACCCTAACAAGTTGACATTAAAACCTTTTTATACAACAACTTTTAATCACCTAATATTAATACAGATGAAAAAGATAATCAACACCAACAAAGCACCCAAGGCAGTAGGGCCATACAGCCAGGCAGTAGAGGCTGGGGGACTAGTATTTATTTCTGGACAAATTCCCATTGTTCCCGAAACTGGAAAAATTATTGAGGGAGGAATTGCTGAGCAAACTGAGCAGGTTCTTAAAAATATTGGTGCAATATTGGCCGAAGCTGGTCTTACCTATGCCAATGTAATAAAAACCACATGTCTTCTAAACGATATGGACAACTTTGCACCAATGAATCAAGTGTATGCCAAGTACTTTACTGAGAATATGCCAGCTCGAGCAGCTTACGGAGTTGTTAAACTTCCATTAGGTGTACTTATTGAGATTGAGTCGATTGCCGTTCGATAATCAGCTATAATGACTAGTATAAAAAAAGCCTCGAAATTCGAGGCTTCTTTATTTTCTATTGTATTGGGGAATTATTCGGCTATAACCTCAAAATCGATGCTAACCTTCACCTCACGGTGCAGTTTAATCTCGGCAGTGTATGAGCCAACTTCTTTTACCTGATCTTCCTTAATAGAGATATTCTTCCTGTCGATTTCAAACCCTTTCTCCTGAAGCGACTCGGCAATCTGAATTGTATTAACAGAACCGAAGATCTTGCCAGTTGAGCTGGTTTTTGCACCAATAGTAAGCTTAATTCCCTCTAACTTCTTAGCAATTACCTCAGCATCGGCCTTAATTTTAGCCTCTTTGTGAGCCCTTTGCTTGATGTTCTCGGCATGTACCTTTTTAGCCGACTCAGTGGCAGCCACGGCCATGCCGTTAGGAATTAAGTAGTTTCGTCCGTAACCGTTCTTCACGTTTACGATATCATCTTTATGCCCCAAGTTGGCAACATCTTGTTTAAGTATAATTTCCATCGCGTTGTTCTCCTGATTATTTCAACAAATCGGTTACAAATGGCAGTAAAGCCAAGTGGCGTGCCCTTTTAACAGCGGTGGCAACTTTACGCTGATATTTAAGTGACGTTCCGGTTAGGCGGCGGGGAAGAATACGCCCCTGCTCGTTAAGGAACTTCTTAAGGAACTCGGGATCCTTATAATCGATGTACTTAATCCTGTTCTTCTTGAAACGGCAGTACTTCTTCTTCTTGATATCAACGGTTGGGGGTGTTAGATATCTGATCTCACTCTGATTCTGGCTCATGGTTTACTCCTCCTTCTTTTGTTGTTCAACCTTCGATCTTTTCTTCTGAGCATACTCAACGGCATGCTTCTCCATGCGGAATGTTAGGAAACGAATCACGCGCTCGTCGCGGCGATACTGAGTCTCTAACTTGTCAATTAGATCACCTGGAGCCTTAAACTCGATGAGGTAGTAAAATCCGGTGGATTTTTTCTGAATGGGGTAGGCCAATTTTTTTAGTCCCCAGTTCTCTTCGTGTACAATCTCACCGCCATTGCCGGTGATGACACCTTTGAACTTGTCAACCGCTTCCTTCATCTGGGCCTCAGACAAAACGGGAGTAGCTATGAAAACGGTTTCGTACTGATTCAACATAATTTAATTTATTTAGTTAAAAAATACAATTAGCCCGCAAAAGTACATCTTTTTAGAATTATAGCAAAAGATTTTTGGCATTTTTTTGAGTGGTTTGCATTTACTATTATTGCAGCTGTAGAACCGATTACTCAACTAATAATCCGCATGGTTAATCAACAAAAATATATTTGCGAATGCAAAGCTGTTACCCAACGCGAAATAATTACCGCAATCCGAAGAAAAGGGGCAAGAACCCTTTTAGATGTTCAAAACCTCACCAAAGCATCAACGGGGTGTAGTAGATGCAAAACAGTGGTTAATGATATTGTTGATAAGGAAATGTCAAAACTTCGAGACCAAGGAATGCAGCTGAGAATCGATTTTTAGCTCTACGTTTTGACCAGCACGTCGAGAAATGTCTTGATGTCATTCATCTTTGATGTTTGGCCAACTTTCTGGTAGGAAATCACTAAGCTACTTACCAGCTGCGAAATAGCGGTTCTATTTGTACAGGGATAATAGTACTCCGGTTTTGAGGTAATGCTATTATGCTCTAAAAACTGATCAATCTCCTTGCGCCCTAAAACAGAGCCTTGGTTAAAAGGATTGACGTAGAAAAGTATGGTAGGGTTAATCGCATCGTCCTGAATGGTGTTCTGATATCGATCCTTGAATGCAACCAGAAAATTTCGGGGCAAACTTACCGGATAAATGGGTAAACCAAGCCGCTGGGCAATAAGCGAGTATAATATTGAGATTAGAACTGGCCCGCCCTTTTTTGTCTCAATTAGCTGGTTTATGAAATGATTATGTGGGGCAAAAAAGTTTTCGGCATTACCGCTAAACCCACATACACCAAATACAATATGGTTAAGAACCTTAACTTTTTCGAGAGGAGTTAAGCTCTCGTTAAGCTCATTCCAAACCTTTTGCTTTATTTTGTCAATGTAGTTATCAATTACTTCGAATTCCACATCGGGGTACTGATACTGCGAAATGAAAACAATTCCCTGAAGTAAATCCTTACACCCTGTCTCAACCCAGTGCTGAAGATTTTGCCGAGTATTGTTAAACTGAATCTGGTGGAGAATATCCTCGACCCGCTGCTGAAGAATTTCGCTACTTGATGTTTTCCAAGCCTGCTCAAGGAGAGGAATAAGATCCAAACCTTCGGTAACCAGCTTATTTGAAATTGTCTGGTAAACCTCGTAGTCAGGATCTTCGAGCAGCGCAACTAGGGCTGCAAACTCCTTGGGTCTCATCAATAAATATATGGTTTACCGGGTTAAGCGATTTAAAGTCTCCTCAATTAACCTTTTAATATGTGGCTTATAGTCGGCCGAAGCAGTTTTATTAACCCTATTGGCAATTATGGCGCAAATTGTAATGGATTTGTGACCAAGCAGCAACGACAGCCCATTGATTGCCGAGCTCTCCATTTCGAAATTTGTAATGCGCTTGCCCTTGTATACAAACGTTTCGATGCTATGGTTTAGGCTGCTATCGGCTAGTGGTAAACGCAAAACGCGTCCTTGTGGACCGTAAAATCCAGGGGCCGAAATGGTGATACCCTCGGTGGCAATATCCTTAAATAGGGCTACCAGCTCGGGTGATGAATTCACAAAATATGGTTTTGCGCAAAGGGTATTCCACTTGGTATGCTCAACAAATGCGGCTTCCATGGCCAAATCGCTAATCGAATTGCGCCCTTTATAAAAGTTCAGTAGTCCATCAAAGCCAATGGCTATGTCTGTTAAAACGAAACTATCAACTTCAATATCGGCTTGCAATGCGCCAGATGTTCCCAAACGCACAATGGTTAGTTGTTTCTTCTCCTCCTTTTCCTGTCGGGTTTGTAGGTCGATATTAACCAACGCATCCAACTCATTAACAACTATATCGATATTATCGGTACCAATGCCCGTGGAGATAACGCTAATGCGTTTGCCGTTGAAATATCCTGTAACCGTTTTGAATTCGCGATTCGAAACGGTAAACTCAATCTTCTCGAAAAACGACGCCACGGTGTCAACCCTACCTGGATCACCAACAAGGATAATGGTCTCCGAAATATCCTGAGGGCGGAGGTGCAGGTGAAAAATACTTCCGTTCGGGTTGATTATCAGCTCCGATGGTTCAATAATTCTCATATTTTACTGTTTTTTGAAAGTGCTAATGTAAAACAAAAATTAGCAACAATGTGAAATTTTTCCCCACTTTTTGATAACAGGAGGTTAATAACTATGGGCATTTCACACTACATCAACCACTTATATCATTACCCGTAAATCCCCAGAAAAAGCATATCTTTGTAGATAGAAATAATCGATAATGTTAATCGTTAACTAAAACAATAAAAACAATGAAACAGAAACAAGTCATCATCATTATTGGGATTATAGCCTTAGTTGTTGTACTCCTTTTCAGCAGCCGAATGTTTTACATTATCCAGCCAGGTGAGCGTGGGCTAATTTTCCGACCTTTTACCAGCGGACTTGACAAGGATAACATTCATCTACCCGGATTTCAGGTGGTTGCACCATGGAATGACCTTTTTATTTACGATGTGAAAGAGCAAAAAGCCGAGGAAACAATGGATGTGCTTGACAAAAGTGGGTTAAAGGTTATTATCGATGTGTCGGTTCGTTTTAACCCCATTTACGATCAAATTGGATCACTTCACGAAGTTTTTGGAAAGTACTACATTAACCAGCTGGTAATCCCTGAGGTTCGGTCATCGGTTCGTCAAGTGGCTGGTCGCTATACTGCCGAGGAAACATACTCTACCAAGCGAAGCGAGGTTGAGCAAACCATAATTGCCGAAACCAACAAGATTTTGGGTGAGAACTTTATCGACATGCGTGCTCTACTTATCCGCAGCATTAACCTACCAACGCAAATTCAACAGGCCATCGAAAACAAGCTTACCCAAGAACAGGAAGCACTTGCTTACCAGTTTAAGCTGGAAAAGGAACGAAGTGAGGCTGAGCGTAGAAGAATTGCGGCTGAGGGTGAATCGCGTGCAAACCAAATTATCAACAACAGCCTAACCAACAACCTACTCAAAATGAGAGGTATTGAAGCAACTGCCGAATTGGCAAAATCGCCGAACACCAAGGTAATAGTGGTGGGTAGTGGAAAGGATGGATTACCAATTATATTAGGTGGTAACTAATCAAAAAAAGTGAATTAGAGTATGATTCAAAGAATTCAAACGGCTTTCCTTATCATTGCCACTATACTGCTGGTTTTTATGGTATTTATGCCCGTTGCCAGTGTGGTACGACCAACCGATGAGGTGGTATTCGAACTTGGATTTAAGGGTTTAGAAAGTGCAGATGGCGTAAAAGAGCCGTTTACCTCCTACCCTATGTCGATACTTGTTCTGATTTGCCTTGCTATTTGCATAACAACTATATTCCTTTTCAAGCGGAGAATGCTTCAAATTCGTCTTTGCGTGGTAAATATTGTACTTTTACTAGGCCTTCAAGGTTTGGTTTACTACTTTGCCAAGGCGGCTCAATCGTCAATTGACGGCAACTTATCATTCTCGCTACTATTTGTATTTCCCTTGATTTCAGCAATTCTCGTTTTTCTTGCCCTTAGGGCAGTTGCCCGCGATGAGGCGCTGGTGAGGAGTTTGGATAGGTTGAGGTAGGGAGTTGGGAGTTTAAAGTGACTAGAGGTTAAAGTGACTAGAGTTTAAAGTGACTAGAGTTTAAAGTGACTAGTGACAAAGTAACAAAGTGAACTATAACTTTATACAAATAGAATATTACTGGTTTTGTTTTGATGGTTTTGTATTAACTGCTGATTGTGTTTGTATACATTATCATCAGTGAATTGATTTAAAGAAGAACACCCGGGCTCTCGTGTCCGGGTGTTCCCTTTATAAATTATAGGTAAACCATATGCTCTTGGTCGGTAATCTTTTCGCAGTAGTGGCACTTTAGGGCCACGGTTTGCTTGTCGACAACTGCAAATTTGGTTTTAACCGCCTCAACGTTAGTTATACATTTGGGATTAACGCACTTTACAATTCCCTCAATGCTATCGGGCACTTCAACCACTTGCTTTTCCACAACGGTGTAATCCCTTATCACGTTTAGCTTGGCATGGGGAGCCACCACGGCAATACGATTAATCTCGTCGCGCTCAAAAAACTTATCGGCAATTTTAATAATTGCCTTACGACCCAACCTATGGCTCTCCATATTAGTGCCAAAGGTGATAAGGTTATCAATCTTTTCGAGGCCAAGGATTGATATTACTTTAAACAGATTTTGAGCTGGTATATGATCGATTACTGTGCCCGATTCGATGGCACTTACGCTTAGCTGCTTTTTCTCTTTCATCGCTTTAGTTATTTCAATTTATTTTAAACCTAGGATTAACGCCATAATGGCCATTCGAGTGTAAACACCGTTCATGGCCTGTGGAAAGTAGTATGCTTTAGGGTTGGGATCCACATCGGTATGAATCTCGTTTACCCTAGGTAGCGGGTGAAGAACACGCATTGTCGATTTAGTATTCTCAAGCATCTTGTTGCGAAGTACATATACATTCTTTACCTTTTCGTACTCCAAGGGATCGGAGAATCGCTCACGCTGCACGCGGGTCATGTAAATAATGTCAGCCTTATCAAGATTCTCGTTCAAATCGGATTGCTCAGTGAACTTTAACCCCATGCTGTTTAGCATTAGCTTATACTCATTGGGCATTTGCAGCTCCTTTGGAGCAACAAAAGTGAACGTAGCACCAAACTGGCTCATGGCCATTAGTAGCGAGTGAACAGTACGTCCGTACTTTAGGTCACCAACCAAGAATATATTAAGATTCTGCAGCGTTCCCTGTGTTTTACGGATTGAGTACAAATCGAGTAGCGTTTGGGTTGGATGCTGGTTGGCCCCATCGCCGGCATTAACAATTGGCACTGGCGAAACCTCGCTGGCATAGCGGGCACTTCCCTCAACAGGATGACGCATCACTATTAGGTCGGAGTAGTTGGCAACAGTTAGGATGGTGTCTTTTAAACTCTCGCCCTTGGAAACCGAAGTGCTTGAAGCCTCTGAAAATCCAATAACGCGGCCTCCCAAACGGCTAACCGCACTTTCGAAACTCAACCGCGTACGGGTTGATGGCTCAAAGAAAAGGGTAGCAACCACAGTTTTATTCAAGATATCCTGAATAGGATTCTTTTCAAACTCCTCCGCCAGGTCGAGCACCTTAATAATTTCGTCCTTGGTGAGGTCGTTAATTGCAACCAAGCTTTTGTTTTTCATCTCCATTAAATTTAAGTTATGGTAAAGGTTATCAATATAATATCAAAAAAAGCCTCGTTAATAAACGAGGCTAAAATGCTTAATCGGTTCTTACGTACTCTGCAACGGCCGAATCTATCTTGTCAACCTTATCGAGAACTAAGGTTAACTTCGATTGGCGAATACCAATAGTTACTGAGCAACTGGTATCGAAAACCTGGTTGATAACAAATAAATCCTCATCCTTAATAAGCCTCATCACCTCGTTGGTAGCAGGGTATGCAAATGAGATTTTATAAATATCGTTTACGGTTTTCTCAACTATGGTAGCAGCATCAAGTGATTCGGAGGCTGCTGTTTTGTATGCATTAATAAGACCCGAAACCCCCAGTTTTGTTCCTCCAAAGTATCGGATAACCACAACCAAAGTATTTGTAAGGTTTCGGCTTAGTAGTTGTCCGTGAATTGGTTTACCCGCTGTACTCGATGGCTCTCCATCGTCGTTGGCTCTCCAACTTTCGCTTTTAAAACCAAGAATGTACGCGTAGCAATGATGACGAGCATCGTGATACTGCTTTCGTAAATCGACCAGAATTGTCTTTATCTCCTCCTCGGACTGTATAGGAAATGCAAGAGCAATAAACTTACTGCCCTTTTCCTTATAAAGTCCCTCCGACTTACCTGCAATTGTTAAATATGTATCGGTTTGCTCCATTTACAATTTAGCTTACAGCGAGTAAAATGATTGAAATAATGGAAAGCCCGATTCCAACCCAGTTAATCCGCATGGGTCGTTCACGGTATACCAAAAATCCAATTATTACACTAAGCGTAACAATTCCTATATTGTTGATACCAAAAATCACAGAGCCCATGGCCTGTTGACCCGTGCTTATATCGATATGATTTAATGCGAGGAGAAGAAAGTACATCGATCCAAAGTTGGCCAAACCTAAAAGAGCTCCTACTATCCAGGTTTTTGGTTTGACAATACTTTTAATGGCTGGCTTATTAAACGGTAAGATCACTAGTCCAACCAGCAGTGAGCAGGCAAAAACCACCGACGAGAAAGCTGGGGCTAGTTCGCCATTTATATAAGCCGATTGGGCTAATTTTACAAATGAATCGACAATCCCCATTCCTATAAAAAGAAATACTGGCAGAAGCACTACTTTAGAATCGAGAGACCTATTACTCTTGCGGTAAACTGTAAGGTAAAGAGCAAGCAACGCAAGCAGTATACCGGCTATCTTAACTGGACTTAAAATATCGTTAGCATCGTACCAAATGGAGAAAGCAATGGGAAATATCACCGACATTTTAACCGCTACAGTGGTAACCGCCACCCCTGCTTTCTGTGTACTCTTACCTATGGCGTAAAACATTACAATAAACATTACACCAACCAGCAAAGCGATGGGTAACCAATTCTGTTGAAAAAGTTGGAGGGTAAATGGATTACTATCGCTCAAAAAAAAACCTGCTAGGCAGGCTATGAGGTAATTAACAACTATGGCGCTAAAGGTGAAGATTTTGTGCCGTTCAACCAGCTTAAATACAACGAATATTGTTGCCGACGATAGAATACTGAGCGCTAAAAAAACCATTCCTTAAAGTTTGGGTAAAATTAATGTATTTTTCTTTGCCCGCCATTAAAAAAGCAACATCGGTTTTTATGTTTTATAAAATAGTTATCAACAGCGTATTTCTTAACTTTTAGCTCCAAAAGTTAAAACAATGTTGGTTTAAACTGCACGTATTAAAATATCGATTCAACCGGCAAAAATTAAAAAAGTAATATAAACCACTTTTGGTATTTATATTTTGATATTTTTGCAGTGTGTGTAATAGCCAACACATCCTATATTCTTAATTGCTTTTCATGTGATTAAATCTTTTTTTGCCTCTTTTACTCCTCTACTATTCGGTTTAATACTCTGGTGCGCTACCGGAAATGCACAATCCAACTCCGTTGAATCAAAGGATTCGGTAAAGGTTACTGTGAGCAAGTCGCAAGCGAAACTCAGCATCGAAAATCAGATAGTTATAGCCAAGGATAAAGGCGATAAAAACTCTATTCATCGAGGATATATTTTACTTGGCAAACACCATTTACAAAACCACAACCTCGATGAAGCAATAATTGCGCTAAATGCTGCACGCCTAATATCTTCCGAGCTAAATCTTAATTCCGTAAAGTACGAGGCCATCAGGCTTCTCGCGGAGGCATACTTGGCCAAGGAACAGCGTCAAGAGGCCCGTGAATACCTTTACAAAGGCCTTGAACTGAACATCCTGCTTAATGATAGCCTTTATACAGGCTGGTTCTACCTACGGTTAGCCGAGGTATATCTGGAGACCGGAATGCTGGGGCAAGCCTTAGATATGGCGCTGAAAGCCCAAGCGATATTTGAGAGAACTAACGATGAATCCAACCTAATTTACTCCCTGCTTAACCTCTCATCGATTCACAACCAGCTGGGCAGTTTGGACACATCGCTACAATACCTCCATCAGACCTCCAAACTAGTTGAAAGTATCAACAATAGTGTGGTTATAGCCCACTATAAGCTGGGCTGTAGCCAGCTAAAAATTCTACAGGGTAAATTCACAGAAGCAAATAAACTCGGCGATGAGGCCGTTGAAATGCTGAAAGTGTATAGTTCAAAAGAAACCTATAGGGCTAAATCGCTTGTTGGTGAGATTAACTATCATCTCAAAAATTACTCGAAAGCACAGAGCTATCTTACCGAAGCCATAGAGAATCAGCAAGCATTAAACGACCAGTCGGGGTTAGCTCTCTCATACCTTAGAATGGCCAATTTACATAGAGCGCTTGGCGATTTGAACAACTCGTCGGAAAGTTACAGGCATTGTCTTAGCATTGCGGCAAAAGTTGGCTTAACCAATATAGTAAGGCAAGCGTACAAAGGTCTTTCGCAGGTAAACAGAATTTCCGGGAATTTGGGGAAAGCATACAGTTCCCTCGACAATTACACCCGCATAACCGATAGCCTTTTCACTGCACAAAAAAGTAACGAAGCGAACAAGGTTGAGGAAAATACGATACTTCAACATCATCTGTCGGACCTACAAAGTAAGGAGAGCGAACTCGAAAGATTCAAGGGACAAGTTAAGCAGCAAAAACGCAATCAGGTGCTACTGGCAACCGTTACCGTGCTGTTTTTCCTGATACTGGTCTTATCTATTCGTGAGTTTGTGCAAAAAAATAGGGCAAACGAGCTACTCGTAAAGCAGAAAGCCGAGATTGAGCATCAAAAGCAGCTGGCCGATAGAAAAACCCGCAACTTTACCGATAGCCTCAACTACTCCCAACGTATCCAAAAAGCCATCCTCAGAACGTCGCTCACCATTCAAAACCTGTTCCCCGAATCGTTTATTATTCTGCTCCCTAAGGATATTGTGAGCGGCGACTTTTACTGGATAAAGGAGAAAAACGAGCGAATCCTGTTTGCCCTTGCCGATTGCACGGGTCATGGCGTACCAGGAGCACTTATGAGTATTATTGGCACCTTTGGGCTAAACCAGGTGGTAAACGAATTGAATATCACCAGCCCCAGCGAAATTCTCACCAACATAAACGACATATTCAGGGAAAACCTGATTAGGAAGGAGAGCAGCGAAATTTTCGATGGGATGGATATTGCCATCTGCTGCTATAACCCCAAAACAAAGGAGCTGATGTATTCGGGAGCCAATATCCCGCTTCATATCTGCCGTAGCAACCTTCTGCCCCAGCCCTCGAGCGCCATCTCGGCCAAGGGGAAAACCCATACCCTATTCCATGTAAAACCCGCCAAGCTGAATATTGGATCAAATATCGATACCGAACCCTTCAAAAACCACAGCATTACACTGATGGAGGGAGATGTAATTTACCTCTTTTCCGATGGATTTGCCGATCAGTTTGGTGGCGCCGAAGGCCGTAAATTCAAATCGACGCAGCTTTACAAGCTGCTGGTAGGTATCTCAACCCTTACACTCGATGAGCAGAAGACGCTCCTGGAAACAACCTTTATCGCCTGGAAAGGCGATCACAACCAGCTCGACGACATGAGCTTTATGGGGATTAGGATATAGCTGTAACCACAAATGGCTACACTCCTATTCCCAATAACCAGTCGGCTTACATACTAATCAATGCTAATTTTTGAAATACGGGCTAACCCTGTTGACTCCTTATAATGAAAAAGGTGAGGATCACCATTTAGGTAAATAACTTCGAATTGCGACCAGCCCTTAGACCATTTGGTTTTATAAATATCGGTGAATGATTTTTCAGAGTCATTTTGCAAAAGAATTTGAACCTCCCCATTTGAAGAGCAGTACAGAAAAAGCATCACTTTTTGGTTAGCTAAAACTAGGTTAGCATTGGTCCAATTAGCTGTTGGTTTGAGCTCAAAAATATCAGCCCCTTGGAAAATATTATTAAACAGATTCTCTGATATCATCTGGCCGTTTTTCGATGCACGTTCAACCACAATTCGATTATTTTTTTTGCACTGTTTTAAAACGATGAAATTATTGTTATTCTCAACCAGCTGCAAATTGTCCCAATCCGGTTCTATCTGTACAACATTTGTTTTTCGCAAAGAGAATGATTCAGAATGATGAAGCGTGTTAATTAGAATTGTACCCGTCTCTTTGGAGTAACTAAGCAAATAGTGTGAATCGATATGGGGAAAAAGTTTTGATAACGACCATCTATCGGAAAAATCCTCTTCGAAAGAATGAGCAATTGAAATACTCTTACTAAGAATATTCTTGGTAAGCCTCACCCTCCCTCCGTTGGAGAGTGTTATCAAGTCGCAGTTATTCTCATGGTTAACAAACTCAAAAACATTCCAATTAGTTCCCAACGCAATGGTTTGAATTGGGGTATTTTCCCCAAACATATTCCACAGGGCAGCTTTGCCCGTGTGGCTATCGTAGCAGAACAGGAAGGGATTGCCCCCGCTAACAAAGCAATGGGCATAATCGAACCCCTTACTCACCGTTATCTCGGCAATTGGTATATCTACATTCCCCCTTTGGATAGATGACAGTAGTGAGAGAGGAATAAGGAAAAGATAAATCAATACCTGCAATGTTTTAAATATTTGCATCATACACATTAGTTGGCGTTGCAATGGGGTTTTGAAACAGAATTAGCATCAATTTTTGTTGAGTTTTTTAAAGAAAAAAAGGCTTGAAGACGGAAGATCGAAGAGCTAAGGGCCAAGAGCTAAGAGCATGTGGTTAGTTTAAAGGTTGAAGACCGTAGTGGTAAATGAAGAAGAATCTAAAACCGGAACCCTAACGTCATGGCGAGTGAGGTACGAGCGAAGCCATCTATTACATCAGAATACACTTATCTCAACTTGTCTCAGCAAATTTCGCTTCGATCCCAAACACGCTGTCTGTAATGAAACGGGGCTGCCCTAGAGCAGCCCCGTTGAAGATTGCGAAGAGGATTCTATCGCTTTGTTGGACGGGTTGTTGGACGGGGCTTTACGGTCGGTTCCTCAACCACAAACTCCATATAGGCATCACCCGAGAAGCTAAGGGTTTTGCCATCGGCGCTAAGCTCACCGGGGTTGTAGATATCGGGCAAGTAGATGTACTTGCCGTTCTCGTACCGAATCTCAATCACGTGCGAGAACTTTGTTTCGGTAGGTTGTCCTGGGGGAACATCGGAGTTGTGGTTGGTTCCCGACACCTCCATCAGAATGGCGTTACCCTGAATGGCCTTTACCTTGGCTTTCCCCTCCGATCGCGACACCATACCGCCCGACTTGTAGCTGAAGCTCTTGTTCTTAATAAAAAAATCGGGGGTTTTAGAATAGGGTACAAATGGCTTCTTGGTTTTCACGTCAATCAGGTACCACTCCATCCAAGGGCCGTTATGGTCGTCCCAAATATGAACGTTGGACCTGTTGCTGCTGCTCCTATTGGCAAGGCATAAGGCTTTACCGCTATTCTGGTCGTAGATCTTAAACCGGCCATTCCCCAGGTGATGCAACAGGAACCGCTGGTTGGTGAGGTTGGTGCGGTCCCACACCTGCACGTTGGAGCCATTGGGCGTAGTTGGCCCCTTTGCCCCTTGTATATCAATCCGGGTCTCGTTGGTAAGCCCAACCTGAATCTCGTAGTAGCCAGGCACTGTTGACGGGTAAAAGGTGAAGTACCGGTCGTGGTGCACATCCAAATCGTAAACCTGAATGTTTGCCCCTCGCGAGATGGACATGTTGGGCTGGAAAATTCCTGGAACATCCCAGTAGCCGCCCTGATTCTTGCCGAAGTTCATGGCCGATTGGATATGGAAACGAGTGCCAGGCCCCGTTGGTACCTCGGCTGGGGTTTGAGCATTAGCTGTTACCATTGCCAACAGTGTTGCAATAAGTAGTGTAAGCGCTTTTTTCATAATCTTCTTGCTAAGGTTAAAATAACTATTATTAATTGTTGAGTTATGCCTGCGAAATTGAAAGCTTAACGTAGCAATTCTCAATCATTTTTCCAAAAAAGATTTCCAAGTTTTACGAATATGAGGATGTCTCACGAGTCAAAAAAAAATTTTTAATCTTCATTGTGTGGCTTTGTGTAACCGCATTTTTAGCATAGCACAAAGTTCACAAAGGACTTTTGAGACACCCTCTTGTTTTTGGTTAGACCAACCCTTACTTACCGCTATTCATCTTCTGCTGAATGGCGTTAACCTTGTTTTTCAGATTGGCATCGGGTTCCTGAAACTTGCTAAAGTGCGCTGTCATAATCGCTTTTACTAGAAAAGGGATTTTTTTGTAGGTCACGTTCTCAAGCTGCGTGTAGATGTGCTTACGGGCATTCTTATCATCATTTTTCAATACCGAATTCATAAGTGTTACCACTCCATTTACCTGCGCTGTGGCATCAAGCTTATCCATGGTATTTTTAATCGAGCCATTATCGTCACTAGCTAGCTGTCCCGATGAAACATCTTTTAAGTAGTTATCAATTACGGTAGTGTTGTTCGATGATATCCAGCTTGCAAAGTTGGCTTTTGACTTTGGAATAAATGGTCGTCCGGTTTCAGTATCTATCAGGTACCATTCCATCCAGGGCCCGTTATGGTCGTCCCAGATATGCACGTTGGTTCCATTGGCGTTTTTGCGACCTGCTAAGCATAAGGCTTTGCCGCTATTCTGATCGTAGATCTTAAACCGGCCATTCCCTAAGTGATGCAGCAGGAACCGCTGGTTAGTGAGGTTGGTGCGGTCCCACACCTGCACATTTGAGCCATTGGGCGTAGTAGGGCCCTTTGCCCCTTTGATATCAATTCTTGTCTCGTTCGTAAGCCCAACCTGAATCTCGTAGTAGCCAGGCACTGTTGACGGGTAGAAGGTGAAGTACCGATCGTGGTGGGCATCCATATTCCATACCTGAATGTTGGCACCTCTGTTGATTGCCGTGCCGGGTTGGAAAACCCCAGGAACATCCCAGTAGCCACCATTGTTCTGGCCATAGTTCATGGCCGACTGAATCTTGAATCGAATGGCAGGGCCAGTTGGCACGTCGGTTGGGGTTTGGGCATTTAGGCCAGCTATCCCAACCAGTAGCATAAAAGAAAAAGAAATTGTAATAACTCTCATAATCTGAATTTTTAAATGAGTAAAAAGTATTCTTATGATACTTTTCTTGTTGCAGCTAGTCTCACGGATTGAAAAAAAATTTGCACCAGTATGTGTATTAAGCAGCAAGGCTTAACCAAACCCTAAGGAACCGCACCACCGGCTAATCAGCGGCAACGCACTATGTGGCCTCAGCTGCTCAAGTACTAGGATAATTTGCTGTTCCCGTGGCCTTCCATAGCGTTTCCACCAGTAGGATTACTCTGCTGATAATCTCATCCAATGCAGGCGTAATAAAACGTTTCCCAATAGCAACGTGATTTACCTAATTGACAGAATCCCTCGAACGTCAAAGGGGTTGGCTTAACTTGTAAATATGCTGACTTAGCTTTTAGGTAGGTTGGCTTTAATTCAGGGTAAGCTGACTTAGCTTCAGGGTAAGCCGACTTAGCTTTTAGGTAGGTTGGCTTTAGTTTAGGGTAAGCCGACTTAGCTTCAGGGTAAGTTGGCTTTAGTTCAGGGTAAGTTGGCTTTAGTTCAGGGTAAGCCGACTTAGCTTTTAGGTAGGTTGGCTTTAGTTTAGGGTAAGCTGACTTAACTTTAGGTTAAGTTCACTTAGCTTTGAAGTGGGGGGGGGTACTTCGGAAGTACCCCCCTACCCCGGATAAGTAACCCTGTGGCCCCGATGTATGCGTTGCGCATTAAGGGTTTCAAAATAGGAAAAGAAACCTTTAGTAAAACGTAATGCCCTGTTGCTCGCACTGGTGATTATGCGGGCACAGCATGCTGCCTCCTAGCACTTAGGCGACTAGTTTACCGATCCCACCGCCCACAGCCCTCGTAGGTATTGCCCCGGCTAACTAGCGTAACCCGGTAGGGGTAGGTAGTATCGGACATGCCATCGCTGCAATCGCCCTTGTGGAATGTAACCACCACAAAATCGTTGCTATCGGGGCGTTCGGCCTCCACCTCGTAGCCGCCATCAATGCTTCCGATGCGCGTGTACTGGTACCAAACCGCCTCCTGCCCCAGCTCGAAGTAGGCCAGCTTATCGTAGTGCAGGTCGATATTCCAGAAGGGTTCAACGCCCAAAAGTTTTAGCTTGTGGTATGGCTCTAGATCGATCAGCTGGTATATGCGGGGCGTGTAGAACCCGTTATGGTTCTCCTGCTGAGCCTGCCAAAGCTGTAGGGCTTGCAGAAGTATTCTGTAATTGACGCTAAAGAACTCCTTGCCAACCACGGTCTCGCCGCCTAAGGGCGGTAGGCTGCTATCGAGGATAACCTGAGTAGATCCTTTAATGGTGTACTTCTGGCCGTTCTCCAGTGTTACCAGCGTAAGGCCATCGGGCGAGAGCTCGCTAGAGCAGCCCGTGCGGTACACAAACGACACCTCGGAGAACCCATTGCTGTCGGCATCGGCAATGGAGACCGAACCCTCCATAAACCGCGCGCGGCTCTCAAAGCCACAGTCCAGCTGGCTATCGGTGTGCTTAATCAATAGCTCGTGGCTATTCCCTTTTTTGATATAGTGATAGGCGTTCAGATCAACCGAAAGGGTTGGCATATCGTCGGGTGGGTTGGTCTCGGTGATATCCTCGGATAGGAGGATAATATTCTGGCCGTTGCTGTCGGTCCATCTATTGAAGTAAACAATCTTGCCAGCGTGGTCGAGGTGTGAAACCTCATGGCCATATGCCTTTGAATTGTCGGGCTGGAATTGGGGATTGTAAATTTCATCAAGCTCGTAAAGGATTTTCAGCACTTCGTCCATATTGCCCTCGTGGTTGCGGCGCATCCAGAACGAGAGCCAGGGGGAGTACATCAGATCGTTATACCTATCTAACTTTAGGTGGCGTGCAATAATCTGGTTCACCTCATCAACAGAAAAGCCGTAGGCCGAGTTCTCGAACTTGCGGAAGGCCTGTTGGTCGCCCTCCCAGGATAGGCTGCCGGTAGTGGTGTCGACCTGATTGTAGGCTTCTTGCAATAGTTTTTTGAAGTTAGGGGTTTGCGAAATGCTATTGTAGCTGCCAATTGCCTGGTGAACGTAAGTTTGGATCCCCAACTCTTTGTAAACGCTAGGCGATACCAGCGTGGTGAGGGTGGGCTTAAAGAGCTCGAAGATGCGCCTTAGGTTCTCGGGGCTTCTGCCAATACGGTAGATGGCGTAGGCCATAAGCTGCTCATGGGCGCTATAGTCGCGGGCACCCATATTGTAACCCGTGTGCCTTTCCTTGGCGCTAACGAACGGTGGCAGGGCGTTGTAAATATTCCAGAAGTAGTTGGCCCGCATATCAATTCCGTAGGGGTTGGGCGACTCCAGCACTTTTTGCGACAAATATTTGCCAAGAAGGGTTGCGCTTTGGGTGGGGAGCAGCTCAATATCGGTGGTTTGCAGCTGGGCTTTTAGCTCTTTTGCCTGGCCAAAGGGTAGATCGAAGTAGTTGGTCTCAATGTATTTGCCTAGGGTTTCGGTAGCGTTGGTGAAAGCCATAGCTAACAGGGCTGCAAATAGCAAGGCACAGGGGATAAATGATCTTTTCATACGTAAACTTAAAATTTCAATGCTAAAAAAAATGCTGGTGTTGTGCAAACCTTTAGCACAACACCAACATCTAGTATTCGGCAAAACTTGGCTATTTGGCGTTAACCATCTTAATTTGAATATCCTCCAGGATACCCTTAAGCTCCTGTGCAGGCTCATTCTGGATTAGGTTATTGAGGCCAGCATTAAGGGTCATCTTAATGAGCCCACTCTGCTTCTTGTAGGTTACCTTGGAGAGCTCGGTGTACACGTGCTTACGCACCTTGGCATCCTTATTCTTGATCACACTACTAATCATCTGTACCACCAGGGTAGCCTGGTCGTTGGCGTTGAGGTTGGTCACCTCGGTGGCGATGGTATTCTCGTCGTCGGCCTTTAGATTGTTATAGGAAACCTTCTCGAGGTATGGGTTAAGCGAATAGGTGTTGTTGTTCTCGATCCAAGTCTTAAGCTCCGATGGGGGACGAGCTACAGTGAAATCAACGTATGCATCGCCAGAGAAGGAGAGTTTTTTCCCGTCAGCGCTTATTTCGCCTGGACTGAAAACATCGGGCACGTAGATATACTTGCCGCCCTCGTACGTTATCTCAAATAGCGAGTTAAAAGGCTTTTCGGTGGGCTCTCCGGGAGGTACATCTGAGTTATAGTTAGTCCCCTCTACCCTAACAAATATCTTATTACCCTCGATCTTTTCTACGCTGGCTTTCCCCTCGGAGCGGCCAACCATTGTGCCGGAGGTGTACTTAAAGAACTTATTCTCTATAAAGAAATCGGGAGTTTTGCTGGCGGTTTGTGGAACAAAAGCTTTTTTGGTTTGCACATCAATAAGATACCACTCCATCCAGGCGCCATCGTGATCGTCCCAGATATGCACGTTAGAGCCATTGGCATTGCTTCGGCCTGCCAAACAGATAGGTTTTCCGCTGTTGAAATCGTAAATTTTAAACTTACCATTGCCTAAGTGCTTGAAAAGAAACTTTTGATGACTTTTACCAGAATTCTCCCAAGTTTTAACGCTGGTTCCATTCTCCTTTTTAGCTCCCTGAACATCTACCCTGGCATTTGAGGTATTGCCAACCTGAATCTCGTAGTAGAGCTTAACATTGGTGGCCAGTATGGTAAACTCACGATCGTGCCCGTTGTCCAGATCCCAAACCTGAATGTTCGATCCCTTTTCAACAGTCTTTGGGTGACCAGGTACATCCCAGTAGCCACCATTGTTCTTGCCAAAATTCATGGCCGATTGGATGTAAAACTTTTTGCCAGTGGGCATAGGCACTGAGGTTTGTGCATTGGCTAGCGTTGTAACTAAAGCCAAAATAGTGAAAAATGCTGTAATACTTCTTTTCATATAGTTTAATTGGTTAAATAAAAAATCTCCTAAAGATAATTTTAATATTAGTTGCACAATGGTTTCTACTTCGAAATTCAATTTAAAATTTTAGTTAATCCAATATTCATAAAGATCATGCTGCTAAAATAATTTTTAAAAATATCCGATAAAAAAATTTCAAAGTGGTAGATATATGCTACCATTTATTGTACAAACTATAATACTTACAAATATTAACCAAATCACTATGAGCTCTAAACACTACACAAAATCACTATTTATCCTTTTCCTGGGTGCAGCCCTCACTCTATCGAGTTGCCTTGCAATAAAAGGTAGATTCTCGAAGGGACACGATTTTATTCAAAAGGCAAACTCCCTATGGGACGACGGGAAGCACCTGGAAGCGTTGATTGAGGCCAGCGAGGGAGTGCTTATCGACCCCAACTTTATTCAGGGCAAGAATTTCTTCTACGAGAAGTTCGACGAGGGGATGACCATTATTCAAGCTAGGCTTGCCGAGCTGGGAACCCCATCAAAATCGGAATTGGCCGAAGAGATGTCGAAAACATACGACAACCTGGTGAAACTGTACAGCAATTTGGGTCAGGTGAAGCTGCCCATAGAGCACCCCAAAGGGAAGTGGTCGTGGACAACCAAAATCATCGATTACTCGGGTCAGCAGGCTCAGGCGCGGGATATGGCCTTTTCCATGCTGATGAAGGAGGGCCGAGAGCTTCTTGGATCGGAAAACATAGGGGATGCCCAGGGCAAGTTTAAAAACGCCATCAACAACTACCTTATTGGCTCAGAACAGAAGGATTCGGTAAACAGCCAGGTGGCCAACGAGCTATGTGCTCTGGCCAAAAAGTATAGCCAATCACCAATCATCGACAAGGCCATTGTGAGCCACACAGCATACGTTTCGGCATTACAGTTCGTAAAGACCCTCCCAGAGGCCCTGGAAGGAAAGCAAAAGGTGGCACAGCACATCTCGAATCTATACGTAAAACAGGGGCAAGACCTTGTCAAGAAGAGCGATGTGGAGAGCTGGATAAGCTCCATCGAGTCGTTTAAGGAGGCGCTAAAGTGGAACAAGGAGAACGAGGAGGCTAAGAAACTGTTGGCAGGAACCACCGAACGCATTGCTGAGTTCTACTACCAGGCCGGCTTGAAAGCCGAAAATGCTAAAAAATACGACGAGGCTATTGCCAGCTACCAGGAGGTTCGGAAGTGGATTCCAAACTACAAGGATAGCATGCCCAAGATTTACACCCTACGGATGAACGGGAAAATGGAAGAGATGGCCAAAAATCTGCATACAACCCGCTCCGAATTCGGCAAGCTGCAGGGAAGAGTCAACACCACATCGGGCGTGGTGGATAAGAGCGTTGATGTAATGGGCAAGATAACCTACATATCGAGTAATACCCAATCGCTGAACGAGACCATGAAGACTACCTCGCGCACGCTCAAGCTCTTCACGGTGATTCCTACCGTTGGTACCGTAACCGGTATGCTGGCCCGCTCTATCGACCTGGTGCAAGAACCCGTTGGAAAAGTTGCCACTAAGTTCACGGCCATCGAGCAGCCGGTAATTACGCCCACCAAGCAGGTGGTTGAGAAAACCCAAGGAGTGGTAAACAAGACCAAAGAGGTGATGGCCTCAACCGAAACGGTACTCAAAACCACGGAGCAGTATACTCTTCGCTACAAGGAGTGTGTGGCTCAGGTTGTAGAGGAGAAAAAGTTTCAGGAAGCCGAAACTGCCGTTGACGAGATTAACAAGGGACTGGTTAACACCAACAAGGCCTTAACCGAGATTAACAGCAGCTTCGAGAAGGTTGAAGGCGAAGCAAAGAAGATAAGCCACCTGGCCGATCCCGTAAATAAGGTGACCAATGGGCTAAAAGATGTGAAGAAGGTTGTGGATAAAATTCAACCCATTATCGACGAGCTTAACGGTGCATTGGACCACAAGTTTACGCTAAACCTACTGGTGAAAAAGTTTACCTTCTCGGTTAGGCAAATTCTCGATGGGTTACCCAGCGAGGTGAAGGCTATTATGGGCAAGTTCTCCGACCTGGCCATGGGCGTACTAAAACCCGTCCTTAATAAGTTCAACATCGATATTCCATCCATCCCAGGGCTCGACACCCTATCCAAAGCGTTGGATAGCATGAAAGGGTACTACGATAATATTAACGCTGAATACGGTAAGCTGTCGAAAACGGTTAATGAGTATTCAAGCTATCAAAACCACATTAACAACAACCTAAAGAAACTGGAAACAGCCTTAGGGTGTCCGGTTCAAGGCAACTAATGATCCTTTACAGGTAAATCAGCACAAAGGGCTTCCGTATGGAAGCCCTTTGCTATTTAATGTGACCAGTAAAGTACTTGTTTCTTCGCTATCTATTAGGGTAACCCTCAGATCAAAAAGAACTTGTTTTAAAAGTAACAATAGCGATTTAAAGAACTAATAGAAGACAATAGACGAAAGCATTTTGCCCACCAAATCCTCAAGAATCAAACGCCGCTCATCGTTAGCCATGGTAACCTTCATTTCAAAAACCTCATTACTCTGTAAAAAGATTACATAAGTAGAAATAGTAAGATCGACATCGGATTTAGCTGTGCTCACCCCTTGGGCCACAAAGTAACCGTTAAGCGTTGTGTAGCTCACCTGAGGGTGCGAAATTTCCGTTATTTGCAGTTCTGCTGGGTTTGACTTAATGGAAGAGTTGATAATTGACCACACCTTGTTTTTAAGGTTCACCGGCATCTCTCCGAGATTTGTATCGTGCTTTATCTCTGGGGTACGATTTGCAGATATGTAGAACATAATCTTTGTGGAGGCTCCAGTATTTGGGTTATTCTGCTTGTTCCAGTATATCCACTGCGAGGTCTCCTCAATCACTATGGCTCCCGAGGCATCGTAGGTTTCGGAATCGAACTTAGGTTTCTGGGAGATGATCCGGTTGAAGGTGTATGGTTCAGAGTTGTAAACATCCAGGTATCCCTGCTTAAACTGTATCCTTCGGGTAGATAGGGTATCGGCCTTCTTGTACTCCCCAAACCGCCCCTCGGCTTCGGGCACATAGCCGATTATTGCTGAAGGCTTTTCTATTTTTGGCTTTTCTATTTGAGTTTTGCCTTTTTGGGGGTCTTGAGGTATAAATGGCTTCCTTGTTTTTACGTCAATAAGGTACCATTCGAGCCACGCTCCATTGTGGTCAGTCCATAAATGCACGTTGGTTCCGTTGTCGGTCTTTTGTCCATTAACGGTAATAACCTTTCCACTCTTCGCAAAAATTTTGAACCTTCCACCACCCACGTGCTGAAACATGAAACGCTGGTTGGCTTTGCCATTTTTGTCCCAAGTTTTTATGCTGGTACCATCCGCACTTTTGCCACCCGGCACATCAACCCGAGCATTGGCAGTATTACCCACTTTAATCTCAAAGAAGTCTTTTTCCGATGTTTCAAGAAGCGTAAACATCCTGTCATGACCATCGTCTAAAGTCCATACCTGAATGTTAGAACCCTTCTCAATGGTTTTAGGATGCCCGGGGATGTCCCAGTATCCACCATCGTTTTTACCATAGTTCATTGCCGACTGGATGTAAAACGCCTTACCCGTTGGCATAAATTTGGCGGTTTGAGCCAAAATGGGACTAAAGCTAATGGTAAGGATGGCTGTTAAGTATAGCGTTAATATTCTCATTGTATTTAGTTATAAGGTGGTTGCTTACTCGAGGTTTTTTACGCATCGTACTGTTTTGCCTTCCCCCTTTACAAGTATTCGTATCATCTCCAAGTTTTGGTAAATACCCGGAAGTGGAGTTATCCAAATGTACATTGCATTTCGTCCATCCGATTCGGAGCGCCAGTATTGTGCATCGCCCGATTTGAATTGCCCAGAAGAAATACCTCGGGTTGGTTTTGCATCGAAACCAAAAAGGTTAGTTGCCTCGTGTATTGCCCGCTCACCCGCTATTAAATTCTTTGGGTAATCATAAGGCCACCCTGTTATCGATTTCATGGCAGCAGAGGGTTTTCCTTTTTCACCCCTTGCAATGTGGAATCCCCATAAGGGAATAACCTCATTAGCCGAAGGAACTTTCCACCCAGCTGGGCACAACTTACCTGTTTGCACAGCATAATGGTTGTAAATAGCACCATACTTTTTGTTCTCAATATTGTTTTCGTACCAGGCATACGCTCCAGCGCTCTCTTCTTCCCACTTCTCGAGTTCAGGTAAATTAAGAATAGGGGTGCCATCGTTATACCTAGTGGTTTTCAGCTCCTCGGCCATCCACAGCACATTGTCGAATTGAACTACTTTATAGGTATTTCCATCAATATCGGTAACGCTTAGGCCCAGACTGGGAATATAAGGTTTTTTTGTTTTGGCATCAATAAGGTACCACTCCACCCCTTCGCCGTTGTGGTTTTTCCAAATACATACGTTAGTGCCATTCGCATTCTTCGCTTGGCTTAGTATGATTGCTTTGCCACTCTTCTTCTCAAAAATCTTAAACCTACCGCCGCCCAAATGGACAAACTTGAACTGTTGGTTGGCCTTGCCATTCTTTTCCCAGGTTTTAATACTGGTGCCATCGGCAGTTTTCCCCCCCTGCACATCAACCCTGGCGTTTGAGGTGTTGCCAACCTGTATCTCGTAGTATCCCTTATCAGCAGTTTTAATAAGTTTGAAGAGGCGGTCATGACCATCATCTAGGTTCCACACCTGAACATTAGAGCCCTTCTCGATGGTTTTGGGGTGACCGGGAATGTCCCAGTACCCACCATTGTTCTTGCCATAGTTCATAGCCGATTGTATGTAGAATCCTTTGCCCGTATCCATTTCAGCGGCATTTTGGGCAGCACAAATGGTAGCGCTACTTACCAGCAGCGCTACCATTAACGTCTTTATTTTTCTCATAAAATAGTTTAAAGGGTTAATTAATTGAAATCACTAGTGTTGCGTTATAAGTCGAATAAATTCAGTTGATTATAGATATCTTTGATTTCATTGTTCTTTGAAAAGTTTGTAAGTAGTTCATTTATTGGCGTTTTGTCAAAAATCGAGATGCTCAGA
>JAVEYY010000007.1:0-127297 GCA_034003245.1 Tenuifilaceae bacterium
TGCATCGGAAAGTAACCATATATGTTATCGCTCGAAACCCGCTGTTTTGATACAGAATTCAACTTTGCCAGCTCGCGTAGCGGCGGTGCGGGTGGGCAGAATGTGAATAAGGTTAGCACTAAGGTTGAGCTGCGCTTCTCGATTGCGAACTCAAAAATCCTAACCGACGAGGAGAAAACGCTTCTTATCCAAAAGCTGGCCAACAAGCTAACGCTCGAGGGGGAACTGATAATCGTTTCGCAGGTTGAACGTTCTCAGCTGGGCAATAAGGAGAGGTGTATTCAAAAGTTTTACCAGATTATCACCAAAGCACTAACTCCGGTAAAAAAGAGAATTCGGACAAAACCCTCAAGGGCATCGAAGGAGAAGAGGATATCCGATAAAAAGGCGCATTCCGATAAAAAGGATATGCGCCGAAAACCATTGGCCTAATGGAGGACTACAGCTCACTGGGAATGAATCCCAATATCTTAAATGAGGTGAAGACCACTAAAATGCCCTTTGGTAAGTACAAGGGTATTGAAATTTATCGACTACCTGAACATTACCTGGTGTGGTACAACCAATAGGGATTTCCGCAGGGAAAGTTAGGAGTTCTGCTTAGCACCATGTACGAGATTAAGCTCAATGGCCTTGAATATCTCCTTAAACCCCTTTAGTAAAAATTGAGGAACCATAATTAATAAATTAAGTCCACAAGAAATGACACGAATCGATACTGAGCAATTCTTCACCAAGGAGTTAAACGTAAATTCATTCCATTCCGATTTAAAGGGAAAACTCTCTATCCCATCGGTTTTTTACTTTTTTCAGGAGATTGCCTGGGAGCACGCCACATTGCATGGTTTTGGGTACGATGATCTGAAAACCCAAAACCAGTTCTGGGTACTATCGCGTATTCACCTTACTGCAGATAATCTACCCAGCTGGACAGAACCATTCCGCCTATCCACCTGGCCAAGCGGAATCGATGGCCCATTTGCGCTCAGGGATTTTGTGATAACCAACAACAAAGGCAAACAAGTTGCTAGAGCCACATCGAGTTGGCTGATTATTGATGCACAAACGCGCCGTCCAAAGCGCCCCGATGGGTTTAGGGATAAAATGCCAGTATGTGATAGCATACGTGCCACTGCCACCAATGCTCCTCGAATTGACAATATACAGGGAAACCTAATTTGCGAAACGAATCATACCGTAGGTGTGTGCGATATTGACGTGAATGGGCATATTAATAACACCCGCTACATTGAATGGGCAGTTAACTCAATTCCTATAGGAGATTATAAGAGCAAAACTATATGCCAAGTAGATGTTAACTTCCTATCCGAAGGCTTTTGCAGCGATATTTGCAATCACAAAACCGAGGATATGGGAGAAGGTTTCAGGAAAACAACAATAACACGGGTTTCGGATAGTAAAGATTTGGCATTAGTAAGAATAGCAACGCATTAAAAAGTAAAAAGGGGCCGAAAGCCCCTTTTATTACCTTAGGTCAATAACCTCTATCTTTTTATGCTTACTGGGGTCGAAGGTGAACTCCTGATCCCTAACTGGTGTATTGGCCTTAAATCGGCTCACATTAATAATGTAGTTTATACCATCTTTCCCTTGGTACTTAATGGATAAGGGTTCGAGGTTTTGTTTCTTAAAAACTATTTTTATTATTGTATACTGAACTGAGATATCCTCGGGGTACAGCTCAACCTCGTAAAGGCTAACCCCTTTCTCTACCTTCTCGCCCACAAACTTCGACTTAAAATCCTTCTCGTAATCGCTGAAAATCTGAGTTGGATCCTCAAAAAAGCCACCCTCAAGCGATGTTGGTTTAGAAATAGTTACCTCATTGGCCTCGGGAATAAACTGCCATTTTGTAGTACCATCAAAGTAAACCTCCATGCCCATTAGGTCGAGAAAATACTTTTTTCCCTTAAAGCTTAACTTTCCCTTATGTGTATCCGAAATTCCCTCCTGTAAGTTCTCGAGGGTAAATGAAAAATCGGCCTGAATGGTTTGATATGATTGCATTTTCTCGGAGAAACTCTTTATCAAATCCTTGCCCAATGGTGCTGCTTGCGAGAAACCAGAAGAGCTTATACCACAAATCAAAACAAATACTGCAAAAATCTTCTTCATAATTAAACCTGTAAAAATTATACTTAGTTAATACTGTTGATCTTAGAATCGTTTAGACCCTTGAAAATATGCTCCAGTGAGAGTTCATCCTGTATCAGAACTTGCCTTGCCTTGCTCCCCTCAAAGGGGCCTACGATACCTGCTGCCTCTAGCTGATCAATAATCCTGCCAGCTCTATTGTAGCCGATGGAAAACTTCCGCTGAATAAGCGAAGTTGATCCCTGTTGGTTTGCAACTATCACACGGGCAGCATCCTCGAAAAGATCGTCGCGCTTGGATAAATCTACATCAAGTGCTTCGTCGGCTGTATCGCCGGTGTACTCTGGCAGCATAAATGCGGTAGCATACCCACGTTGGTTTCCAATAAAATCGGTTACCCGCTCAACCTCTGGAGTATCAACAAATGCACACTGAACGCGAACCATTTCGTTACCTGTAGACAGTAACATATCGCCCTTTCCGATAAGCTGGTTAGCTCCGGGTGAGTCGAGAATTGTACGGGAATCAATCATTGAGGTTACCCTAAATGCAATTCGGGCAGGGAAGTTTGCCTTAATTACACCAGTAATAATATTGGTGGTTGGGCGTTGAGTAGCAATAATCAGATGAATACCAATGGCACGCGCCAGCTGAGCTAGGCGTTGTATTGGGCTCTCTATTTCGCGGCCGGCTGTCATGATTAAATCGGCAAACTCATCAATAATCACTACAATATAGGGTAGATATTTATGACCCTTATTTGGATTTAACCGACGGGCAACAAATTTTTCGTTGTACTCCTTTATGGTTCGTACGTGTGCAGCTTTCAGCAGATCGTAGCGCGAATCCATCTCGATGCAGAGTGAGTTTAGGGTGTTTATCACCTTTTGGGTATCGGTAATAATGGCCTCGTTGCTATCGGGAAGTTTGGCTAGGAAATGGCGCTCGAGCTTATTGTATAGCGTAAGCTCCACCTTCTTGGGGTCGACCAGCACGAACTTAAGCTGTGCCGGATGCTTTTTGTAAAGCAGCGAAGTAATTATTGCATTTAATCCCACCGATTTACCCTGCCCGGTTGCACCTGCAACCAGCAAGTGAGGCATTTTGGTAAGATCAACCACAAAGGTCTCGTTGGATATGGTTTTGCCTAGGGCAATGGCCAAATCGTACTTGCTCTCCTGAAACTTTGCCGAACGAAGAATGGAATACATCGACACCACCTCGGGGCGCTGGTTGGGAACCTCAATACCAATGGTTCCTCTTCCAGGGATTGGGGCAATAATCCGGATACCCAATGCCGCTAGGCTAAGGGCGATATCGTCCTCAAGATTCTTTATCTTGCTGATACGAACACCAGGTGCTGGGACAATCTCGTAAAGGGTAACTGTTGGCCCCACAGTAGCCAAAATGCGTGATATCTGAATATTATAATTGCCCAGCGTTTCAACAATTTTGTTCTTGTTGTTAAGCAACTCCTCATCGGACACAGGAGCCTGACGGTTCTTGTGATCCTCGAGCAGCTCAAGCGGTGGACGCTGATAGGACGATAGTTCGAGAGTTGGGTCGTAAAAGTCGACCTCCATTTCAGGATTAATCTCTCCCTCCTCCTCGGTTATCCGCTTTACCTCTATCTCAACATTTTCGGTTTGTAGCGTAGTGGACTCAACAATGGGTTGCGAAGTAGGTATAAATATGTCATCAGGAATTACTTCGTCAGCAGGAAATTCGTCAGTAGAAATTTCATCATCACCAAATCCATTACTACCAAAAACTATATCATCTTCATCATCAAAGGAATCATCAACTTTAGCAATAGGCTGTTCCTTTGCCTTTTGTGGTGGCTCAATTACCGGATCTTTAGCAGGGGGAACAGTACTTTTGGTATTAAACGATTTTATATAGTGAATAATCTCCTTACCCACTCTTTTGGAGAATACAACAAACTTATCGCTAACAAAAAACAGGTACGAAACCGTAATTACCAGCAGCAAAAATGCAGTTCCAGTTTTACCAACAAAAGCATTAACCCATTGTGTTACGAACAGCCCATGAGCGCCACCTAATCCGCTGCCTAGGAAACCTCCAGCCTGCTCAAAAAGAAAACCAAAAATTAGGGAAAGAATAATCATACCCACAATTCCCCTGAAGAGGGTTTTGCGTAGGGGCAGTACTCTTAGTTTCAACATCCAAAAACCCACTACACCTATAAGAAATGGAACAATGAACGATGCAATACCAAACCAACGATTCAAGAATTGGGCAGCAAAGGATGCTCCCACTTTCCCAGCCCAGTTATCGACTCTAACCGTTGCGCTAGAGAAAATTGATTGCCACTCGAAACTCTGATCGGCTTGCCATTTGAATAGGTAGGAAACAAAAGCAATAACAAGGTATACCGCAAAAAGGATTGTGAAAAATCCTACAGTAAATTGAACTCTTTCGTCGCGGAAAAAACTCTTTTTTGGTATTGCTTCGCCCTTGCCAGGTGTATCGTTACCATTCTTTTTTGCCATTGCTGTAAATCCTCTATAAATTCATTAAAAAACCCTTACAAAGTAAGGGAATAATTCTGATTCTACGAAAATTGTACCAAAGTAACTACTTGAGCAAATCGATAACATCTTTAACCACATCGAGCCCAACCTCTTCGTAATCACGAGGAATAAAAAACTCCTCATCGGGGATACTGGCTGCTTTAATGGTCGATGCCTGCACGTTCATCTTGTGATTAAACATTATGGCCGAGAACTTTAGCATTATCCCATCGATATCGTGGAACGGGGTATTTGCATTAGGGTTAGGAATACCAATCTCATTAGTATAAAGAATATTGAAAGGATTAAGGGTGGAATCGCTATAGCAGGCAATTGCCCTCTTACAGCTGTAGCCCATGTGTTCCTCATTATCGGGGAGTTTATGTAGAGTGAATTTTGGCATATTGTTATATGCAAATGGAAATGCATTGGGTGAAAGGTCTTCCTGATAGTATAACTTCTTATTGAGCAGCTTAATTAGAATGTAGGCTTTTTGGGTTTTATTATTCTGTATGAAGGCAAATGAGAATGCGCCCGATAATCCCTCAATTTTATTAATTGTATTACTATCCTTAAATTTAATGATCATCTTATTGGGGCGCATGTTGGCGTTGAAATTTTGAGGTTGTAGCGAGTCGTCGTACTCAATGCTATACTCAATGTAGCCCTCGGCAAAATTTTTGGGCTTAATAACCTGACCACAGCTCGCAAGCAAAAAAAGCCAAAGCAAAGCTATTAACAATTGGAAACCATTTGCAAATGAATTCCTTTGAGGGGTACAACTAGTCCTACAATCCATACAATGTGAATATGTTACATTTAATCAATTTATAAATATAGTATTTCTGATCCATTTATTTGCATTCACATTTGATATTTTCTTCAATTTCATTTTTGTTTCTGATAATCTGCAATATATATATAGTGCCCGGTGTGGCAGTATTCTGAAAAAAAATCTTAAAAGATTGTTCTACCTTTGTGTCAAAACAGATTGTATGTATCCCTGGGGCGATCAACGAAGATTCAACAGCTATGCTGGCTATATAAAACACAAGTTTGGAGGGCGGGTTCAGAAGTTAACCATCGATGCGGGTTTTACTTGTCCCAACCGCGATGGCTCCATTAGCATGGGAGGATGTGCCTACTGCAACAACGACTCGTTTAACCCCAGCTACTGTACGCCCCAAAAATCGATAGCGCAACAGCTGGCAGAGGGCATCGATTTTCATATGTTTCGTTACCGTCGTGTAGAAAAATACCTTGCATACTTTCAGGCATTTTCGAACACCTATGCTCCACTACCAAAGCTCAAAGAGCTTTACTCCGAGGCCTTATCGCACGAAAATGTGGTTGGACTGGTAATTGGTACCCGCCCCGACTGCGTGGATGAGCAGAAACTCGATTACCTCGCTGAGTTGGCAAAAGATTACTACGTATCGATTGAGTATGGCGTAGAATCGTGCTACAATAGAACTCTTGAACACATTAACCGAGGCCACAACTTTGAGCGATCGGTTTGGGCCATTGAGCAAACGGCAAAGCGTGGGCTTAATGTGGGTGCGCACTTTATTATTGGACTCCCCGGCGAAAGCCGAATCGATTTGGTTGACCAAACTGAGATTATTAGTAAACTTCCGCTAACAACCATTAAGTTTCATCAGCTGCAAATAGTAAAGAATACTGCTTTTGCCCTGGAATACAACAAGAATCCAGATTTTTTTAACTTCTTTTCCCTTGATGAGTACCTTGAGCTAATGGTAGAGATTATTGAGAGGTTAAACCCCTCGATAGTGATTGAACGGTTTACCGGCGAAGCATCGCCCGATACGCTAATTGCTCCCTTCTGGGGAAAGTACCGCACCGATCAGCTGCTAATTAAGCTTGAAAAAATGTTAGAAGATCGAGATACCTGGCAAGGGAAAATGTATAGGTGAGTGATTGAATGATTGAGTGATTGAGTGATTGAGTAGCTGCAGTAAACTTGTCGAGGTGAAGTGGTTTTAGGACTCTGGCAATGGCAACAACAAGGATTGCTACAAAAATCATTTTATCTTTGTGCTATAAGTATTCCTAACACAAAAATCTGGAGTAGATGACACCCTTTCTCAACCTTGTAGCGCAGGATTTAACCACTCGATACGGCGAAAATATTTCCAAGGTAACCCTAGTTTTTCCAAGCCGCCGAGCGGGGCTATTCTTCAATACTCATCTTGCCAAATTAATTGATAAGCCCATTTGGACACCTCCAATTGTCACCATAAACGAGCTGATGCAAGGTGTTGCCAACCTCACCCCCGACGATCCCATAAAGCTTGTCACCAAGCTGTACCATATCTACAACTGCGTAAAGGACACCAACGAACCCTTCGAGAACTTCTACTTTTGGGGCGAGGTAATGCTAGCCGATTTTGATCAGATCGACAAGTATCTGGTTGATCCAAAGCAGATCTTCAGCAACATTAAAGACATTAAGCAGATTGAGGAGCATTTTGGTGGGTTAAGCCCCGAGCAAACCGAGGCACTTCGCGATTACTTGGGTGTAATGACCGTCGGTCAGGTGTCGGAGCTGCGCGAGAACTACCTTAGCGTTTGGGGAATATTGCTCGATATTTATGAAAGATTCAGGGACGAGCTGCAAGCCGAAAACATTGCCTACGAGGGGATGATTTATCGCAAGGCAGCCGAAATTCTTGCAAACCCAAGCACAACCCCTGTCCTACCCCAACACATTGCATTTATTGGGTTTAACGCATTGAACGAGTGCGAAAAGGTACTTTTCCATCGCTGCAAGCGCGATTGCGGTGCGTTATTCTACTGGGACTACGATCCGGTTTTTGTTGATAATCCTAATCACGAGGCTGGGCTCTTTATTCGGCAAAACCTGCAGAGTTTTCCAAATGCATTGTCGCGCCATGTATTTGAGGGAAAATCCACTAGCTCGAAGAGCATTAAAATGTTAGCAGCCCCATCCACCGTGGCGCAAACCAAACTTATTCCAAGGATATTAGACGCAATGGGTTGTGCTGGGGCAAAGCACGATGTGTCATCAGCAATAGTATTTCCCAAGGAGAATATTCTACTTCCGGCTCTTCAAGCCATACCGTCCGATGTGGAATCACTGAATATCACCATGGGCTACCCCATAAAGGAGACCCCAGCCTATAGCCTGGCTGAGTTTCTTGTTAAGCTACAGGTTAATGCACAACGGAGCAGCGAGGGTGTACTCCGCTTCTACCATCGCGATGTGATTTCGATACTTAACCATCCATATATTAGGCTCTGCGAGCCTGCGCAATCGGTAAGGATTGTTTCAAATATAAAACGCAGCAACAGGATTTACCCCCGACAGGAGGAGCTAACGGGGTCGAATCTACTGGAAAAAATCTTTGTAATTCAAGAGAATCAGCAACCCATTACCCGCTACCTACTCGATATTTGCAATAGCCTAGCCAGGATAATGTCGGCAAAAATTGCTGAAAGCGACAAGCAGCAGCTGCGCATCGATTTGGAATTTATGTATTCACTACATAAAAGCCTTACCCGAATTGGAGGTGTGCTAGCCAATGTGGATTTTGAAGTTACGCACCGGGTATTCCTTCAACTGCTCCGAAAGGTTTTTGCCCAGGAGCGCGTTTCGTTTAGCGGTGAACCGCTATCGGGACTGCAGATAATGGGCTTTTTGGAGACTCGTGCGCTAGACTTCGAGAACCTAATTATCCTCTCGTTTAACGATGATATACTTCCAGGAAAGAATCATCCGGTATCATTTATTACCCCATCGCTGCGGGTTGGGTTTGGGCTACCCGATTACAAGCACCACGATGCGGTGTACGCCTACTACTTTTACCGTCTGCTGAATAGGGCAAAAAACGTTTACCTTGTATTCAGCAGTCGAGCCGAGGGCCTATCGAGCGGCGAGAAGAGCCGCTTTGGAATGCAGCTCGAGATGGAGCAGCTGGTGGGTAAAATAGAAACCATACCCGTTGGTTATAACCTATCTCTGAACCCTATCCTACCCATCACGGTAGAAAAATCGGATGAGGTAATGGATAGCCTTATTAAAAACCTGAGCCGAAGGGGCAATGGAGTAACGCTATCGCCGAGTGGATTAACCAGCTACATCACCTGTCCGCTTCGCTTCTACTTCCGCTACGCGGTGGGCATCGACGAGGAGGATGAGGTAACCGAGGAGGTTGGTGCCCTGGAGTTTGGGCGGATAATCCACAATACCATGGAGGAGCTCTACAAGGAGTATAATGGAAAAGTGGTTTCTGCTGAGATGGTAAAATCGATTCTCAGCAACCCAAAACACCTGGAGAGTATCCTTGATATGGTGTTCTGTGAAATCTTCCTACAGGATGTTAACGCCAAGGCCGAAGGCCTTTCGGGACGAAACCTGCTTGCCCGAAACGCCATGCTATATACGCTGCAGAAGATGCTAACGCTCGACGCCCAGCGGGCACCATTTACCCTAATTAACCACGAGCAGGAGGTTTACATCAATTTAAATCTGCCCGCAAATTCAAGTTCCAACCAGATTCGACTAGGAGGATTTGTCGATAGGCTTGAGCAGAATAATGGAGCTGTTTGGTCCATCGACTACAAAACAGGAAGGCATACAAGCAAAGGAAAATTCGGAACGGTAAGCGACCTTTTTAACCCCGATAAGGTGGACAAATGCAAGGAAGTTTTCCAAACGTTCTGTTATAGCCTTGCATTAACAGAGCTATACCCCAACACTTCCATAAAACCTGCCCTATGGTTTGTTAAATCGGCCAAGGTTATTGATGATTTCAATATTTTGCACTCAATTAACAAGAAAACCCAACCCATTGATGATTTTAGGGTTTACAAGGATGAATTTGAAGAGGGTTTGTCAGACTTAGTAGCTGAGATTTTCGACACAGCAGCGCCCTTTACCCAAACCACCGACACCAACAAGTGCCGTACTTGCCCGTTTGTGGGGATTTGCGGGAGGGAGTAGGAAAGCGGAAAGTTGAAAGTTTAGAGTTTAGAGTTGAGTCACAAGTGACAAGTGACAAGTGACAAGTGACTGGAGTGACGAGTTACTGGAGTGACTTTCTAACTTTCGACCCTTGCTTCAATCACCCTTTCTCGTTATTCACCCTTACAGGCATTAAAAATCCCGCTCTCTTGCTCAGTACACTTGCTCTTGCTGCTTTCTGAGTTATTCGTACCTAAGCGCCTCAATGGGATCGAGCTTTGCGGCTTTTACCGCTGGCAGGTATCCCGATGTTAACCCCACAGCAAAGCAAATAACCACACCTAAGGCCATCCAAAGCCATGGAATAACAAAAGCGCTTCCGGTTAATAGGGAGATTAGATTTCCCATAAGAATTCCTAATAATATTCCCAACACGCCACCCAGCTGGCAAATAACAATAGCCTCGAAGAGAAACTGCTGCTTAATGGTTGATGATTTGGCCCCCATGGCCTTGCGGGTACCAATCTCGCGGGTGCGCTCGGCTACGGCCACAAGCATAATATTCATAAGTCCTACTGCAGCACCAATTAGCGTGATAATACCGATTAGCGTAGCGGCAATGGTAACGTACTTGATGTTCTCGAGTAGTATCTTGGCTAGCGTATCGCTCTTCTCGATGTTAAAATCGGACTGATCGGTTGCCTTTAGGTTTCGAACAATCCGGAAAATGCCCTCGGCCTCGGAAACAGCATACTCGAGGTGAAGGGGATTTTGGGGCTTTATGCTAATGGTGTAGTTCATCTCGGGGCGCGAGAAGTAGGTGGCAACATTGTGGACAGGCAGTAGCACCGATTGGTTGGGTCCTCCCCCAAAGGCATCGCCTTTGGATTTCATTACGCCTATCACCCTATACTTACCGCTACCCACGCTTATTACCTTATCGATGGGATCCTCATTCTTCTCGAATAGCTGGGAGGCTATGCTTGTGCCAATTATGGCCACAGCCCAACCATTCTCCTCCTCGTGGCTCGAGAAAACTCTGCCCTTGTCAATATCCAGACCTGCAGTCTCAAAGTAACCACCGCTTACGCCGCGAACTGAAACATTGGGATTGGTTTTTTTGGATTGATACTTGATAGTTGCGGCTCCCGATGCCCATACCGACATGGAAACCGTAGCAGGAAACTCAAATCGATCGATGAACTCAATAGCCTGCCTATAGCTAATATAAGCATGGTTAACTGACCGGTAACGTTGGCCTCCCACCTGAATATTCATTCCCCGGCTCTGGATGTTAAAGGTATTTGCCCCCATCATGGTAAACTCATCGTTAATGCTCTTCTTGATGGAGTCAATAGCGGTAAGTATTCCCACCAGGGCCATTATGCCCACGGCAATTATCAGTATGGTTAGAACGGTGCGAAGAGTATTTGACCGAATGGCCCCAAATGATACCCTAAAATTCTCTACCAAAAGGCTTACACTTTTCATCGGGATTTGTCCTTTTAAAAATATACGACCAAAGGTAATACTTTTCTATATCACTAAAACGATACTAAAGTGTTAACTTTGCTGAAAAGTGGGAAGATAAATATTTGAGGTAAACATTTAAAAGATGGAATTACTTGATAGAATAAAGGC
This sequence comes from Tenuifilaceae bacterium, assembly GCA_034003245.1. Taxonomy (GTDB): domain Bacteria; phylum Bacteroidota; class Bacteroidia; order Bacteroidales; family Tenuifilaceae; genus Perlabentimonas. Next base: position 11,236 of record JAVEYY010000007.1, read on the forward strand.
ATTTGCTACGCTGGGTGATGAAATAATGGGAAATACGCCCAATACTGCCAACTTCTGGCAAACGGTAAATGCTGCACACCAACACAATCCATGGTTTACACCCGAAAACTGCCAGTATGCCATAAAAGCCATTGCACAGGAGTGGTTGTCGGAAAAGAAACTTACGCAGTGGGTAAGCGGTTACCCTTCGGCACACTTCAAGCCCAAAAATTGCAAAAATGTTGGAGTAGTTATGGCTGGCAATGTTCCCTTTGTAGGATTCCACGATTTGCTATGCGTGCTAATGTCGGGACATCACTTTGTGGGAAAAATATCATCAAAGGATGGTGGGCTAATGGAGGCAGTGATTAATCTACTTATCGGTATTGAGCCACAATTTAAGCAGCTAATTACTATCTCGGAGGCTAAACTCGAACACTTTGATGCGGTTATTGCCACCGGTAGCGATAACTCGGCCAGGTACTTCGAGTACTACTTTGGAAAGTACCCTAATATAATCCGAAAAAATAGGCATAGCATTGCCATTCTTACAGGAAACGAAACGGATGATGAGCTAAAGGGGCTTGCCTCCGATATCTTTACCCACTTTGGGCTGGGTTGCCGGAATGTTTCCAAGCTGCTTGTTCCAAAGGATTACGATTTTAATCGCCTACTAAATGCCTTAAACGGTTACAGCAGTATAATAAATCATAACAAGTACGCCAACAACTACGAGTACTACAGGGCTATTTTCCTTATGAACCAGGTTGAGCATCTCGATACTGGCTTTCTGCTTGTAAAGCCCGACGAGGGTTTGGGAAGCCCAGTAGGAACACTTTACTATCAGCATTACTCCAACTTAGAGAGCGTAAGCAGCTATATCAACAGTAATACCGAGAATTTACAGTGCGTAGTTTCAGTAATTCCACAAATTACCAGTAGAATCTTGCCCGGAAACACCCAAAATCCTCAACTACACGACTATGCCGATGGCATCGATACCGTTAAGTTTTTGGCTTCGCTATAGGGATTAGAATATTTTTGGCCAAACATTTTTTAAATCCCTATCATGTTAGTTATTTTGCAGAAAACCTATTTGCCATGATATTCAAATTTAGAATGATCTCGGGTGACGAAAAAGCATTTCTACGCGAGTACGAAATGCCAAGTAACGAGACTTTCCTGAGTTTCCACAAGTTTCTGCAAAGCGATTTGGAGTACGACCCATCGCAGCTGGCCTCCTTCTTTATTACCGACGAGCAGTGGAATAAGGGCCTTGAGCTTACGCTGATTGATATGGAAAATGATGCCGGGCCCGCCGCCATTCCTATGGAATCGGTTAAGCTTAGCGATCTGCTGAAGAATAAGAAGGATCGCCTGCTCTATGTTTTCGATATATTTTCCGATCGCTGCTACTTTATTGAGCTCTCCGATATAAGCCAGCCCCAACCCGATGTGAAATACCCAAGATGCAAAACAGCTGTTGGCACACCCCCAAAACAGCTAGTGCTGGGTGATATCTCCATGGATGATATCTTAGAGGATGAAGATGAGTTCGGGGAGATCACCAACGATATCTCCTCGCTTGAGGATATTGATTTTGAGTCGGAGGGTTTTTCTGAAGAGGATTTTTAGTATCCCCTGAATTCCAAATAACGTTGACAAGTAAGTATCTAGTTGTACTGATAGGCCCTACAGGTGTTGGAAAAACCAGCGCCAGTCTGGCCATATCCAAGCATTTCGATGCGCCAATAGTTTCGTGCGACTCAAGGCAGTTTTTCCGCGAGATGCGCATCGGAACAGCAGCGCCAACACTTGAACAGCTGGCCACAGCACCACACCATTTGGTTGGGCATAAATCAATTGTAGAACGATATAGCTGCGGGATGTTTGAGATGGAAGCGCTTGGGGTTCTCGAAAACCTTTACCAATCGCATAGTACCGCCATGCTGGTGGGCGGTTCGATGCTCTACATCGATGCCGTTTGCAATGGCATCGACGATTTCCCCACGCCCGACCCCGAGCTGCGCAAAGCGCTTGAAAAGCAGCTTAAGGATGAGGGCATCGAGAGCCTAAGGGCTCAGCTAAAGCTGCTCGACCCCGAACATTACGATAAAGTCGATTTAAAGAACTCGCAGCGCGTGCTTAAGGCCGTAGAGGTTTGCCTGCAAACGGGCAAACCCTACAGCAGCCTCCGCACCAATCCCCAAAAGCAACGTCCATTCAAAATCGTAAAGGTTGGGCTTAACCTGCCCCGCGAAGAACTATACGAGCGAATAAACCTCCGAGTTGACCAAATGATTGCCGAGGGACTAATTGAAGAGGCCAAAAGTCTTTACCCACATCGCCACCACAATGCGCTAAAAACGGTTGGCTACCGCGAGATTTTCGATTACATCGATGGCAAAATATCGTTGGAAAAGGCAATTGAACTTATAAAACGCAACTCGCGCCACTACGCCAAGCGGCAGCTAACCTGGTGGGCCCGGGATAAGGAGATTGAGTGGTTTAGCCCCGATGAGGTTGGTAAAACACTTGAATACATCGAAGCTAAAACTCGCTTCTCCTAATATCATTGGGTCACCTTTTGCTAACCGTAACCACACGTTGGGGCAAATCAAAAACTCCATTATTAGAAATTGACCATTTAACAAAATACACCCAGCTTGATCATTCCCCTAGTGGCTGGCAACGAAAATACTCCTGTTTTCTGCTTGCCTATGTTTTTAAATGTGCATTATTCCCCTACAATGTCTTGTCTGATTTTCTGGCAAGGAAAAAACTCGGGTATCTGCCTTGCCTACGATTTAGGCAAGGGAAAAACTCGGGTTTCTGCCTTGCCTGAGGTCTGGGCAAGGGAAAAACTCGGGTTTCTGTAATGCCTGAGGTTGTGGGCAAGGGAAAAACACCGCAACTACCATGCCCACGACCAGATTCATCGAAAACACCCCCTACAATGGCGTGCCCACGATCCGATTCAGGGTTAATTCGGGTCTATTGAGGGTCTATTCAGTAAACTGTGTCAGGTGGGGCTTAGGTATTGAAGGGTTTTACAAGCAATCTCGCGGTGTAACCCTGTGTACCCTCTGCGAGACTCTGTGAAATACCAAAAAAGCTATTACACAAAGGGCACAGAGTAGCCACAAAGAGCCACAAAGAAAGATGGCGGTATAGAGCAACTGGTAGGAGCTCTGACTTTAATCTCTAGCGAGTATGACTACCGATCCCGAAGGGATCGAATTAAAATAGCCCCGCATACCATGCGGGGCAAAGGGTGCGGGTATTCGCACAACCCCGGAGGGGTTGAATAGCGATATTTCCTTCATTGCAAGCTTAGCGCAACGATTGCCTGTTTACAGCGAATTACAAAGTGATCTTTTAAAAAAACAAATAGATTGCTTCATCTCAAAGTACGAGATTCGCAATGACGAACACACCGTTTTTGGTGGGAGAAGCAATAACGGCAGGTTATCGTCATTGCGAGGGAGCCGTTCTTTGGCGAGCGAAGCAATCTGCTTAAAAAAACAAATAGATTGCTTTATCTCAAAGTACGAGATTCGCAATGACGAACACACAGTTTTGGGTGGGAGAACCAATAACAGTAGGTTTTCGTCATTGCGAGGGAGCCCTCCCTTGGCGAGCGAAGCAATCTGTTTAAAACCAAATAGATTGCTTCATCTCAAAGTACGAGATTCGCAATGACGAACACACCGTTTTGGGTGGGTGAAGAAATCTCTGAAATAAAGATTGCTTCGTCTCGTCAAAAATGATGACGAGACGAAGCAATGGCGCTACAGTGAATTACTATCTTGTTGTAAATACCTCAAACGAGAAACCCTGAAGCTTAACGCTTAGCTTCTCTCCACCCTTCGAAAATTCGTTATCGAAATTGCTGCTAAAGTTCAGCCCTGCAAATCGGGCGGGTAGCTCCATGGCAATATCGGCAGCAGCGCTGGAGTTGCTGAAAACCACCAGCACCACTTTGCCCATATAGGTACGGGCGTAGGCATACACCTTGTCGTTCACCAGCACGGGCTCAAAGGTTCCATAGCTCAGCGCCATATTGGTACGGCGTAGGTTGGTTAACTTCTTGGTGATGGCAATGGTTTGCTGCTCCTGGGGGTTCAGATCGTCGAACTGCATCATCTTGCGATTGTCGGGATCGTTTCCGCCGGGCTGACCAAACTCATCGCCCTGGTATATTGTTGGCACTCCAGGAATGGTAAGGTTAAACGCGTTAAGCATTTGCAGCTTCTTGTAGCCTACGGCATCGCCCACGCCAATATGGCGGGTCCAACCGGCCTTCTTGGCGTCCTCGTCGAACGACACTGCACCACCAGCGTAGGAGATAAACCTGCCCTTATCGTGGTTTCCGGTGATAATGCCCATCAGGTTGTTCCAACCGTAGTAGCTAAAGCCCTCAATAAGCTTGCTATGCAGATTGGTAAAGGGTACATCGATACGACCAAAGGTTGCGGTTGCGGCATCAAAAACATTGAAATCGAACTGACCATTGAGCATTCCGCTGCCAATGTAGCTCGATATTAGCTCGTGGCTGCCATAGGTCTCGCCAATTTGGTAGATAGTGCGATTGGGCTCCACGTTCTCCTTAATCTTCCGGGTAAGCATACGCCAGAAAACCTCGGGGATATGCTTGGTGGCATCGTGACGGAAACCATCGAACTTATACTGGGTTACCCAGAACAGCGCCGAGTCGGTCATGGGCTCATACACCTCGGGGCGCTCCAAATCGAGCGTGGGCATAAACGTATCGAACCAGGTGGTAAGGCGATGCTCGTCCCACTTCTCGGTATTCATGGTACCATCGGGCAGGTAAAGAGGTGTGGCCCAGTCGGGGTGTTTTTGGTAAAGCGGATGCTCCTGATGTACGTGGTTGGCCACGTAATCGAGAATTATGTTGATATCGCGCTTGTGCGCTTCGGCCAGCATTTGGTGAACCTCATCGGAGGTACCAAACCTAAAATCGACTTTTGAGGATGAGATAGGCCAGTAACCGTGGTAGCCCGAGAACTTTGTGCGGGGTTCGGGGTATAATCCGTATGCTCCCAGTGGATTCTGCGTAATGGGCGAAACCCAAATGGTATTTATGCCCAACTCCTCGAAGTAGCCATCGGTAATCTTCCTGGTTATTCCAGCAATATCGCCACCGTAGTAGTTGGCCTTGGGATGAATTTCGGGATCATCAACGGGGTGATCGTTATCAGGACTGGCGTTGTGAAAACGGTCAATCATCAGCGAGTACATTACCTGCGTATGCAGGTCGGAACGGTTCAGCTGCGCTGTAGATGTAACGGCGCGGCGCCCCTCGAGCGGAATGAGCAGGTCGTTCGACTCGCCCTCGGTGTTGTAAGCCCACACTCTTATGTGCGATCGTTTTAACCCATTGGCATTGGCAGGTATGGTAATGGTAGCACCTGACTCATCTATCGTAACAAAATTATTGTCGAGACGGTAGTTCTCCCAGAACACAAACAGCTCATCTACACTGTTCTCGAATCCAAGAAAAATCTTCTCCGCTTTTGTATCCTTGGCATAAATAAAGGGCAGCAAATTGGGGTTGCTCTCCCCCACCCGCAGCACCGAGTTCTGGCCGCCAATGTTGTTATCCTCAATCTCGGGATTGGCCGGATCGAGCATCCACTTGCCATCGATCACCACCTGGTAGTGATACTTACCTGGGTTGAGCAGCAACGTGATTTTCCAAACCCCATCAACCTTCTCGAGGTTGGTTTTGCTGGGATTCCAATCGTTGATTTGCCCTGTGAGCTGAACCGTTTTTGGCTGTTTTCCCTTGGGTTGATATACAAACTCCACGGGCAGCTTACGGCTTTTGCGCATAAGCAGCGAGTAGCAAGCGCCATCGGCCCAAACCTTCAGCTCGGAGAGTTGAGGAATGGTCTCATTCTGTGAGATCAGCTTTACAGATTTCTTATCAGCAGCCATAAGCACATCGAAGTTGCTAGGAGCAACCACCGAATCGATTAGGGATACATCTAGAAAGTAATCCTCGAGGATCACCTCACTTTTCTCACCTGCCAACGGCACAACCGAAGCCAGGCCATATATCTCCGACTGCTTGGCGTAGTGAGGGATTACCTCCCTGGCGCCACACGAGGCGAGCAGGAATGCGATGGAAATAAATAGTACTCTTTTCATATTTTTGATTTTTTAGAACGCTGATACTTCGACTTTGCTCAGTACAAGTGACGCTGATTTTACCGATTTGCGCAGTTAAGAAAAAAAAATCAGTGTCAATCCCTACAATCTGCGTTATCAGCGTACCCATTTCCAATGCTACTTTAATTCAATTACCATTGCCGAGCGGGGCGATAGCTGAATTTTGTTCAGGTCGGTTAGCTCCTTGCCGGTAATAATATCTTTACCCGTGCTGAACTTCGAAAGCATCTCGGTAAACCTTTCGGTTTTAAGCACCTTAGGTTGATAGCCGTTGTGCAGGATAACCATCACCGTTTGCTCCTGGTTGTAGCGGAAGTAAACGTAAACCTCGTTCTCGGGGATAAACTGCATTAGCTTGCCATTGTGAATCACACTGGCATTCTTGCGCCAGTTAAGCAGAGTGCTCATGTAACTCCATGCCTCATTCTCCTTCTTTGTTCTGCCTTCGGCAGTAAAGGCAGAGCGTTTATGATCGGGCCAGCCACCTGGAAACTCCTGACGGAGTACTCCATGGCCATTGGCATCGTCGCCATCCATTAGTATCTCAGTACCATAGTAAATCTGAGGAATACCACGAGTGGTAAGCAGGAATGCCATGGCCAGCTTATAACGCCCAATGGCCATCTCCTTACTCTTCATAAAGCGCGAGATATCGTGATTATCGGCAAATACAAGGATGTTTTTGGGGTCGGGGTATAGAAAATCGTTGACCAGTATCTCGTACAGGCGCGATAACCCGATGTCCCACCCCTGCTCCTCGTCGAAAGCTTTATTCATGGCCATTTGGAGGGGAAAATCCATAACGCTGCGCACGTGCGAATCGAACCCATCGCGGTTAAGGGCACCCGTTTGCCAGTAGGCGCACCAAGCGGGGTAGTTAAGCCACGCCTCGGCCACGATGTTGAAGTTGGGGTACTCGGCCATCACCTCCTTGGCCCAACGAGCCATAAACTCCTTGTCGGGGTACGGATGGGTATCCATACGAATGCCATCCAGATCGGCCCACTCAACCCACCAAATACTATTCTGGATTAGATATTTTGCCAAGTAGGGATTACGCTGATTAAGATCGGGCATATGGGTATCGAACCAGCCATCGCTCATAAGCTTGCTGTCGGCCTTAGAGGCGTAAGGATCGAAATTGGTTGGACTGCGGTAGTTTGAGCGGGTAAAATCGGACCATTGGTTTACCCAGTCGTGCGAGGGCAAATCCTTTACAAACCAGTGCTCGCTCCCCGAGTGGTTAAAGATCATATCCTTAATCACCTTCATTCCCCTATCGTGCGACTCCTTTACAAAGGTTCTGTAGAGCTCATTAGTGCCAAGGCGCGGATCGACCTTGTAGAAATCGGTAATGGCGTAGCCATGGTACGACTGCCAGGGCTGGTTGCTCTCGAAAACGGGATTTACCCAGATGGCGGTCATGCCCAGATCCTTAATGTAATCGAGATTATTGATAATACCCTGAATATCGCCGCCATGGCGAGTATACAAATCCTCACGGTTAAACTTATCGGTCATCCCCTTAACCTGATCGTTTGATGGATCGCCATTGGCAAACCGATCGGGAAAAAGCAAATACATCACATCCGAGGCGTCGAATCCTTTCCGCTGGGCAGATCCATCGCGCCTTGGGTTTAGATGATAGGTGTACTTTAAGCTTTTGCGTTTCGATACCCTAAAGCTAATATCGAAGCTACCAGCAGCAGCACTTTCATCAATCATCAGGTTAATAAAAAGGTAGTTGGGGTTTTCCACCTTATCGATACTAACCAGCTGCACTCCAAGATAAGCTAATTCAACCTCAGTTTTGGCAATATCCTTTCCATATACCAGCAGCTGTAACTCATTATTTTGCATGCCAACCCACCAGTTTGGGGGCTCAACACGAATTAATTCCTGGGCAGAAGCCATAAAACTTGATATTATGATAGCTGTTAAAAAAAACACTTTGAGTTTTCGCATAACAATATTCTTTATAAAGATTAACCTAAATGAATTTATTCAAGTAAAATAAAAATTTCTTTAACGTAGTTCGATGATCATTGCCGATCGTGGTACTAAATCAATTGTATCTAGATTTGTTAGCATTTGACCAGTTATGATATCGGTTCCATCAGAAAAACCCTTAAGGATCTCATGGTACTTTTTACCATCAATCACCCTTAGCTCGTAACTATTATTAATAACTACCATAACCGTTTGGTTTTGGTTGTGCCGGAAGTAGGTGTAAACCCCGTTTTCGGGGTTAAAATGGGTTAGTTTACCCGAATGGATGGCGCTGGCCGATTGTCGCCAATGCAGAATATTTGAAATATAATTCCAAATATCATTCTCGCTGGCAGTTCTACCCTGTGCAGTAAATGCCGAGCGAGAATCGGATGGCCAACCTCCAGGAAAATCGCGTCGGATATCGCCGTGGCCGCCCTTGTCTACATCGCCGGGTAGCAGAATCTCAGTTCCATAGTATATCTGGGGAATTCCACGTGTGGTTAGCAGAAAAGCCATGGCCAGCTTAAGCCTCGAAATCTCCAAAGTAGTATCGCGCTGAAAGCGCCCCTTGTCGTGGTTATCGAGGAAAATTAGCAGGTTGTTGTAATCGGCGTACACAAAATCTTGCGTAAGCACATCGTACAACCGAGCCATGCCCGTATCCCAGCCATCCTGCTCGTCGAATGCTTTGTTTATGGCATTCATCAGCGGAAAATCCATAACCGACGTCAGGTGCGAGTTGTACCCATCTATATTTCGCGCATCCTTTTGCCAGTAGGAAATGGATGCCGATGAGTTGTACCAGGTCTCCCCCACTATGGTAAAGTTGGGATACTCCGTCGCAATGGCTTTACACCACTGCGCCATAAACGTTTTATCGGCGTAGGGATGAGTATCCATCCTAAAACCATTTAAGCCAGCGTACTCAATCCACCAAATGGTATTCTGCGTAAGATATTTGGCCACAAACGGGTTCTGTTGATTCAGATCGGGCATTTGGCGAGCAAACCAGCCATTGGTCATCAGCTTTTCATCGCGCAGCGAGGCGTGCGGATCAAATGCTGCCGATTGCCGATAGTTCGACTTCGTGTGCTCTGGCCACCGATTTATCCAATCGGTCATGGGCAAATCGCCCATCCACCAGTGCATATCGCCACAATGGTTAAAGATCAAATCCTTAATTACATTCACCCCCTGTTGATGGGCCGATTTTACCAGCTTACGGTACTGCTCATTGGTTCCCATTCGGCGATCGACCCTGTAGAAATCGGTAATTGCATATCCGTGATACGACTGCGAAACTTGATCGTTCTCGAGTACCGGATTTAGCCAGAGCGTGGTAACGCCCAACTTTTTAAAGTAATCGAGATTACTGATTATCCCCTGAATATCGCCCCCATGTCTGGCGTATGGATCCAATCGATTATGCTCATCGCGCATACCCTGAACCTGATCGTTGGTGCTATCACCATTGGCAAATCGATCGGGGTACAGTAGATAAATCACATCCGAAGCATCGAACCCCTTTCGATTAGCAGACCCTTGCTCGCGCACAAAGAGTTCGAAGGTATACTTTAGAACGTTTTTCTTCGAAAACCTAAAGGAGATATCAAACTTACCCGGCTTGGTAACCTCCTCAACTATCAAATTGATAAAAAGATAGTTTGGATTTTCCACCCTCACAACGCTCATAAGTCTTACTCCTGGGTAGTTTAATTCAACATCGGCACTGGAAATATTTGTTCCGTGAACCATTAGCTGTAACTCATGATTACTCATTCCTACCCACCAGCTGGGCGGCTCAACCCTATTTAGGGTTTGCGAAAACAGCGAAACGCCCAGGAGCGTAAAAAATAGCAGAAAACCAATTCTCCTCATATCAAATTGAAATAAAAACGCAGCCTACTCCAGCAAAACAGGTGTAGGCTGCGCTAAGTATATTAACCTCTTCCTATACAGTTAAGATCCTCGAAGGAGATTTTTAACCGCTTAATAATGCTCTCCTCACCTTTGCGCAACCAAACGCGGGGATCGTAGTATTTCTTGTTGGGTTTATCGTCGCCCTCGGGGTTGCCAATCTGACCTTGTAGGTAGTTGAACTTATCGGCCGAGTACTGACGGATTCCATCCCAGAATGCCCACTGCAAGTCGGTGTCGAGGTTCATCTTGATAACACCGTAGCCAATAGCCTCCTCAATCTTCTCCTTCTCCGATCCGCTACCACCATGGAAAACAAAGTTTACAGGCTTAGCCTCAGTGCCAAACTTCTTTTGGATAAAAACCTGCGAGTCCTTCAAAATTTTTGGACTAAGCACCACATTTCCGGGTTTGTATACGCCGTGTACGTTTCCAAACGATGCGGCAATGGTAAAGTTAGGACTAACCTTGGATAGATGCTCGTAAGCATAGGCAACCTCCTCGGGTTGGGTGTACAGCTTCGAACTATCGACATTGGTGTTATCAACACCATCCTCCTCGCCACCGGTTACGCCCAGCTCAATCTCGAGAGTCATGCCAATTTTGGCCATGCGCTCAAGGTACTTTGCCGAAATTTCGATATTTTCTTCAAGCGATTCCTCGGAAAGATCGAGCATATGCGAGCTGTAAAGTGGTTTTCCGGTCTCCTTAAAATGCTTTTCGCCAGCATCGAGCAGGCCATCGATCCAGGGAAGAAGTTTTTTAGCGGCGTGATCGGTATGCATGATAACGGGCACACCATATGCTTCGGCCAATAGATGAACATGCTTTGCACCTGAGATTGCTCCCAGGATAGCCGATTTTTGTCCATCGTTCGACAGGCCTTTGCCTGCATAGAAAGAACCGCCCCCATTGGAGAACTGAATTATAACAGGTGATCCTACCTCACGGGCAGTTTCGAGCACTGCGTTAATGGTGTCGGTTCCAGTTACGTTTACAGCTGGAATTGCCCAACCCTCGGCTTTGGCAACAGCAAAAACCTCTTGTACTTGTTTTCCGGTGAGAACACCAGCAGGGAATCTTTTCATAGTGTTAAAATGTTAAGTTGATATTTACTCAGTTACTTGGATTTTATTGTTTGTGTCAAATGTTCTTTTGTAGTACTGTGTAAGGCGATAACGAATGCGCAGGAATCGAATCACCCCAAAAAGGGCTAAAACCACACTTAGTCCTAGGGTTAAAAAACCAATCCATCGAATTCCCTTGAAATCCTGCAGCTGCAGAAATGCGATTCCACCAAGCAGCATATACACCGATGTGCGAGAGTAGGCCAACAGGGTTCGCTCATTGGCCAGCTTAGTACGTTCAAGGGCCAGGTAATCCCTCAGGATAATCTCCTCCTTAGGATTAAATAGCTGACCAAAAAGTTTGAACTGTTTACTCATTACTTAACCAAATTTAGGTTACAACGGCCAAAAAATTATTATTAGTGGTATAGCAATGGCTGCCGTAATTATAGAAATGGGAATGCCCATGTATAAAAAGTCGCTAAACTTATAACCACCTGGCCCCATTACCAAAGTATTGGACTGGTGCCCAATGGGTGTTAGAAAAGCAGCCGATGCACCAATGGCAATTATCATTAGAAAAGGATCGACAGAATACTCCATGCCCTTTGCAATACCGATACCAATTGGGGCCATAAGCACCACCGTGGCAGCATTATTAATCACATTTGATAGAAGCATTGTTGATACCAAAAGAATAGAAAGTGTTGCCCAAATTGGTATTACACCTGAAATTCCCAGTATTTGCTGAGCAATAATCGATGCCCCTCCCGAGGTTTCGAGAGCAGTACCCACAGGGAGCATTGCTCCCAAAAGCACAATCACAGGCCAATCGATGCTGGTGTACATTTTCTTAACGGGTAAAACCCCCGATAACACCATGCCAGCAGCAGCCATTGGGAATGCAATATGCACAGGTAACAACCCAGCGATTATAAGCAGCACAGAAACAACAAATATTCCAAGGCTCAATGCAATCTTTCGCTCATATCCTATTCTTAAGCCCTTTCGCGCCAACGGAAGGCATCCCATAGTCACAATGGTTTCAGCAATCATATGCTCGCGGCCCTGCAGCATTAGCACATCACCATTTAGAAATACTACCCGATCGAGTCGGTGGTGAATCTTTTCTTCGCGTCGCGACACAGCCAAAAGGTTAACCCCAAAACGGCTGCGCATCTTCATTCCAGCAGTGGTTCTCCCCACAAGAGGCGAATCGGCCAATACAACTGCTTCCCTAATGGCGATATTCTTAGAGCCAACTGCATCAATACGAAACTTCTTATCGCCAACGAGCTTCAGATCGGTATCATATATAAAGCCCTTTAGGGCTTGAGTATCGCTTTCAATTATTATAATATCTCCATCTAAGAGCACTTCGTTCTCGTCGGGAGCATGAATACGCTTATTCTGTCTAACTAACCCTAAAATCTGAAAATCGGCTTTAGACAGCTTTGCTAACTCAGCCAAAGGCTTGTTAATGACTTTGGAGTTTGGCGTAACCAAAACTTCGGTTATATAATCCTCAATTCTGAAAGATTCCAGCTCCGACTTCTGCGATTTTCGTTTGGGTATTAGCCGCCAACCAACTAGGGCTATAAAAAGGATACCAACAAGCATCACCCCAAATCCCACGGGAACAAAATCGAACATGCCAAAAGGCTCGCCCATTTCTTGAGCGCGGAACGAAGCAATTATTATGTTAGGTGGGGTACCTATCAAAGTGGTCATTCCTCCCAGCAACGAGGCAAATGCAATGGGCATAAGCAGATGGGATGGTGAGTAACCACTTTTTTTGGCGAGATTAATGGCAACGGGCATAAGGATTGCGAGAGCTCCCACATTGTTCATAAATGCCGATGCCACCCCCACAACCAGAGAAAGGGTAAGTATTTGGAGGGTATGATTATTTCCTAATTTCGAAACCCACTTTCCTAAAATATCAATTAATCCTGAATGTTCGAGCGCACTTCCAATAATGAGAACTGCCGCAACTGTGATAACAGCAGGGTGGCCAAAACCAAGAAACGCCTTTTCGGGAGGGATTAAACCAAGGACAACCAGCACAAAAAGAGCAATAAGAGCCACAAAATCGTGCCTTATCTTACCCCAGACAAATAGGCCTAGAACTACTATCAACGTAATAAATACATAGATATGGTCCATACTGATGGGGTAAGTTGAAATTCACCTCAAATTTACATAAGATTAAGAGATTCTCAACGCGTTGAGAATCTCTTAATTCCTATCTATCTGTAAAACTACTTGCTAATAATGGTTTGCGAACTTGCGGGAATAGGATGATCTACTCCAAAAACCTTAACCGAGAGCGATGGTCCCTCCTCGTTGGTTATGGTAATTGCGCTACCATTCACGTTCACCTTTAACACGTTATCCCTAAACCAAACCTTGAAACTGTACGATTTCCACTGTTCAGGAATTAATGGGTTAAATACAAGCATATTATTTCTTAAGCGCATTCCTCCAAAACCTTCGACAATGGAGATCCATGTTCCAGCCATACTGGTAATATGGAGACCCTCCTTCACCTCGTGGTTATAGTCATCGAGGTCGAGGCGCGATGTACGCAGATAGAGCTCGTATGCCTTTTTGATATCGCCAATTAGCGCGGCTTGAACCGAGTGAACACAGGGTGATAATGATGACTCGTGCACTGTGCGTGCCTCATAAAACTCGAAATTGCGACGGATTGTCTCGATTTCGAATCTATCCTCTAAGAAATAAAGCCCCTGAAGCACATCGGCCTGCTTAATAAAACATGAGCGTAGAATACGATCCCAGCTCCACTTCTGATTAATTGGCCTTTGCTTAGGATCAAGATCCTTAACAAGAATTTGTTCCTTATCCATATAGCCTTCCTGTTGCAGGAATACTCCCAATTTCTCATCAACAGGGTAAAACATTTTCTCTCGAATATCTCTCCATTTTGCTAACTCCTTCGACTCATCGAACGATATCTTCTTGATCAAAGCATTATACTTATCGGGCTCAGTTTGTTTAACGTAGCTGGCCGCCTCATCGGCATACTCCATACACCACGAGGCTATGAGGTTGGTATACCAGTTGTTGTTCACGTTATTCTCATACTCGTTGGGGCCAGTAACACCTAGCATCACGTACTTACCCTTCTCGTGCGAGAAGTTTACCCTTTGCGCCCAGAAACGCGCAATAGCAACTAGTAGTTCCAGTCCAAAGTTGGCTAAATATCCCTTATCGCCAGTATAACGAACATAGTTGTAAACTGCAAAGGCGATAGCTCCGTTGCGGTGTATCTCCTCAAAAGTGATTTCCCACTCGTTGTGGCACTCCTCGCCGTTCATGGTTACCATGGGGAACAACGCTGCACCATTAGTAAAGCCAAGCTTTTGGGCATTCTCAATGGCTTTATCCAGCTGCTTGTATCTGTATAGAAGCAGTTGGCGGGCAACTTTCTGACCATGCGTAATCATGTAAAAGGGCAGGCAGTAAGCCTCGGTATCCCAGTAGGTGGATCCGCCATACTTCTCACCAGTAAAGCCTTTGGGGCCAATGTTCAACCGTTCGTCTTTACCTGTATAAGTTTGGCTAAGCTGGAAGATATTGAAGCGGATTGCCTGCTGAGCCGCCACATCACCCTCTATGGTGATATCGCTATGTGCCCACACATCGGCCCAGGCCCCTGCCTGTTCCAATAGCATAGCATCAAAACCCTTTGCTGTTGCAGCATTTAGCAATCCCTTTAGTACTTTTGGGAACGTACCTTTATCGTGATTTAAGCTGGAAATTACTGCGGCATACTTATAAACAGTAAGCTCACTCCCCGACTCCACTTCGATTTTTACACCCGATCCCACAAATAGATCCTTATCAATTACAAAGGGATGGATTTCGCAGCGCTTGTCATCAACATAAACGTTGTAACGCATGGCGTGCCCAACGTGAAAATCGAGTTTTTTGGTTTTTGATACCAGGTAAGCCTCATTGTCGGAGGCATACCGCTCTATCTCTTCCCAAAATTTTTCGCCGTAGTTGGAGTCTTCGTTCCGCACATCACCATCAAGATATGGTTTGATGCTAATAGTTGCTTTACCTGTAAGAGGCTTAATTGAGTACCTAATGGCGCCCAGCTCAGGAGAAACAATACTAACAAAGCGATTTGCCGACACTGCAACTTTAAGGCCCGAAGGCATTTCGCAGATAAAGGTTCGCTCCAGGTATCCCTCCTTCATATTTAATACGCGGCGGAATTCATCAACAGAGCATTTTGCCAAATCGAGAGATTCGCCATTGATATCAACATCAATTCCAATCCAGTTGGTTGAGTTAATAACCTTGGCAAAGTACTCGGGGTAGCCGTTTTTCCACCATCCCACACGGGTTTTATCAGGATAGTAAACTCCGGCAACATAGCTACCCTGAAGGGTAGCTCCGCTGTACTTCTCCTCAAAGTTAGCACGTTGACCCATTGCACCATTGCCTATACTAAATAGGCTTTCAGACGCACGCGTATTCTCTGGTATAAACCCCTCTTCAATAATGCACCACTCGTCGTGCTTTAGGTATGGATTCATATTTTACTGTTTAATATTTCATTTACAACACACAAACGTTAAAACCATTTATATGAAAATTGACCAAACTGAACTTGAAAAATTTTGTTTTTTGGGTTTGTTAACGATTTGTGCGAGATGTTAAAACTATTTGTGTGCAACCACATCGTCCCTATCGGTAACAAAAAATACCATAAGCGCAGCAAAAATCATTGAAGCGCCACCAAGGATTAGTGAGTAAATTGCCTCACCACCAAATACAGTTCCCACAAAGAAACCGAGAATACTGGCAGCCAGGATTTGGGGAATTACAATGAAGAAGTTGAAAATCCCCATGTAGGTTCCCATTTTGTTTGAGGGTAACGAACCGGCCAAAATTGCATATGGCATCGACAGAATACTTGCCCACGCAAGGCCAACCCCCAGCATCGAAACAAGGAGCATGGTTGGATTGGTAACAAAAAAGATTGATATTAATCCAATTCCACCTGCTACCAGCGATATTGCGTGGGTAATTTTACGGCTGGTGTACTTGGCAATAATCACCAGTAGGAATGCCATAACGGCAGCAAAACCGTTGTAGGTGGCAAAACAAATACCCACCCAGTTTGCACCTGTATTGTACTCCTTAACAATCACCTTAAATCTATTGAAAAGCGATTCGTCGATTTGATAAGCATTTTGATAATGAATCTCCTTGGTTGTTTCTGATTCTCCTCCCTCTCTAAGGAATAAATTTACTAGACGGAGCGGAACGGCAACCTCAGCTTTTCCCTTGGCAAAATGTTTTTCAATTTTCTGAATCTCCTCATCTAAAACTGTAAATCTAAAACCAGTCTCAACCGAATCGGATTGTGCCAACAACCTTTGCTGCTCCATTTTAAGCTGGTTAAGCTCACCCTGCGAAATTTTCATATCATAAATATGACTTGTAACACCAGCAGTGGTGTATATCCACATGGCAAAAAGGGCAAACCAGCTGAAAAACTGAACCACGGCCAGCTGCGCCATGGTTTTAGGCATATTGAACAGGTCGTTAATTACAACAACCAATCCTCCCTCATTTTTTCCTGCATTCTTAAGTAACCCAACAAGTAGCTGAATTAAACCAAAGGCTACAATTCCAATAGTAACTATGTACAGCTTGGGATCGAGGGTAAAGTACAACACGCCAAGCGAAAGAACTACACCCAGGGCAATCCAAATAAAACTCTGCTTAAGGAAGAATTTTCCAGATATCTCCTGGTGCTGTACAATTGATTCCAAACCAGTTATTTGTTTAACCTCAGCCTGCTCGGCCTCCTCAAAAGCCTTTAACTCCTCGGGAGAATACTCCTTAGTTTTAATAATAGTTAGAATTACTGCCCCAAAAAAGGCTATGGCACCCAGGTAAAACGACCATTTTACCGATGGAGGAATTTGTCCTTCGGGTGCCGTATTGGCCACACCAACCCATTCGGTAAGGATGTAGGGTAATGCAGATGCTATAACGGCACCAGTACCAATAAAGAAACTTTGCATGGCGAATCCTTTAGTCCGCTGCTCGCTGGGCAGCATATCGCCCACAAACGCCCTGAAGGGTTCCATCGACACGTTTATAGATGCATCGAGAATCCATAGCATACCAGCAGCAACCCATAGAACGGGTGAATTTGGCATAAAAATTAACGCGGCTGAAGCTAAAATGGCACCAACCAAAAAGAATGGTCTACGTCTTCCCAACCGACCCCAAGTGTTGTCGCTCATATGGCCGATGATGGGTTGTATGATCAGACCTGTTACCGGTGCTGCAATCCACAGGATGGGAATTGCATCGATATTTGCGCCAAGGGTCTCGAAAATCCGACTTACGTTGGCGTTTTGCAGAGCGTATCCAAACTGGATACCCAGGAATCCAAAGCTCATATTCCATATCTGCCAAAATGATAAACGGGGTCGTTTAGTCATCACGATTATTATTATTAGTTATGATAAATCCAATAGAAAAAAAGCTTCCAGGAACTGGAAAGAAGGTGGGATAAAAAAATGTAGCTGGTCAAATATAAAGCTAAAAATGGTGCTTTGCAAATATTATGTGGCTTAGAATAGTCTTGCAGTAAGCCCTTTAGTAAGGCATGCACCATTTCAAACGATTACGAGAAACCAAAAAAAATATTATTTTTTTTTCGCTAGCGGCTCCTTGTGGTTCTGCGCACTATAATAGAAGTAGGCAATATTTCGGTTCTTTGCTCCACATTCTTTTCGCTGTTAATTCTTGTGATGAGCATCTCCATGGCTTTTTCGCCCATGGTAAACCCGGGTTGCGAAACTGTAGTAAGGGTGGGTTCTATCATCTCGGCCATATAATCGTTGCCAAAGCCAACAATTGAAACATCCTCGGGGATTCTAATGCCATTTTTACGTAGAACCTTAACAACGCCTGCAGCTGTAAAATCATTTACGGTGAAGATAGCATCAAACTTAATCCCACTATCTACTAATTTCTGCGTTTCAACAAGGGCCTTCTCAAATGTATCGCAATTAATAATAAGGGATTCGTCGATCACCACGCCATTCTTCCGATGCGCCTCAAGATACCCCTTTAGCCTGTTGCTTCCAATTAGCCGTTTCTGCGGACCCGAGAAGTGGACAATCCGTCTACGTCCCTCAACAATAAGGTACTGCGTAGCCTGAAATGCTCCTTCGTAATCATTTATCAGCACCCTATCGGCATTAAACCCCTCAATAACCCTATCGAAAAAAACCACGGGAATACCATCGTCGTCGAGTTGTTGCAGATGTGCAAAATCTTCAGTCTGCTTCGATACCGATATTAATATGCCATCGATAATGCTATGCCTAAAGGTTTCGCAAACCTCCACCTCCTTGGCAAAAACCTCACCCGACTGGCTTACAATTACGCTGTAGCCATGCTCGTTAGCCACCTTTTCGATTCCGCTTATGACTGAGGAAAAAAAGTAGTGTACAATTTCAGGGATCACAACGCCAATAACATTACTTTTCCTATTCCTTAAACTTAACGCAATAGGATTTGGTCTATAATTCATCTCAGCGGCCAGCTTGTTCACCTGATCCTTTGTTGCCTGACTAATATCGGGGTGATCCTTAAGAGCGCGTGATACTGTTGAAGGGCTAATGCTTAGCAGCTTAGCAATATCCTTTATGGTAACATTGGGTGATTTCATGACCTCTCAGGGATTGATGTTGTTTGCGAATATTAGCAAACCAAATATAGGTATTATGTGTTACTCTAGCAAATATTATAGATGTATAGGATCAAAAAACGAGCAAAATCCAAACCGTTAAACACACGTTCAAATTACAAACGTTTGCGCATTCGTTTGTGATAACGATTGCGGTTAAAACGGGTTACTGTTAGTGAAATATCATTGACCTTATGTTAAATTAAAGCTAAATTGATGCAGAATTTGGAATAAAAAAAGTAGCTAACTTTTATTTTAATCAACAAATTTAACTAAATCTAATATGAAGCAGAAAACTACTGTTTTTAAAAGTGTTACGCTTTTCTTGCTGCTTGCGTTTTCCCAACATATGGCATGGGCGCAAGCACAAAACGTAACGGGTAAAGTAACCGATGCCCTAGACGGATCACCACTAATTGGTGTTACTGTGGTAGTTAAGGGAACCAACCTGGGTACCACTACCGACGGGTTTGGTAGCTACTCCATTAATGTGGAGCCTACCGCAACGCTGGTATTCTCGTATATTGGTTACGAAACATTGGAAGAAGCTGTTAATGGCCGATCAAACATTAACGTTTCGCTTGTTCAAGCAGTTGAAACCCTTGATGAGATTGTGGTAATTGGTTATGGTCAGGTAAAAAAGAACGACCTTACCGGTTCGGTTACCACTGTTAGTTCTAAGGACTTTAACCAAGGTTCTATTACAACACCTCAAGAACTTCTGATTGGTAAATCGGCTGGTGTGGTTATTACAACCAACAGCGGTGCCCCAGGTTCGGGAGCTAAGATTCGCGTTAGGGGTGGGTCGTCGTTGTACGCGTCAAACGATCCCCTTATTATAGTAGATGGTGTTCCACTTGACAACGCCAACGTATCAGGAAGTTCAAACTTCCTATCCATTGTTAACCCCAACGATATTGAATCGGTAACCGTACTTAAAGATGCTTCTTCTACAGCCATTTACGGTTCACGTGCCTCGAACGGGGTTATTATTATCACTACCAAAAAAGGTAGAGAAGGTGCTCCCCTTAAGGTTAACTACAGCGTTAACACATCGGTTGCTTCGGCTATTAAGCTGATGGACGTATACTCGGGCGACCAACTTAGAGAGATAGCTTACGAACATCGCGATCTTTTTGGCCTATCAAATCTAAATCTTCTGGGTTCAGCCAACACAAACTGGCAAAGTGAACTCTTTAGAAATGCCTTTACTCAGGATCACAACCTGAGCCTAAATGGTGCATATAAAGTTCTTCCATACCAAGTTTCGGTAGGATACACCAACCAGGATGGTATTATGAAGAACACAGGTATGGAGCGTATGACAGGGGCGGTTAATCTAAGCCCTTCGTTCTTAAAGAATGCACTTAAGGTTAATTTGAATGCCAAGGGGATGACCACAAACCATAACTTTGGCGATCATGGTGCTTTAGGTTCTGCTATTAATATGGATCCAACTCAACCTATTTTTGATGGCAACACTGCTTCCGATGGATACTTCCAGTGGGAAAACTACGGTGCAAACCTAGGAACTCCAAACCCAGTTGAGCAGCTAATGGCAGCCGATAACAAGTCGGTGGTTAACCGGTTTATTGGAAATATTCAGCTCGATTATAAACTTCCTTTCGTTGATGGACTTAGTGCCAACCTAAATTTGGCAGCCGATTTAACCGAAAGCGAAGGTCACAATAATCGTCCAACCACTTCGCCATCAACCCTAATTGCGCCACTTGATTGGGGGAAACTTACCGATTACAGCGCTAAGAATTCTAACAAACTTTTGGATTTCTACTTAAACTACAATAAGGATTTAACCAGCATCGACAGCCGTTTAGACGCTGTGGCAGGATACTCATATCAGCACTTTGAGCGTGAAGGTAAAAGCTACACTCGCGGTATTGTTGATGAAACACACCCCTACCAAAAATCGGATAGCTCATCGTTTATTAACGAGAATATTCTAATCTCCGTGTTTGGACGCGTTAACTTCACTATAAAAGATCGTTATCTGATTACAGCTACCATAAGAAATGATGGTTCATCGCGCTTTGCCGAGGGTAACCGTTGGGGTCTTTTCCCATCAGTAGCCTTTGCCTGGAGAATAAACGAGGAATCATTCTTACAAGGTGTTGAGGTATTATCTGATCTAAAACTTCGCGCCAGCTGGGGTATCACAGGTCAACAGGATATAGGTAACAACTATCCCGCTCAAGCTCAATACATCGCTTCAGCAGAAGGTTCGTATTATCCAATTGGTGGAGTATTCCTCCCAACACTAAGGCCAAACGCGTACGATCCCGACATTAAATGGGAAGAGACAACCACCCAAAACATTGGACTCGACTTTGGATTCTTTAACAACAGGGTTAGCGGTTCGATTGATGTATACAAAAGGGTTACTGAGGATTTGTTAAACACCATTAATATTCCAAGTGGTAGCAACTTCTCTAACACACTTCTCACAAACGTAGGTAGTCTTGAGAATCAAGGGGTTGAGATTGGGCTTAACCTTATCCCCATCTCACAAAAGGATATGAACCTGACCTTAGGTTTTAACTTTACCTACAACGAGAATAAGATCACCAAGCTGCTAATGAGCGACGATCCCAATTTCATTGGTATTCCTTCGGGTGGTGATGCATTCACTGCATACAAGCAGATTACACGTGTTGGTTACCCAGCATACTCATTCTTCCTAAACCAGCAGATTTACTACACCAATGGTTTCCCCATTGAGGGTTTATATGCTGATCTTTCGGGCGAAGGTGGTATAGTTAGTGGTGACGATGCCGATAAGTACATCTACAAGAATGCTAACCCTGACTATATTATGGGCTTTAACTTCCGTTACAGCTACAAGAATTTTGATGTTTCTGCATCGTCGCGTGCAAGCATTGGCAATTATGTTTACAATGGTGTTGCAGCTGGTGCATCGTACGACCAAATGCAGCAGATTGGTTACTGGAAGAACTTTACTACTCAGCTAAGCGATACCCGCTTTGTGAAGCGTCAGTTTACCAGCGACTACTTTGTTGAGAACGCATCGTTCCTAAAAGTTGATTACATTGCTGCAGGTTACAACTTCAAACAGCTTATGAATACGTTTGATCTTCGCCTAAGCTTCTCCGTGCAGAATGCACTCACCATCACCAAGTACAAGGGAATGGATCCCGAGGTTGACGGTGGTATCGACAACAGTTTCTACCCCAGACCCCGCACATTCCTGCTAGGTCTTAACTTCACTTTCTAGGAATAATAAAAAACAACTGATAATATGAAAAGAATAACAATAATACTTGGAGTTATCCTGTCGGCACTTACGGTAACCTCGTGCTTGAGCGATTTGGATGTTAAGCCTAAGGATCCCAACACGATCCTTGCCGGCAACCTAAGCGATGATCCCGTGTACATGAAGCAGGTACTTGGTAAAATCTATGCCAGTTTTATCATCGCTGGACAGGGAAATGTAACTGGTGGTGGAGCAGATATTAGCGCCTCCGATGAGAACTTCTTTACAACAACCCGTGCACTCTGGAACCTTCAGGAAATTACTACTGATGGAGCTATTTGCGCCTGGGGCGATGTGGGTATTGCCGATTTGAATACACAAACCTGGAGTGCACAGAACCCCTTCCTTACTGCACTTTATCAGCGTTTGGTTCTTTCGGTAACCTATGCTAACGATTTTATCCGATTTGCAAAGAACAATGCCGATCCCGATGTACAGCAATACGTTGCTGAGGCTCGTTTTCTTAGGGCTTTAGCCTACTACTACCTAATGGATCTATTCGGCAACCCTCCATTCACTACCGAAGAGGATGGCGTAGGAAAATTCTACCTCAAGCAGCTCGATCCCGATATCAATGTGGCCAGGCCTATGCTTTTCAACTATATTGTATCGGAGCTAAAAGCTATTGCTCCAATTCTAGCCGAGCCGGGAGGACCATCGCAGCAAGCTAACCGTGCTGCTGCATGGATGCTACTTGCCAGAACTTACCTAAACGGCCAAGTTTTTACTGGAACTCCTTACTGGGAAGAGGCTAAAGTTTACGCCGATAGCGTAATTAATCACAGCCCATATACCCTAGCACCAAAGTACCGTCAAAACTTTAGCGCCGATAACAACTACCCTGTAAACCCCGAAATGATTCTAGCTTGGGAACAGGATGGAATATACACACAGGGCTGGGTAGGAACATCGTTTATTATCATGTCGAGTAGCGATGCTGAGTTTATCCGCGCTGAGGATTTTCACGGGTTAACCTCTAACACCAACTGGAACGGTAACCGTGCTCGCAAGGAGTTTGTACAAACAGTTTTAGGCGACACCATTGCTATTTACGGCAATAATCCAATTCCTTGGACAACTGACCCATTATTCCAACAGTCAGGCGACAAGCGTATTATGTTAAAGGTTAAGAAGGATGTAAATATTCCAAGTCCATCATCAAGTGGTGACTATGGAATCGGTGTGTACAAATTCACTGCGCTAAACAGCGATGGTTCACAACCTACAAATTATAGCCCAGCATATGCTTGCACCGATTTTCCCGTGTTCCGTTTGGCCGATGCGTACCTAATGAGAGCCGAGGCAAAATTCCGTTTGAGTGATCCTACTGCTATAAATGATGTAAACTACATTAGGGATCGCGGTTACGAAGCTGGTGATTTTGGAGCAAATCCCCAAAACCATCTTGCAACCCTTACCGCTAAGGATATCCTCGATGAAAGAGCACGTGAATTCTACTACGAGGCTCATCGTCGTACTGACCTGGTTCGCTTTGGCCAATTCACAGATGGTACGTACACATGGACATGGAAAGGTGGCGTAATTGGAGGAATTAGCACTCCATCGTACCGCAATGTATTCCCATTGCCTGCCACAGAGGTATCGACCAATCCATTCATTGAGCAGAACCCTCAATACAACTAGTACAAATATTAAAACTGCACAACAATGAAAAGAAGAATATTAACATATATGGGTATTGTGGGCTTACTTGCCTTTTTTGCCGGCTGCGAAAAGGACGAGATAAGAATAGTAATGGACAGCGATCCCACACCCCCGGCCATTGTATCCATGCCGGAGAGTTTTATCCTACAGCGTTCTAACGCAACGCAAACCATTACCATTACTGGAACTGCGGTTGATCCAGGTTTTGCCTCTTCGGCTACCTATTTCCTTGAGGCTGCAGCAGCAGGAACCGAATTTGCCAATGCCATTACACTTTATAGTGGCACTACTGTTGACACCATAAAGTTTCAGGTAAGCGCACTTAACTCTCTACTCCTTAAATCCTTTGAGGCAGATCAAGTATCTTCGGCCGATTTTAGGATTAGGGCTATTCTAGTTGTTGACGCTGGTACAGGTGCTCCTGGTACAGGTAGCAACACTTTCGAGTATATCTCCGAATCAGTTACTGCTGATGTAAACCCTTACGGTTTACCTCGTCTCGACCTGATTGATTCAGGAATTGATCAGAAAATTGAATCGGCTCTGGGTGATGGCGTTTACTCTGGATATGTTAAACTTAACAAGGATAACGCATTTACACTGCTTGATCCTGATAGCCAAACTGCATACGGTAAAGCTGCTGCTGCAGGTACACTTGAAGTGGATGGTACCGGAATTAGCGTTGACGAAAGCGGATGGCATATTCTTACTGCCGATGTTAATGCCTTAACCTACTCCACCGAAGCCTACATGATAGGTCTTGTTGGATCGGCAACTCCAAATGGATGGGATTCGCCTGACCAAAAGATGGATTACGACGTAAAAACAGGTGTATGGTCAATTACCGTTGATCTGATTGTTGGAGAGATTAAATTCAGGAAGAATGACGGTTGGGCATGGAACCTTGGTGGTAATACCCTCGATAACTTGACTCTTGAAGGTCCAAATATCCCCATTGCTACTGCTGGTAACTATACCATTACTCTTACCATCAATGGCAATACAGGTAAATGCACTGTTACTAAGAATTAAGTAAATATAAAACAGAAAAAAATAAACTTTATGAAAGTTAAATCCATTCATAGAATTTTAGGACTTCTGCTAACTGCAAGCGTATTTATGTTTGCTTGCACCGAGGAGTCGTCGGATGTAAAACTGGACCCTAAACTGTCTACATCGCAGGTACAAAACGTTACTTCTGAATCGGCAACGGTTACAGGTTTTGTAATTGCTCAGGGAAGCGGTTTTACCGAAAGGGGTGTTTGCTATAACACGCAGCCCGAACCTACCACTAGCGATAACAAAGTGATCTTTGCTGACGATGAAGCCACAGGTGCTACGTTTGCTGTTGAGCTTACAGGCCTGAACTACGCCACTACCTACTATGCTCGCGCTTATGCAGTGGGCGCAAATGGTACTATTTATGGCGAAGAAATGTCATTCACAACTCTTCCTGTTGTTCCTACACTGAATACCACTGCTATAACCGAAATAACTGGTAATTCAGCAAAGAGTGGTGGTAATGTAACCAACCATGGTGGTGCCAATGTTACAGCTCGTGGTATTTGCTTTGCAACTCACGATAATCCAACAATTGCCGACAGCAAAACTGTTGATGGCGATGACGTTGGTGAATTCACAAGTGACTTAGCCAACCTATTGGGCAATACGCAGTACTTTGTACGCGCATACGCAACCAATAGCGCAGGTACTGGTTATGGCCCTGTTGTAGCCTTTACAACGCTTGTCGATCTGCCTAAAGTAACTACAGCAGCAGTAACAAATATCACCAAAACGTCGGCCATTACTGGCGGCGATGTTACCTACGATGGGGGTGCCGATGTTACCGAGCGCGGTATTGTTTATGGCTTAACTGCTGATCCAACAACTGCTGACACCAGGATTATTGATGCAGTTGATGGAACGGGTGAATTTGTAACTAACATGACAGATTTGACCCTGTTCACCACATACCATGTTAGAGCATACGCCATTAACAGCGCTGGAACTGCCTACGGTGAGAACATTCAGTTCACCACTTTGGCCGATATCACCAAGTTCTTTGTAGTGGGCGATTACAACGGGTGGAACAATAGCCCAACAGCAAAATTCATCATCTCTACAGCAACCAGTGCAGGTTTAGCCGAAGGTTACGTTTACTTAACCGCAGGTGGAATTAAGCTTACCATTGACCATAGCTGGGGTGATAATAGCACCTTTGGCGATGATGGCTCTGGCGGTTTAACCAATCCTGGCGGCAATATTCCAGTACCAGCAAATGGTTACTACAGAATCAGGGCTAACCTGAGCGATATGACCTACTCCTTACTGCTTACCAATTGGGGAATTATTGGCGATGCAACTCCTGGTGGATGGGGTGCCCAAACGGCTCTTACTTACAACGCCACCCTTGATAAGTGGATCGGAGGCTATACTTTGACCGCCAACGCACTTAAGTTCCGCGCCAACGATAACTGGGATTACAACTATGGGAGCCCAGCTGGCAGCAACCAACTTGTTGCAGGTGGAGATAATATATCCATCAGTCAAGCTAATGACTACGCTATAACTCTTGACTTTAGTGTACCCAACGAGTATACATTCAGCGCTAACCGCTGGGGTCTAATTGGTGATGCAACTCCAGGTGGCTGGAGCGACGATACCGATATGAGCTGGGATGCTGTTAACAATGTATTCACAGTAACTGTTGATTTAACTGCTAACCAGTTTAAGTTTAGGGCTAACGATGGATGGGACGTTAACCTGGGTGGTGCACTCGGTGCTCTTACTCCCGGTGGCGATAATATCGTGGTTTCCGAGGCTGGTAATTATACCATTACCCTCGATCCATGGAATAATGTTGCTACAATGACCAAAAACTAATATAGTCTGATAGAAGGCTGCCCCAAGTTTGGGGCAGCCTTTTTATATTTCTACTTGTTTTTTCCAAACCAAAGTACCAACCGCATGAAAAAGATTTTCACCCTCATAATTGCCTTAACCTATACCATAATCTCCTATGGGCAAATAACTACTACTCCTGCCCTACCCACTGCATCCGACGAGGTGGTGATTACCTTTAATGCCACAATTTACAATCAGGGTGATCGCAACCTGGCCGGTTATGGTGGAGATGTTTATGCACATACAGGAGTAACCATTGAGGGTACAGGCCGATGGCAAAATGTAATCGGCTCGTGGGGTAATAATACTACCCAACCCAAGCTTACTAGGGTGGCACCCGATACTTACACGCTTACCCTTACTCCTTCAATTATTAATTTTTACAGTGTTGCCAGTAACAAAACTGTAACCGAACTCTGCTTTGTATTTCGGGCCGGCGATAACAGTCGCCAAACTGAGGATCTATTTGTTACTGTTGTTAAGGAGGGATTAACCGTCAAGATTAACTCTCCCGATAGGGATAAACCCTTTTACAGTCTAGGGACAAACCTCAACATTGCAGTACAGGCCAATAGTTCAACCAGCTTATCGCTCTCGGTAAATAACACCGAAGTTTCAACATCAACGTCAAATAGCATAAGCTATACTCATTCTATCGACTCTTACGGTTTGCAGTGGATTAAAGCTATTGCTTCCGACGGAACCAACGAAGTGGTGGATTCAGTTTACTTTTTTGTCCGTGGAAATACACCGGTTGCAGAACTCCCCGAGGGAGTAGTCCCAGGGGTAAACATAACCGGAGAAAATTCGGTTACCCTTGTGCTTCACGATCCTGCCGCAAAAAAAGAGTTTGCCTTCGCCATTGGCGATTTTAGCGACTGGCAGCTCGATGAGGCCTACTTTATGAATCGCACTCCCGATGGGACTCACTACTGGATCACTATTTCTGGTTTAGAACCCACCAAAGAGTACATTTACCAGTATTGGATTGATGGAACCGTGAAAATGGCCGATCCTTACACCCATAAAACCAGCGATCCCTGGAACGATAAATGGATTAGCGAAACCACTTACCCTAACCTTATTCCCTATCCCGAGGGTAAAACCAAGGGAACTGCATCGGTATTCCAAATTGAGCAGGAGGAGTACCAGTGGCAAACCGAAAATTTTGTCGCACCGCCAAAGGGAGAACTTATAATTTACGAGCTACATATCCGCGATTTTGTTGACGACGACTACATTATGTCGGTTCTCGACAAGTTGGATTACCTCGAAACCCTTGGCGTAAACGCCATTGAACTGATGCCCATTAACGAGTTCGAGGGGAACGATAGCTGGGGCTATAACCCTAGCTTCTACTTTGCCACCGATAAGGCCTACGGCACTACAAACAACTACAAGAAATATATCGACGAGTGCCATAAACGCGGCATGGCCGTGATCATCGATATGGTACAAAACCACTCCTACGGCCAATCGCCCTTTGTGCAGATGTACTTCGATGCCAGCGCAGGCGATTGGGGTCAACCTACTGCCGATAATCCCTGGTACAACCAAACCTGCCCCCACGATCCCTGGTGCTGGGGCTACGATTTCGACCACCAGAGTGCCCATACAATCGAACTAATGAATAAAGTAAATGAATTCTGGCTTACCGAGTTTAGGGTCGATGGGTTTAGGTTCGACTTTACTAAGGGATTCACCAATCTTCAAACAGGAGGCGAAGGATGGGATTACGATGCCCAACGCATTGGAATTCTCAAGAATTATGCCGACCATATCTGGAGCGTAAACCCCAATGCCTTCGTAATTCTCGAGCATTTTACCGCCAATCCCGAGGAGAAAGAGCTGGCAGAGTATCGCGCCAGCGAGGGTATGGGAATGATGGTGTGGGGTAATATGACGGGCGCCTATGGCGATGCCAGCATGGGTTGGATTACCAACTCAAACTTTAGTCGCGTATCGCATAAGCAAAGGGGCTGGACAGTTCCCCATCTGGTTGGATACATGGAAAGTCACGACGAGGAACGTATGATGTA
Organism: Tenuifilaceae bacterium; assembly: GCA_034003245.1. Classification (GTDB taxonomy): domain Bacteria; phylum Bacteroidota; class Bacteroidia; order Bacteroidales; family Tenuifilaceae; genus Perlabentimonas. Next base: position 40,039 of record JAVEYY010000007.1, read on the forward strand.
TAAAAACCTCAATAATGGGAATAGTACTAATCCCGAATACGATGTTAAAAGCGTTGAGGTGGCCATCGAGCGTCTTAAGCTTGCCGGAACATTCTTCTTCACCATTCCGGGCCCCAAGATGATCTGGCAATTTGGCGAGCTGGCTTACGATTTCTCCATCAACTATAACGATCGGGTTGGTCGCAAACCCGTTCGCTGGGATTACTACGACGATGCCAATCGAAGGAGCCTATACAACCATTGGGCAGAGCTCCTGGCGCTTCGAAAGGCATTCCCGGTATTCAACACCAACGACTTTTCGCTCTCAGTTGCTGAAGCAGGCAAACGGATTACCCTTCGGCATCCCGATATGGATGTGGTGATTGTTGGCAATTTCGATGTCACCCAGAAGGGACTCTCGTTCACATTCCCTAATACCGGGCAGTGGTTCGAGTACTACTCGCAAAGCGATATCAATATTCAATCTACCAGCCAAACCTTTACGCTACAGCCCGGTGAGTTCCGAATCTACACCTCGGTTTATATCGATAGGAAGGATTACGTGGTTAGCTCACCCGCCATGGAGGTAGATGGAAACTCATTTAAGGTTGATGTTTGGCCTAATCCAGCCGCAAGCAACCTGAATATCGCCATCAACAACAGTAAAAGCGAGATGGTAGATATAAAGGTTTATGATGTTAACGGGCGCTACATCTCCACAATCCATAAGGGAAACCTTATGCCCGGCGAGAACACCATTAGCTGGGTAAAACCCAACGGCATTGGAAAGGGGGTGTACTTTGTGGTAATCCAAACCGATAGTAACCGAAAAACCCGAAGGATAATCCTCCAATAGGTTTATTTTACTACTCAAATAATTAAGCAGCCCCTGTGGCTGCTTTTTTTATGCACTAAAATGCTACCTTCGCATAACCTATTAGTTACATAAATGGACAGGACAACCTGCTTACTGATCCTTTTTTGGTTCTCAACCTGCAACGCTATTTCGGCATCGCTCCCACCCGACTCGGTTAATAGGGATATTTCACCTGGAATTAACCTCTACTGGGGATATTTACAGTACCATCATCAGGAGATGAAAATACTTCAAGAGGCGCCTGCCCGAGCACTCGAATTATCACTCTCAACCCGTGGCGATGGCTCCAGATTATGGCACAGTTTTTACTGCAACCCTAAATACGGAATCTCCTACAAGCTAATGGATCTGGGAAGCCAATCGATTCTGGGGTATGCGCATTGTTTTTTCCCATTTATCGAGATTCCAATTACCCAGCAAAGCAGCAGCTTTGAAATAGATTTTAGAGCTGGAGCTGGTATTGGGTACATGAGAAAAGTCTATAACCCGCAAACCAACCATCAGAATTCGGCCATATCAACCCACATAAACGCCTATATCGATTTGGGGTTATTGGCTCGTGTTCGCGTTGCCAAAAACACTTGGGTAACTGGAGGAGCGCATCTAATCCATTTCTCCAATGGAAGCCTACAAAAGCCCAATTATGGGCTTAACTACACGCTGGTTTCGCTAGGGTTAGTATACAAGAAGTTGGAGCCTAATCTAAATAAAAAGGGACAATACGCCTATTCTCAGGAAAAGAGTCGGTTGCTGGTTACGGGAGCTACATCACGCAAGGAGGCCGTGGGTATTGGTGGGCCAAGATTTTGGGTTGCCTCCTCGCAGCTCGAATACAGCATACCAGTTGTAACTCCGCTTTTCCGCGTCGGTGTCTCCTTGGATTTTATGTACGATAAATCCAATTCGCTTATCCTTGACAATAGCAATATTCATTGGGATTCGGACTGGGAAACAGCTAAGCTGGGAGCGGCAATCAGCACGGAGTTTATTCTCGAAAAAACATCGCTCGTACTCAATTTTGGCGGTTACTACCATAACCTAAGCCGAAGTATCAGCAATCAGTGGGTTTACCAGCGCATTGCGCTACGCTATAGGTTCACCCAAAGGTTATGGGCACATATCGCCCTAAAAACCCATTGGAATATTGCCGATTACCTTGAAGTTGGAATAGCCTATAAGGTATTTGGAAAATGAAACACTCGACTATCCGACCTTTTAATCCTCGGTATTATCCATCAGCTGTTGTGACCCAGTAGGCAGGGAATAATTGTTGGCTGAACAAGTCGTAGGATGTTTGTCCTGCTTTGAAAAGAGCAATTAATAGTCGGCTTATAAATTAATCATTACTATCCGACTAAAAGGGACAATAATTTAATCATCAATTGCTTATTCTACCGATATAGTCCCCACGGGGCTGTGCCCTTAGGCACAGAATATCGCTCAATCGGGTCTTAGTAATGCCCAATCGCCTCTAAGCAACGCACAATCGGGTATTAGCAACCTCCAATCGGGTCTTAGCAACGCCCAATCGGGTCTTAGCAACCCTCAATCGGGTCTTAGCAACGCAAAATCGGGTCTTAGCAACGCAAAATTGGGTCTTAGCAACCCTCAATCGGGTTTTAGCAACCCCCAATCGGGTCTAAGCAACGATTGTCACTAGTCACCCGTCACCTGCCTGTCTCGGGAGATTGGCGTTTTTTGCCAAGCTAACGAGATCACCCGTCACTCACAACCCCGATTCTAGTGTATATTCCTATCCAAAAACCCCTTTAGCTTACGCGATAGCGAGTCGAGCATCAGTGCATTCTGTGGATTATTGGGATCATAAACCACCCGCTCCAGCTCATCGTCCTCGAGCCAGTAGGTTTTGTAGGTTTTGCATATTGTGGTATACTTCTGCTTATCGCTCGCGGTAAACTGGAAATGCATTTTATAAACAATCTGGTTGTTCACCATGGCCGATGTTTCCTGCTTCTTCACCAGCTTTGCCAGGGCTATTTCCCCTACTCTAAGAAGGTATATGATTTTATGCGATTTTCGGATTCCAATAGCCGCTATTATGAAACCCGCAATAACGAATGGTAAGAATATCAGCGAAATCCAGATACCAATTTCACCCGACCGCATTCCCCGAATGCGTGAAATGCTGGGATCGGAAATGGAGTACTGAACCTCAACCGTATCACCGGGTTCAAAGTACAGGGTTTCGCTAAACGATTTGCCCCTGAAATTCTCGCCCGAGGGCATAGTATATGAAAAATCGAAAGCGTAAACCCGCAAATCGTTAACAGAACTTTTGGTGGCATTAACACTATCTACAACACCTACAATTATGGGCGATTCATCTGTTAACTTTTCAATACCAGTTACTGGACTTAACAGGATGATAAACAACAACCCAAAGCCCATAAATATTAAACCGAAATTTGTGGCAAACCTGCCAAATATCAGAAAAAGCCTAACCCAAATGGGTATTTCACGCTGATTATAGTACCTATTGTAGGGCATAGTATCAAGTTTTTTATTGCTTAAGCAATTTTAACGCTTCGATAAATTTGGGGGGAAGCATATTTAGTAGCATATTTCGATTTGGATTACTCGGATCGAACAGTAATCCACTGGTAGAATCAATATTAAAAAACTCAGGATTTCTGGTTCTGCAATATGCTTGATACGATTTTCCATCGGATGCCTCGAAGCTAAATGCAAGCTTGTACACTTTCTTTCCTAAAATCTCAGTCGCTGTAGCTTTATGACTGGTTAGTGTGGCCTGAGCCATAACTCCAACCTCTAGCACTTTCAGATCGATAAATGAACGCCATATGCCAAATAAAAATAAGCCAATTCCTACCATTGCAACAGGCATGAACGGTAGAAGGGTCCATGTGGGAATCAGTCCAGAGTCCATCCCATCGATAACTGAGACATGTGGTTTCTTTATGGAATGAATTACATTTACAGTATCTCCCATAACTAAACGTCTTTTGCTGGAATACGATTTGCCCTCAAATTCATTTAGGTTAAGGGTAGTATACTTGTACTCGTATCCAAAAATCCTCTTCCTGTTCACCTTCGAATTTGTGGCATCAATATCGGTTATAATACCATTCACATATTGTGGGTTTGATCCAATACTCTGAGGGTTAGCACCAATGTACATAACATAAAGTAGTGGAACAGATATAACCATCAGCAAAAAACCGAATAGGCTGGAAAAACGGGTGAACATAAGCTGCAGCTTAAGCCCGAAGGGAATAAATCGCCTATTAGTATCCCTGTTGTATGCCATAACTTATCAATAAAAGAGTCCGTAAAGTACAAAAAAAATGGAGTTCAGCAATTACCAAACTCCATTTCCAATGTGCTTCATCGAATGAATTATTTAACCTGCTTTACAGTTGTTTTAGATGTGATAACCATGGGAATATCCATCTTTTGCCCCATCATATCACCAGCAATATTCCCGTTTATACTCTGCTCCATAAACGACTCCGAAATCATCCCTGTTTTGGGGTTTATTGTAAGATTACCTGAGGTTGTGCCAAAAAGGTTGTAGGTTACCTGCATTCCCATCATATTGCTTTTGTTTCCAGGAATGGTGGACATGGTAGCCGAAAGCGAAAGCTTTACCTCATTTGCATCCATCGATAAAACGGAGTAGGAGTTTATAATATTTAGGGTAAACTGATTCTCGATGGTTTGGTTGTCGGTCCAAGTGCTTTTTGCCTTAATACCCTTTTCGGGGTAGCTGATAAACGCACCGCCAAACATCTGCTTTATTGCATCCTGACTAATGGCTGCGCCAATGGTTTGCTCAATCTGGGCTTGACCTGCTGTTTCGGAAAGCATCTGCTTACGTAACTCCTCTATTCCAGTAACCTCAACAATATTTCCTAAGGGAGTAATCGTGGCGCTTACGCTTTTATTAATCAAAGCGCCGAAAACCAGAAATTGGGGGTTGGCAACTGGTCCATCATCCTTCTTCTCGGAATCGAACTTCATGCTCATTCCCTGGGTCTCCATATCTATGGCAATACGAGTAAAGGTAATTTTTGCCTGCATATTGCCATTGGGTAGTTTGCTGGTAACCCCAATCGTGTATTCAAAAACCTGATTCTGATTGATAACCTGTTTCATTGCCCCAATGGTCTGTGTGATAACCTGCTCAGTAGATGAACTGTACTTTACCTCAGCACCCTTATCGAGTTTAACTCGCAGAGTAACTTCCGAAACTGCTTCCGCAGAAAATGGTAAAGCTATTGCAAGGATAAGAAATGCTGCTGCTACTTTTAGTTTAATTGTTTTCATTTCAATTAGGGTTTGATTATTATGTAAAAAGATGGATTAAAAACAAGACTTATGGTTTAAGTATATCAAAAAACTATTGAATTTTAGCCTTAACAGGATACTTTAGCCCTTCCATTCCCGTGATAACGGCTTTAACAGAACCAACCAAAATTTTGGCCTCAACCAAAACGGGCACCCGGTTTTCGTCGTCGGTAACCCATACTTCAAGATCTTCGCCACCCTTAAATATTGTACCCTCAACCAGCAGGGCCGAAAACCTAATGGTATTGAAAACTTCGCCATCGCGGGTTTTAAGTTTCTCTTTTCCCTTATATCGAAGGAACAAGTCGTAAACGGCATCGTCAACCGCCATGGTGATGGGGATTTTATCGCCAGGCTTATACTTATCAAAATCGAGCGTCCGGCAGTAGTATATGGCACTCAGCACATCAAATACGCAATCCTTAAGGGGTAATATATCGCGTTTAAAGGGCCTATCGGATGTTTGGCTAATGATATCGAGCGTTTTCTCGGCGTGCTTAAAGATATACCTGTTAAACGCCGTATAGCCCCCCTCGTAGGTGTCGCGCTCGAACCAGTAGGGTTGTAGGGTTGTAGGGTGCACAATAGACTCGAACCTATCGCGAACTTTAAAAACCCAATCATACTTCTTTAAACTCCATCCCGTTGACTTTAGGTGCAATGCAGGTTTACCCATGTATAGGGTATCGGAGACTCTGAAATCCACATCGCCAGCATTAACCCATATAAAGCCCCAGTTGTATACTGCGCGGTAGGTAACCACCTCACCGCCCCTGAAGTTCACCCCTTTCACATCACAAGCCTGAGCGCTAACAAATAATGAAATTATTGTGAATAGAAAAACCGATAAAATCCTTTTTAGCTGCATTCGAATCGTTTTACTGATATGCAAAAAAACTACTTTATTTTTGCCAATCGAGCAGTTACCTTGGCAGTGCGTTTGGAGTAAAATATTGGAATGATATACTTTTTCAACTCGTACTGAGGATACACAACCACATCGTAACCCGGATTCTCCGCCATTAGGTTATGCAACGCATACGATCGCACCCCGCCCTTTATCTGATCACCAATTACAGGAATAACTGCGGATATCACTCCCACAACGGGATCTACAGGTACAGTTGATCCAACTGAAACATTGAAATTTTGTGGTGAATTTTCGGTTGAGTTTGAGATGTTGGCCGAATTCCAGCTGAATAGTCGGGACCAGTCAATTCCCAAAACCCTAACAACAGTAGCTTCGCCTGTGACCTGTGGAGAATACTCAAAATCGCCCTTGTAAAACTCAATGTGGTAGTTGGGCGTTTGCATTGCCCTTTGGGTGATTGAGCAGCTACTGAATACCAAAACAATGGCCGTGAGGAGAACGAATTCTTTCTTCATCGCTTAAATTATTTGAGGGAATTAAAAGTTGGTTAACAAATTTACTTGAAAAAGCTTCACAATATTTATGCCCCTTTTTGAGAACCTGCATACTTTTCCATTAGTGCAATTACAATAAAACCAACAACTGCCAGCAAAAGGGCAATTATTACCTCAAGATTCAGACTTTCGGGGATAAAAAGATCGTAACCCTGTACAATTCTATTTCCTTCCTTTAGGAGAAAATTACCTAACTCGTCCACACGATAAATCTCATTTTTCCAAGGCCAAAGAATACTCAGCGAACCTAGAATAAACCCTGTTAACAGGGCTATGGTTTGATCCTTAAATTTTTTATAAACCCACGATAAAACATGCGATAGGGCAATTATTCCAATAATTCCTCCTAATACAACTGGCGCCAGCACCGAAATATTTCCCTGGCTCACCGCATCAATCATTACCAGTTCGTAATTGCCCATCAGAATAAGTACAAAAGAACCCGAAAGGCCAGGCAAAATCATGCTGCACACGGCAACAACACCGCAAATTACCACATATCCAAAGGAGTCATTCTGGGTAGCCGGATTCATAAACGATATCCACACGGCAATAGCTGCGCCAATGGCAAAGGTTATGATCACGCTTAGCCTCCACTTCTCTATTGTTTTACCAACATAGTAAACCGAGGCCAAAATCAATCCAAAGAAAAAAGCCCAGATATAGATTGGATAGGCCGCAAAGAGGTATTTTAACACGCGAGCCAAGCTAACAATGCTAATCACCATCCCGCTGCCAAGGGCCAGCAAAAAGTAAAAATCGACATAATCAAAAAGATCCTTGATTTTCCCTTTGAATAGCAATTGAATAGCCTTACCGTCGAACGATTTTATGGCGTTGATTATTCGCTCAAAAACGCCAGTAATAAGCGCAACGGTTCCTCCCGAAACGCCGGGAATAACATTTGCCGCACCCATACCCATGCCCTTAAGGGCATACTGAAGATGCTGTAGTAAAGTTTTTTTCATGAATTGAGTTGAATTGACCGCGTGCTATACTAACCACGGGGTAAATACTGGAAAAAGGTATCGCCTCTAAGCCCAACGCGAAGGGTTTCTAGCGCAATAACCTCGTTGGGTGCAATATTGCCAAGATTTACATTAGCACCTAGAAGATTTATAAACCATGCCTGCTGATTTTTAAGCGGAGCTTCCCAAATCACATCATCCATGCTAATGCTCTTCCTTATATCGTCAATAAGCTCGGTATTAGCCGTGTGATCTGACTTATAGATGCCAATATTCCCGCCTTCGCGAGCCTCGGCTATCACCTTCCACGATCCCGCTTCGAGTTCACTTTTCATCATCAAAACCCAATCCTCGTTGGGGATTATTACACCTGCCTGCTTTGATCCTACTTCCGAAATCACCGTAACCTGCTGTGCAAGGGTTCTAATATAATTACATTTATCTTGATTGCTCATCTCCAGTGTGCCATCTGAGACCTCGGCCATATCGAGCCCTAATGAATCGATTAGCTTTCGATACTCATCAAAAATTCCCCGGGCAACGTAGGCTTCAAAAAGAGTTCCTCCTAGATAAGGCTTAATGCCTTTGGTTTTTAAAAACGTAACTTTCTCCTTTATATTTGGGGTTACAAGTGCGGTACCAAATCCAAATTTTACAAAATCGATATACTCACCCGACACGCTAACCATATCCTCGAGCTCGCGGAAACTGAGGCCTTTATCCATTACCATGGTTAACCCTTTACTGCGCGGTTTTACATCCCTTTCAGGAATATGTGGAATAGATTTAAGCATAAGATCCTGGTTTTTAAGTGATAGGATTACAAATCCTAGAGAGAATTAAGCTGATTAAGAAACTTGGGGTCATCAATTACCGATACCACGGCGAGGAATTCCTCCACTGCAAATAGGTTAATCTTTTTGGCCTGGCGTAGAAGGGTAAGAGCAACGCTGGGTTTTCCCTGCAAATACTGGGCTGCGGCATTTAGTATTTTAAGGGCTGGATAATCTGCAAACTTCTCACCCACCTCCATGTACAACTCCTCTACCTCGGCAAAGCGCTCCTCAAACAGCAAAAGTTCAGCGATTCCAATATAGGCATCCACCTCATCAGGATTAAGGGTTGTAGCCTCCTTGTAGGCATCCATGGCTTCCTTATCGGAACCCATCTCGAATAGCACCTTGGCAAGGCCAAGCCAGTAATCGTAGTTTTCGGGTTCTAAGGCTATTGCTCTTTGGATATTGGTAAGCGCCTCATCCAACTTATCCTGCTTAAAATAGGCGATACCCATACCAAAGTAGGCATCGGGAAACAGCGCATCGAGTTCCAAACACTTTTTAAAGGTTTCAAATGCTTTATCGAAGTTACCCAGCTTCTCGTAGCACTCGCCTATTGATGCAAATATCCTAGGGTTCTCGGGTTCATAGGCCAATAGCTCAGTAAAAGATTCTGCAGCCTCGGCATATTTCTCGATGGTTGCATAGGTGTTGGCCTGATTATGCAGCGCCGATGCGTTGGCTGGATCCACAGCCAGTGCATAATCGTATGCCTCGAGAGCTTTGGCAAACTCACCCTTACGGGTGTGTACAATTCCCAGATTATACCAAACACTGGTTGAAAAGGCATTCTGATCGAGGTACAGGTTGTAGTAGTGCTCACTTTTATTGAGATCACCCAAACGCTCGTAACAGTATCCAAGTTCAAAAAGGATATTGAGCGAGTATCTATCGAGACTAAATCCGTACAGCAAATATCGGAGAGCAAAATTGGGCTCATCAATATCCTGATAAAGTCCTGCAATACGATAAAGCAGATCCACCTTATCGTCTGTTGGACAATGGGTAGAGTGCCAGAACGCCTCATGTGCCATGTTAAAATCTCTAAGCGCTAAATGCGCTTGGCCTTTCAGGAAGAATAACTCGCCATTGTCGGGCTCAATCTTAACTAGTACATTTAAAATATTGAGAGCCTCCTCGTATTGCTTATCAATAATCAGCAGTTCAGCCTTTTTCATCTGAATCTCGCTGGAGTGAGGGTGCATGTTAAAGGCAATATCTACGGCCTCCGATGCACGCTGGGAGTTATCGGAATTGAGGTAATAATCGATTATGTTTTCAAAATCTACCACATCGAAAAAGAAACTCCTGTTGTGCTTAAGCATGTCCTCATACTTCTGCACAATCTCAAGGGTTTCCTCCTCGCTGTAAAAGAATTCGTTCTCTTCGCGCATATTGTTATTTAATGCTTTTTACGGTGCGAATTTACATAATATAAAGGGGATAAACGAAGTAAGTGATTTAAATTATATTAACAACCCCTAAAACATATCAACAACATAGCGGTTTACGGAACATTCTAAGGTTAATATAAAAAAACGGATTAGGCTAGATAGCAAGAAATTTCGCTCGCTACTAGCCTAATCCGTGTAAGAATCAATCGTAAAGGTATCGAAATATCTACCTGTTCTTTTCGGAGAACTCGCGTCCTGCGCGAAGCGCTTTAAGGTTTACCTCAACCACCTCCTCGCCCTTGCGGCCAAAAAACTGACGAATACCATCCTCTAACTTCGAGAACTCAATATCGATAAAGGGCGATGCAGCACCCAGCATCACAATATTTGATGAGCGCGATGAGCCAGCCTCCTTAGCAATCGTATCGGCATCGAGGGCGATATGGTTAGGAATCTTCTCAATCTCCTTGATTATTTCCTCAACCTGAGGATAATCAGTGATATTATTAAACGGGGTGATATTGGTCACCAACCAGCCATCCTTGCTCAGAAAAGGCAGGTAACGTAAAGCCTCCATGGGCTCAACCGATAGAATTAAATGGGCTTTGCCCTGGGGAATTAAATCCGACGCTATGGGTTTATCGGATATCCTGAGGTGCGACTGCACATCGCCTCCCCGCTGGCTCATACCGTGAACCTCGGCCTGCTTAATGTGCAGGTTGCTCTTTACCGCGGCTAGACCAATTCCGGCAGCAATGGAAAGAATTCCTTGGCCGCCAACGCCTGCTAGTATTATATCTGTTTTCATGTTTGTCGATTTTTGTAGGTGAACCAATTAGTCTTTGCTGGAAGCTTTACGCTCCTCCTTCTTCCTACGGGCAAAAGTTTGAATGCACTCACGCTGTGGAATTAGCACCGAAACACCTTGGTATGCAAGTTCCTGCTTCATAATCCTCACATTTTCCTCGTGGAACTTCTTCAGAGGATTCATTACATGGATATGCTCAGGGTCAACACCAATTCCCTTACAGATTTCAACAATGCGACCAAAGGCCGATGATGTTTGTCCACCCGTCATTCCGGTAGTGGAATTATCTGAGATAATTACTGTTATGGGTGAATTCTCGTTTACGGCGTCTAGCAGCCCTGTCATACCGCTATGGGTAAATGTTGAATCGCCAATTACGGCCACGGCTGGCACCAATCCCGCATCGGCAGCTCCCTTGGCCATGGTAATGGAGGCTCCCATATCGACGCAGGAGTTAATGGCGTTGAATGGCGCTAAAGCGCCAAGGGTGTAGCAACCTATATCGGCAAAAACGCGTCCTGTTCCGTACTCCTCCAGTGCCTCGTTAAGGGCAAGGTACACATCGCGGTGACCGCAACCTACGCAAAGCGATGGTGGACGATTTTTCACCACCTCAGGAATTGCCTTTCCCTCATAAACCTCCATTCCTAGGGCTTTGGCAACAATGGCAGGATTTAACTCACCATCGCGGGGAACAGTTCCATCGAGGCGACCATGAATTGGCTTGCCAAGATTTAGGAAGCCTCTAACCATCTCCTCAATAATGGGGTAACCATCCTCTAGAATCATCAATTCGTCGCATTGCTCGTAAAGTTCGCGAACCTGCTTAGGAGGAATTGGGTACTGCGTGAGTTTTAGTATGTGGTACTCATCGCCTGTGATATTTTCGAGCAAGTAGTTGTAAGCAATACCGGCAGCAATAATTCCCAGTCGATTGCTCTTTCCCTTGGCATATGAATTAAAACTCGACTCCTCCGAAAGGGTATCCATCAAAGGTTGAGTATTTAACAGCTTCTTATAGTTTACCCTGGCAATGGCTGGCAGAAGCACAAACTGACGGGGGTCGCTGGGCAACTTCATGCCATTCTGCTTCTTAACCTCCTTGCGAGCAACACCCGAACGGGAGTGTGCCAAACGGGTTGTTATACGAATCATTACCGGAACATTGAGCCTTTCGGAAAGTTCGAATGCAGAGTATGTCATATCGTATGCTTCCTGCTGATTCGATGGCTCAAGAATGGGAATCATGGCAAACTTGGCGTAAAACCTCGAGTCCTGCTCATTCTGCGAGGAGTGCATAGAGGGATCATCGGCACTGAGAACTACTAACCCGCCGTTTACCCCTGTGATAGATGCGTTAATAAACGCATCGGCAGCCACGTTGAGCCCCACATGCTTAAAGCACACCAGGGCGCGCTTACCGGCATACGACATACCAATGGCCGATTCCATGGCAGTTTTCTCATTTGCCGACCATTGGCGGTGTATCCCCAGCTCGGCAGCCTGCTTCGAGACCTGCACGTACTCCATAATTTCGGTTGATGGCGTTCCGGGATACGCGTAAACACCCGATAGTCCACCATCGATGGCGCCCTGGGCAATGGCCTCGTCGCCAAGTAGAAGAAGTTTATCCATACCTAGTTGTTTTGTATCAATTGGAAGTTATTATTTTTTCAAAAATCCTCAATTTGCCATAAATATTGAAAGCAAAAATACGACATTTTTCGAACAATCACAACCAGATTTTCAATTTTGCTTCAATATTGAAACTAGGATACAATGGTGGCTAATACCCGGCGAGCGCCTCCCCTATTGCGAAACTCGCATAGGTATATGCCCTGCCATGTTCCTAGATTTAGGTTGCCGTTGGTAATGGGTATGGTAATATTAAAACCTACCAATGAAACTTTTAGGTGAGCAGGCATATCGTCGGCTCCCTCGATAGTATGCCGGAACCACGGCTGTCGTTCCTGCACTAGCCTATCGAAAAACTCATTAAAATCTGCTCGAACGGTGGGATCGGCATTCTCGTTTATGGTTAGGCCTGCCGATGTATGCTGAATAAATAGGTGAAGTACTCCCGCTTGCGGTAATTCGGGGAGCTGATCGATAATCTTATCTGTAACTAAATGAACACCCCTTGGGTATGAAGGCAGTAATATTTGTACCTGCTGAACCATTGACCATCGCTACATTAATGGTTTAATCTTTTGGTGTATAAAGTCGAAGCAAAAATTCTCCAACTCGTCGCGCAACTCTGCGTAAGCTTTCTTTTTGGCCTCATCGTCTAAATCGAGGGCAGCCACATCGGGGAAAGGGTATACATACACCCGGGGATTTCCCTTAAAAACTGGAAGTACTTGCTTAATATCTGACGATAACACTATAATGTATCTATACTCTTTGTCGATAACCTGGGCAATTCCCTTCGATTTGTATGCGCTGATATCGAGAATTGCCTCAGTCATGGCATTGGCAGCATACAGATCGAGTTCGGCGGGCACTATCCCTGCGCTATCTACAATCACCTCGCCTTTACCGTAGTAGCTAAGCCAGCCTTGGGCCATTTGGGAACGGCAAGAATTACGCTGCGAAACCACGAGTATTCTCTTCATAGGTTATGGTTTAGTATTGCTAAATGTAATCAAAAATTGTAAAAAGCAAAAGTATTTATGGGAAAAGTTCTGAAAAGTAGAGAGCGGATTAATAAGATAAAGGCAGGAGCTAAATAGCAGAGTACGGGGGAGTAATTTGTGGGTAAAATGATTTGATTCAATAATTGAATGAATGTTTGAGTTTTTAAACGCGAAGGCGCTAGCACGCGCTTATCCTTTCAACAAACTTAGCGGTTTGATGGATTTGCGTTCAAGTTATAAGTGTTTAGTGGCATTTGGTTGTGATTAGAAAAAAGCCGAGGGAGTGCCTCGGCTTTGCAGTTTTTAGCTGCGTAGTTTCAGTGTGTCTGTTACTTGAAGATTTACTTATCAATGCCCAAAAGTTTTAACATAAAGGCGTAATCGAAAGCCACATCGCGGAGCGATTTGAACCTCCCCGAAGCTCCTCCATGTCCTGCCTCCATATCAATTCTAAATATCAGCAAATTGTTATCGGTTTTAACATCACGGAGCTTTGCAACCCACTTGGCTGGTTCGAAGTACTGCACCTGCGAGTCGTGATAACCAGTTGTTACCAGCATATTGGGGTAGGCCTGGGCCTTAACCTGATCGTAGGGTGAGTACGATTTCATGTACTCGTAGTACATGGGATCGGTGGGGTTGCCCCATTCGTCGAACTCACCCGTGGTAAGAGGAATGGATGTGTCGAGCATGGTGGTAACCACATCAACAAAGGGAACCTGTGCTATTATCCCCTTATACAAGCTTGGTTGAAGATTGGCAATAACGCCCATTAGCAATCCTCCAGCGCTTCCGCCCATGGCAAATAGCTTATCGGGGTTTGTGTACTTGCTATCGATAAGGAACTGAGAACAGTCGATAAAATCGGTAAAGGTGTTCATCTTGCGGAGCAACTTGCCGTCCTCGTACCACTCGCGACCCAGCTCCTCTCCGCCTCTGATATGTGCAATTGCGTATACAAATCCCCTATCGAGCAAGCTTAGCCGTGCTGAGCTAAAATAGGGATCCATGGAGGCGCCATAGGAACCATATCCATAAATTAGCGCAGGATTATTTCCGTTCTGCTCAATCCCTTTGCGGTATACCACCGACAAAGGAATTTTTTTACCATCGCGAGCCTGAACCCAGTAGCGTTTAGTCTGGTAGTTTTCGGGTGAGAAATCGCCTAATACCTCGGTTTGCTTAAGCAATACCTTTTCACCAGTCTCCATATTATAGTCGTAGGTGGAGAAAGGAGTTGTCATCGATGTGTAAGCATAGCGTAGCATGGGAGTGTCGTACTCGGGATTTACCGAGATCCAGGCGCTGTAAACCTCCTCGCCAAAGTTAAGGTAGTGCTGTTTTTTGCTTTTCTGATCGATAATCCGCAGCTGCTTGAGACCATCCTTTCGTTCGTCGATAACCAAATAATTTCGGAAAACTTCTATACCCGACACCAGCACATCTTCGCGATGAGGGATAACCTCTTTCCAGAACCTTTTCTCGGTTTTTCCCACGGGGGTTTCCATCAGCCTAAAGTTTTTAGCATCGAGGTTTGTGGTGATATAAAATTTATCGCCATAGTGAGTTACCGAATACTCCAAGCCCTTTTCGCGAGGCTGAATAACCTTAAGCTTGCCGTTGGGGTCGCTTGCCTTAAGGTAGCTATACTCGGTGCTAAGAGTGCTGCCCGAACCGAAGAAAATATACTCCTTTGATTTGGAATTGAAGACAAAGGCTCGGTAGGTTTCATCGGTCTCCTCGTAAACCAGCACATCATTCTCAATTCCCTGATGAGTGATGGAATGCTTAAACACCCTGTAAGGGCGAAGAGACTCATCGATTATTGTGTAAAACACGGTTTTGTTGTCGTTTGCCCAAGCCACAGAGCCGGTTGTATTGGGAATTTTGCTGTCGAGTAGTTCACCCGTGGAAAGATCCTTAAAGTAGATGGAGTACTGCCTACGGCTCACCGTATCGACCCCAAAAGCGAGCAGCTGATTGTTGGGTGAAACCCTAACACCCTGCACAGCGAAATAGGCATACCCTTCGGCCATATCGTTCACATCGAGCATAATCTCCTCCTCAGCCTCGAGTGTCGATTTCTTCCGGCAGTAGATGGGGTACTCCTTACCCTCGTCGTAGCGCGAGTAGTAGTAGTATCCATTCTCGAAGTAGGGAACTGACTCGTCCTGCTCCTTAATTCTCCCCTTAATCTCCTGAAACAGGGTTTCCTGTAGGTTTTCGGTTCCCTTCATCACTGCCTGAGTGTAGTTGTTCTCGGCGTTAAGGTACTGTAAAACCTCATCTGTATCGCGCTGGTTCATCCAGTAGTATGGGTCAACGCGGGTATCGCCATGCATAACCAACTCATGGGGATGCTTGGGAGCAACCGGTGGGATTGGTTCCGACTTACAGCCAAAAAGTAGTTGAGATCCAATCATTGCTGCACAGATAATAATGTTATACTTAGGTGTCATGGGTTTAAAATTTTAGGAATGTAATAAATGTTATGGAGAATACTGAATTACTTACCAAAGGTATTATAAAAAGTGTTAATAGTTAAACAAACAACTTGACATTTTGTTAGAATGGGGTATTTTTACAATTGAACAGCTGTTGAAATAAAAACCAAAAAGTATGTCGCGTATAATTTCACTAGTTATTATTGCAGCCGCTGCCTTTGCCTGCACTTCAAATAGTCCAAAATCCGAGGATAAGGATAATGCATTAAAGCCAATTCCCATAGTTAATTTTGATGGGGTAAAGCCGTTACTTAACAAAAGCACCGATTCGCTTTACGTTATTAACTTTTGGGCTACCTGGTGCGCTCCCTGTGTAAAGGAGATTCCCTACTTTGAGCGTTTGGCCGAGGAGTTTGCCAACCGCAAGCTTAAGGTAATACTCATTAATCTCGATTTCTCTAATCATTACGAGAGTAGACTGCTGCCATTTGTTGAGAAGAATGGGGTTAAATCGAAAATCGTAATGCTCGACGATCCCGATGCCAACCGATGGATAAACCAGGTTGATCCCAGCTGGAGCGGAGCCATTCCAGCCACGCTTATCTATAACAAAACGGAACGAAAGTTCTTTGAAAAGGAGTTTACCTACGAGGAGCTGAAAGAGGCTGTAAACACCTTTACCTTTTAATGCTTACTAACCAAAACAAATATCGCTATGAAAAAAGTGTTAATGATTGTTTCACTGATTGCTCTTGCAGCAACCACAGCCCTAAGCCAAGGCTATAAAATTGGCGATAAAGCCATTGACTTTAAGCTGAAAAATGTGGATGGTAAAATGGTTTCCATGGCCGACTATAAGGATGCCAAGGGATTTGTTGTGATTTTTTCGTGTAACCATTGCCCCTACGTGGTGGCCTACGAGGACAGAATGATTGAACTTCACAATAAGTACGCTTCGAAGGGTTATCCAGTAATTGCCATTAACCCTAACGACCCAGTGGCTCAACCACAGGACAGCTACGAAAAGATGATAGAGCGCGCAAACGAGAAGAAATTCCCCTTTGCCTACCTATTTGATGATGGTCAAAAAGTTTACCCAGTTTACGGCGCCACTCGAACCCCGCACGTTTATCTGCTAAACAAAAAGGGAAAAGACTATATAGTTGAGTACATCGGAGCTATAGACAACAACTATAAGGATGCCTCGGCGGTAACTGAAACCTACCTGGCCGATGCCATTGATGCCTTACTGGCAGGCAAGAAGCCCAGCGTAACCGAAACCAAGGCCATTGGATGCACCATTAAGGTTAAGAAGTAATACCCATATAAATAACCGAAAAAGGGTTTATGATAATTTCATCATAAACCCTTTTTCATTTGTATTCGAATTTGTCTAGTAGTTCTCAGCCAAAACCTCGAAGTACGACATTGGGTGTTCGCAGGCAGGACAGTTCTTTAACGCCTTTTTGCTCTTGTGGTGATAACCGCACTTACGGCACACCCACACCACCTCCTCGTCCTTCTCAAAAACTTTACCCTCCTCAATATTCTTGAGCAGCTTTAGGTAGCGCTCCTCGTGCTCTTTCTCCACCTTGGCAATCATCTTAAAGGCTGTTGCCACTTTCTTAAAGCCCTCCTTCTCCGCAATCTCAGCAAATACAGGGTACAAATCGGCCCACTCCTCGTGCTCGCCCATGGCAGCTGCTTTAAGGTTCTCGGCGGTGGTTCCAATAACACCAGCTGGATACGAAGCGGTTATCTCCACCAAGCCCCCCTCGAGAAACTTGAAGAATACCTTGGCATGCTGCTCCTCCTGCATGGCAGTCTGCATAAAGAGCTCGGCAATCTGCTCGTATCCCTCTTTCTGTGCCACCTTCGAGAAATAGGTGTATCGATTCTTGGCTTGCGATTCACCTGCAAATGCTTTTAGCAGGTTCTTTTCAGTTTCAGTTCCCTTGATACTCATGGTATGATACTTATTTATGTTAATATTTTAAAAATCTACCAAAACTATAGCTTATTTGCCAATTCCTCAAGCGCCCATACCGAAATGGGTATAATATATAATTAGACTGATTCTCGATTCGACCCGATTGTGCGTTGCTTAAACCCGATTGTGGGTTGCTAAAACCCGATTGAGCGTTGCTAAGACCCGATTCTACTCCTTGGTAGCCCTGACAGGGTTTTAAACCCTGTCAGGGCATAGTCGTTTCGCTGCGCGGCTGTCACTTATGAAGGATCGACCACTCCTTAACGCCGATTAGCTGACAATATCAATAATAAAAAGGATAACCCCTGGAGTGGTTTTACAAATGTTTAAACCCATTCCTTGCCAAATCCAATTATATACTACTTTTATGGGTCGAATCTAACTAAAAATATCGGTTACAATATGGATTTTTGGATCTACGTACTGGTTGTACTTGTGGGCATTGCTGCCGGGTTTATAAATACCATTGCCGGTAGCGGCAGCCTACTTACATTACCTCTGCTAATATTTCTGGGATTACCCGCCAACGTGGCCAATGGGACAAATCGCATTGGAGTTTTGCTGCAAAGCCTTGTTGCCACGGGTAGCTTTAAGCAAAAGAGGGTATTTGAGTGGAAAGAGGGAGTTTGGCTAACCATTCCAGCAACTATTGGGTCGTTTGCCGGGGCAGCGCTGGCCATAAATCTGGATGATGAGCTAATGAATAGAATTATTGGTGGATTGCTGATATTTATGTTTTTACTGATGCTTTACAAACCCGAGCGCTGGATTAAGAGCCATGATAAAGCAGCAAAAGTAAAACCCAGCTTTTTACAGATATTGATATTCTTCGGCATTGGGCTTTACGGCGGATTTATACAGGCAGGAGTTGGATTTTTTCTGCTTGCTGGTCTTGTGCTTGGGGCCGGCTACGACCTACTAAAGGCTAACGCCATTAAGGTTTTGATAGTTTTAGCATTTACAGCCGTTGCGCTTGCAGTGTTTATTTACAATAACCAGGTAGACTATAAGCTTGGGCTAATTCTGGGGTTGGGTAGCATGATTGGGGCATGGATTGCCACACATGTGGCAGTAAAAAAGGGTTCGGAGTTTATACGGTGGTTTGTGCTTACGGCCGTATTTGTATTTGCCGTTAAGCTGCTGTTCTTTTAGGGGGCTACTGTTGTTTGAATTCATAAGTAATAGTACCAAATTGAGTTTCAGTTGAATTCTGATTTGGTTCAAATTGGGCTTTACGGGCAGCAGCTTCAGCAGCTAATACTAATTTTTCGTCGTTAGTCGTCGATCCCTTATACCCACCCCTTGCAAAGATTACTTTTCCCTCACTATTTACTGTAATTTCAACCACTACTCTCCCATCCTGTTTACTAGGATAATCGGGTTTAGGCAACGAGAGCGCAGCTCTTCTACCCATACTAAAGCTAATACCATCGCCACCGCTGGTTAATCCACTGGTACGGTTCTGCGAATCGGTAGATCCACCGGGATCGCCCTGGTTGCCTGTAGTGCCGGTATTGCCCTCGCCGGTAGTGCCGCCATCGGTTTTTTGTCCGGGAAAAAGTGCTCTCCTATCGGCCTCTCTGGGTTTCTCCTCCACAGGCTTGGGCTCCTCCTTGGGTTTTTCAACGGGTTTGGTATCCTCAACCTTTTCGGGAGTAGGTTTTGGTTTAGGAGCAGGGATTGAGGGTGCATCCTCAAAATCCTGAGTTATGGGGGTTTGTTCAACCCTTTCGGGGGTTGACTCAACGGGTTGTACCGTTTCGCGCGGTGCAGGGCGAGGCTCGCGTTGACCAGCACCAAAATTATTATCACCAAAATTAATTAGTATTCCCTCCTCGCCGGGTAAGGGAAGTGGTGTGGAAAAGCCAAAGAGTATCAGCAGCACAAGAATAGTAATGTGCACCACAAACGAACCGATATAACCTTTGGATTTACTTGTCATTACATCCTACTTTAAGGGCTGTGTTGCCAGTATAAGCTTATACCTATTATCCTTGGCAATATTCATAACCTTAACCACCTCCTCCATAGGAACAGAACGGTGAACGTGCAGCGAAATTGTGGGATCGTCCTGTCCCTGCAACTTTTGTGCAAGATACTGCTCAAGATCCATTAAGGAAATGGGGGTTTGCTCTACGTAAAAAAGCAGGTCCTGGGTGATGCTTACTGTAGTTATTGCCTTGGCTGGGGTTTGGCTATTGCTCTGGGGCAGCAACAGCTTAAGCGCATTTGGCGCCACAAGTGTTGATGATACCATAAAGAATATGAGCAATAGGAATACTATGTCGGTCATCGACGACATGCTGAAGTTGGGATTTACCTTTGATCCACGCTTAAGGGCCATAACAATTGGGTTTTATTCTATTACGAAACAGGCTCGTTGAGCAGATCCATAAACTCGGTGGTGTTGGCTTCCATGGTAAAAACCACCTTTTCGACTCTTGCCACCAGGTAGTTGTATCCAAAGTAAGCCACAATACCTACAATTAGACCAGCCACGGTAGTTACCATAGCCGTGTAAATACCGTTTGAGAGCAATCCAACATCAATATTATTTCCGGCCATCGACATATCGTAGAAAGCCCTAATCATACCAATTACAGTACCAAGGAATCCAATCATGGGAGCACCTCCGGCAATGGTTGCCAGGGTGGGCAAACCACCCTCAAGCTTCGAAATCTCAAGGTTACCCACATTCTCAATAGCTGCATTCACATCGGACAGGGGGCGGCCAATACGCTGAATACCCTTTTCGATCATCCGGGCGATGGGCGTATTCTGCGCCTGACATAGAGCTATTGCCGATTCCATCTTATCGTCGTGAATATACTCCTTGATACGATTCATAAAGTTTGTATCCTCAACAGAGGCCTTTTTAATAGCCCAAAAGCGCTCGAGAAACAGGTAAATGGCAATAAACCATAAAAGGGCAAGGGGAATCATAATCCATCCACCCTTAAGGGTGAGATCCCAAAAGCTTAGCTTAAGCTCGCCGGCTGGAAGTGCAGCCAAAATGGTTGAATAACCAACATGTAGAAAAAGTGATTGAAGCATATTGACAGTTATTTTTGGACGAAATTAATAAAAAAACGGGAAATGCATGATTCTATTTTATTTCACTGCTGTCCGATTAATTTTTTCTTCAATATCTTTAATGCCTATCTGCTGTTGTGTCCCTACGGGACACTGATTTGTGGGGCAGACTTTTCTTCTACCGGTATTCTGTGCCTAACGGCACAGTCCCGGAACAAACATATATTAGTCGGTCATAGTGCTTTTATTTCAACAAAACCAATTTGCGATTCCTCATCGATCGATGAGTTTGCTGGATTAGCATTTGCCCCGCCATCTGGCTCGGAGAAATCGAACTCCACCTCTGGCTCCTTTCGTCGGGTAAACACTTTCTTATACCGGTTTAGGAGTTCCCTAAAGCTGTTGAAATCCTCGCGATACATCAAACCGGCCCCTGTGGTGTAATCGCCCGAGTTAACGCCATTAATCATCTCGTCGTTGGAACGAGCAAATGCCTTAACGCGTAACTTACCCGAAGGAACAATTTTAACATCCACCGAGAAATCGCCTGCAATACCAGAGCTAACGCTCTGGTTACCCATATCCACGTTGCTGTTAATTGTAACGCGGTCGTTGAAGAGCTGGGTTGAGAGCGCCAGCTCAATCTCGTTGGAGCTAATCTCATCGCCAGGGCGCCAGTTTACACCTATATCCACAGCACTTGTCCACTGCGATATCCAGTTACTTAGCTGGTTCGAAAGCATCTCGCCGGCCGTAGATGCTAACCCCTGTCCTACTCCAGCGCCCTGCGAACTGGGATCGTCGCTGGTGAAACTGTTAATGACCAGCAGCGAGAGGAACTGCTTGCTCACACGTTCCTCGGTGCTAAGCGCATCCTGGACAACCGCTTTTATGCTGGGATCGCTCTCGGCAATGGGAACCACAATATCGAAACCAATAGTTGGTTCCATCAGCTTACCCGAAAGATTGATCTTACAATCAACCGGGGTTCGATTATTAAAGATAGGATCGTCGCTACTGGGATTAAGCGGTTTAAGCGAGGTTCGCAGGTTGTAGATGGCTCTAATGTCCATAAGAGCCTCATCAATTTGGCCATTCCAGGTAATGGTACTCCCATCACCTATCTGAAAGCGTTTGTTTATTACGCCCTGTAGGGTGAAAAGGTAATCCCCCTTCTCAATCATAAACTGGCCAAACATGTTGAATACATCCTGATTAAGGTCGATCTCCAGCTTAAGGTTTCCCGAACCATTGGCCCTGATGATATCGCCCAGCTGCTTATCGATAATAATTTGCACATCGGCATCGGGTGTAACCTCCAGGTCGAGATTTACCCTTACATTCGACTTCACCACATCGTCTAGCCCAAAGAACTCCTCAATTATAATAATCTCATCGCTGCGCGAGATGAAGTTCACAAAATCGTGCTCAGCCACATCGGTGGACGTGGAGAGGGGCAAGAAAAGTGCAGTACGCTGCTCCGTTTTTACCGAAGCGGTTACCAGTATATCGTTTGGATTTCCTGTTACTCGTGCTTGGCCGCTGGCGTAAACTGTTCCGTAGAAAAGCTCATTGTCGCGTTCGGTAGTGTTCAGGAACTGAAAGTTAGATGGTGTAATATTTAGGTCAAGGGTGATATTCTTGAAGTAATCGGTGTTTACCGCCCCGTTTAAAGTGGCCAGCCGGTTGTTTGAGTCGTAAATCTTAAAGTTTCGGAAAATGATGTTGCTGTTCTCCAGAGTTATGGGATCGGACATGGAGTAGCGGGTGCGCGTAAAATCGATTAGCCCGCCAGCCTCCTTTAACCTCAAGATGCCATTGAGCAGCGGTTTGCTGGCTGTTCCGGTAATATTGACACTCCCTCCAATGGAACCTTTTAAGTCTCTCACATTCCCCTCGAGGAAAGGTTCAACTAACCCTATGGCCAAATCGTTTATTCGTGCCAAAAACCTCAAACTCTGGTTTTCGGGGAAGAAATCGCCAACCACGCTTAAGGCCTGTTCTTCGCCAAGGGTATTGATAATATCTACGGAGAGTTTCTTCTCCTCGGCATACCACTGCGAGTTTAGCGAGATATCACCAACCAAGTAACTATTGGCATTAAGCCCATTGACACTTAAATCGGCGAAGAACAGCGGGTTTTCTGTAATGTGGGTCACTTTAGCATACCCATCAATTTCGCCCGAAAACTGGTATCCCAAGTCCTTGGTATAAAGGTTAAGGTTAGACACATCGATGTTTGCCAAATCGACCCGAATGTAATCGTCGGAAGAGGAGGCAATTTTGCCCTCTACCTTTAGCGACTGCTGCTTGTTAAAAAGCATAAAATCTTTAATGTGAACCAGCGCGCTATCGATCTGAATTTGCGAAGGACTTACATTCCATGTGGTATCGTTAAGCACAAACTGCGACTCCTCGAATGCAATGTTAATTTGGTTATTCCCGGGGCGATGCACAAACTCGGTGTTTGCAATAATCTCACCAGTATTCTTCAGGCTGCTTTTATTATCCCAAATAATTGAAGTAGCAAGCTGATTGTTTTCGGCCACTGCATTTATGGCCACATTACGAATAATGGCTCCGCTCGCCTCCACCAGTGGAGTTGTGATGCTAGCCGTAAATTTTGACTCATTTGTAACGCCATCGATGGAGATATCCTTGATGGTATTTCCAGCAAAAACCACCTCGGGGATTTTTACCTTTAAGTTTAAGGTTTGAAAATCGGGATTATAAATACCAAACACGTTGGTATTTTCGGCAATCCGAAAAGAAGGGAACAGCACGTTAGTTAGTTTACGCGTATTGCGAAGCCTAAGCCGAATAATATAATCGTTGTACTCGGGATTCTCAACACCCGAAGGCTGCACCTCGGGTTTGGTGTTATTGTGACTTAAAGCTGGAATGTAGAGGTAAATCATTTTTTGGAGTGATCCAAAAATGCTGGCATAGTTGTATTTGCCCCGAAGCTCGCCCTCGGCAAATTCCGATTTTAGCGCTATTTGCTTACTGTCGGCGGTGTTGTTTGCGGTAATGACAATATCGGAGGTTTTAATCTCACCATTCTGATTCTTGTAGAATCCATTCACCACCTTTATTTCGCCTTTTGTATTATCGAGATTATTTCCCGAAAACTTAGCTGTAAACAAAAACGAGGCCTGCGAAATGCTATCGGAAGTATTTAAGTTCAACTTAACCAGATCGAGCTTGGGAACAAACGCCGAGAAGTCGAAAACTGGGATAGTATCGGAAAAATCGAGCTTTCCCATAAAGTTAAGCTTGGCATTGGGGTCGTCTAAGAAAAGCGAACCAACAAAGTTTCGGTTGTTTAAAACTCCCGAAATATTCAGATTACGATACTTGTAGTTAAGGGCCTCGAATGAATATATTGTGGTCTCGGTGTGAGCTTCCAAGTGCTTATCGTAATCGGTACTCCCCTCAATCGATGCTGTGAGGCTTATCTTTCCCAGCAGATCATCTCCAATTAGCGCTCCAATATCGAGTTCCTGGGTGGCTACCTTCCCGTTAAAAAGGGTTTTGGCATTCTGATCGGGTTTAAACGAAAGGTCGATAGATGTGCTACCAATTGCTGTGGCAAGAGTTCCGTATGCCACAAAGTCGGAGATAAATCCAGTGAAGTTCCCCGTGAAATTAATTGTTTTTAAACTCTCGAAATTTCTGGGAACACTAACCAATGTTTGTCCAGTTCGTGTATCCTTCACGCTTTCAATATCCCGAATGGTTGTGGTTAGCTGCTTAATATCAGTAAAAATAAACGTATTGTTAATATCGGGTAATCCTGTAAGATTAGCATTGGCCAAAATTTGTGTCGATCGGGCTGTGTTTAGCTTGAGGTCACGTACCCTAAAATCGCTGATTGTTCCCCTAAACTTTGCCTCAAGGTTCACTTTCTCGTTAAATCGCTGTACATCGGGAACGAAGAATGATAGAAAAGTTGTTGTTAGCAACGAGTTATCTATCTCGCCATTAAGCTCTACGTTCTGCAAAAAGGAGCTTAGATCTTTCCATCCGGTATAGCTCATTTTCAGGAACGGAACTGCTATTTTGGAGCCCATCGCCTGGATTCGAAGCTTAGAAAAATCCATATGTTTTGAGCTAAAACTCATCTCCACCCTAAAGCGATCAACCACAAACCCACTCCTATCGGCTCCGGAAAACTCATTGATCACAAACGAAATGGTATCTCCAGTTATGCTAAGATTCTTAATATCCAAATCCATTTCGGATATCAACAAATTGTCGAAATTGATACCGAAATCAACATTAGCTTTAGTCTTTTCCGAGAACATACGATAGGTTGATTTCTCCAATCGAATGTTTCGAACATTTAAAGCCATACCGCCATCCGAACTCTGTATGGTGTCGGCCGGAGGGACTAATAAATTTATAAACCCAGTAATGTTCAAAGAGCCCAGCGAATCGGTGACAAAATTCACATAGGCATTATCGAGGGTTACACGGTAAAGGTTTAACGCATTCTTGCTACGATTAAACCCAATGAGACTTGCGGAAATAGACTTTGCGAAAACTAAAGTATCCTTATTTAAATCTTCTACATACACATCCCGAAGAACCACACGGTTGAAAGGGCGAAAATCGAACTTGCCAATATGAACTTTAGTATTGAGCTTTTGCTCCAGTATATCGGTGGTTTTATTAACCAGCCAGGTCTGCACCTTGCTGTTCTGAATGGCAATCCAAATGGTAGTGGGAACGAAAAGCAATACCACCACTACAACCAGAAAAATCTTAACCGATTTTTTAATAACTTTGACCACTGAAAAAAAATTCTGTTACAGTTTTAACATAAACTATGCCACAGTGCAAAAACGCCCGAATTTACTAAAAAGCAACAAAAGAAACTAAGACTTTTTATACGATTTAACGAGTTTTTGCTAAGCGTCAATTATTTTACTATGAGCGTTACAATTTTAGGGATAGAATCATCGTGCGACGACACATCGGCGGCAGTAATTAAGGATGGATGGTTACTATCAAATCTTATAAGCAGTCAAAAGGTACACGAGGAGTACGGAGGAGTTGTTCCCGAGTTAGCCTCGCGAGCGCACCAAGCAAATATAATCCCTGTAGTAGATAGAGCTATTAAGCAAGCTGGGATTACTCCCAACGATATTACTGCTATTGCATTTACCCAAGGCCCGGGCCTGTTGGGTTCGCTCCTTGTGGGCACATCATTTGCCAAGGGATTTGCCCTTGCCCAAGATATTCCCCTAATTGAGGTAAACCATCTACATGGGCATATCTTGTCGCATTTCATAATTACTTCGGAGGAGACTAAATTACCAAGATTTCCGTTCCTATGTCTACTCGTATCGGGCGGGCACACACAACTTGTGTTGGTAAGCGATTATCACAAAATGGAGATAATTGGAAAAACAATCGACGATGCAGCAGGCGAAGCCTTTGATAAGTGTGCAAAGGTGATGGGCCTTGGCTATCCGGGTGGACCTGTGGTCGACAAGCTTGCTGCTCTGGGAAACCCAAACGCGTTCCAATTTGCTAAACCACTGCCCAAGGGATTGGATTTTAGCTTCAGCGGGTTAAAAACCTCATTCCTCTACTTTTTACGCGATAACTTAAAAGTTAACCCCAATTTTATAGAGGAGAATAAAAACGATCTGTGCGCTTCACTTCAGCACACCATTGTCACCATACTAATGGATAAACTTGTAACGGCTGCCCGTGAGCTCAAAATTAATGAAATTGCTTTGGCCGGTGGAGTTGCTGCAAACTCGGGGTTGCGCGATGCTACCAAGCTGCTGGGCGAAAAGTATGGGTGGAACACCTATATTCCCGAGTTCCGCTTTACCACCGATAATGCCGCTATGATTGCTATTGCGGGCCATTACAAGTACTTGCGGGGAGAGTATGCCTCGCATACCTCAATCCCTCAGGCACGATTACCTTTTTAAGGTCAAAAGAGGTTGTCAGAAAAGTACGGTTGGCAACTCGTCCTAATGCATTATTTTTGTTGCTATTTTTGATTCATATCTAACAACCTCTTTTTCTTTATATTTCCTAATAGAACCTGTACGAAAGTTTTATCAGGAAAATATTGTGAGGATATGCATCCCATAGCTCCTTGGCGCTATACTCCAAATTCTGTCTGTAATCGCTCTCGAACGAATCTCGGCCCTGCGACCATACGAGGAAAAGTGAAGAACCGGGTCGATACTCCCAACGAATCACCAGGTTCGATTGAAAACTTCGGAAATTAAAGTTGGGGTTGTCGAACTGGTAATCCGATATCCCATCGTTATCCTCATCAATGCTATAAACCTCATCATCCTGATTGTAGGTTATTTGCTCCGTAGCGAATAGAGCATATCTATCATTCAAATCCTTAGCCCTTGGGTTTGTAATACGTTTAAAGTTGGAATACTTACCCTTGGCAAAAAATGGGCGACCGTAATACTGAATGGATAAATCGGGAGTAATGCTATAGTTTACTCTAAGCTGGAGCGTGTAAAAATGCTGCTCTAGCGATGCATTAATGTAGCTAACATTTGAACCCCACTCTATATTATCAACGTATTGCAAAACACGGTTCGAGGAGTTATACGATGGATTTAACGATAACATTACAGCCTTGCTTGGCCGATATGTTAAACCGACAGAATAGTTATACTGACTTAAATTTACCGATTCATTCACTGAAAAGTTTGCCTCCGCCACAATGTTTTTCCTACTATCCGTGCTTACCCAGCTCCAAATATTAACACTGCCATCATTAATCATTGCCGGACCACCCCTTAGCGCAGAAGCGCTAAGCCCCTTTCCGTTGGGGCCCACACCAAAACCTACATACCAGTAATTCTTAAGTTGTGTGTTTACGTTGATATTTCCCCCGGAATAAGTTCTTTCTCCAGCAAAATTATGACCAGTCCACTGGTTGAAGTTAATGTTTACCTCCCTAAATATTGAGAACGGTTCCCAGTACCTGTAACCTGCCCACAAAACCTGAAAAATATCATCGACACCCCTAACGTAGCCCATATCGTTCAACTCCAACTCTGGCGATTTCCATGCTACAAAACCCATAAAACGCCAGTGTCCATCGCCAAACTTACCAATTGACACAATGCCACCATGTCCTGTTAAGCTGGTACGTGATGAGTCCACCGAAACATGCGTTGCATCGGTACGCTGAAAGTAGCGAGCTGGAGCTCGCTGAGTTCTTATAATTGATTCGGTACTTCCATCAACATGGCTTGCATACCCTTTAAAGCTAAACTGATAACTCTTATTTTTCCATTGATGCATAAAGCTAACACCTCCGGTAAATGCATTGGTATGTAAAAAATTAAGTTCATTATCGTTGATCATTCTGTTGGTTGCGGTGAATAGTGCTCCCACCCGAGTATTGCCCCCATTGTAATCTTTGGTTAATCCTCCCACAATGTAGTTGGTCATGGGTTCAACAGCTTCGGTGCGTCTTGAGCCATTTTCTCCAATATCGGCAATCATTTTATCGGTAAGGGCTTCCATAATTCCAAAGGAAAGACCTTTCTTATTTTTGCCGGTTACCTTTGCCGCGCCCAAAATGGTTGTATTCTCAGGAATACTTGAGAATTCGTTATCAGCCAAATCGGGATCACCGCTTGGCCGGCGGCCAATACGGCGGGAATAGAACAGGTTCTCGGCCGAATGATCGCCATCGCCCAGTGAAAGCTGATAGCTAAACAGATTGCGCCCCTCAACAAAGAATGGTCGTTTCTCGGGGAAATAGGTTTCGAAAGCGGTTAGATTTACCTCCGAGGGATCGGCTTCAACCTGTCCAAAATCGGGGAATACGGTTAAATCAAGGGTAATATCGTTGGTTAATCCCACTTTGGCGTCTACCCCACCCGAATACCGATTGCGCTTGCCTGTTGCAAAAGGATTTCCCTCCTCGGCCTCAAACCGCTCGGTTTGTGCTACTATGTAGGGTGCAACCTCAATTTGACGCTTTGGCTTAATCCCCGAAATACCCTTTAGCAGCCCATACTGGTGAACCCATCCCGGCGCATCTCGTGGAACAGGTTGCCATAACGAAAGTTCTGCTTTACGATGAATAAATCGGCCAACCTGAAAACCCCATACCTGCTCAGTATTATTGTTAAACCGAAGCTGATTTAGCGGAATTGCAACCTCAACAATCCACCCTTTGTCGTCGATACTGGTTTTGGCATCCCAAATGGCATCCCACGAGTCGTCCTCGCTTTCGCCATCACTGGTAATGAGCTTATCGTACTTTACTCCCGATGAAAAAACTATAAAGGAAAAAGCTGTTTTCTGATCAAAGTAGGAATCGAACTCAATGCCTATGGCATCGCCATCGCCGCTATCGCGGCGAGAGAGTCGGCTAACAATGCTATCGGGACTACTATCCCAAGCCCTTACAGCAACGTATATGGCCAAATCGTTGTACAAAACCTTAAACTCCGTTTGCTCCGAGGGTTTTCGACCCTCGTAGGGCTCACGCTGGGTGAAGTTGTTCTGCCATTCCACGCTTTGCCAGGCAGAATCGTCAACCAAACCATCTATTTTGGGAGCATCACCCTCAATCCGAAAAGCATTAGCCACTCGTTTATCTTGTCCAACTGAGCTTAAAACGCAAAGTGTAAGGATAAGGTTAAGAAAAATTGTAATAATGAAACTACTCTTCATGTTGATGATTTGGTTGAATTCTACTTAATAATTGAAAACTAACACGCTGAATTACTCGTACTTTAATGTAATGGCGGGGTTGGTTCCTGCGGCCTTAAGCGCTTGATAGCCCACAGTTACAACTGCTATTAGATACGACAAAATGGAAGCTCCAATAAATATCCAAGGCGAAAGGCTAATGCGGAAAGCAAAATCCTCGAGCCAACCTTTCATAAGATACCAGGCAATAGGCCAAGCAATAAGTGTAGAAATTATAAATAGCCTGTTTATCTCGTTCAAAAGAAGCCAAACCATCATTCCTATGTTCGCCCCCATCACTTTCCTAATTCCAATCTCGCGTGTTCGCTGCTCGGCAGAGTACGACGATAACCCAAGGAGACCAAGGGAGGCAATGATAATTGCCAGTACGCTAAAGCTGGTAAATAGCGTTCGCGCACGCCTCTCGTCGCCATACTGATTCTCAATGGCCTCTTCCATAAAGAAGTAGTCGAATGTTTGATCGGGAACAAACTCTACCCACTTCGACTCAATGGCACGTATGGTTTCCTGTACATTTGATCCATCAATTCTTACCGTTAGATAAGTATATACTGGATGGCTTGCGATAATAAGAGGACTAATTTTTTGATGGAGCGACTCATAATGAAAATCCTCAATTACCCCAATCACAGTTCTCTCATCATTTCCATTGATTGTAACAATTTGCCCAACCGCAGGGCCGTCAAAGGCAAATGCCTTAACTGCTGCCTGGTTTATCACCATAGCCGAAGAGTCACTGGCAAAATCCTCGCTAAAATATCGACCCTCAACCATTTTAAATTGCATCGTTTTATCAAAGTCGTGGTGGGCAAAAAAGAAGTTTAGTGATTTTATATCATCGGCAGGAGCACCCTTCTTATGCATTACTGTATTTCCGATAATGGTAGTTGGTAATGACGAGGAGCGAGCAGCGGCCACCACATTGGGGAGTTTTCGAATCTCATTCAGAAAAGTTTCGCGTTGCTCATTGGCAACCGCATATGGCCTATTTATCACTAAAAGATTCTCGGGATTATAATTCAAATCTCTATTGCGGATAAATGATATCTGATTGTAAACCACAAAGGTTGATACAAGCAAACCAATGGTAATAGTAAATTGCAAGACAACTAAAGCTCCTCGCATAAAGCTATTCTTCATGCCGGTTTGCAATTTTCCCTTTAAAACTTTAAGCGGCTCAAAGCTAGCCAGAAAAAATGCGGGGTAACTTCCGGCAACAAACCCCACCACTAGGATTGTGGCAGCTAATACTCCAGCGGTTAATGCTATGGGTAATGATGAGAGCGCCAACTGCTTTCCTGCAATGCTATTGAATGCTGGCATAGCCGCTAAAACTATTACAACGGAAAAGAGCAATGAGATGGTTGCGACCAGTACCGATTCCGTGAGAAACTGACCAATAAGCTTTGCCCGTGTTGACCCAACTACCTTTCGAATACCCACCTCCTTTGCACGCCTGGCCGAACGAGCAGTAGAAAGATTCATGAAGTTGATAGCAGCAATTACCAGTATGAATAAAGCTATTAGCATAAATACATACACCATGGTAATATTACCGCCTTTCTCCATTTCAAACTGCATGTTTGACTTTAGATGAATATCGAGCATCGGTTGGGTAAAGTAATTGTATCTGTTTCCCAAAGTCTCGAACTGCTCCGAGGTAAATCCTGCAAATTGTTCAAATTGAGGCCCAGCATGAGTAGCGACCATCTCGCCGAAGCGCTGGTCGACAACTTTAGGGCTGAGGCCTTCCTGCAGTAAAATATAAGTATAATTATTATTTCCCAGCCATATAGTAGACTGCGACATGGGTAAGGTGACAAATGAACCAATAATATCAAACTTAAAATGGCTATTTGTGGGAGGGTCCTGGACAACACCGACAACCTCCCAGTTTTGCCTATTATCCCAAAGCTGAACCACTTTTCCTACGGGATCCTCGTTGCCAAAATACCGTTTTGCAGTAGTTTCGGTCATTACCATTTGATTCGCCCTGTTTAAAATGCTGCTGGCATTACCCTGCACCAGATTAAACCCGTTAAAAACCTCAAAGAATGTGGAATCAGCATAAATAAAACTCTTTTCAACAAAGGTTTTATCCTCATACCTAACAACAGGATCTCCTGAAAAGCTAAAAATGCGCGTAAAATTTATAATGTCAGGATACTCATTCACAGCAGTTGGCCCTATTGGCACGCAGCTAATTGGGCCCAGAAGCTCTGTATCCTGGATTTTGGCATCTAAGCACACCCTATAAATGTTCGAAGCATTGGGATGAAACTTGTCGTAGCTCATCTCATCTATTACATAAAGCATAATCATCAGGGAACTTGCAATCCCCACGGCCAGTCCAAAGATGTTTATCAATGTGTAGCCCCTCTGTGAAATTAGATTTCGGATCGAAACCTTTAGGTAGTTTTTAATCATAAAACACGTTATTGGGTGATTATTGATGTTGGTTAATTTCTTAATTCGATTGATTAGGTTAATTAATTCTGTCCCAGAAATACATAGTATTTATATTAACACACCTTTCGCTGATAGACTTCAAATGAAACCCATAATTATTTTCACAATGCATGCCAAACACAATATATCACTATTTATCAGGTGTTTTGCAAATATTTTTCTAATCAAAAACGTTCAGTTCCGTATAAAAACTGTTCGAAAACGAACGGATTTTCGAAACTTCATGTCCTCCAATTTGATCTGTATACCCCAGGAGATTTTTTAGAAGAAGTTAGGTTTCCACCTAAAAAATACAACCATATGCCCTTAAAAATGTTACTTTTGCATGTAACGCTGAAATTGTAGACAGATGAAAAAATTATTCCGATTCATAAAGCTATACTATAGAGAGATTCTCAGAGGGCTTTACTTCGCCCTGGCAATTCTCCTTATCCTTTTTGCACTTCCCCGTGAGCGAAAGTTTAAGTATGAATTCCAAAAAGGGATGGCGTGGATGCACGAAGACCTGGTTGCGCCTTTCGATTTTCCAATCTATAAAACTGACTCGGAGCTTATTTCTGAGCGAAACGCCATTCTCACAAACTTTAAGCCCTTCTTTAAATACGATACCACCTCGGTGAGTGAGGCGATTGAACTTTTTCGATCCGATTTTCAAAAATCGTGGGAGGGCATATCCGAGAATCGAACTCCTAATAAGAAAGTCATAAATAGGGTTATAGAGCAAATTCGACTAATTCATAACGAAGGAGTATTCCTGCCCAACGAGTTTTCCGATTTGCGGGGAAAAATTCAGGATGGAATAACGGTGGTTATTAACAATCAGGCATTCGATAAACCTAGGGATAATGTTTACCAGGTTTCCCGTGGCGCAAGCTTACTTAACGATGCTGCTCATAGTATTGCCCAAGAGGTAAACGGCCCCGAGGCAAAGGTATTGGTAAAGCTGTCGTATGCCAAATATATAAAACCTAACCTATTCTACGATGCGCAAACCACTCAGCAGGTATCGAGCGATATGCTTGCCAACCTATCGAATACCAAAGGACTTATATACAACGGCGAAAGAATAATAGGCAAAGGTGAAGTAGTTAATGCTGATCTGTACCAGATTTTGTTTTCACTCAAGCGTGAATTCGAAGGCCGCATGAATCTTGTGGAAGATTCTAGGCTTCTGTTGGCTGGACAAGCTATTGTTATTACCATTCTATTTATAATTCTGTTCCTTTTCTTGCTAAACTTTCGAAGAGAGATTCTTTACAACGACTCAAAAATTATCTTCATTCTACTAGTAATTACATCCATCACGCTAATATCGGCTCTTCTGCTGCGGAGGGATCTAATAAGCATTTATATTATACCCTTTGCCATTATCCCAATCTTTATTCGCACGTTCTACGATTCGCGGTTGGCGCTTTTTATTCACCTGGTAACCGTTTTTATGGTGGGCTTTTTTGTCCCCAACAGCTTCGAATTTGTTTTTATGCATTTTATTGCCGGGGTAGTTGCCATCATTAGCCTTACCAAAGTGTATCGGCGAAGCAAATTATTCCTATCGGTAGGGTTAATATTTCTAACTTACACTATTCTATACCTGGGCATTGTTCTTATACAGGAGGGTACACCAAAGGCAATGAATGCCCTCTATATTGCCTGGTTTGCCGGAAATGCATTACTACTACTAGCCTCTTACCAGCTAATCTACGTTTTCGAAAAGGTATTTGGATTTCTATCCGATACAACCCTAATGGAGCTTGCCGATACTAATCAGGATTTGCTCAGAAAACTGGCCGAAGTGGCTCCGGGTACATTCCAGCACTCACTGCAAGTGGCAAACCTGGCCGAGAGTGCCATCTATAAAATTGGTGGTAACCCACTTCTTGTTAGAACTGGCGCCTTGTACCACGATATTGGCAAGATGAACAACCCATACTACTTTATCGAGAATCAGGCTCCCGATTTTAATCCCCATCAGGGTATCGACTTTGAGGAGAGTGCTGAGATAATTATCAAACATGTTACAGATGGTGTGCAAATAGCCAAGAAAAACAGGCTACCCGAGCAGATTATCGATTTCATTATGATGCATCACGGAACCACAAAAGTTCAGTATTTTTATAGGCTTTACAAGAATAAGTTTCCCGATGCCAAGGACGAAACCCTGGCGTTTAGCTACCCGGGGCCTAAACCTAATTCCCGCGAAACGGCCATAGTGATGATGGCCGACTCCATTGAGGCTGCCTCAAGAGCGCTTAAGAACATAACGGTTGAAACTATTAACGAGCTGGTTGAAACAATTATTAACTATCAACAAATTGAGGAACAGTACAACGAGGCAAACATCACTTTCAAGGATATTAGCATTGTGAAAGAGGTGTTTAAAAAGAAACTGCAGAATATATACCACCCTCGAATTGAGTACCCCAAACAACCTGATAAAGAGTAAACAAATAAGGCCTGCTGATTAGCAGGCCTTATTTGTTTACGGATATAATGTGTCAAGTTAGTCTCCAAAGCTAATACCCAAACCACGCGCAGTATTAACCAAATCGCACGAGGGATCTACAAAATTGGGACGACCAATGGCATCGGTTAGCGGAACAGAAATAATATCGGGATGACGGTATGCAACCATCTCACCAAAACGCCCTTCGAGTACCATTTCGAAAGCTTTAACTCCAAATTGCGAAGCAAGAATTCGGTCGTATGCCACAGGAATTCCTCCGCGCTGCAAATGTCCAAGCACTGTTTCGCGCATATCGGCTTCAAATCCTGCCTTCTTGAGCTCGTACGACAGCTTATGGGCAATTCCACCCAAACGTACGTTTTGGTATCCGATCTCCTTGCTGGCTTCAGCAACCAAATCGCCATTCTTAGAAATTGCACCCTCGGCAACGACAACAATAGCGTTGCCTTTTCCACGGCTATATCGCGACTTGAGCTTTTCCAGAACCTTGTTCAAATCGTATGGAATCTCCGGAATTAAACAAACCTCGGCACCACCTGCAATGGCAGCACTCAAGGCAATCCATCCGGCAAAACGCCCCATTACCTCAAGCACCAAAACCCGGTTATGACTGGCCGCAGTGGTAACAAGTTTATCAACCGCTTCGGTGGCAATTTGCACAGCAGTTTGAAAACCGAAGGTGAAATCGGTAGCTGAAAGGTCGTTATCGATGGTTTTGGGAACTCCAATTATGTTAAGACCCTTCTCGTAAAGGGCTTGAGATATCTTTTGCGATCCATCGCCGCCAATGCTGATAACAGCATCAACCCCAAGGTACTGCAACTTGCGAATCATCTCATCGGAACGATCCACGTAATCCCAAGTCCCATCATTTTTCTTTACAGGCCAAGCAAAAGGGCCACCCTTATTTGTCGATCCTATTATGGTTCCTCCCTGCACATGGATTCCTGCAACTGCACGTTCGTCGAGAACCCTGATTTCGGTAGGTTCCCTAAGAATTCCGTTAAACGACTCAATACACCCGATAACCTCCCAATCCTTTTCTTTGTCGGCGCGTTTAACAACGGCCCTAATTACTGCGTTCAGCCCGGGGCAGTCACCGCCTCCGGTTGCTACTAGCACTCTTTTCATAAAAATATCTTGATAAAATGGTTAAAAATTTCCATCGTTTGCTACGATTTTCGAAGATCATTTGGCTCAAAAATTTGAGGGGTTTTGTAAATGCCGTATTTTTATAGAGCCATATTTTTCCACGGAAGCAAAAGTACAAAAAAAATAGTTGCTCTTTTCTAAACGGTTGCCAATTTTTTTAAACGAAACTGTGCAAACGAATGAAATCAATAAATTATCTACTAATCCTTAAAATGTTATAATCATGGAACAAAAACTAATTAAGAACCTGAAGAACATGCTTGTTATCCTTAGCCTTGTGCTATTGCTTAGCTTTAGCGCATGCAACCAAAAAGCTGAGGTGGTTTCGGAACCCTTTAAGGTGGAACACCCAAGCTGGAGCTATGGAGCTACCATTTACGAGGTGAACATTAGGCAGTACACCCCCGAGGGGACCTTCGCAGCCTTTGAGGAGCATTTGCCCCGCCTACAGGAACTGGGAGTAAAAATTCTGTGGCTTATGCCAATTCATCCCATCGGAGAACTTGAGCGTAAGGGTAGCCTGGGGAGCTACTACTCCATTAAGGATTACAAAGGCGTTAATCCCGAGTTTGGCAATTTCGAAGATTTTAAACGATTGGTGAACCGTGCCCATGAACTCGATATGAAAGTTATTATTGACTGGGTGGCCAACCACACCTCACACGATAACCATCTGGTATTTGAACATCCCGACTGGTACACCAGAGATTCCGTTGGAAATCTAATTTCACCCTTCGACTGGAGCGACGTGGCCCAACTCGATTACAGTAATCAAGATCTACGCGAATACATGATTGGCGCTCTGGAGTTTTGGGTAAAAGAGGCCAACATCGATGGCTACAGATGCGATGTGGCGGGTATGGTTCCAACCGATTTCTGGAACAAAGCCCGCAAAAAACTCGATAAGATTAAGCCAGTATTCATGCTGGCCGAGGCTGAGCAAATTGACCTACAGGAGTTCGCATTCGATGTGGATTATGGCTGGGAGTTCCACCATATTATGAATAAAATTGCCAAGGGCGAAAAAACTGCTCTTGATATTGATAAGTACTACCAGCGTGAACTGGCCAAGTATCCCAAAAACACCAGCAGGATGCACTTCACCAGCAACCACGACGAGAACAGCTGGGCTGGAACAGAGTTCGACAGGATGGGCTTTGAGGCCGCCAAATCGTTTGCTGCGCTTACCTTCGTAATTCCCGGAATGCCCCTTATATACAATGGGCAGGAAGTGGCATTCAATCGCATGCTCAAATTCTTCGATAAGGATCAAATAGACTGGACTCCCAACCAGGAGTTTACCAACATGTACACTAAGCTGATTGATCTTAGAAAGAACAACTCAGCGCTGCAGGCTGCCGATAAGGGAGCCGATATGTTCCGCGTAAAAACCAGCAACGATGTGAATGTTTTTGCCGTTACCCGCGCCAATGAAACCGATAAGGTTTTTGCAATCTTCAACCTGTCGAACCTAAACCAAAAGGTTGATCTTTTAGATGACGCTTTTGTGGGTTCGTACAAGGAGCTTTTCAGCGGTGAAACTATTGAATTCGCGGTTGGAAGCAAGGTAGAGCTTAAACCCTGGGAGTTTTTTATCTACGTAAAGTAATTATTAACTAAATACTTGAAAAGCCCAAGAATTCAAACGCTTGGGCTTTTTTATTGACTTTAATTATAATGCATTTCTTCAAAAGATCGATTTTTAATACTCGGGATAAAACCCTTTTACTAATTTTGTGTTCTTAAAAAAATGAAACTAACAATAAAATAAATCGATATGCATTACACGGTTCCCGTTAAAGGAAAGGTTCACTGGATTGGCGTGAACGATCGACGGAAAACACTCTTTGAGAATATGTGGACCCTCGAACGAGGAGTTTCCTATAACTCATACCTAATTGTTGATGAAAAAACCGCTCTTGTTGATACCATTGAGGACAGGGTGGCAGGAAACTATATTGAACGGATTGAGAAACTTCTCGATGGACGAAAACTCGACTACCTTATTATAAATCACATGGAACCCGACCACTCGGGCGAGGTAAAAGATATTTTCGACCACTTCGAAGGGGTTACCATTGTGGGAAATGTGAAGACATTTAAAATGGTGGAGGCATACTGGGGCATTACCGATCGATTGCTGAAAGTTGACGATGGCGATGCGCTATCCCTTGGTTACCATATCCTAAAATTTGTGATGACCCCCTGGGTACACTGGCCCGAAACCATGATGACATACGACCTTACCGAGAAGATTCTCTTCTCGGGCGATGCCTTTGGCAGCTTTGGAACACTCGATGGCGGAATCTTTGACGATGAGATCAACTTCGATTTCTATGAGGACGAAATGCGTAGGTACTATTCCAATATTGTTGGACTGTACAGCAATATGGTTCAAAAAGCTTTTGCAAAGCTTAAAGATGTTCCGGTAAGTGTTATTGCACCACTTCATGGGCCTGTATGGCGCGATAATCCCAAAAAAGTACTCGACCTATACGATAAGTGGAGCCGCTATGAGGCCGAGGAAGGCGTAGTAATTGTTGTGGCCTCGATGTATGGCAATACTGAGCTCATGGCCGACTACATAGCTCGCCGATTGGCCGAAAATGGGATTAAGAACATTAGAATTCACGATGTTTCCCGAACCCATATCTCCCATCTAATAAACGAGATTTGGAAGTACAAGGGTTTAATTCTGGGATCATGTGCATATAACGGCCACATGTTTCCCATAATGGAAAACTTGACCCGCGAGCTTACCAACATGAAGATTAAGCAGAAATACCTTGGCCTGTTTGGCAGCTACAGCTGGAACGGCGGTGGCGTTCGCAACCTGCTGACCTTTGCCGAGGAATCGGGGTTGGAACTGGTGGCCGAACCCGCCGAGATTTATGGAAAACCCTCGGACGACAAGTATGCTCAGTGCGATATTATAGCGCAGAAAATGGCTGAGAAGCTGAAAGGATAAAAAAAGGGGCGTTAAGCCCCTTTCTTTTTATATAGAAATCCTAATCCTACCAGAAAACAACGTATAGGAAAACAAGAATTACAATCAGTACCAGCGAGCTGATATTAAAGCTTTGGCTAGTCTCAAACAGCTGACGCGAAAGAGCAATTCCCTTACTATCATCTTTCCCCTTATTATCTAAATAGCTTACTAAAGCTATCAAACCAATTGTTGCCAGGCAGGTAATCATCATCTGCTTCATAAAGGGCAATACAATAAACAGGTTTTCAAGGGCGGATCCATCGGCCCAGCCGTTGGGGCCCACCTTAAAGTACAGCGCTATGGGAATCGAAAGAACAACCCCAATAATTGCCCCCTTGTTAGTAGCTTTCTTATAGAAAAGACCCATTAGGAAAACGCCCAGAATTCCAGGGCTTACAACTCCCGTGTACTCCTGAATATACTGAAAAACTTGACCCAAGTTGCTTAGCTGGGGGGCAATAAGAACAGCTATTATAAGTGCAACGGCAGCAGTTATGCGCCCTACAGCAACTGTTTGCGAGTTATTGGCATTCTTCTTAATGTATGGACGGTATATATCCATGGTAAAGATGGTTGCTGTTGAGTTAAGCATCGACGCTAACGAGGAGACAATTGCCGCCGCAAGTGCAGCAAGCACTAAACCTTTTAAACCAATTGGAACAAATTTACTAATAAGCCATGGGGCTGCGTTATCGTTTAGGATATTACCATCGGCACCAACAAATGTGGGATCGAGCGATGCTCCCTCCTGAAAGTTTAGCACGTACGCGACAATACCCGGAACCACCACAATTAGGGGGATTAACAGCTTAAGGAAAGCGGCAAAGGCAATCCCCTTCTGCGACTCCTTAAGGCTCTTGGCGGCCAGGGTTCGCTGAATGATGTACTGGTTAAAGCCCCAGTAGTAGAGGTTGGCAACCCACATCCCTCCTATTAGCACGGCCAAGCCAGGCAGATCCCACCAAGCATCGCGCCCACCGGGAGTAATAACCTCTCCCTTGGATAGGATCATGGAGAATTTCTCGGGGACCACCTCGTAGATGTACTTAAACCCGCTAATAATTCCCCCATCGGGCGTTAGCTTGCTTAGCGCGATAAAGGTGGTTATAAGGCCTCCAACTATCAGCAGCGCCACCTGAATCACATCGGTCCAGGCAACAGCCGACAGGCCACCCCACAGCGAGTAGGCAGCAGCAAAAAGGGCAAGCCCCAGTATTGCAGTAAGCATTAGGCTTCCATCGCCTACTCCAACAATGGTATCGATAGCTTTAGCCCCCAGGAATAGCACCGAGGTTAGGTTTACAAAGATGAAAAGGGCAATCCAGAAAACGGCCAGAATGGTCTTCAGGTTCTTACTAAAACGCTGCTCCACAAACTCGGGAATGGTGTAAATCTTCTTCTCGATAAAGATGGGAAGAAAGTATTTCCCCACGATAATCAGCGTGATGGCCGCCATCCACTCGTACGAGGCAATGGCCAACCCAATGGCAAAGCCCGAGCCCGACATGCCAATAAACTGCTCGGCCGAAATATTGGCGGCAATAAGCGATGCGCCAATGGCCCACCAGGGCAACGACTTACCGGCCAGGAAGTAGTCCTCGGCGGTGCGTTCGGCTCCCTTTTTGCGGCGCGATACCCAAAGCCCTACCGATACGATCATCAGGGCGTAAAGGGCAAAAATCACAAAATCGATGTTTGCAAAATTTCCATTCATAGGTTAAGGGTGTTAATTATTTGATTATTTATTAAGATGTGAATATAAT
This sequence comes from Tenuifilaceae bacterium, assembly GCA_034003245.1. Lineage (GTDB taxonomy): Bacteria > Bacteroidota > Bacteroidia > Bacteroidales > Tenuifilaceae > Perlabentimonas. Next base: position 80,322 of record JAVEYY010000007.1, read on the forward strand.
ATTTTATGATTATCCGCTTTTGTTCCAACAACAAGTTTATTATAAAAATTTTTGCGTCATTGCGAGCGTACTTTGCGAAGCAATCTGTTGATATGTAAATACATGTAAGTATACTATAGATTGCTTCAATCCTCAAAGGACAAGGCTTTCGCAATGACGGTAGGTTGGTTTGGTATCATAACGGATAATCATTTAATATTTATTAAATCACTACTGTCCGATTAATTCTTTCATCAACATCGAAAATACCTTTCCATTGTTGTGTCCCTGCCCGCAGCAGCCTGCCTACCGCAGGCAGGGCAGGCCTACGGGACACTGATTTGTGGGGCTTCCATTTCTTCTACCGGTATTCTGTGCCTAACGGCACAGTCCCGTAGGGACTAAATATCGGTAGAACAAGTAGTAGGGATTATTTTATTGTCCCTTTAGGGACAAAACATATATTAGTCGGACATTAGTGTTATTAAATTATTGATGTTCCATTGCTTGCTGTACAAGTGATAATCTCTGGATTATCTCCCTGTGGCGTTTTATAATTTGCTGTAATGGTTCGCTTAAACTCCTCCAGGGAACTATTATCAACCAAATTAATTGTACACCCCCCAAAGCCTCCCCCCATCATGCGGGCACCCAGCACAAAATCGAGCGATTCGGTAATCTCAACCAGCTTATCCAACTCAGCACAGCTCACCTGGTACTTATCCCTCAGCCCGTAATGCGATTGGTACATCAACCGGCCAAACTGGGCATACTGTTTCCGGTCAAGAGCCCTGCAGGCCTCTAAAACACGATTATTCTCTTCCACCACGTAGGAGCATCGGTTCCATGTAGTACCATCAAACTTTTGCTGATGCGCTTGCAGCATACCCATATCCACATCGCGAAGCGAATCAACCAACAAACCACTCTGCCTAAGGATATCGACCCCTTGGTTGCACTCATGTCTGCGCTTGTTGTATTCCGATGATGCCAGCGAATGCTTAACACCTGTATTCACAAGGATTAGGGAGAGATGGCTCATGTCCAAGGGGAAGTACTCAAAACCGAGCGAACGGCAATCGAGCTTTACCACACTACCCTCCTGCCCGTGCAGTGAGGCAAACTGATCCATAATACCACACTTAACCCCAGCGTACTCATGCTCGGCCCGCTGAGCCATTTTGGCTAACTCCATTTTACTATATCCAAAATTGAAGATGTGGTTTAAAACGTAGGCCAATCCGCATTCCACCGCTGCCGACGACGACATGCCAGCCCCAATGGGAATATCGCCGCCAAAAACACAGTCGAAACCGGGGACTTTTCTCCCATCATCAGCAAACTGGGCAATAACCCCTAGCAGATAGTTGGCCCAATGCATCGAAATGGGCGAAATCTGCGTAACTGAGGTTCGGAAGCTCTGTGAGTAATCGTGGGCGTAGAACCGGTACTCATTCACCTCGTTAGGTTTCAATGCGAAGTAGATGTACCTATCGACAGCCGCAGGTAATACAAAGCCTTGGTTATAATCGGTGTGCTCGCCAATGAGGTTAACCCTACCAGGAGATTTAGCTAGTACTGGTGACGATGAGAACTGTCGTTCGAAGGAGCACTTTATCTTATTAATCATTTACTACTATTTTAAAATGAGATGCTTCATGCTACGCCAACATCGAAAAATAGATGGTTAGAGAAACCTCAATCTACCTGCTGGCGAATTTATATAAAAATACTCTACAATGTTAATTCAATTTTACCCTTTCGTTATCACCCCAAAATTTTGTCCCCCGATTGGTGTGCTACTCGACAAGGAGCAGGAGTAGATATCGAAACCTTCGCGGCATTGCCCATTAGCCGGGTCAATAAAATATCAACACCCTATCCAGGGGTACTTCCGAAGTGGGGGGGGGTACTTCGGAAGTACCCCCCCACTTCAAAGCTAAGTCAACTTAGGTTAAGGGTAAGTAAACTTAACCAAAAGGTAAGTGAGCTTACCAAAAAGCTAAGTGAACTTACCCCAAAGCTAAGACAACTTACCCCAAGGGTAAGTGAGCCTAGGTAAAAGCTAAGTCAGCTTACCCCAAAGGTAAGTGAGCTTTAGTAAAAGCTAAGTCAGCTTAGCCCAAAGGTAAGCGAACCTACTGAACAGCTACATGCACCTTATAAATTAGTAACCTATTGAAAGAACCCCTAATCTACTCCTTAATCCTAAAAACCCGTTTACGGCGAAGCCGGCAGTGTAGCAGCTGCTGGGCCTTGAATGCCGGGTAATTATCCGAGGGGATGGTCTCCGCAATTTGGAGGGCCTCGGTAAACCGGCCCAGATTTCGATGCAGCTCTACCAGCATCAGTGTATGATCGATATTATGAGGATTAAGCAGATCGATGAGCGCGTTGCAGTTCGACTCCCAGCGCTGCTTGTCGTCCTTGCCGGTGAACCGTCGGGCTTTTCGCCTTACCCGATCGTTGTATGCCCACCAAATACGAACCCGGAGGTAAATCTCCTCCTCGGCACTCCTGAAAATCTTGTTATCTATGGCGACAAAGTTATCATCTAAACTCAGGTACTCTGCGCTGGGCGCGTTCTCCCACTCGGGGGTTTCGGGTTCGTAGGGGTAAGCCATGCCCACCAGTGCCCCATCGTCGAGCCAAAAGATCTCTCCGCAACTCAGGCATTTGGTTATCTCGGGGTACTGTTGATACATGGGAGCAAAGAATCGGCCATCGGAGTAGAATGTGGCACCAAAGGTGTTGCCGCTACTCAAGCTGCCTTTCTTTACAGTTCGCCCACAACGTGGGCACTTGTAAAGGTAATCGGGACCTATCAGCATATTTTAAAAATGCAAATTAATCGAAATAGCTTTTTGCTTCTATATCTGGTATAGCTGGTTGTTTGATTCCGTGGTAGCCAATGTAAAATGTAAACAGAATCAACCCAAAATGAATAATCTCGATGGGGTGAAATGGGAATATTCTCTCGATAGATATCACAAAAAAGATCAAACCTGTGAAAATTAAACCCGCCAGAATCCAAAGCGCAATAGCTTTTATCCAGGTAAACTTAGCTGGATGGAAACTGGGCGATAGCAGGTAGCTAAGAGAGTTGTTATACTTCCTAATCATTCCAACCGCAATACACCAGTAAAAACTCATGGAGGTAAGAAAAACCATGAAGTTGATTAGCAACAGGGTGGTGATTGGCCCCTTTTGAAGGAAATCGACAGAGTCTATATCAATAGGCTCACCCCATAGCAAGGCCACGACTATAAAACCGAGCACCGGCAATAAGTGGAGGAGAAACTGCTTAGGGAATTCCGGATTTCTCGAGGTAAGCAGCTGTGTGTAGAAGTACAAGAATGGCCCATACGAAAGCGGAATAATGATAAGGTCGGGCAGCCATGTGTAGTAGCTATAGTTTAGGAGGGAGTAAAACATCTCAAGCCCAATAACCATAAGCCATATGGCCAATACCCTATGGGCAATACTTTTACTGGGCTTGCGCAAAACCAGCAACGCCGCAAACAACGCCTGAACAATCCCTAGGTAGTAAATTGGCTCCAAAAGAAAACCCGAGTGTTAATCTCCCTGTTCCTTTTTAAACTTTTCCAGTTCCTCCTTTGCCCGGTGATAATTCTCGCGGTAGTACTCCAGCTCCTCGAGGCTTTCGCGCATCTTCTCCTCCTTCTCCTGAATTTCGGCGGTCTGCTCCTGAAACTGCTTAATCAGCGTAATGTTCCGCTCGTTCATTCTGGTGTTATTGAGGTTTATGGCGATGCTATTGGCAATCTTTTTCACAAAATCAATCTCCTCGGGCTTAAAATCGTCGAACCTTGCAAGCTCAATCACACCAAAAACAGCCTCGTCGGTACTTAGGGGTGACAATAGCATGTTCTTGGGTACACTACTTCCCAAACCGGAGGTTACCTGATAGTAGCCCTCGGGGATATTCTCTATAACTTTCATCTCATTATCGGCGAAAACAGCCCCCACCAGTCCATCGCCCGGAGCAATACATCCGTTGCGCTCGAGCAACTCCTTGTTGCCACCGTAGTGGGCAACCATTTGCAGACAGGTATCGTCTTCGTCGTTTATCACGTACAACGCGCCCAGCTTAACACCCATATACTTAACTACGGTGGTAAGCACTTTACGGCTGAGTACCTCAAAATCGTTCTTATCGGTCGACAGCACTGTGTTTATGCGTGTAACCCCCTTGTTAATCCAACTCTGAATCTTCTCCTTTTCCTGATGCTCAATCAGCACATCGTGCTGCTGCATCAGCTCGCGGGTTCGCTCCTCGATGTTACGCTCCAACCCCTCCTTCTCCTGCGCCAGCAGGAATGATAAATTCTCATTCTGATTAATAGCCTTGGCCGATTTGCTGGTGATGGTGAACGACTGTAGGAGCATAAAGATTACTAAACCATAGGCAGCAACGTATGGAGTCTGTATAAGTTCCATGCTGCTGAGCACATCGTTTATGGCCGTTGCATATAGAAAGAACATCCCCAAAAAGGTAAGGAATGCTCCTTGCCGACCCCGAAAGGCTGCAACTAGCAAAACTCCAAAAGTGAGGTATAGGCCCCCAACCAGAAGGTACAGCTCAAATATCATGTTAAACTTGCCAAAAATGGCAGCTGGAGTAGCAAATATGAAGATTGAAATCAGAACGCCTAGGATAACAAGTGCATTTCTCATCCATAGCGGAAAATCATCTTTATATAAATTGTAGATAAAGAGGGCAAAGAATGGAATTGTGCCATACCCCGAGAAATTGTCGAGGGTAAGCAAAAACTCCCAGTTGATATCGGGAATAATGTAGGCCAATAGCCTATCACCGGTGGTGAGGTTGCGCAGGATCATCACCAAGCTGAGAATACCAAAGTATAGGTTCGATATATCCTTACGCCTAAACAGGTACATATTAATGTGGTTCAACCCTATTATCAGGATTATTCCAATAACAATAAGATTAAGAATATCGAGGTTTCGGCTCTCCCTCTTTATAGTATCGAACGATCCAAAGTACATGGGCCAGGCAATACCCGCCCGCCTATGGGAAAAATTCGATACCTGAACCACAAACTCAATCCTTTCGGTTTCCTTGCCTGAATAGTTTAAGACAAATGGAATATCGCCAATGGCAAACTCAGGTTTATGATCAGACTTTGATGTGGCTAGGTTTCCCGCCTGAGAAATGAGCTCGCCATTTACCCAAAGCTTGTAGCTAGTAAAGATTGAGGGAATCTTTACTCCCAAAATCTTTTCTCCGCCCTCACATTTTATATCTACCCAAAATCGATACGTAGCAAAACCGTTGCTGGGCAACTTTTTGCCATCAATGCGATACGATGCCCACGATTTGGGAATATGAACCAGAAAAGGTTCCTGAGATAAATCTTGCGTTTTAAAGTCGGCGGGCGATAGTAGCTTATTCCAGTAAAACTCTACATCACCCGTTAGCTTAAAGCTAGCCGATTGCTCCTGAAGATTATAGCTCGTTAAGTCGAGTACAGCTTTGTGAAGCCGATCGGTCCCCAATGAAGGGGAACTTATAATAATCGCTGCAATTAGAGCAACTATTCTAGAATATTTCATAAACAGGAATAAAAATTTGAATTATAAAACTACTTATTTTTCTTCAATAATCATTAAATGGGTTTATAAGAAATCCATCACAACACCAAATACGCATTTAAACAATTACCAATTCTTTGCGTTATGCTACGATTAACAATGAAGAGGTTTGTGTATATTTGTGTAACAAGGATTAAAAAATTGAAAAATGCTATTCAACAACCAGCCAATTGCTCCTATGTATTAAATTCTCTTACAAAGCTAATTGTATAATAGTCAAGTTAAACTCAATAATATTCGCATGAAATCATTAAAATATATCATTCTAAATCGCAATGCAATTCTTGTACTAGCCGTAATAGCGGGTCTAATTTTTGGAGATTATGCATCATTCATAAAGGATTACAATATCTACATACTGGCCATAACCATGACCTTTGCCATGACAGGGCTAAACCTGTTGGTAATAAAAAGTTTTAAACAGGTTGTAAAGCCCTTCTTTATGGGAGCAATACTAAACTATTTGGTATTTGGAGCAGTAATACTTCCCTTGGCCTGGTTACTAATGCCCACTAAAGAACTTTTTTATGGATTTGTGGTAATTGTTGCTGCACCCCCTGGTGTTGCCATTATCCCCTTTTCGTATATTCTTAAGGGTAGGGTTGAATACGCCATAATTGCGGTAACCGGAGCCTTTGTGGCATCTATTGTTTTTGCCCCCTTGCTGGTAAACACATTTGCAAAGGGACAGGGAATTAGCCCTTACGATCTTTTTGAAACCATGATTCAACTAGTACTGATTCCATTGGCAATTGCACAGGTTTTAAGGGTTCGACCATTTATTAAGTACGTTCAAATTGTAAGGGGAAAAGTGGTCGATTGGGGTTTTGCACTTCTAATTTTTGTTGCTGTGGGTATGAATCGCCAGGTTTTCTTCTCGAACCCAACAATTTTACTACTTGTAGTTATTACCATTGTTATTGCCACATTTGGACTGGGGACCATATATAGCCTTATTGCTCGAAAAATGAAGGTTCCGAGCGATATAATTATTACCCAGAATATGCTGGCCACCATCAAAAGTTCAGGATTTTCGGTATTCACCGCGCTAATGCTATTCGGCAAGGAGGCTGCAATACCCTCGGCTGTGCTTGCCCTTATGGTGTTGGTTTACCTAATTTACCTATCTTTGATGGCAAACAGAAAATCGACCTAATATTACATTCAATTTCTATTACACAAGGTGAGGTTTACTTTTCTAGGCACCGGAACATCGCAGGGGATACCCATTATTGGTTGCCCGTGCGCTATTTGTGCATCTACCGATAGCCGCGATAAGCGGCTGCGAACCTCGGCGCTAATTGAGCACAACGGCACAACCATTGTGATTGATGCTGGTCCCGATTTCCGCCAGCAGATGCTTAGCGCCAATGTCCGCAACCTCGATGCCATTCTGCTAACCCACGAGCATCGCGACCATATTGCCGGACTTGATGATGTTAGAGCCTACAACTACCTTCAGCAAAAGCCCATGGATATATGGGGTGAGCCCAGAGTACTTGAGGCCATCCAGAACGAGTTTTCCTATGTTTTTGCCGATTACAAGTACCCCGGGTCACCCGAGATGAATCTACTGCCAATCGAGGGTAATGCTATTAGAATCGGTAGCATCGAAGTTTTACCCATTCGGGCAATGCATTATCGCCTCCCCGTTTACGGTTTCCGCATCGAGAACCTAACCTACATCACCGATGCCAACTCCATTCCCGAGCGAGAGATGAAAAAGATAGCAGGAACAGATATACTAATCATTAACGCCTTGCGAAAGGAGAAGCATATCTCACACTTCACCCTAAACGAGGCGATAAAAGTTATTGAGGATATTGCTCCAAAACAAGCATATATTACCCACATCAGCCACCAAATGGGGTTCCATAGTGATGTTCAACTCGAACTTCCAATGAATATTTTTCTAGCATACGATGGTTTGGTGATAGAAGAATAGAATGGGATTTGTTCTAAAACAGCGGCAGAGAAGAAGCAATATTGGGAATTAATACTTAAGGTGATACACTCCTAGGTAATACTAGCCGCAGAGCGGCGAGAATCGATGGAGACATTAGCGACGGTAATACCCCTAGCTGCAGCGCAGCGATAATATCTGTAACATTAACGCCACATACCCTATTCCTAGATGTAGCGTAACGATAATATCACCCCTAATCATCCTCCCAACTATTTCCATCTTCAAAAAAATCAAAGAGATACCTATCGTCGTATTTCACTTCGTTCTTGCGCAGAATCTCCAGATATTCCTCTCTGAAAGGCGTTTTCCTATGTTGCTCCTCCTGATTTAGGATATACTTCACCACAGTATCCACCTGCAAACGCGAATGCGAAAATGCTCCATACCCACGCTGCCACTCGAATTTGAAACGTGACAAATTATTGTACTTTAACCACGCGCTGCTCGATGTTTTAATCTCCTCCACCAAATCGGGTATTAGTTGATTTACGTTGTATCCAATAAAAATATGGATGTGATCGGGCATACAGTTTATGGCAAGCATCTTGTGCTTATGGTTTTGGACAATGGAAGTTATGTACTTTTCAAACTCATCCTTCCAACCTCTCCTAATTAGAGATTCTCTGTTCTTGGGTGAGAAAACAAGATGTACGTAGAATTGGGTGTAGGTATTTGCCATAGTATTATCGATTTTTATTTGTACTATATGTCGATTGTCAATTCACACAATTCTAATATTATCGGTGCGCTGCACCTATTATTGCCTACGCCACATGCCTACCTACAAATATTCACGGTGCTACGCACCTATACTACGCTAGCTGCGTTAGCAGCGAAAGTATCTGTAACAAAAAGAATACGAACAAAATACTAGCCGCAGAGCGGCGAGAATATTGGTAGCCGCGTTAGCGGCGGTAATATTAGTAACAAACGGCACAAACCCTATCCCTAGCTACGTAGCTGCCGGAAATATAAACGGTACCCAACCCTTCTAATACCCTCATACGAGCGAACCCAATCAATAATCCCAGCCTAGACACTTTACCTCAATCTCTTGGGGACAACAATACCTAAGAAAATAATTATTAGCAATCAGTCTTGACAAGGGCAATCAATTATTTGAAAAAACTCTATAAACTGCAGAACTTCATTATTCAAAGTGTTTCGATACTTGGATTCATTTAGATATCAAATTTAGCTAGATTTGTAGACAAAACTATTAACCATGTTCACCAAACCCTCCCTATTACTCGACGAAACCAAATGCCGAGCCAACATTAAAATGATGGCTGAAAAGGCCAAAAATCTTGGAATTGAGTATCGACCACACTTTAAAACCCACCAAAACATTGAGGTGGGGCGATGGTTCAGGGAATATGGTATTGAAAAAATTGCCGTATCATCGGTGCCCATGGCGCAGTACTTTGCAGAGGATGGCTGGAACAATATCACCATTGCATTCCCCTTTGTAAAACAGCAGGCCGAGGCGATAAACAAGTTGGCATCAAGCGCAACCGTTCAACTTATAGTTTCTTCGGTCGAAAATGCAACAGCCCTCACAATTCATATTAAGACCAAAGTACAAGTTATGGTTGAAATCGATTCGGGTCAAGGTCGAACTGGACTCAAACCCTACGACTTGGAGAGTATCGATTCCATTATTCACTTACTTAATCAATCAGACGATACACAATTCATTGGATTCCTAACGCACGCAGGACACTCCTACGGAACCAGTGCAAGAGATCTGAAGGAGCTAAATAATCAAACCATCAGCAGACTTTTGCCACTCAAAAGCAGGTATCCCAATGCAATTATTTCCTATGGCGATACCCCAACCAGCACTATTTGCGAACAATTTTTGGGGATAGATGAGCTGCGGCCCGGAAACAATACTTTTTTCGATATGCAGCAGGCCTCGAATGGAATCTGTACTCCCAATCAAATTGCAATTGGATTAGCCTGTACTGTGGTTTCTAAATATCCTGATAGGAATATATTTGCCATTTGGGGCGGAGCGGTTCATCTCTCCAAAGATTTTTATATCGATTCGAATGGCAATAAATCTTTTGGAGCTATTTGTAGGCTAAATGATGATGGAACATGGGGACAACCCATTGATGGGCTAAGCATTGAGTCAATATCCCAGGAGCATGGGATGATTCGAGCAAGCAGCAGAAAGGCATTGGATGCCGTAAGCGAAGAGGACGTTGTAGTAGTACTACCAGCCCATTCGTGCCTCACTGTGGATGCAATGGGTGGCTTTTGGATAAACGGTAGAGAGTACGTTAAGACAATGTCTAAATATTGAAGAATTCCCTAAAATTATTCGCGATCTGGAGTTTCAACTTTTCGGTTGGCAAACCAAGTATTGAGGATACAGCTTGATATATTACTTCAATTTCAACTTCTGAGGTATCGGTTTCGAGAAATAATTTTTCGATGGGGATTGTACTAATCGCTTCCCGAACTTTCGATCGATCATTTAGGATTACATCTCCAATTGACAGATAAAATCCATGCTTTACGAGCTGTTTGGCGAGTTCGGAGCCACCATTAAATCCATGGACTGCCCATGCAATTCCTTTCGGAAACTTTTTTTTAACCGCTAATAGCTCATCCCAAGCTTTTACACAGTGAATTATCACAGGTTTTCCAAAGCTATATGCAAATTCGAGTTGCTTGGTCAAAACGGTAATCTGCTCCTGCAGATTTGGGCCTTTCAACTTATCGAGACCAATCTCCCCTACTCCAATAAATGCTGGATTTGAAACCAAACTCCTTAATCTATCGATATCCTTATCCACTCGTTCCAAACTCGCATTCCAAGGGTGAATACCAGCAGTAAAAAAATCGTTTAAACTGCTTTTATCCAGCTTATCGATTTGTAAACTATTTACATTTATTGCATTAACCGATGAATTGTCGCTATGTGTATGAAAATCGATGTATTGAGATAAATACATTCTATTGGAAATTGGCCAACAAATTTACTCTCCAATATTTTTCACCAAAACCCTCTTTTGCCGTTTGCCATCGAATTCGCCATAAAATATTTGCTCCCAGGGGCCAAAATCGAGTTGTCCCTCGGTAACTGCAACAACTACCTCGCGCCCCATAATGGTGCGTTTTAGATGTCCATCGGCATTATCCTCAAAGCCATTGTGCTTATACTGCGCGTAAGGCTTTTCGGGGGCTAACTTTTCGAGCCAAACCTCAAAATCCTGCAATAGACCCGACTCGTCATCGTTTATAAATACGCTAGCAGTGATGTGCATAGCATTCACAAGCAGTATACCCTCGCGTATTCCGCTCTCGTTTAAACAACGCTCAATATCGGGTGTGATGTTGATAAACTCCCTCCGATTCTTGGTTTCAAACCAAAGCTCTTTGCGGTAACTTTTCATCTCTAATATTTAAGGTATTTCTATCAATTAACCACGAAAACGTATTGTTTAACATTAATCGAACTAAACGCTTATAATTAACATATAATCCAATGACTTAGCTATTGGCTATTGGCCCTTAGCACTTAGCACTTGGCTCTTAGCACTTGGCCTTTTAACAATAAACTCTAAACTTTAAACTTTAATCTCTATACTTCTACATCCCCAGTTCCTTAATAATCTCATCAATCTTCTCATCCAGCTTTCTGTTCACTATTTCAAACTCAGCAGGGAATTTCATCTGGCCCTTTACCCCAAAGTAAAACTTAATCTTTGGTTCGGTTCCCGATGGTCGAACCGAAATACGGGTTCCATCCTCAGTAATCAGCTGAATAACATCTGACTTTGGTAACTTTATGGGATAAATTTTGCTCTCCTTTATCTTATGGGTTTGCTGCAAAGCGTAATCGTGCACCAGCACTACATTTGATCCACCCAACGATTTTGGTGGATTCGATCTAAAGCCTTCCATCATGGCCTGAATGGCCTCCGCACCCTCCTTTCCCTTCTTGGTAATTGAAACTAACCTTTCGTGGTATAAACCATACTTAACGTACAATTCCAAAAGAAGTTGGTATAGGGTTTTTCCCTGCTCCTTGGCCCAGGCTACAATCTCGGGGAAAAGGGCACAAGCTAAAATTGCGTCCTTATCGCGAGCAAAAGTACCCACCAGATAACCATAGCTTTCCTCTCCCCCACCAATAAATGTTTTCTGCCCTTCTAGTTTTCTGATTATCTCGGCTATATATTTAAACCCAGTAAGAACCTCAAAACAATCAACCTTAAAATCTTTTGCAATATCAGCAAGCAAATCTGAGGTTACAATGGTTTTAACAATGTACTCATTGCCCTTGATCCAACCCTTCTCCTTCCATTTCGACAAAATATAGAAAATTAGTAAAGCCGCAGCCTGATTGCCATTGAGTAGGATAAATTTCCCCATATTATCCTTTATGCCAATTCCTACTCTATCGCCATCGGGATCAGTTCCCATGATAATATCGGCATCAATCTCTTGAGCTTTATCGAGAGCTAGTTTTAGCGCAGCTGTTTCCTCGGGATTTGGAGATTCTACTGTTGGGAAATTCCCATCCACAACGCTTTGCTCAGGGATGGTAACAACTGTGGCAAACCCAAACTTATGCAAAACCTTGGGTACAAGGTTTACTCCCGTTCCATGTATAGGGGTGTAAACAATTTTAATGTTGCGATGCTTAAGGTTTAGCTCGGGCGAAAGGGAGAGCGAGGCTAAGGTGTTGATGTAAATCTCATCAATCTCGCTTCCAATAACCCTAATCATATTATTGTTACCCTCAAACTTCACATCCTTAACATTCCTTATCTTCTTTACCTCTTCAATAATATTTTTGTCGTGAGGTGGCACAATTTGGGCTCCATCCTCCCAGTACACCTTATACCCGTTGTACTCTTTAGGATTATGCGATGCGGTGATTACAATGCCACTCTGGCATTTAAAAGTTCTAACGGCAAAACTTAGCTGTGGCGTTGGTCTCAGCGCTTCAAACAGATAAACCCAAATACCGTTTGCGGTTAGAATTTCGGCAGCAGTTTGGGCAAACTTCATACTGTTGTTGCGCGAATCGCAGGCAATGGCAACACGTATCTCGGGTTGATCTTTAAACTCCTTAAGCAGATAATTGGCCAACCCCTGTGTAGCCATGCCAAGGGTGTAACGATTCATCCTATTTGTTCCCGGTCCCATAATACCCCTTAGGCCTCCTGTTCCAAACTCTAAATCCTTATAAAAGGCATCCACCACCTCCTTAGGATTTGTATCGATAAGATTTTTAACCTGTTCGCGGGTATCCCTATCGAATTCGTGCTGAAGCCATTGCTCGGCTCTTTTTAGGATTTCAGCTTCAATTTTCTGGTTGCTCATAGGATTATGTTTTATATCGTTAATAACTTTAGGCAGTTTATTAGGCTCTCTCTCCAATGCGGTATCTCTACTCCATAAACAGATTTTATTTTTGCCTTGTTGAGTACACTATAGGGTGGTCGCTTTGCTGGCGTAGGATACTCGGAGGTTAAGATAGGGAATATTTTGCAATCGTGACCATAGAATTTAACAATTTCGTGTGCAAAATCGAACCAGCTACAAACCCCCTCGTTGGAGTAATGAAAAACCTCGGGAACAAAACCCTTTTTCCCCATTAATACTATATCTACTAGCGCTTTGGCCAAATCGTTAGCCCAGGTTGGTGAACCCACCTGATCGAAAACCACTCTTAACGAGCTGCTATCCTTGCCCTTTTGGGCAATAGTTTTGGCAAAGTTTTTTCCATAAATTGAGTATAGCCATGCTGTACGAACCACCATGCCTACCTCCGATTCTAACACAAATTGCTCACCAACAAGTTTGGTTTTCCCGTAGATAGAGTTGGGATGAGTAGGAAAAACCTCGGTATAGGGCTCAAATGCCTTTCCATCAAAAACATAATCGGTTGATATATGAATAAGCTTTGCATCAATCTTTTTTGCTGATTCAGCAAGAATGCTGGGTGCTTCGGCATTAAGTTTATAGGCATTAGGTTCATCGCTCTCTGCCTTATCAACAGCCGTGTATGCTGCGCAATTGATAATAAAATCGGGGTTAAATTGGGTGCAAAATCTATCAACCGAGACTGTATTGGTAATGTCCAACTCTTCAAAATCGGTAAATAAAAATTGTAAGGTTGGGTAATAAGGTGCTAAAAGTCGCAACTCTGATCCAAGCTGACCATTTGCTCCCGTAACCAGAACCTTTAATATCGGTAATTCAATAGTTTCCGCCATACACGAAGTTATTTTCAATGGAATCGAATAATGGCAGAACTCTATCTTTTGCCGATACTATTGCATTGTCAAAGTCTACCATCCAATCGATGGCTAAAGTAGGGTCGTTGTAGCAAATTCCCCTTTCGGCGGTGGCATTGTATAAGCAATCGCACTTATAGTTAATTATTGCCCTCTCGCTTAAAACCGAGAAACCGTGGGCAAATCCTTTGGGGATAAAAAGCATCTGCTTATTCTCTGCGCTCAGCTCGTATGCAAAGTGCTGCCCAAAAGTGGGTGAGTTCTTGCGGATATCAACGGCAACATCGAGTATTTTTCCCTGTATAACTCTAACCAACTTCGATTGTGCGTAGGGTGCCAGCTGATAATGTAAACCCCTAATTACTCCTGCCGAAGAGAGCGATTCGTTATCCTGAACAAACTGAACGTTAAAACCTAAATCGATAAACTTTGTTGCATTAAACGACTCAAAAAAATAACCTCTCGAGTCCTCGAAAACATTGGGCTCAATTATATACAAATCTTCTAAGGGGGTTTCAATTTTTCTCATTAGTAATCCTCGTTTGCAATTCGTACTAGATATTCGCCATACTGATTCTTTGCCAAGGGTTTGGCCAACTCTAAGAGTTGTTCGCGAGTAATAAATCCATTCTTATAAGCAATCTCCTCAATACAAGCAATCTTAAGCCCTTGCCGCTCCTCGATGGTTTGAATAAATACCGATGCCTGCAGCAAACTCTCGTGAGTTCCAGTATCGAGCCAGGCCATTCCTCGGCCCAGCAGCTTAACATCCAAACGGTTCTCGTGCATGTAAAGTCTATTCAAATCGGTAATCTCCAACTCACCACGAGCCGAGGGTTCTAGGCTTTTAGCCTTGCCCACCACATCGTTGCTGTAAAAGTATAAACCCGTAACGGCATAGTTTGATTTTGGTTGTAGCGGTTTCTCCTCGATACTCAAAGCCCGCTTATGCTTATCAAATTCCACCACGCCATAGCGTTGTGGATCGTTCACGTAGTAACCAAAAACAATTGCTCCATCGTCAACACTGGCGCACTGCTTCAGTATTCCACCCAGCCCATGTCCATAAAAAATGTTATCGCCAAGCACAAGGCAAACCGAATCGGATCCAATAAACTCTTCGCCAATTATGAATGCTTGAGCCAATCCATCGGGCGAGGGCTGCTCGGCATACTCAATTCTTAGTCCCAGCTGCGATCCATCGCCAAATAAATCTTTGTAAAGATGAATATCCTTAGGAGTTGATATTATTAGAATATCGCGAATTGAGGCTAACATCAAAACCGATAAGGGGTAGTAAATCATCGGCTTATCGAATATGGGTATAATTTGCTTCGAAATACTTTTAGTAATTGGATACAAACGGGTTCCCGCTCCTCCTGCCAGAATTATTCCTTTCATAATAAGATTTTATCGTAAATGTTTAAAATAATCAATTGTTAATGCAAGTCCTTTATCCAAAGGCATTTTGGGCTCCCACCCCTTCAATACATTTTTTGCCAGTGTTATATCGGGATTTCGTTGGGCCGGATCATCCTGAGGAAGATTACAGTAAACAATTTTCGACTTGCTACCGGAAATTTCTATAATCTTTTGGGCTAATTCAGCAATTGAAATCTCTATCGGATTACCAATATTTATTGGGCCAGTAATTGAGTCATCGGTTTCCATCAGCAGAATCATGGCATCAATTAGATCATCAACGTACATAAAACTTCGGGTTTGGGAACCATTACCATATATGGTAATATCTTTTCCCTGTAAGGCTTGAACAATAAAATTGGAAATTACTCGTCCATCGTTTGGACTCATGCGCGACCCGTAAGTATTGAAAATTCTCGCAATCTTTATCTTTACATTGTTCTGCTGATGATAGCTGGTAAATAGCGTTTCGGCACATCGCTTGCCCTCGTCGTAGCAGGCTCTGGGGCCAATGGGATTTACGTTTCCCCAGTACTCCTCGGGTTGAGGATGAACCTTTGGATCACCATACACCTCACTGGTTGAAGCCTGAAGAATTTTCGCTTTTACCCTTTTGGCCAAGCCCAGCATGTTAATGGAGCCCATTACCGATGTTTTAACGGTTTTAATGGCATTGTACTTATAGTGAATGGGCGAGGCTGGACAAGCCAAGTTGTAGATCTCATCTACCTCAAGAAAAATTGGGTTTATAACATCGTGACGAATAACCTCAAAGTAGGGCTTACCCATCAAATGGATAATGTTCGATTTGCTGCCAGTAAAGAAGTTATCGAGACAAACCACATCGTGCCCTAGGCTTAAAAGCCTTTCGCACAGATGCGATCCTAAAAAACCTGCGCCACCGGTTACCAGAATACGTTTCATTGCAAAGTAGTTTATTACTAGAATAATCGTGCTGGATTTCTCTCAAAAGTCAAGATAACTCCACAAAGCCTTTTGTAGGTCAAAGATATTCTTAGTTGATCTAAATTTAAAAGTTTTGATCAACTAATTGCCAGCTAAAATTTATTGCATTCTGCTGTACAAAATAATATTTGCCTGCATGTAGTTTACTATCAACCTATTTTACAATATTATACATAGATAAAGAGGTATGCGAGTCGATGAAGAATTTTCAAAAATATCATTGTTTTTTTCCTATAAATGATAAAGTTATGTATTTTTGCAGTCTATTTTTTCTATCAATATTGTCTAACCCATTAATTATGAGGAAATTTAATGATTAATCAAGAAGAAATGGCTTCAAATGAAGCGAATGTAGAAGAAACAAAACAGCCCGTTGCTGAACAAGCTGTAGAAAAAGCCAAACCTGTTAGCACCACTAAAGGTGTAGAAGATTTTGATTGGGAAGCTTACGCTGAGGAAGGTACATACTCGAGCACCCGTAAATCGGAATTAGAAGCCATGTACGACGAAACCCTTTCGTCGGTTGGTGAAGGCGAAGTTGTTGATGGTACCGTAATATCGCTGAACAAGCGCGAAGTGGTAATCAACATTGGCTACAAATCGGAAGGTGTTGTTAGCTTAAACGAATTCCGTTACAACCCCGAGCTAAAACCCGGCGATACCGTTGAGGTATACGTAGAGATTCAGGAGGACAAGCGTGGACAGCTAGTGCTTTCGCACAAGAAAGCTCGCTCTATGCGTTCATGGGATCGCGTTAACCAAGCGCTGGAGAAAGACGAAGTTATTAAGGGATACATCAAGTGCCGTACTAAAGGCGGTATGATCGTTGATGTATTTGGTATTGAGGCATTCCTACCCGGGTCGCAAATTGATGTTAAACCCATTCGCGATTACGATATTTACGTGGGTAAAACCATGGAATTTAAGGTTGTTAAAATCAACCAGGAGTACAAAAACGTTGTTGTTTCGCACAAAGCCCTTATCGAGGCCGAACTGGAGCAACAGAAGAAAGAAATTATCGCCAAACTTGAAAAAGGTCAAGTTCTTGAGGGAACCGTTAAGAATATCACCAGCTACGGTGTATTCATCGACCTGGGTGGCGTAGACGGTCTTATCCACATCACCGACCTATCATGGGGTCGCGTAACTCATCCCGAGGAGATTGTGGAACTTGACCAAAAAATAAACGTGGTTATTCTCGACTTCGACGATGCCAAGAAGAGAATCGCCCTTGGTCTTAAGCAGCTTACTCCCCATCCATGGGATTCACTCGATGCAAACCTTAAGGTTGGCGATGTAGTGAAAGGTAAAGTTGTGGTTATGGCCGACTATGGTGCATTTGTTGAGATTGCAACGGGTGTTGAGGGTCTTATCCACGTATCGGAAATGTCGTGGAGTCAGCACCTACGTAGCGCTCAGGAGTTCCTGAAAGTTGGCGATATGGTAGACGCACAAATCCTTACCCTTGACCGCGATGAGCGCAAAATGTCGCTTGGCATGAAGCAGCTCAAAACCGATCCTTGGGAGAAAATTGAAGATCGCTACCCCATGGGCTCAAACCACAAGGCTAAAGTTCGTAATTTCACCTCATTCGGTGTATTCGTTGAAATTGAGGAAGGTGTTGATGGCCTAATCCACATTTCGGATCTTAGCTGGACCAAAAAGATTAAGCACCCAGCCGAATTCACCAACGTTGGTGCTGATATTGAGGTTGTGGTACTTGAAATTGACAAGGAAAACCGTCGCTTAAGCCTTGGCCACAAGCAGCTCGAGGAGAATCCTTGGGAGGTATTCGAATCAATCTTCACCATCGATTCAGTTCACGAGGGTACTATTATCGATATCTTCGATAAAGGTGCAGTAGTTGCTTTACCTTACGGCGTAGAGGGATTTGTAACCCCAAAACACCTGGTTAAAGAGGATGGCAGCACAGCTAAAGTTGAGGATAAGATGGAATTTAAGGTGATTGAATTCAACAAGTCATCGAAGCGTATCATCTTGTCGCACAGCAGAATTTTCGAGGATGCAAAGAAAACCGAAGAGGTAACCGAGAAAAAAAGTAAAGCCTCATCGACACAAAAAGCAGTAAAAAAGTTGAAAGATAACTTAGAAAAGACTACCTTAGGGGATATTTCTGAGTTAGCTGCTTTGAAAACTGAACTCGAAGAGAATCAAAAGAAAGGTAAGAAGAAGAGCGCTGACGAAGGTAACGAGTAATCTAGCAATTTGATCACTAAACCCTTAAAGCAATGGAATTTAGGATTAGCAAACTTGAGAACTACTCTCTAGTTGAGGTTCTTGAAGAGAAATTGGATACCAACATTGCCCCAAGTCTAAAGTCGGAACTGGTACTGATATCTGGCAATGGCGAGCGCAATATTGTTCTCGACCTGAGCACGTGCCGATACTGTGATTCATCGGGACTAAGCGCAATACTGGTAGCCAACCGGTTATGCAAAAATGCCAACGGTACTTTTGTACTAACTGGCCTTACCGATGCCGTGGAGCGGTTAATCACCATTTCTCAGCTCGATACAGTCCTGAATATTGCTTACTCTCGTAACGAGGCCGCTCAAATAATTAGTAAAGCCGAAAGCGAAAAACAGTAGGTGTGACATTTTCTGTTACAATACTGGGTAGCAGCAGTGCTTTACCCACTTCGCAACGATTCCCAGCCGCTCATGCGCTCACTGTGCATGAGCGGCTGTTTTTAATAGACTGCGGTGAGGGAACTCAAATGCAGCTCCGCAAGTATAAGCAACGACTATCGCGATTAGACCAAATCTTTATCTCCCATCTTCATGGCGATCATGTGCTGGGACTTGTGGGACTTATATCTACGCTAAATTTATTGGGTCGGAAAAGTCCGCTAACCATCCATGCTCATGCAGCTCTGCAGCCAATACTAAGCCAGAATATCAACTTTTTTGTGAACGATTTGCAGTTTCCCCTCAACTTTTTGGCACTTGACAGCAAACGCCCCAAAACAATATTCGAGGACAAGTCTATAACAGTAGAGTCGTTCCCACTCAAACATAGAATTGCTTCCAATGGGTTTATTTTTAGGGAAAAGCCTAAACTACCCAATATCCGAAAAAACCTCATCGAAAAGTACTCAATTCCTCTAGCAGATATTATACGAATTAAGGAAGGTGCCGATTTTATTACTTCCGATGGAGTAATTATCCCCAACAACGAATTAACGTTTACTTCTTCTCCCGCTCGCTCCTACGCATACTGCAGCGACACAAAATATTTCGAAGGTTTAGCCGATATTATTAAAGGGGTAAATACTCTTTACCACGAGGCCACATTTGGTGACGATATGGCTAAAATGGCCAAGGCTACAGGCCATTCAACTGCATCACAAGCTGCAACCGTAGCAAAAAGGGCTAGGGTGGGTCAACTACTGATAGGTCATTTCTCTTCGCGGTACAAAAATGTAGCAACCCTGCTTAAAGAAGCACGCGAAATTTTCCCCCATACTTTCGCCGTAGAGGATGGGCTGGAATTCAAAATTGATCATCTTCCAGAAGATTTTTAAGGCTTTTTTGACTACCTTTGCGCAACCAATTCAAAGATAGATATTCCCATGCATAACAAGATCCTAATCCTCGACTTTGGGTCGCAGTACACCCAACTTATTGCCCGTAGAGTTCGCGAACTAAATATCTACTGCGAGATTCATCCCTACAATAATTACCCTGCATTGGATAATTCAGTTAAAGGGATAATTCTTTCGGGTAGTCCTTTTTCCGTTCACGACCCTGAAGCACCAAAACCTAACCTCGATTCAATTAAGGGAAAACTGCCGCTTTTGGGTGTTTGCTTTGGCGCTCAGCTGCTGGCTCAAACCCATGGTGGTAAGGTTATGCCCTCGCAAATTCGAGAGTACGGCAGAGCAAATCTAACAGTAACAAACCCAAATTGTATCCTCTTTAAAGGAGTAACAGAAAAGACACAAGTGTGGATGTCGCATGGCGATACAATTATGAATATCCCCTCAAACTTCGAAATAGTAGCCGGTACCGAGGATGTTAAGGTTGGTGCATTTCAGGTTCAGGGCGAGCAAACCTACGGCATTCAGTTCCATCCAGAGGTTTACCATACCACCGAAGGGCTATCGATGCTACGCAACTTTGTGGTAGATGTTTGCGGTTGCCAGCAGGATTGGACTCCCGCCTCATTCGTTCACGAAACCATCGATAAGCTGAAAACTCAGCTGAAGAACGATAAAGTTGTATTAGGCCTTTCGGGTGGTGTCGACAGCTCAGTAGCAGCGCTACTGCTGCACCAGGCAATTGGCACCAATTTGACCTGTATTTTTGTCGACAATGGCTTGCTACGCAAGGATGAATTCCAGCAAGTACTTAACTCATACAAAACGCTTGGCCTTAATGTAATTGGGGTTGATGCAAAGCAAAAGTTTTACGATGATCTAAAAGGCATATCCGATCCTGAGCTTAAACGCAAAAGCATTGGGAAAAACTTTATCGAGGTTTTTGATGCCGAGGCTCATAAGATAAAGGATGTAAAGTGGCTCGCTCAAGGAACAATCTATCCCGATGTTATTGAATCCATTTCGGTAAATGGGCCTTCGGCAACCATTAAGTCGCACCACAACGTGGGAGGATTGCCCGAAAAGATGAATCTAAAAGTGGTTGAGCCGCTTAGGCTACTGTTTAAGGACGAGGTGCGCCGGGTTGGCCATGAGCTGGGGCTACCAGTTAATATTCTTCATCGACATCCATTCCCCGGGCCAGGACTTGGCATTAGGGTTCTGGGTGAGGTTACTCCTGAAAAGGTAAACTTACTTCAAGAAGCAGATAGCATTTATATCAATGGCCTCCGCCAATTCGACCTTTACGATAAGATATGGCAGGCTGGAGCCATGCTTCTGCCTGTGCAAACCGTAGGTGTAATGGGCGACGAGCGAACTTACGAGTACGTTGTTGCCCTTCGGGCAGTAACGTCAACCGATGGAATGACAGCCGACTGGTATCATCTCCCTTACGAGTTCATGGCAAAAATATCTATCGATATTATTAATAGGGTAAAAGGTATAAACCGGGTTGTATACGATATCAGTTCGAAACCACCGGCCACCATCGAGTGGGAGTAGTTAATAAAACTTTTTAGGTATTAATACGTTATACATTCATTTAAAAGAGTTACATTTAATATTGTTGTCTCACAATTAGCCAATTAAAACTGTTGATATGATACGCCGAATTGCATCCATCATTATCCTGTTATCGCTCTCGATTTCGCTCAATACATTTGGGCAAAATTCATCAAATATTGCTATCTACAAGATTGTCCGATTCCTTCAATATGTATCGGCCGACTATGTAGATACAATTAGCGTTGATAAGCTGGTAGATGGTGCAATTATTGAAACACTAAAGAACCTTGATCCCCACTCAGTTTTTATTTCAAAGGAGGATGTGAGGGCAATGAATGAGCCACTTGAAGGAAACTTCGAAGGGATTGGCGTTGAGTTCAATATCCTAAACGATACGCTTATGGTGGTAAACCCCGTTCCAGGAGGGCCATCGGAGCGGGTTGGTATCTTTGCCGGCGACAGGATTATAGTTATTGATGGTAAAAATGTGGCTGGTATTGGGTTGAAAAATAGCGATGTTTTTAAACTACTTAGGGGCGATAAAGGGACTAAAGTTACCGTACAGATTATGCGAAAAGGGCTTTCCGATTTGCTGGAGTTTAACATTACACGCGATAAAATTCCCATTCATAGTCTCGATGCGGCCTACATGATCGATAAACGAATTGGCTACATTAAGCTAAATCGCTTTGCCCTTACCACCGAGGAGGAATTTTTGGGCGCTCTTGACACCCTCAAAAAGCAGAAAATGCAACACCTCATTCTGGATCTTCGAGGGAATGGAGGAGGATACCTGAACGCTTCGGTGGCGCTGGCTGACCATTTCCTCGATAAGGAAAAATTAATTGTGTACACTGAGGGACGAAACTCCCCTAAAACCGACTTCATATCAACCGCTAACGGAGAGTTTATAAAAGGTAGGGTAATAATTCTTTTAGACGAAGGATCGGCTTCAGCAAGTGAGATTGTAGCCGGCGCTGTGCAGGATTGGGATCGTGGAATCATAATCGGTCGCCGATCGTTTGGTAAAGGGCTTGTGCAAAATCAACTTCCCCTACCCGATGGCTCAATGATTCGCCTAACAGTAGCTCGATACCACACACCCACAGGCAGAGTGATTCAAAAACCATACAACACCAGTGAACTCGATAAATACTACAACGACCTAAATAATCGGTACAGGAGTGGTGAACTTTTCTCAGCTGATAGTATTTCAATTCCCGACTCGCTAAAGTACTTAACCCTTGAGAAAAAAAGAGTGGTATACGGAGGTGGGGGTATTATGCCCGACATCTTTATCCCTATCGATACTAATTTCTACTCCGAGTATTACGGACGAATGATCCGTATGGGCATTATCAACCAATTTGTTCACACTTACGTTGACAATAACCGCTCGCAGCTTAAGCGAACCTATAATACTTTCGAAAAGTTTGACCGAAATTTTCAGATTACACCACAATTGATGGAAGAATTGGTTACCTTTGCCGAAAATTCGAAACTACCCTCCGACCCCGAGGGGCTTAAAACCTCCGAGGCCGAGATACGTAAACAGCTGAAAGCGCTAATTGCACAGAGTATTTTTTCAACTAATCAATATTTTCAAATCGTTAATCAGAACAATATGGCCCTCCAAAAAGCCATTGAGGTGTTAAATAGCTGGGACAGCTACAAGCATCTTGTAAAAGAATAACCGAAACCTGGGAATCCCCAGGCTTTTATCACCTGTGAATATGCCGGAATGTTCAATACCACTAGGGTATTGAATGTCAGCCATCAAAGGTGCTTTGCGTTAAGCCTGCCAAGGGATATTGCTATGGAGTAATGTTACATATTTTGGGGAATTATGGGGGTCAAATCGTTCGCTTACAACTTAATCAATTAAATGGAAACACAAACCGATTTCACGCAGCTTGGTCTATCCGACGAAACGTTGAAAACCATTGCTGAAAAGGGCTTCGAAATCCCTACCCCAATCCAAAAACTGGCTATCCCAGTTCTAATCCACGAGCAGTGCGACATTATTGCCCAAGCCCAAACCGGAACTGGAAAAACGGCCGCATTTGGCTTACCCATTATCGAAAAGCTTGCGCTTGGCAAAAGCGACAACGTTAGTGCGTTAATTCTTGTCCCCACCCGCGAGCTTGCGCTACAAGTTACCGACGAGATTAACTCTTTCCGCGGAAACAGGGATATCACCACCATTACCCTTTACGGCGGTCAATCTATCTCAGAGCAACAACGACGCTTAAGACGGGGTGCCGATGTTGTTGTTGGCACTCCAGGTAGAATCTTGGATCTGCTAAAACGCAGAGATCTTATCATAGATAAACTTGAATGGGCAGTACTCGACGAAGCCGATGAGATGCTTAACATGGGGTTTATTGAGGATATTGAGTTAATCCTAAGTCATACCCCACCCGAAAAACGGATGCTCCTTTTCTCGGCAACTATGCCCGATAGGATCGTGAAGCTTTCCAGCAAATTCATGAAATCACCCCGAAAACTTACTGTTGGTAGTCAAACCCGTGCAACCGATCTGGCCGATCAGATTTACTTTGAAGTACGAAAAGCCGATAAATTCGATGCACTAACCCGAATTATCGATATTGAACCTGAATTCTATGGTTTAGTATTCTGCCGCACAAGGGTTGATGTAGATGAATTGTCGACGAAACTGCTTGAACGCGGATACGCTTGCGAAGGACTTCATGGCGATATATCACAGGCACAGAGAGAGAAAACTCTAAAAAAATTCAGAAATAAATATATTAATATTCTGGTAGCAACTGATGTGGCCGCCAGGGGAATCGATATCTCTGATCTTACTCACGTAATCAACTACAGCTTACCCCAGGATCCAGAATCGTATATCCACCGCATTGGTCGTACTGGTCGTGCTGGGAAAGAGGGAACGGCCATCACCTTTATTACACCTGATGAGTACCGAAAATTCCTATTCTTCCAAAAAACCATTAAATCGAATATCCGTAAAGAGGTCCTTCCCAATGCTCAGGATATTATTGAAATTAAGAAAACGAGGATCAAAGACGAGCTACAAACCATTGTTGAAAGCGAAAGCTACCTCGATTATCTGGGAATGGCCGAAGGCATTCTTGAGGTGAATAGTCCCGAAATTGCCATGGCAGCACTTTTGCGCATGGCGTTTAAAAATCAGCTAGAGGAAAGCAACTACGCCGAGGTTAGAAGCTTTAAGGTTGATAACAAAGGAACAACAAGGCTATTTATTGCACTTGGTAAGCGCGATGGAATGAACCCTAAAAAAATATCTTCACTTATTCGCGACAAAGTTCGGGTTCCCGATAACAAGATCGACGATATTGGAGTTTACGATGAATTCTCGTTTGTTAGCGTACCCTTTGCCGATGCAGAAGCAATTTTAAGCGCATTCACTAGTCGCGACGGAGGAAAACCACTGGTAACAAAGGCAAAATCTAGATCATAATTACATATTCAAATAATGGAGCAAAAGAAACAATTTGTAGCCAAAACCCTACAGGGGCTTGAGGAATTACTGGCAGATGAGCTTAAGGCGATTGGGGCAACCGATGTAACAGTTCAACGCCGAATGGTTAGTTTTACTGGAGATACCGAAATTCTGTACAGGGCAAATTTTCAAACACGTACTGCAACCCGTATTTTGATGCCCATTTACGAGTTCAGGGCTCGGAATGAGGAAGAGCTTTACGGCTTGGCCAAAAAGTTCGACTGGACAAGTGTAATGGAGCTATCGCACAAATTTGCGGTTGATGCCACGGTTAACTCCGAAATCTTTACCCATTCGCACTACGTTGCGCTAAAACTAAAGGATGCGGTTGCCGATCACTTCAGAGATCGATTTGGCCGCAGGCCGTTTGTTGACCCCAAGAAGCCTAACATTCAACTGCATATCCACATCTCCGATCAGGATTGCACCGTTCTGCTGGACTCATCGGGCGAGTCGCTTCACAAACGAGGATACAGGCTACAACAGGATATTGCTCCCATTAACGAAGTGCTGGCTGCTGGTTTGATTAAACTCTCGGGATGGGATGGCACAATTCCGTTTATAGATCCCATGTGTGGTTCAGGAACAATCCTAATTGAGGCTGCTTTAATGGCTCGAGGAATTGCTCCTGGTGTTTTCAGAAAACATTTTGGATTTGAAGACTGGCTCGACTTTGACAAAACAACATTCGAAAAGGTATTCAACGACGAGAGCTATGAGCGCAATGTTACCCCAACCATAATTGGGGGCGATCTTTCCAAGCGAGCAATCGAAATTGCAGTTAGCAACTTCAAAAACGCTGGAGTAAGTAAACTCATCGACATTGATCAGCTTTCTATCTTCGACTATTTCCCACCCGAAGGGCCAGGAATAGTAATCACCAACCCTCCCTATGGAGAACGGCTTCGTAAGGAACAAATAACCATATTTTACAAGCAAATGGGCGATTGCTTCAAGCAACGTTATCAGAACTATAATATTTGGATGATAAGCGGCAACCTTGAGGCTACTAAGAACTTTGGTTTACATCCATCTAAAACCCACACGTTGTTCAACGGACCATTGGAATGTAAATACCAGAAATTTGACATCTACTCGGGAAGTAAGAAAGAAAAGTATAACAAGTAACAATTAACCATTGAAGCAAACAAAAGCCTCAGCAACTAATGCCGAGGCTTTTTTGTTTCTTTTATTTGGTAAACCCTTTTAGAGATTAGGAACCATACCTAATATTATCACATAATCCCATGCCTTTTATCACTCATTACAGCGTATGACTACACAAGAAAACATTTTTTGATAGATTGCTACAAGAAAAAAACTATCATTACGATTTTTGAAGAAGCAAATGTTTAAGTTTGTGAATAAAAGTGCTAAAAGGAAAGATAATTTTTTGGTATTTAGGAAGAAAAATTTTTATATTTGTTGTAGAGATGTTTTTAATAAAAAATTAACCCGGCACCTCGATGAGTCAATTTATTGAGCAATGTTATGACCAAATGAACCAGGGCGAGGTAGTTGTTGCCTATAAGGGTGCCATTAATGCTGAAATTATTGCCGATACCTTGAGTTTAGTGGAAGCAAAGCTCGAGGATAGTGATGTGCACAACAGCATCAAAAAGAAGCTTTACAACGTGCTGGTTGAAGGGTTACAAAATCTTTACCACCATGTTGACATGCCATTGGGGATTAATAACATCGAGAATAGCATTAATAATGGGAATGGGGCAGGTTCAAACTATGGAATTTTTATTCTAAATAGGGTTGAGAGCGGGTTTGTAATATCAACCGGTAATTTTGTTCATCACACTAAAATAATCGACATTAAGGAAAAAATTGATAAGATTAATTCGCTTTCGAGTGAAGAGTTAAAAGAATTTTATAAATTTGTTCTCAATAACCAAAAATTTTCGGAGAAAGGTGGTGGAGGATTAGGGCTAATAGATATGGCTCGTAAAACTGGTAATAAGCTAGAATACAAATTCTTCAAGTATAACAACGATTTCGAATTCTTTAACCTAACAGTATATATTAATTATTGAAATAATTCTTCGTTTAAAATACAATACTATGGAATTGATAAACATTGAAGGTACGCCCAAAACCCCCACTGTAACCATGAACCCTGAGACCGGGGTAGTTGAAATAAAAGGTAGATCAATTCCCGAGAACTCTATAGAGTTCTACAAGCCAGTAGTTGATTGGCTTGAGGAATATGCCTCCGCTCCCCAGTCGAAAACAGTTGTGAATGTGCAGCTTGAGTACTTCAACACAAGTTCATCAAAATGCATTCTGGATGTTTTCAAAAAGTTAGAGGTTTTAAAAAAGGATCAAAACGATGTGGTAATCAACTGGTACTACGAGGAAGATGACGAGGACATGCTAGAAGCCGGTGAGGATTACGAGTCAATCATCAAGGTTCCTTTTAAGATGATTCAAATTGTGGACTAACTGTTCAATCAATAGGCCCCTATAAAATACCAAGTGGAATTCCACTTGGTATTTTGTTTTTTAAAACTTGTAGGAGAACTATATCTAATATAAAAACGAAGGGCTGTGATTCGAGATGAATCACAACCCTTCACAATTAGTGTAGTTTTAAATTATTTCTTTTTACCTTTTGATCCCTGAAGTTGCTGCTGCTGTTTTGCCATCTGCTCAAGCTTTGATTGAAACTTCGATTTTGGCGGTGCAGGCTTTTTGGCATTCTCATTCAGCTTCCTAAGAATTGCCTCATCATCAACGGTGCTGCGAATTAATAGGGTTTGCCCAAGAGTTATTATGTTCGATAGGAAATAGTAATAGCTTAACCCTGCCGAATACTTGTTAAAGAAGAATAACATCATAATGGGCATCATGTAAAGCATCATAAACTTCATGCCGGGCATTTGAGCATTGGCATCGGCCATTTGACCCGAACTCAGTTTCGAAGTGAAGAATAACGCCACTGCCATAAGAAGGGTGAAGAGACTCACGTGATCGCCATAAAAGGGTATTTCGAATGGCAACTGAAGTATTGAGTCGTAAGTTGAAA
Organism: Tenuifilaceae bacterium; assembly: GCA_034003245.1. Lineage (GTDB taxonomy): Bacteria > Bacteroidota > Bacteroidia > Bacteroidales > Tenuifilaceae > Perlabentimonas. Next base: position 108,222 of record JAVEYY010000007.1, read on the forward strand.
GATCTTCTGCCCAAAGGAATCCCTTTTGTCTTAGTTCGAACGATGCGGGGAAAAACCTAAACATCGCAATTAAAAATGGAAACTGAATAAGCATGGGCAAACAGCCTCCCATTGGGCTAACGCCAACCTTTTTGTAGAGGGCCATAATAGTTTGCTGCTTCTTCATGGCATCCTCCTTTTTGGTATACTTCTTATTTATCTCATCTACCTGAGGTTTTAACACTCTCATCTTGGCCTGGCTCAAGTACGATTTGTATGTGAGCGGGAATAGAACCACCTTGATTATAATGGTTAAAAGGAAGATGATTAATCCATAGCTGGCAATGCGGTTATCCAGAACATCGAAAAGGAAAATAATTACGTACCGGTTAATCCACTTAATAATCCATGAGCCTAGCGGAACCACATCCTCAAACCCATACTCATAGGCTTTTAGCGTATTGAAGTGATTGGGTCCAAAGTAGATTTTCATCTTGTGCTCATCGGCTCTTCCATTCTCTATGGGAATGGCAATCCTCGATGAGAAGCGTTTTATACTCACGCCATCGAGAATTTTGGATGTAGTTAAATTGGCATTCAAAAAATTCTCTTCAGAAACGAGGAACGTGGAGAAAAACTGCTGCTTGTATCCAATCCACTTAATTCGAGTTGTAACATCTTGCTTCACCTCATCGTTGCGGGGATTAAGCTCCTCAAAATCACCATTGGTCGATTGGTAGGTTATTGTTGAATACTCACCCTCCTTAATGCTATTCTTCTCGAGCTGAGCTGCGTATATATCCCAAATCAAATCGATAGAGTTGGTGTTGCTTGAAAACACACGATCCATATTCGAAAAGCGTACATCGAAATCGACCATGTGAGAACCAGGATGAATGGTGTAAACGTACTCAACATACGATAATTCCCCTGACATCAACCTCATGGAAAGTGACTTAGATCCACTTCCTTCGCTCGCAACAATTATTGTATCTAGGGTGCTTGGTGTAAAAAATAGCTTATGGGTTTCAATATTGTTGTTGTTACCCCAAAACTGGAGGCCAAACACGTTCTTATCGTCAGCATAAAGGATAAGTGGATCCTGACTATACTTTTTGTAATCCTTAATCTCAGCTGAGTAGATTGCACCACCAAGTGTCGATATTTTAAGCCGAATCAATTCATTTTCAAGGGTAATAAACTGTCTTTCGCCTTTAGTTGAACCAGCAAATGCAGTCTGGTTTAGGGGCTGGTTTTGTTCGTTTATTTCCTGCTTTGCCTTTTCGGCTTCAAATGCCAATGCTTGGCTTTCCTTAAATTCTCTTTCGCGCTCAGCCTTAACAACTGAAAGCGAATCGTTTCTCCTCTTTGCCGCCTCAATTTGCTCCTGTGATGGCCGGTTGAAGTAACTAAACCCGATTAGAATTAAGAAGATAATAACTAATCCTATTACTGAATTCCTATCCATTTCTTGATCTTTATATTTCTTTGGTACTTATGAATAATAACTTTTATTATGAATGCCAAAGTTAACCCATATTTGACAAAAGTTAACTTTATGCTAAAATTTTAGCATAAGATAGCTTAAAGGTTAACAGGTAAGGGAACTCCACTACTTCTCCGAACTCTTTTGGCCAAACTTTAGGCTAACCTTTACAAACTCGACGAACAGAGGATGGGGATTAACCACAGTGCTCTTATACTCGGGATGAAACTGTACGCCCACAAACCAGGGGTGCTTAGGAATTTCAATTATCTCCACCAAATTTGTATCGGGATTAATGCCCGAAGCAATCATACCTTTCTGCTGAAGAGCATCGAGATAGGCGTTATTAAGCTCGTAACGATGACGATGTCGCTCCTGTATCTCAGTTCTACTGTATGCCTTGTGCACAGTTGACCCCTCAACCAAATTGCATGGGTATGCCCCCAAGCGCATCGTACCCCCTTTATCTGTAATCCCCTTCTGATCTTCCATTAAATCAATTACCGGATAGTTGGTGGTTCGGGTCATCTCAGTTGAGTTTGCATCGGAGTACCCCAATACATTGCGCGAGAACTCTATTACGGCGCATTGCATTCCTAAACAAATGCCAAAGAATGGCACATTATTCTCGCGGGCATATTTAACCGCCAAAATCTTTCCTTCAATTCCTCTATGGCCGAATCCAGGGGCAACTAAAACCCCGTTTAATTCTCCAAGCTTCTCCTCAACCGTTTCGGGAGTTATGGTTTCGGAATGAATTGGTGTAATTTCAACCTTACAGTGATTAGTAGCCCCGGCATGTACAAGCGCCTCCATAATAGACTTGTAGGCATCGGGAAGCTCAACGTACTTGCCAATTAGCCCAATTTTCACCTTCGATTTTGGCTCCTTAAGCTTAGCCACAAACTGCCTCCAAGCTTTGAGTTCAGGGGTTTTGCCCAGAGGTAAATTGAGCTTATGAAGTACCGTTACATCCAACTTCTCATTAAGCATTAGCAATGGTACCTCGTATATTGTGGAAACATCAATCGATTCGATAACTGCTTCGAGGTTTACGTTGCAGAAAAGAGCAACTTTCTTTCTAATATCAACTGTGAGTGGATGCTCTGTGCGAAGCACAAGTATATCGGGTTGTATTCCATTCTCCAGCAGAACTTTTACCGAATGCTGAGTGGGTTTTGTCTTTAACTCGCCCGATGCTGCCAAATATGGAACCAGGGTTAGGTGTACAATTGCCGAGTTGGACACCCCCAACTCCCATCGCAGCTGACGCACGGCTTCAATATAGGGTAGAGATTCAATATCGCCAACCGTACCACCAATCTCGGTGATCACAACATCGAACTTATTCTTTGAGGCCACGAGTTTAATCCTACGCTTAATCTCATCGGTAATATGTGGAATAACCTGTACGGTTTTCCCCAAATACTCGCCTCTACGTTCTTTATTGATTACAGATTGATATATTCTTCCTGTGGTTACATTGTTGGCCTGGGTGGTAAAAGCATTGAGAAAGCGCTCATAATGCCCCAGATCCAAATCTGTTTCGGCTCCATCCTCAGTAACGAAGCATTCGCCATGCTCGTAGGGATTAAGGGTTCCGGGATCCACATTAATGTAGGGATCCAACTTTTGAATGGTAACAGAGTAGCCTCGGCTCTGTAACAACTTGGCCAGCGACGACGATATTATCCCCTTGCCCAATGATGAGGTAACCCCACCAGTGACAAATATATACTTTGTATTGTACGGCATAATATTAAATGTATGTAAATATTGTAAACGCTAGGCTTGATCCATGCTGTCGATCATTCGGATCTTCTCCTCAATCAGCTTAAGATCTGCCCGTGCCTTTTCAATCTTGCGCTCCACATCTTTTATAAGCTGCTCGGCGTTCTTCGATTTTGCGAAGAATCCAATATTGTTCTCCCAAAGAACGATGTCGTTCTCGAGCTGCTTAAGCTGGTTAAAAAGTTTATCGCGTTCGAAACGGATCTTGTTTTCCATCCGTGGATTCCCATGAATGGTATCGATTTTGGTTTTGAACTTTAGAATGTTCTTCTTGCTGTTGTCGATTTTAAGATCCTCAAAATGCTTATTGAGTGCTTCGCGATACTGCTTTTGCAACTCGTCCTTTTTCTTAAGAGGAACAAAGCCAATCTCGGCCCAACGACGCTGAAAATCCTTGAGCACTTTAAGGCTGGCTTCAACATTTTCGGATCCCTTAAATGCTAATATCTCGGCAATTAGCTCTTCCTTAGCCTTAAGGTTATCCTCGTACTTGCTATCAACGGTAGCAAAATGCTTCGATTTACGCTCGAAGAAGTAGTCGCATGCGGCTCTGAACCGCTTCCAAACCTCATCGCTGTGCTTACGGGGAAGTGGGCCAATCTCTTTCCAGCGCTTTTGAAGGTTAATCAGCTCTTCGGTAGCCTTTTTCCACTCTGTGCTCTCCTTGAGGGCTTCAGCCTGTACGCACAAATCTACCTTTAGCTGGAGGTTATTCTGCTGATCCTCACGAGCATCATGATAATACTCCCTTTTGCTATTGAAGAAGGTGTCACATGCCGCTCTGAATCTATCGTAAATCTTATTGTTATCCTTTTTGGGGGCAAAGCCAATGGTTTTCCATACCTTTTGGAGTTCAATCATCTCCTTCGACGATTTGTTCCACTCCTTAGCAGATGTAATTACTCGGCTTGCTAGTTCCTCTGCGCTTTCGCAAAGCGCTTTTTTGGCCTCGTAGTTGGCCTTTTGCTCTTCGCGTAAACCCTCGAAATGCTCTTGATGGCGTTTATTTATGGCTGTTGTTACCTCCTTAAATCGTTCCCATATCTCGGTACGGTTCTCGTTGGGCACTGGCCCAATTTCGCGCCACGAATTATGTAACTTCTGAAGCTTATTAAAAGCCACGACTATTGAGGGCTCAAGAAGCAACTCCTCGGCTTTTTCGCAGAGAAGAATTTTTTCTTCGAGGTTTCTCTTTAGATCAAGATCTTTAAGCTCATTGTTTATCTTCACGTAATCATAAAAGTTCTGGACGTGATGATGGTATGTCTCCCATAGATCGTTGAGATTGGCTTGAGGAACAGGGCCAATTTCGCGCCAGCGTTGCTGGAGTTCTTTAAAATCCTGGAAAGTCTGATTAACAGATTCGTTTCTGTTAACTAGTTCCTTGATCTCCTCAATTAATGCCTGTTTCTTCTCAAGGTTAACTTGCTTTTGACACTCAAGTTCACGGTTGTATTCCGATTTTTTATCGCGGTATTGTCTTAACAACTCCTTAATTTGGGGTTCCATGGGATCAACAGGTGCTTCAAACTGCTCAACATCGACACCTGCATCGACCCACTCCTTACGCTTTCGTTCAAATTCCGCCTTATGTTTCTTGTAGAAATTAAGCTTAATGCTCTCAACCTCGTTTCTAATCTTCTGAATTGCTCTATTTTCAATGAGGTACTTCAATCTATCAACCAGTTCATCTCTTGAGATAGAGGTGTAATCAGCTGGCTCAAGCCCCTCGGTGGGCTCTTCGTCTTCGTGCTGCTCATCCTCTTCCTCTTCGTCCTCCTCATCCTCCATGGGCATCATCTCCTCCTCATGATCCTCGTCCATAACATGAGCCTCATCAGTTGAGTCGATCTCCTTTTCGGGTTGAGCATTTTGCTCTTGATTAGTAGTTACCTCAGCAGCCATTTCGTTTACGACGGCCTCAATGGACTGAACTTCATGCTCCTGTATTAAGTCATTTTCGTGAACTTCAACGGGAGTTGAGTCCTCAGTGTTGGCAGAGTTCTGAGTATTTTCGGCTTCGCCGAACTGATCATTGCTGATCGGATCCTTATGGTCTTTACTTTCCATGAACTAGAGTATTAACAAACATTGGGTCAAACAAAAGTACTGTTAAATAATTTAAATTTTCAGCTTACGAAAATACGGAATATGTGCTAATACTCAAATTATTTTAGGAAAAATCAGCGTTTTAAATATTTTGTGGATGTAAAAAAGCCTAGGTCAGATTACTACTAACCTAGGCACGTTTGTTTGATATGGTAATCGGCAATTAGCTCACACTGATTACCCTAGCTGGTTTTTCTATTGCTTCCTCTCGTTTCTGTAGTGTTATGGTTAAAATTCCATCGCGGTAAGTGGCTTCAATTTTTGATGTATCCACCGATTTCCCGAGGGTGAAAGAACGTTCAAATGGACATTTATCAAACTCGCTTAGCAGATAGTTAATTTCATTATTGTTTTCGGATACATTGGCCGAAATGGTTAGGATATCCTTCTCGATATTGATTGCAAAATCGCTTTTGTTATACCCCGGTACTGCCATTTGAATTTGATAACGCTTGGCCTCCTCCAAAATATTTACCTGCGATACCCTTTTGCAATCCTCGGCATATCGATTTACTGCACGGGCAAATCCGTTGATAAAATCACCGTACTCATTACGGTTTGCGGCTGAACTCATCGCGCGTGGGCGAGAAATACTTAGTAGTGTCATATTTGTTGTTTTTTAGTTGTTTTACAAAATAATTTCGTTACTATGATCATAATAAAAAGTATACCACTCCCCCAATAAAGACACATTGACATACACGCAACCAAAAAAACTGTCATATTGTCTTGTGTATAATAATTATTTCGATTCAAATAATGACTTTTTGTACAATTTTCTTTTAGCTTTGCGGTTTAAATTCCATATAAAACAAACCGATAGAAGACTTTTGAGCACTTGAAATACTACTTTTTCATATCAATCACCATATTGTTACTGTCCATAACTCACATGAGTTTTGGACAGCCTATTGGAACTGTTGAAGGTTTTATCCGTGATAAAGAAAATAACCCAATTCCATACGCAACGGTGATAGATGAGATTTCGGGAAAAGGAGTTGCCAGCACAAAAGAGGGATACTACAAGATATCGCTTCCCGAATCGGATTCTGCAAATCTGATATTTTCATCCATCGGATTTGTGCCTGAGAGAGTAATCCTTTCAGTTAAAAGTGGCACCTCAATTACACTTCATGTTAACCTACAAGATGCCACAAGCAATATTGACGAGGTTTCAATAACCATTTCGAACCGAAGATTTGGGAACATAGAAAGAATTAGTCATAAAGACATTGAATTTTTACCCAGCGCATCGGGTAGCTTTGAGGCAATTCTAAAATCACTACCAGGAGTGTCATCATCGCACGAAATGAGCTCTCAGTACTCGGTGCGGGGAGGAAACTTCGACGAGAACCTGGTGTATGTAAATGATATTGAGGTGTACAGGCCATTTCTTATCCGGTCGGGCCAACAGGAGGGGTTGAGTTTTATAAACTCCGATATGGTCGATGGTGTTGAATTCTCCGCGGGTGGTTTTAATGCTGAGTTTGGCGATAAGATGTCCTCGGTGCTAAATATTAGGTATCGAAATCCAAATGAAAATTCGGCTAAAGCCGATTTTAGTTTACTTGGAGCAACTGGACTTATTGAGGGCACAAGCAAAAGTCAACGCTTTAGCCATTTATCGGGTGTTCGATATAAAACCTCGCAGTACTTTCTTAAAAGCCTCGATGAGGGTGGTGACTATAATCCTAATTACATTGATTTTCAAACAATTCTTTCCTGGCGATTATCACCAAAATTTCGGATTAGCATTCTGGGGAATATTGCATCGAACCTATATCAATTCTCCCCCGACGTTCGTGAAACTCGTTTCGGTTCGTTTAACAATGCCCTGCAGTTACGAGTTTTTTACCAAGGGCAAGAACTCAATAAATTCGAAACTTTTCAGGGTGCTTTAACGGGCGAGTATCGCCCACAGGAAAATCTTCTACTGAAATTTATTGGTAGTGGATACATGGCAAACGAGTCGGAAACATTCGATTTAATCGGACAATATCTTCTTAACGAACTCGACAATACGCTTGGTTCAACAACCTATGGCGATAGCCTAATAAATGTTGGAATTGGGGGTTTTATTAATCATGCGCGCAACTTTCTCAATGCAAATATTTATCGGGCTGAGCACTTGGGCGTTTTCACTACATCGAACAATACACTAAAATGGGGACTCAACTACCAGTACGAACGCATTATTGATAGAATTAACGAATGGAATTTAACCGACTCATCAGGTTTTGTGGTTCCAATTAACAGCGAAATACTTAAGCTTAAGAATCACCTTAAATCGTCCAATAACATTATTAATAGCAGGTTTGCAGGATATTTACAAAACAGCTATTTCTGCTCATTTAATCAGCTAGATTTAACCGCAACAGCTGGTGTTAGGTTTACTTATTGGAGTTTCAACAACGAGTTTAATGTTAGCCCTAGGGCAACAATTATGTTGAAACCACATTGGGAACGCGATATTTCTTTTCATCTTTCGGGAGGATATTACTACCAACCACCTCTTTATAAGGAGTATAGGTTAAGAAATGGGGAACTAAACAGGAATATCAGATCGCAAAAATCGATACACGCTGTTTTAGGAACAGAATATCTTTTTTCGGCATGGAATAGACCATTTAGGCTACAACTGGAGTTGTATCATAAGGAATTAAGCAGCCTAATTCCTTATAAAATAGATAATGTTAGGATTCTCTACTCTGGCGAAAACTTAGCAAAAGGTTTTGCCCAGGGTATCGATCTAAAAATAAATGGCGAATTTGTAAAAGGTGCCGAATCGTGGGCAAGTTTCTCAGTAATGCGAACCTACGAGGATATAACCAACGACTCATATGTTGATGGAAATGGCAGAACTGTTTACCCAGGTTACTATACCCGGCCAACCGATCAGCGGTTTAGCGTAGGACTCTTTTTTCAGGACTATATCCCACGTAACCCTTCGTATAGGGTTCACCTCACTGGATTTTTCGGCACAGGTTACCCAGTAGGCATTCCCGATTCGCCCCGATGGGATCTCCTAACAAGAATGCCCTCGTACAAACGCATGGATATTGGCTTCACAAAATCGTTTAAGGGCCACAATGGCAATTCATTTGCTAACATTCAATGGCTTAAGGAGTTCTGGGTTGGGGTTGAGGTTTTTAACCTGTTCGATTTTAAAAACACCATCTCATACCTTTGGGTACAAACTGTTTCGAACCAGAGCAACGAATCGGGACTATATGCTGTGCCCAACTACTTAACATCGCGCAGAATTAACGTAAAACTTGCCGCGCAGTTCTAATGCTCAATGGGCCAAGTGGCTCACAGGTTTTAGCACAAATCGGGTAAGGTGATATTGATTAAAGGCTTAATTTGATTATTTTTGCCAACAGTAACCCGATGGAATTACAATGGAAATTAAGCTCAATCATAAAATTGAAAAGATCGACACCCAAAAATCGAGTATAACAGTAGAAGAACTGCTGGCTATCAAAAATTTTACGTTCGAACTTATTATTGTTAGGATTAACGGTGCGCTTGTTAAGAAGGAGAATTACTCCAATCAGCTAATCGCGCCGGGAAATGAGGTTCAGGTTATTCATGTTTTTGGAGGTGGATAAAAGTGACAGGTGACAGGTGACGATAATCAACAAAAAAAACACAAACCCTTGTAAATGACGATAGCATCTTTTTGGAAAGCGGTATATCCCTGGTTACGTAATAAGTACATACTTACTATTGCCATTTTTTTGCTTTGGATGTTGCTTTTCGACAGCAGTAATTGGATAGATGTATACCGTGAATTCAAGAAAATTGAAAAGTTTGAGAAAGAAAAGGAGTACTACCTACAGAAAATAGAAAACGATCGAAAACGGCTCAACGAGCTAAGAACCAACAACGAAAATCTCGAAAAATTCGCTCGCGAACAGTACCTTATGAAGAAACCTGACGAGGAGATTTTCGTGATTATGCCCGACTAAGCAAGATTCTCCTACTCCAGTCCAAATACAGCTAGTAATTACTCTCAAGCAACACAACATTCTCCACGTGATGCGTATGGGGAAACATGTCAACGGGCTGAACTCGGGTTACCCTAAAACCTTCACCCAATAGATTTATATCGCGCGCTTGAGTTGCTGGATTACACGATACATAAACAATACGCTTAGGCTTTACCATTCTAATACGCTCAATCACATCCTGATGCACACCTGCTCTGGGCGGATCGAGGATTACAACATCAGGAAAACCATGCTGTGCAAAAAACGATTCCACAAGTACATCCTTCATATCGCCAGCAACAAAATGGGTATTGGAAATTCCATTTAGTTTCGAGTTTTCCTTTGCATCCTCAATAGCCTCAGGAACATACTCTATACCAATTACCGACTTACAGCTATTAGCAATAAAATTTGCTATTGTTCCTGTTCCTGTGTACAAATCGTAAACCAGCTCATTGCCCCCAAGTGCAGCAAACTCTCGCGTTACCTTGTATAACTCGTATGCCTGCAGGGAATTAGTTTGATAGAAACTCTTGGGACCTATCTTGAATCGTATTCCCTCCATCTCTTCCATAATGAACTCGTTACCCGTATGACATATTACCTCCAAATCGTTTATAGTATCATTAACCTTTGGATTTATTACATAGAGTAACGAGGTAATTTCAGGAAAACTCTTTTTAAGAAAATCCAGTAACGATGTAATTTTTGGTCTATCATCCTCAAAGGCAGATAGAATAACCATCACATCGCCTGAAGAAGCAGTGCGGATAATTAGGTTTCGGAGCAACCCCTCTCCTGCCCTAATATTGTAAAACGAATACCCATTTTCCAATGCAAACTTGCCGGCAGCTAATCGAATTGCGTTCGAGGGCTCAGGTTGAAGAAAACATTCACGAACATCAAAAACCTTATCGAACTTACCTGGAACGTGAAATCCCAGCACAGGATGCTGCTCCACATCAAAACCGCTACTTATCTCCTCGCGGGTTAACCATCGTGAATTGCTAAATGTAAACTCAAGCTTATTCCTATAGTATTGGGTATTTGCGGATGCTAAAATTGGACTTACCTTGGGCAAATCTATCTTTCCTATACGCGTTAGCTGATCTAGCACCTGTTTTTGCTTTTGTTCCAGCTGTTTCGGGTAGGGTAAGTTTTGCCATTTACACCCACCACATACACCAAAATGGCTACAAAAGGGTTCAACTCGTAGCGACGAAAACTCATGGTAAACTGTTACATATCCCTCCATATAGCTTTTCCTCTTGGTGGTAACCTGGATATCCACCAAATCGCCAGGAATAGCAAAGGGAACAAATACTACCTTGCCATCAACCCTTGCTAATGCTTTTCCTTCGGCTGCTAAATCGGTTATCCTAACATTCTCGAGGAGAGGATTTGGTCGTCGTTTTCTCACTTTTACTACTTTTGATGTTTGAACGAATACCCAATTGGGCTGTTTAACTATTTTGAAAATTTGGAGTGCAAAGTTAATAATAATTAGCATGGATTCATTAACCCATATCGTTCTTGGTGCGGCCACGGGACAAGTAGTATTAGGTAAGGAGGTTGGTAATAAGGCTCTTTTTTGGGGGGCAATTGCCGGCTCACTTCCCGATTTCGATGCCATTTTCACACCCTTTATCGAACCTGTTTCCTCATTACTTTTTCACCGAGGACCAAGCCATTCGCTACTTTTTGCATTAATTATTGCTCCAATTTTTGGGTATTTAGTACACCGTATTCACAAAGTTAGCAGCATTACTAAATGGACGGGGCTCTTTTTGCTTAGCATAGTTATGCATTCTACAATCGACATTTTTAACACCTATGGAACTGCATTACTCTGGCCATTTAGTAATGTCCGACTGGCATTCGACTCATTGGGCATTATCGATTTATTCCTTATAATACCAATTCTTACCCTTGCTATATTGATGGTTTTTAAGCCCCAGCTATCGCTTGCAAGGCAAAAAATTGCATCTTCAATTCTGATTTTCACTCTTGCCTTTGTGCTGTTTAGCATAGGTAATAAGCAGTTGATTGAACATCGAGTTAAACAGCAACTCAAAAAAGCATCCCTCGATTATAATCACATTAAAACAGCTCCGCTCCCCCTAACTAATTTCCTATGGCTATTTCTAGTCGAGGATAGTAGTGGTTACAATTACGGGTATATAGGAAACTTCGACGAAAAAGATGTTCTTATCAGGTATATTCCCCGAAACCACGAATTACTAGGTAATTACGCCCAAAACGATGAAATACTTAAACTCATAAGATTTACTAAAGGATTCTATACCGTTAAGCAGTTTGAGGATCCATCGCTCTGGCTCTACGACCTCCGATTTGGAAGCATGGCATTCGAAAGCGACGATTGGTACGTTTTCTCATTTAAGCTAGATGGAAATCCGAATTCACCATCGGTTTCGAGAGCCCATCCCAATCGAAGCTTTGGGATAAAAACCATAAAAGATTACTGGCATAGGCTATTTAACAGCTAAGCATAACTACTTACAATTATCTCAGATTTTGTCGTTACTTGTTGGTAAAACACAATCAATTCATTAACTTTACCCGTAATTACTCCCAAACCCCATTGAACATATGAATAAATTATTCATTAAGGGAACCAGCAAAACACCTGAGATCGATTTTGCAGCGGGGATAATCCAAATCTCGGGTCGTTCAATCCCCGAAGATGTTGTATCGTTCTACCAACCTGTTATCAAATGGATTGAGAATTACATCGAAAATCCAGAGAAATTCACCAAAGTATCTCTATCCATTGAATACATCAATAGCGGTTCAAACCGATTTATTTTCAATATTCTTAAATTACTTGAGGAGTGCTACCAAAAGGGGCATAACGTATCTATCTCTTGGTACTTCGAGGAGGATGACGACACAATAAAGAACCTTGGGTTAGACTTTAAAGCACTTTTCTCTGTTCCATTCAACCTCATTATTATAACCTAGATTCAATTCAAATGCATAAGTGTAAAGTTTGCGGTTACGTTTACGATCCCAATATTGGTGATCCTTCTCAAAATATTGAGCCTGGTACAGAGTTCGAAAATTTGCCCTCCGATTGGCGATGCCCTGTGTGCAGTGTCTCTAAAGACGATTTTGCTGAAATTGAGTAAAGCTTCTAGAAACTTACTTTTTTTAAACCTTATTAATACATTTACGTTATATATGTAAATATATTAATAATTATCTTATAGATTAAAGACTATATGGAACTCCAGATTTCATTTTCAGGCAACAAGCAGGTAATTGCTCATGTGGGCGAGCACAATATTTTGACCGATCAGCCAGTTATGGCGGGCGGTAACAATGAGGGGCCAGCCCCATTCTCCCTTTTTTTGGCCTCAATTGGAACCTGCGCTGGTATTTACGTAAAGTCGTTCTGCGACCAACGGGGTATTCCTACCGAGGGTATCACCCTAACCCAAAAGCATAGCTTTAACCCAGCAACACACATGATTGAGGGGATTGAACTAAAAATTAATGTACCTGCAAGTTTTCCCGAAAAGTACTACGACGCTTTGGTGAAGGTGGCAGACCAATGTGCTGTAAAAAAACACCTGCAAACTCCACCTGATATTAAGGTTTATACCAATGTATACTAAAAAAGGGGTGATTAAATCACCCCTTTTTGGTATAAAATAGATTGATTACTTCTTATCAAAAAGTTTAGACCACTCGTATTTCTTGCGGTTTTTCCAAGTTCCACGATGATAAATATAGCTAAGCATTATGGGCACCACGCTGGTAGCCTCGGCATAAACCATCTGCTCGTAGGTTGTATCAACCTTACCCCATGACGAGGCCTCCTTTAGGGTTGAACTGGAGCAAGCGCCATCTCGAGGATCGGCAACCGTAATCTGTACGGCGTACTTATGCATGGGCACATCGTGACCAAGAATTTCGGCACAAACTACTGTATCCTGAGCAAAGTTTTTAGGTGCACCACCACCTATCATAAACAGGCCTGTGGTTTTTCCGGCAATTTTAATATTGGTAAGCTCGCGAAAATCCTTTACAGAATCTATAGATACGTGTGCATCGGGGTTTTCAACCTGATTTTTCACTAGACCAAAACCAGCGCTACAATCGCTGAAAGCAGGAACAAAAATGGGTACATTGTTCTCGTAGCAAGCCTGTACCAAACTATCCTTCTTAACTGAATGCTGAACAAGGTATTTACCCATTTCCTTAATAAACTCTCGTGAACTGTATACGCCAGGCTTCATGCCATCGGCAATTTTCTTAATGGTAGCGTCGCACTCCTGAAGCTCCTCCTCATCGATAAAAGTATCATAAATCCTATCGATGTAGTTATTACGTAAATGGTTGTCGTCGATAAAAGGAGTTCCTTTGTAGTGTTTAAAGCCAAGTGCCTCAAAGAAATCCATATCCACAATCGATGCGCCGGTGGCCACAATTACGTCAACCATATTGTTCTTCACCATATCAACGTATACCTGCATACATCCACCAGCGCTGGTGCTGCCTGCCAGGATAAGCCAGTTACTGCACTCCTTATCGGCAATCATCATCTCGAGAATATCGGTGGCAACAGAGGTATCGCGTGAGGTGAAAGACATATCACGCATTGAGTTGATAATTGGGGTTGAATCGAACGATTTGATGTCGATGTGCTTTACCACATCCTTAAGCAGGTCTTTTTTCTCCATTTCAGCAATTCTTATTAAGATGATAGATTGATAAATAATTATTGTGCAAATTTATACGAAAGTATCTTGTAAAGCAACTTGGTGGCCAAAAAGTCCGAGGATTTCTCCTCGGGGTTTGGACATAGCTCCACGATATCGAAGCCTACAAGGTTTTTTCGTTCGATAAGCTTCTTTATGAACCTGAGTGTAGGGTACCACTGCATTCCACCAGGTTCAGGCGTTCCGGTGGATGGGAGTATCGAGGGATCGAACCCATCCAAATCGATAGTAAGGTAAACATCGTCGGTTAATAAATCGATGGCCTGATCCATCCACTCCTCGCTCTGGGTAACCGTATGTCCCCAAAAAACGCGGTTGGGATTTAAACGATTCTTCTCGCCCACATCCATACTCCGAATGCCCACCTGAACTATTGGGCAAAGATCCTGTGCCCTTGCCATAACGCAGGCGTGGTTATTCTTGGATCCCTCGTAGCTATCACGTAAGTCGGTGTGTGCGTCTATCTGAATAACGCTCAAATTCTTAAACCGTTTAGCGTATGCTTGAATAGGGCCTATCGAAACCGAATGCTCTCCTCCAATGGTTACTACAAACTTTCCCGCATCAAGAAACCTTAAAGTTTCCTTCTCAGCAACTTCGACCATAGCTTCGGGACTTGAATCCTCTGTGATCGCAGGTGCGGTGTAAATACCCTTAAGGTAAACTTCAGTATCGGTTTCAATATCATAAAGTTCCATGTTTGCCGAAGCCTCAAGCAGCGCCTCAGGCCCCTTATCGGCCCCCTTTACCCAAGTACTTGTACCATCGTAGGGAATGGGGAGAACCACTATTTGCGAGTTATTCTGATCACAATACTCGCTGGGGATATCACCAAAATGTATCATAATTATTGATTTGATTTTTTTTCAAAATACTCATTTTCAGCCTAAGAAACAAGAAAAAAATTTCCTTTGTTTTGGGTGGCAAAGGTATTTATTTTTTTCACAACAATGATCCTCAAAGAATCACTCCATACCTATTTAAAACAATTGTTTCGGAATTTGTTGTTATTTCACGAACGTTTAAGTATGTTTGTTGCAAAATGAATGCATTATGAACAAAAATTCCATAAAAACAAAGCAGAAAATACTCACCACAGCAACGGAGCTCTTTCTAAAAAAAGGGGTCGATCGTGTTGGCGTTCGTGAGATTGCTACAAAAGCAGGCATCAACCTCTCGCTGATGAACTACTACTTCCAATCGAAAGAGAAACTTTTCGAAACCATATTCGATACACTTGTAAAGGATCGGGCGTTAAGTGTTAGGGAAATTCTTGAATCAGATTTGCCTGTTAACGAAAAACTTAGGGATTACACCCATGCATATATTGATATGCTTTTGGAGAAACCAATCCTTGTGTCCTTTGTTCTCTCGGTAATCCATCGAAATCCCGAGAAGATCAAGGGAATGTCGTCGGTTCTCGCGCTATACAACTCGGTGAAGTTCTGTGAGCAACTTGCCACCGAAGCTGAAGCCGGAAGAACTAAGAAAGTTGATCCAGAACAACTATACATCAGCTTAATATCGCTTATCCTTTTCCCGTTTGCGATAAAAGAACTAATTACCGATAGAAACTCCTTTACCCCTGATCAGTATTTTGATTTTATTAAAGCTCGTAAAGAGCATATTAGTGATGTTATGGTATCGTACCTAAAACTATAAAGATGAACTATTCTGGGCACTAACACAAGGGATTACAAATGTATTTTTTTGTTTTTAAAGAACATTTGATTCACCTACATCGGGCAATAAAAAAGACCTGTCGTTGGCGACAGGTCTTAATTTTTGTTAAACATTTACGTGATCCGGATAGGATTCGAACAATAATAAAGTACAATATTTGCTGATTTATTATATCTAGATAACACCGCTTCTTTTATTGTTTATTATCAATTACTTACAATTACTATTTACTACAAACACGACAAAAAGAACTTATCGACAAATGTCAATATACCTTAAAAATGTTTGCATTTGTGGTGCAAATAAAGTATATTTGCACCACACTACTTATCAAACATTATGGCAACAGTCACAGCCTTTATTCGTACCTCCAAGAAAACCGACAGGGCCGTTCGATTTAGGCTTAGGGATGGTCGCGAAACACAGCTATTCTACAAAAGCCCTTTGGAGGTAAACCCCACCGTTTGGGATGCAAAAAAACAGGAGATCAAGGCAAAAATCGTTTACGATACAGCCAAGCGCGCCGATTTCAACCAGAGCATAGCAAACTACAAAAAGTTGCTACTGGATGTTTACCACTCCATGCCCCTAAGGGAGTCAATCACTTCAGATCAGTTTAAAATCGAAGTGGACAAAGCCCTACACCCCGAGAAATACGGCTTAAGCCTTAAACCTCAAACTTTTTTCGAGGTGTGGGAAGAGTTTATTGAGTCGAAAAAACTGGCAGTACCCCGAAAGCGCGCCTTTATGGTTATAAAACGGGCGTTACAACGTTTTGAACTCTATGAAAGAATAAGAGGAGAATTTGAGTTGACACTAGATGGGGTCACCGCAAACACGCTCCAGCAGTTTGAAACGTTCCTGGTTAATGAGCATAAAATATATGAACGATATCCTAAAATATACGAGGCGGTTCCCGAGACCCGCACCCCTAAACCTCGGGGCCATAATACGATCAACGGCATATTTGTAAAACTAAGAACATTTTTCCTTTGGGCCATTGACAACGAAAAGACCACTAACAACCCTTACAAAAAGCATAAAATAAAGGAATCGGTTTACGGAACACCAACATATATCACCACCCAAGAAATAGAGTTGCTTTACAATACCGATTTTTCCCACAACCCCCAGCTAGCAACCCAGCGCGATATATTCGTTTTCCAGTGCCTGATCGGTTGCCGGGTGGGTGACCTTATGAAATTAACCAAAATGAACATCATTGGAGATGCTATTGAGTACATTGCTGGAAAAACGGCAAATATTCATCCAAACACAATTCGAGTAAACCTGAATAAAATATCTCAAGAAATACTTGATCGATATAAAGATTATGAAGGGCCAGGACTGTTCCCCTTCATCACAGAACAGCGGTACAATAAATATATCAAAGATATGCTACTTAAGGCTGGTATAACTAGAACCGTAACCATTTTAAACCCAGTAACACGGCTGGCTGAGCAGAAACCTATTAATGAAATTGCCAGCTCCCACATTGCACGCCGGAGCTGTTCAATAAACCTGATAAACGCTGGAGTTTCTACGAATGTTGTTTGCTCTATTACGGGTCACGTTCTTAACACTAAGGCATTTTCAAGATACAACTATGTTGATGACACCACCAAAAAAGAGGCAATCAAACAACTTGAATTTAATACCAAACCATAAAATGCTAGTGATGACAGGAGAAATGATATACAATGATTACAAAAAGATCGGAAGCGATTACGCGCGTATTATCGAAATAGCCATTGGCCTTGTCGGTAAAGAAACGGTTTTTGAACTGCTAGAGGAGTGTGAGAGAGATGAAAAAGTGTTACACTTCATTGACCCATCTTCAGAATATTTTTTAGATAAACTTTCTCTTCTCAAACTAGAAAAACTTACCCAGCAAGAAAATAAGGAGTTTAGGCTTGTAGCCAAAAGCGCAGAAGCTGCAATCTTTATCATTCCTCTGAGTTGGCAATGTGAGACAAAAATAAAGGAATCTACCCCTTGGGATTCGGATATAAAGGGTAAATCATTGGATTGGCCACCCGCGCCCGTCAAAGAAGCGAAAAACGATAACATTACAGCCATTGTGGCAGCAGTCTGGGAACTAAGACTAATTCTTGGAGTAGATGAAAACAAGGAGAGTTACACACTATTGATCCAAAACTTAGAACATAAGCAAGAACTTTCCCAACTTTTTCAAAAAAGATGGAAGGAAGCATATACAAAAAATAGGTTTTCTCAAGAGACCTTTGCAGAAATTGAAATTAGAGAAATTAGCCGAAGACTTGAACTAATTGAATCTTTGCAAGATAAAAAGTATTACGACTCAATACATATCGAAAGGACGTGGGCTAAGGGGTATATCGATTTTCTTGAAAAGAATGAATGGTTAAAACCCACCTCGGGAATGAACTACGAGGGACTGCTTAGTGAGTTAAAAAAATGGTTAGATATGCCTCTCTCAGGTTTTAAGAGCCTAATTGAGGAGGGGTATTGCACACCTCAAGACAAAGGCAAGTGGTTAGGCGGGCCATCAGATGCTTATAGGTTTGCGGTATGGCTCACCCCCGATGGTGGCAGCGATGAAATAAGTAAATTTAACAAGAATATTGAACTAAACGCCAAGGGTAAAACCAAAAAACTGGCTTACTCCTACAGAAATGATACAGCTGTAGGCCCTACTACTGGAGGAGAAATATGCGAAATCTTACATGAGTACAGAAAGGTGCCAGTCCGCAAACCCCAAAAAAAGCAAAAGTAAATAATTATGAAAAACCTTGACTTGCTACCTCTATCAGGTGAGACCAAGGAACGGCTTACCAAGTTCGCCCAGCAATACCTCCAGCTGGCTCAAATCGCAATCGAGGTCGTTTCCTTTAAAGATAATTGGCTAATCGTAAGGGTTGAACAAAAGAAGGTAAACGAAAGGCAGCTAACCCGAAAAGAACTGATTGACAGGGTTCGGAAAATGTTTGCTGATGAGATACCCCCTGAATGGAAATTGACGGTTTCCCCTGTGGACTATTGCCGAACGGATATAGACAACATCACCCCTGAGTGGATAAAAGCCCAAATGCAGGAGCTCGGGCTTAAAACAAAACACCTAACCAACCAAACCGGGATCGATAAGCATATCCTAACCGCCCTGATCGAAGGCAACCCAGAACTCGCCAAATGGCAAAAGATTGCTTTTTACTACTACTTCAAATACCATAGGGTAAGGCAGTTCTAAATCTACTAAGAAAAGCCAAAATCTATCCTACAACCCTAAAGACCTATAAAAAAAGGCTTTAGGGT
>JAVEYY010000008.1:0-125062 GCA_034003245.1 Tenuifilaceae bacterium
CGTTAGGGTATTGGGTATATGCTTTAGCGGATTGGGGAGGCTCATAGTATTGATGATTTAGTGCAATAATTAGGGCAAATGTAAGTTATTTGGATTAAACATTGGGTTAATCAAATCCTAAAAAGTTGTAAGTTTACGGCCATTAAGAATTTTTACTAAGCAATGAAGCCTTTCTTTTTGCTCATAACAATAATAAGCGTTAATGTATCTCTGCTTGCCCAAACAGCCAAGTACAGCAACGATTTTCTGAATATTGGTGTGGGGGCAAAATGGATGGCCATGGGCAACACGGGTGTGGCCACAAGCTCCGATGTGGAATCGGCATACTGGAACCCGGCAGGGCTTACTGGCATACAAAACACCTACGAGCTGGGCGCCATGCACGCCAGCTATTTTGTAGGGATGGCCAGCTACAACCACTTGGGCTTTGCCCATAAACCCGACACACTATCGGCGCTGGCTTTCACCGCTATTCGCTTTGGGGTTGACGATATACCCAACACCACCGACCTAATTGATTCCGATGGTAACTTTAGCTACGACAGGCTAAAGCTATTCTCCGTGGCCGATTACGCCTTCCTCCTCTCCTACGCTCGCAGGCTACCTATCGAGGGGCTTACCGTTGGCGGCAACGCCAAAATCATTTACCGCAACGTGGGCAAGTTTGCCAATGCATGGGGATTTGGACTTGATGTAGCTGCTCAGTACCGACGAAACGGATGGCTGTTCGGAGCTAACTTTAGGGATGTGAGCACAACTGTAAATATCTGGAGTTTCAATTCCGATGAGCTGGAGATTACCATTGGCGATAGCACCTTTAATCGTGCCCCCGACAACAATTTCGAGATTACGCTACCGCAGCTAACACTAGGCGTTTCCCGCACATTTGGCATTACCGATGATATTAACTTAACTGCAGAATTCAACGGTGTTTTTTTCTTCGATGGGCAGCGCAACACTCCACTAAGCACATCGTTTGCCAGCATTGAACCACACGTAGGCATAGAGGTTGGATATATCGATTTGATATTTGTTAGGGCCGGAGTAAACAACCTGCAACGAATAACCGAGTTCGACGATAAAACTGCCCTAATAGTTCAGCCCAATCTTGGGCTTGGTATTCGATTCAAAGGGATATTGCTGGATTATGCCCTTACCAACGTGGGCAGCGTTGGGTTCTCGCGCTACTCAAATATTTTTAGCCTGAAATGGGAATTCAGTAGGATTGGGAGGCGATAGTTTTCTTATACCCCTCAAACTTATCGAGCACAGCTTTTACCACCTCGTATTCGGTTGAATTCTCAAGAAACCTATTTGAGAAATTACAAAACACCATGAAATCAATAGCTTGCGATCCTTTTAAGTTCGTTAGTCGCTCTATTCCTTCTGCCGAGATAATCTCATAAATAGCCCTCATTTTTTGATCACTCTTTATCTTTTGATTTATCTTTTTCCGCTGCTTCGAGTACCAATCCTCTCCAAAATATAAGGTTTTGCTCGCAATTTTAAGAGACTGAACCTCATACGGATATTGTACTGGCATTATAAGCGAGTCGGTATTCACATCGTTAATTACTTGGGTGAGTTTTTCTATCCGCTGCTCCTCTTCGGTTAAGGGGATTTCGCGAGTTACCACATCCTTTATGAAGTTATAGTAAGATTTGTAACGATTTACAACTACCGAGTCAATGGAATATGACTGGGGCTGTAGGTAAATAGCATAGACTTCACCTGTACCTTCAATATGCTCATCGCATTTAAACCCTAATCGTCGGTATCCAACTGCCGAAATAATTAGCGTATCTGCTAGCCCAGCAGAAACTCTAAACAATCCCTTCTCGTTCGATATTGCACCCTGCCCTTTAGCTAGCAACATAATATGGGCGTGGGCAACGGGTAGGTGCGTAACCGAATCAAGTAGTTGATAGGCTTTCCATCCTTCCATATCATCGTTATGCTGTGAGTTTGAATAGTTTGCTAAAAGCAATAGGATTATTAAATATGCTGATTTCAACTTTTTTAATCAAACTTATAGATTAAACCCGCTACAACAAATCCCCATTAACTCTTGTTAACCAAACTATTATTAACAAAGCGCTTTTTAGCTATTATTCCAATATTAAAATCTTTGGTATTTTAAAACATTTTCACTTTTTATATTTTAATAGTGTAATTATTGTATTTATATTTGTGATATAAAAAACACAACTTGCAATGAGTAGCATTAAAACCAAGTACATTCAAAAGGCGATACAAATCTTTAAGCAGGAAGGATTAAAGCTTTCGCTCGACGACTTGGCAGTTAAAATGTCGATATCAAAAAAAACTTTGTACAACCACTTTAGCTCAAAGGAGGATCTGCACTCGGCCTGTATGCGAAGCATGTTTTCGGAATTGAACCAGAAAATGGATGTGCTAACCGACCCGACAAAGAATGCAATTGATTGTTTACGCGAAGGTTTCAAAGGGCTAAAGGCAGTTTTCATACAACTTTCGCCGCTTTTTATTCACGATATGCAACGGCTTTACCCCGATATGGTATACTCAAGTCACGCCTCCGATATCGATTTCTTTAAGCAAAGAATGATGGCAAACATTGAGAAAGGGATTAGTGAGGGCATTTACAATAAGCAGCTCGATGTTTCATTTATTAGCCAGTACATAAGCCATTCGGTATTCGGATTCTATTTCCACTCTGTTCTTAGCAACAACGATTTTTCAACCTCAAACTATTTCGAAACCGTCCTTGAGTATCATCTTAAAGGGCTTGTCACCGAAAAGGGACGATTACTACTGTAACCAAAAACCATCCATATAATGCGAACCAAAATAGCTATCATACTATTCCTGAGCATACTCGCCTCTTTGCGGGTTGAAGCTCAGGAAATATACAACCTGCAAAGGTGTATCGACTTTGCGCTGGAAAATAATAGCAATCTCAAAAAATCTAAACTCGACCTGCAGAAGAGTTTGGAATCCCGACGAGAGGTTTTGGGAAGCTTGCTTCCTCAAATTAGCGGATCCGGTAGCTTAAACTACAACCTTAAGAAGGCTCAGTTTGTAATGCCCAACTTTGTGAACGACATGCTGCCCCCCAGCATGCAGGATCCCAACGCAGCGAAATACATGACCATTGAGATGGGCACCAACTACTCAGCCGGAGTGGGCGCAACGCTTAACCAGCAAATACTCAACTTCACGCTTTTCAATACGCTGGAAATTACCAAAACTGCCGAAAGTATGGCCACACTTGGCGTTGAGTCGAAGGAAGAGGAGGTTATAGCTCAAACCGCTAACATCTACTATGCGGTACAATCTACAGCGTATGCCGCCGAGCAGTTCAAGCAGAGCATCAGGCTAATCGACAAGATGCTTGTAACCATGGAATCGAACTACCAGAATGGACTTATGAAAAAGGTTGATTTAGATAGGCTAAAGGTAAACCGTGTAAACCTTTCGACCCAGCAGAGCGCAATCGAGAATGCCATTGATATCCAAAAGAACCTACTCAAGCTGCAAATGGGGATGGATATGAATCAACCCATTGAAATTGAAGAAATAGACCTATCTACTTTTGAGCAAAAGGTCGAAGCGCCACAGCTGCACGGTTTTGAACTAACACAGCTGATCCCTTTTCAGCTAATCCAGCAACAGCATAAAATTGGCCATCTGCAGGTAAAATCTGTAAAAAGCGAGCTGCTACCGTCGCTGATGCTTGGCGTAAACTACCAGTACAACCTGCTTGGCGACAAACTCTTTGGGAGCGACGACAGCTACTCCTACCCTTCATCAGTAGTAGGACTAAACCTTCGGATTCCGATTTTTGCTGGAATGTCGAAGAATGCCAAGCTAAAAGGAGCGCAAATTGAGTTGATGAAGCTCAGGGCTGATGAGCAATCGGTTGCCCAGTCACTCACTATGGCCTACCAAAATGCACTGTTCAAGCTAAGCGACAGCAGGCAAACCATCGATGCGCAACGCCAGAATATGGAGCTGGCTGCTGAGGTTTTCCGAATCACCCAGGAGAATTACCAGCAGGGATTGGCCTCTATGTCCGATGTGCTCAACGCCAACTCGTCCCTTATCCAATCACAAATTAGCTACGCCGATGCCCTCAGCAAGTATATGGGTGCATACATCGAGCTGCGAAAGGCAAACGGTACAATTAAAGAACTTGTTAAATAGCCAAAACAACTACCTAATATGAAAAGAGCAATTAATTTACTCGTGATTCTGGCCATACTTACCGCCATAATCCTTGTTCTTAGAATGAACAAAAGAACAAACCAGCAGAAAACCGAGTTGGCCTCGGTGGTATCAACTGCTGTTCCTGTGCAAATAGATGTGGTTGCTGAGGAAACATTCACAACCGAATTTTCATCAAACGGAACGCTAGAACCCATAAAGGAGTTAGCCTACGTTTCGGATGTATCGGGCAGAATTGTGAATATTATTGTAGATAAAGGAGATTGGGTGCAGAAGGGACAAACCCTTATCAATGTTGATGACGAGATGCTCCGAGCCGATTACCTGGCCAGCGAGGCATCGTTCAAAGCCCTAAAAACCGACTATGAACGTTTCGAGAAGGCCAAGGAGGGCGGTGGCGTTACGGCTCAGCAGCTCGACAATATGCGCACCCAGCTTATTGCTGCCGAGAGTCGCTACCTCACCAGCAAGCGTCGGCTTGCCGACGCCACCATAAAAGCCCCAATTGCTGGCTACATAAACGAGCGGTACGTTGAGGTGGGCGCATACCTAAATCCCGGTGCAAGGCTTTTCGATATTGTTGATGATTCAGAACTTAAGCTGCGATGCAATGTTACCGAATCGCAAGTGCTCCGAATTAGCAAAGGGCAAGTGGTTACTGTAAAAAGCAATGCATTCCCCAACCAATCATTTGAAGGTATAGTATCGTTTGTCGGGAAAAAATCGAGTGGTGGACTCAGCTACCCCATCGAAATCATCATCAAAAATAAGAGGGGGCTGCTGGCGGGAATGTACGTAGCTGCCCATTTCGAGTCGAACACCCAACGCCAAGGCATACTTATCTCCCGAAATGCCGTGAGCGGCAGCGTAAAATCGGCCAGCGTATTCGTTGTTAACAATGGTATTGCACAGCATCGCGATGTAACCATTGGCGAAATGGTTGGGTCTAGAGTTGAGGTAACTCAGGGCCTTCAGGTAGGCGATAGCATTGTGGTGGCCGGACTAATTAATGTAGCCAATGGTGTAAAAGTGGTTAACAGAAAATAACCAAAACAATGAAAATATCCGAAATATCCATAAAACGGCCAATATATGTAATTGTGCTGTTTGCCGTGCTCACCATACTCGGCTACCTTGGTTTTCGCAACCTGAGTGCCGAGCTGATGCCCAAGTTCACCCCCCCAATGATTAACGTGCAGGTGGTTTACCCCGGCGCATCACCACTGGAGGTGGAAAACTCACTAACGCGAAAACTCGAGGATGCCCTCTCGAGCATGGAGGGGATTGACCAAATACAGTCATACTCCTTTGAGGGAATGTCGATGCTATTCGTGCTCTTCAACTACGGAACCGATATCGAAAAGTCCATAACCAACGCGCAGAACCTTATTGCATCAAAAGCAATGGAGCTTCCCCGCGATATTCTGTCGCCCACCATCAACAAGGTAACTGTCGACGATAAGCCCATTATTTCCATAGCGGCCACCTCGAACCTAGAGGCCACGGCCTTTTACGATTTGATGGACAAGCGAATTCTCCCCGACATCAACAGCATAAAGGGAGTTGCCAAGGTAAGCCTGCTGGGCGGACAGGCTCGCGAAATACAGGTTAACCTGGATATGGATAAGATGCGGGCGCTTGGTATTACACCTATTCAAATTCAGGGGCTAATCAGAGCCTCAAACCTCGATTTTCCAACGGGGAGTTTACGGGGCACGGAAACCTCTACCATTGTGCGCTTATCGGGAAAACTCGAAAGCATTGAGCAGATACGAAATCTGGTAATTACAACCATGCCAACAGGCAGCCAAATTAGGCTTGAAGATGTAGCCGACGTATCCGACGCCATTAAGGATGCCACCACGCTTGCCCGTGTTAACGGCGAGGAGGCTGTGCTTGTAAACCTCCTGAAACAGGGTGATGCCAATGCCATTGAGGTGAGCGATATGGTTCGCAAACGAATTGCTGAGCTCGAAACCGAGTTTGCCGATGAGAACCTGAAAATGGACATTGCACAGGATTCAACCGACTTTACCCGTCAATCCATCAACTCGGTGATAAACGACTTGCTAATGATTGTCCTGCTGGTTACGCTGGTGATGCTGTTCTTCCTGCACAGCTTCCGCAATGCGCTAATTGTTATGACTGTGGTACCCGTATCGCTAATTGCCACTTTTATTGGTATGCAACTACTGGATTTCACGCTTAACCTGATGTCGCTGCTGGGGCTTTCGTTGGTAATTGGCGTGCTGGTTGACGATGCCATTGTGGTGATCGAGAACGTGTATCGTCATATCGAAATGGGTAAAAACCGCATTCGCGCCTCGTACGATGCCATGAAGGAAATAGGTTTTGTGGTGATCTCCACTACAGTTGTTCTCGTAGTGGTTTTCCTGCCCGTGGCCCTTACCGACACGTTGGTATCGGATATCCTACGCCAATTTTCACTTGTAATTGTAATAGCTACAATTATTAGTACCCTGGCAGCGCTCACGCTAACTCCAATGCTAACCTCGCGGTTTGCAAAGGCCGATAAAATATCAGGCAAAGGTTTCTTCAAAAGGATTTTGACTGGTTTCGAGCAGCTAATTGAACGATTTAGCCTATGGATTTCGAATATTCTATCGTGGTCACTATCACATAAACGATGGGTTGGGCTAATTGTTACCACCATTGCCATTGCTGTATTCTCGCTTTTCCCATTAGGTTACATTGGGTTTGAGTTCCTGCCAAATGTCGACAGGGGTGAGTTTATGGTGCAACTCGAAATGCCCAAGGACATCTCCATTGAGGAATCAAACGCACTTGTTCGCAGGGCTGAGGATTGGATGCGCTCGCAGCCCATTGTTGCAAATGTAATTACCACAGTTGGCTCAACAAGCGACAATACGCAAAGCACCCGAGGCACGGCGTACCTCGCCGAGATTAACGTTGAGCTTGTTGCCCGCGATAAGCGGAGTATGGAAACCAGCCAGTACATCACCTTTATAAAGCAACCACTCTCCGATTATCTGATGGATGCCAAGATAAAAATCTTTAACGTTGCCCTAACCGGCGAGGCGTCGAAGGCAGCCGTGGAGTACGTAATTAGTGGGACCAACCCCGACACGCTGATGATTTTTGCTGAGCAAGCCCTGGAAATTATGCGCAGCATACCGGGTACTATGCAGCAGGAGCTGTCGGTGGAGAGCGGAACGCCCGAAATATCAGTGGTGGTAAATCGCGATAAGATGTCAGCCCTTGGTCTAACTATGGATAATGTTGGTCATACGATGCAAACCGTTTTTCAGGGGAACAACTCGCTTAAGTACACGGAGAATAACTACGAGTACGATATCAACATACGAGCCGACAGAGCCTACCGCCAGCAAACTAACGATGTGCAAAACCTAACCTTTGTAAATAATCGGGGGGCATCAATTCGACTCGAACAGTTTGCAGATATCAATCTAAGCACAGGTCCTAATAAATTGGAACGATATAACCGCAACAGCTCAGTAACCATTCGGTCGCAGGTTCTTGGAACAACATCGGGCACCGTTTCAACCCAGTTTTTAAGTGAGATCAATACTTTGGGTATCCCCAGGGGAGTAAAAATTGAGGCAACTGGCGATTTAAAATCAATGGCCGATTCCATGAGCGTTCTAACGGCTGCGCTGCTGCTATCCATAGTTCTAATATACCTAACCATGGTGGTGCTTTACAACGATTGGACGGACCCGATGGTGGTGATGTTCTCCATCCCACTTTCAATTCTGGGTGCCATACTAGCCCTTGCACTTACCAATACGCCCCTAAGTATCTACGGCATGCTTGGTTTGGTAATGCTTATTGGCCTTGTGGCCAAAAATGCCATTCTACTGGTCGACTTTGCCAACGAGGCCATAAGCCAAGGAAAAACTGCCGACGAAGCTTTAATTGGTGCGGTAAAAATTCGCACACGACCAATACTTATGACAGCCATTTCAACCATTGTTGGGATGCTACCCGTTGCCCTCTCAACAGGTTCAGGGGCCGAACTGAGGAACGGCATGGCATGGGTAATTATTGGGGGCATGGCGCTATCGACCCTGCTTACGCTAATTGTGGTTCCGGTGGTTTTCAGAATATTCCACTCACGCAAAAGCAAAAAGCCAAAGTTCGATGTTGAGCGATTGATGTATGAGAGCATTGAGTAACCTCATTAAAAATACAAAAAATAAGGCCAAACATAGGCCTTATTTTTTTGCTATTCATTTACTTATAGAACCACCCAAATAATTGCTCAAAACTGTTGATAAAAAAAACATCCAAAAAATACATAAATTCTCTTACTGTCAAACCATTTTTTCTCAACATGTTAAACCCCATAAACTACTCCTACCCTGTTCATTTCCTGTTAATAAAGAATTTTCAGAAAGGCGATTTTTATACCTACTTTTGTGGGTTAATTAGGAGATAGTATATGATGGACGGAACGTATTCAGAAGATAGCATTAGAACGCTGGAGTGGAATGAGCACATCCGCCTGCGCCCTGGTATGTACGTGGGAAAACTGGGCGATGGCTCACAGCCCGACGATGGTATTTACGTGCTCCTCAAAGAGGTTTTCGATAACTCGGTGGATGAGTTCATGATGGGCAATGGAAGGACCATCGAGCTAAACATATCGGATCATAAGGTTTCGGTACGCGACTATGGCCGCGGAATCCCCATTGGTAAGCTAGTTGATGTATCATCAAAAATGAATACCGGCGCCAAGTACGACTCCAAGGTTTTCAAAAAATCAGTGGGACTAAACGGAGTTGGCATAAAGGCGGTTAACGCCCTATCCACCAGTTTCCGAATTCAGAGTTTCCGCGAGGGCAAATCGAAACTTGTAGAGTACAACTGCGGACGAATCGTAAACCAGCAAGATTTCGAAGACATTAAGGAACAAAATGGCACCTACGTTGAGTTCCTCCCAGACGAGTCGCTTTTCGGTAAGTTCGACTTTCAAAACGAGTACATCGAGAGTATGGTGCGTAATTACTCGTACCTTAACACTGGACTTACCATAAAATTTAACGGCGTTCCCTTTATATCAAAAAATGGTTTACTCGATCTACTCAACGAGCAGCTATCAGGCAAGGAGCTTTATCCTCCAATTCATCTGAAGGGGCCCGACATTGAGTTAGCCATTACCCACGGGGTGGGCTATGGTGAAGATTACTACGCATTTGTTAACGGACAGCATACCACCCAGGGAGGAACCCACCTTACCGCTTTCCGCGAGGCATTTGTGAAAACCATCCGCGAGTTCTACAAAAAAGATTTTGATGCCTCCGACATACGAACATCAATAATTGCCGCTGTTAGTGTAAGGGTTGAGGAGCCCGTTTTCGAGAGCCAAACCAAAACCAAGCTGGGTAGCAAGGATATGGGACCCAATGGGCCATCGGTACGACAGTTTATTGGCGACTTTGTAAAAACTTCGCTCGACAACTACCTGCATAAAAACTCCGAGGTTGCCGATGCCATACTGCGCAAAATTCTGGAATCGGAAAAGGAACGCAAGGCTATTTCGGGCATCCAAAAATTGGCGCGCGAACGCGCCAAAAAGGCCAACCTTCACAACCGCAAACTCCGCGATTGCCGTGTTCACTATGGCGACAAGGATGAGCGAAACGTTAACGCAACCCTCTTTATTACCGAGGGTGACTCGGCCAGCGGATCTATCACCAAAAGCCGTGATGTAAACACTCAAGCGGTATTCTCCCTCAGGGGAAAACCTTTAAACTGCTTTGGGCTTACCAAAAAAGTGGTTTACGAGAACGAGGAGTTTAACCTGCTACAGGCAGCGCTTAATATTGAAGAGGATATCGAAAACGTGCGCTACAACAAGGTTGTAATTGCCACCGATGCCGACGTTGACGGTATGCACATCCGACTGCTACTTATAACATTCTTCCTACAATTCTTCCCCGACCTTATCCGTCAGGAACATTTGTTTATTCTGCAAACCCCGCTCTTTAGGGTTCGTAACAAGAAGAAAACCTTTTACTGCTATAGCATCGAGGAAAAGGAAAAGGCCATGAAGCAACTCGGTGCAAATCCCGAGATAACACGATTCAAAGGATTGGGTGAGATTTCGCCCGATGAGTTCAAAAACTTTATCGGTGAGGACATACGCCTCGACCCCGTTCGTATCACATCGCAGGATCAGATTGCCGACCTACTCTCCTTCTACATGGGCAAAAACACGCCCGAGAGGCAGGAGTTTATCATCGACAACCTTAAGATTGAGGGCGATATTCTGGATGATGCCATTCTGGCACAGGTTGAAGAGGAAAACGAGAACCTGCTTAAGATTGAGGAAGAGGCAGTAGCATAGTACTAACTTACAGCAAGTAACACCTAGACATATAATGCAATTCGACGATTTTGAAGCGGAAGATTTACTGAATGGCGATGGTTCACGCAAAACCTCTCCCGAGGAGCATAACCGCATAGCAAAACTCACTGGTGAGGGTGCAAAAAAGGTACAGGTTTCGGGAATGTTCAAGGAGTGGTTCCTCGATTACGCCTCCTACGTTATACTCGAAAGGGCTGTTCCGCATCTAGATGACGGACTAAAACCCGTGCAGCGCCGCATTCTGCACGCCATGAAACGCCTCGATGATGGTCGTTACAATAAAGTGGCCAACATCATCGGGTACACCATGCAGTACCACCCCCACGGCGATGCCTCCATTGGCGATGCGCTGGTACAGCTTGGCCAAAAGGATTTACTTATCGACATGCAGGGGAACTGGGGAAATATCCTCACCGGCGATGGCGCCGCGGCTCCCCGTTACATCGAAGCCAGGCTCTCTAAGTTTGCCCTCGACGTGGTTTTCAATCCCAAAACCACGGAGTGGATGCTCAGCTACGATGGACGTAACCAGGAACCCGTTACCCTTCCCATTAAGTTTCCACTTCTTCTGGCACAAGGCGTTGAGGGTATTGCTGTAGGACTGGCCTCAAAAATACTTCCCCACAACTTCAACGAGATTATCGATGCCGCCATTCTTCACCTTAAGGGAAAGGACTTTGACCTGTACCCCGATTTCCCTACCGGTGGATATATGGACTGTGCCCGCTATAACGACGGACTTCGTGGCGGAGCAGTTAAGGTTAGAGCAAAAATCGAACGGCTCGACCGCAAAACACTGGTAATAAAAGAGCTGCCGTTCGGTAAAACCACATCAACCCTAATCGATTCCATAATTAAGGCAAACGACAAGGGCAAAATCAAGATTAAAAAGATTGACGACAACACGGCCGCAAACGTGGAGATACATATCCACCTTTCGCCCGATATTTCGCCCGATAAAACCATCGATGCGCTTTACGCCTTTACCGACTGTGAAGTGTCCATCTCGCCAAACTCCTGTGTAATATACGACAACAAGCCCCGCTTTATGGGCATTAAGGAGATTTTGCGCACCTCGGTTGAGCGCACAAAAGGGCTACTTACCCGTGAGCTGGAAATTAGGCTAAGCGAGCTGGAGGAGAGTTGGCACTTGTCGTCGCTCGAGAAGATATTTATCGAGAACCGTATCTACATCACCATCGAGGAGTGCGAAACATGGGAGTCGGTAATAGAAACAATTGATAAAGGTCTTGAACCCTTCAAAAAGTTGCTGCGGCGCGAGGTAACCCGCGACGATATTGTTAAACTTACCGAAATCAAAATAAAGCGCATCTCCAAGTACGATGCATTTAAGGCCGATGAGTACATTAAGAGCCTTGAAACCGAGATGGACGAGGTGAAAAACCATCTGGCAAACATCGTAGCCTATGCCATAAATTACTTTCAGCAAATTAAGAAGAAGTATGGCAAGGGCAGGGAACGCAAAACCGAGATCCGCAGCTTCGATACCATTGAGGCCACAAAGGTTGTGGTTGCCAACGAAAAGCTTTACGTAAACCGCGAGGAGGGATTCTTTGGCACAGGCCTCAAAAAAGATGAGTATGTTGGAGAGTGCTCCGACATTGACGAGGTAATAGTTTTCCTTAAAAACGGAAAATACGTTATCTCCAAAGTATCGGACAAAGCCTTTTTTGGAAAGGGCATTGAGCATATTGCCGTGTTTAAACGTAACGATTCCCGCACCATTTACAACGCCATGTACCGCGATGGCCGAAATGGGGCAATAATGGTAAAACGATGCGCCATTACGGGCATCACTCGCGATAAGGAGTACGACATAACCAAGGGAACAGAAGGGTCGCAGCTACTCTACTTTAGCGCCAACCCCAACGGCGAAGCCGAGGTACTTAAGGTTTTCCTTAAGCCCCGCCCAAGATTACGCAACCTGATAATGGAGTTCGACTTTAGTCAGGTGGCCATAAAGGGACGCCAGTCGCAGGGGAATATCTTTACCCGTTACGCCATACATAAAATACAGGTAAAAGAGAAAACAGGCAGTACGCTGGGTGGCATTAAGGTTTGGTTCGACTGGGATGTTTTCCGCCTAAACAATGATGGCCGAGGACAGTTTATTGGAGAATTCCAGGGTAACGAACGGTTACTTGTGGTTAATAAGGATGGCGAATACTACCTCTCGGGTATAGACCCCAGCACGCACTTTAGCGATAACATACTGCTGCTTCAAAAGTACGATGAGGAGAAAATATTCTCGGCTACCTATTTCGATGGAGAGCAGGATTTCTTCTACCTGAAACGATTCACCTTTGAGGGCACCGACAAACCCCAAAGTTTTATATCAAACGGGAATAAATCGTACCTGCTGGAGCTAAACGACGACCAGTTCCCTTGCCTGTCCATTACTTTTGGAGGTAAGCATTCGAGCCGCGAGCCAGAGCAGATTGATGTTGAAGAATTTATTGGGGTGAAAAGTCACAAGGCTAAAGGTAAGAGATTGTCGAGTTTTCAGGTAAAAACAGCCAAGTTCATCGAGCCTCTTCAAAAGGAGATTTCGGAAGAGCAGCCCGATAGCATTGACCCGGAGGAAACCCATGACGAATCGTTTACGGTTATTCCAACCGATGGTAAAAACGCCTCGCAGATGACCCTTGAGCTATAAATGCTTTGATTTAGTTAATATCCATACGTATTCAAACGCTAATTTGAATGAAAGTCTTTCTTATTGGTTTTATGGCCAGCGGAAAAACCACCGCAGGAGAGGAATTAGCCAAAGAGTTGGGATATGAGTTTGTAGACCTTGATCAGCACATCGAAACCCAACAGGGTAAATCGATAAAGGCACTATTTGAGCTATATGGAGAGGACAAATTCCGCGAAATAGAACATCAAGCCCTAAGGGCAGTGGCTGCATTACCCAGCAACATTGTTGTTGCTTCTGGAGGAGGAACATCATGCTTCTACAACAGTGTCGATTTTATGAATCATGAGGGGGTAACTGTTTACCTTAAGGCCGAGGTGTCGGAACTCCTTGCAAGGCTAATTGCCGCCAAAACCGAAAGGCCTTTACTCTGGGGGAAGAATAAGGATGAGCTTAACGACTACATTATTCGAGTACTCGACGAGAGGAAGAAGTACTACGAGAAAGCAAAAATTACAATGCCTATCAAATACCTCGATATTAGCACGCTTGCCAACACAGTAAAGGCCATTCAATAATGAATGGCCTTTATTATTTTCTCGAAAACATATAGACCTACCTTAACCTAGGAAGCACATGTAGAATTGGGCCAAGAACGCTATCGCCCAACTTCATCGATCGCATCGACGACCACCCAAAATGCCTGTCGGGCAAATTGGCATTATCCTTAAAAGGCATCTCAATGGTCATCGACATGCACTTAAAATGCTCGCCAACAAACTTAGAGCCTATATTTAGGTTGGCCTTACCAGGCTCATTCTTGGGATAACCTTGCTCAGTTTGGAAATCGGGACTATACTCGGCCCACTTGGCCAGAAAATTCTCCTGCAACCACTTCAGTCGCTCGTCGTACGATGGAATACCCTCAATTCCCGATGCAAAACAGTATGGAAGCGTCTCATCAGCATGGATATCGAGGAACATATCAACACCAATCTCCTCCATCTTTTTGCGCACATAGAAAACCTCGGGACAAAGCTCCGCATCGGGCTTAGCCCACTCGCGGTTAAGGTTTTTACCGGCAGCGTTAACGCGTAGGTTTCCGGCTATCGATCCATCGATATTCATATTAGGAACCAAGTAAAAAACCGCCTTTGACAGGAGGGTTCGCGAAACAGGATCGCTCTCGTCGATAAGTCGCTCAATTAGCCCCTGCATAAACCACTCCGATTGGGGTTCGCCCGGATGCTGGCGGGCAATAACCCATATTTTGCGTTTGCTCTCGTCGGGCTCGCCCACAACCAGCAAATCGATATCGCGCCCTTCAACCGTTTCGCCAAGCAACTCGAGAACACAAAGCGGCGAAAGTTGCGCTGCGCTCACCATATCCAAATGCTGGTCGTAGGTATAAGGAGCCGAGTAGGCAAAGAAAACGGAATTCTCAACTGGCGTGTGCTCAAAGGTTAGCACTCCATCGTCATAGTTTGATGGCACACAGAACCAGGTTACCCTATCGTACGAGGCGTACACGTTGTAACCCGGCCATCCCTCGGGGTAGCTTGTCTGCCCGGCATTTTCGACATGAAACTTGCAGGGAAATCCCTCGGCTCCATGCAACCGAAAGTAGAACCACTGAAATGTATCGGAATAGGTATCGGTTCTAATTCTTAGCCTAATATTCTCGTGCTTTTCGGCGTTAACAATCTCGATGTTACCGCTGTCGAAATTTGAGGAGATTTTCATAATCTTAGTTTTTGTGCGCATGCAAGATAGCACATTTACACGTACTACAAAACACTTTCCATGAGCCAATAGCCACATCAGTTAAAAGCAGTCGCTCGGCATTAAAGTTGTTAGATGAACTGTATCCACATTCTCAAATATTTAATACTTTTGATGTGATAAATCAAACCAAAAAATATCGCCATGAAAAGAATTGGATCAATCGCCCTAATTCTCTCGCTGTTCGCCTCGTGCGCCCCTATGTCGAAGGAGCAATACCTTAACGACTACAAGGAGTTTGTTGATGAGGTGGCCCAGAACAGCAAGCTATACTCCGACACCGAATGGCAGATAGCCCACGAAAAGTATGTTCGTTTTAACACCGAGTACTACAATAAGTTTAAGGATCAGCTAACGCTAGAGGATCGCATGCTTATTACCAGCTACAAGGTTCAGTACAACACCATCAAGGCTGGAAGTGAGATTGGGAAACTGTACCAGTCGTACCTCAAAAAGGATGTCGACAAGCTGAAAAAGGAGTTGAAATACTACATCGACAACAAGATGGAGGATGATATTAACAGAGTGCTGGATGATGCAAAAAAAATAAGCACAGAGCTATACCAGGAGCTAAAACGAATTATTGCAGATATTAAGGAGGATAATAAGAAGTAATGCAGGTAAAACGCCGGCTAGTCCCTCTTTCGATATGGATTGCCTCCGTTGCGTTTTATGCAATGGGACTATACTTCCCAATTCTTGTGACGCGCTCCCAATTTCTAGGCTTTACGCTAAAGCGGTTGGAGGTAAGACTGTTCGATTCCATTGAGCTGTTTTACAACAACAACGAGATGGCCTTGGCCATAATTATATTTGCTTTCACCATACTGCTACCCATTGCCAAGTACATTGAGTTAGCAATTCGCATATTGAAACCACCCAAAGTGGAAAGTAGGTACTCAAAACTGCTACAGGCACTCGACAAATGGAGCATGCTCGATGTGTTTGTAATTGCGCTTCTGCTAATGAATTTCAAGCTAAACTCATCGTTTATTGTAATGCAGCTGATGTGCGGCACCACATACCTGGCCATTTCGATAGTGCTGCGAATGGGAGTTTCTTTAAATTTAGATTTGCTTCGTGGAAAAGTAAAGCGAAAAAGCTAAGCGTTTACTTTTGCGGCAACCTGCTCCATTAACCACAAAGGGGTTGATGTTGCACCACAAACCCCAACCGATTGAGCATTATTGAACCACCGCTTATCAACCTCGCTGCCCGAAGTTACAAAGTGAGTTCTACTATTTATCGATTTACAAACCTCGTAAAGCATCTTGCCGTTAGAGCTGTTCTTCCCACTTACAAACAGAATCACATCGTGATTCTTCGAGAAGGAGATTAGCTCCTTCTTCCTATTTGCCACCTGTCCACAGATAGAGTTATAGGCCCGAAAATGAATGGGATTTCCAGCTGAATCAACGCCCATCCGGGACGATATTTCTTCGGAGAGAGTCTTATACTCATCGGCGCTTTTGGTGGTTTGGGCAAACAGCTCTATAGGGCGAGTAAAATCAAGCGAATCAACCTCCGATATGCTTTCAATAACAATTGCATTTCCTTGGGTTTGGCCAACCAATCCGATAACCTCGGCATGGCCTTTCTTCCCAAAAACAACCACCTGTCCATTCTGCTGCTGCATTTGTTCCCACCCTTTTCTCACCTTCTCCTGTAACTTTAGCACTACGGGACACGATGCGTCGACTAAATTAACGCCATGAGTTCTAGCTTTTCGGTAGGTTTCAGGAGGCTCGCCATGAGCACGTAGCAGCACTTTCTTGCCGCTTAGGCTCTCTAGGTCGTTATGAGAAATTGTGATAAGACCAAGTGATTTTAAGCGCTCTACCTCCTCGCCGTTGTGCACAATCTCGCCAAGGCAGTAAAGAGGTTCGTCACTTTCCAACTCCTTCTCGGCCCTGTTAATGGCATTCACCACGCCAAAACAAAATCCCGAGCGTTTATCAATTTCGACCCTAATATTTGGTTTACTGCTCACTCTAAATCGTATTTTAAAAAACAAACAGCATTACAGTAGCAAAGTTTACTAGGATACAATCTTTTTAAAGATATCGTCGAACCACTCCATTTGCTCGTCCACGGTCATAAAGGAGTTGTCGAGCACAATGGCATCGGAAGCCTGGCGCAGCGGCGCCACATCGCGGTTACGATCAATTTGATCGCGCTCCTCAATATTCTTCAGTACCTCTTCGAGTGTGGCTTCTTGTCCTTTACCTTTAAGTTCCAAAAGTCGTCGTTGTGCCCTGATTTGTGGATCGGCAATCATAAATATCTTAAGCTCGGCATCGGGGAAAACCACGGTTCCAATATCGCGGCCATCCATTACAATACCTTTCTGCTTGCCCATTTGCTGCTGCTGCTGAGTCATTTTATCGCGAACCATTGCAATGGCAGAAACGGGGCTTACCAGATTTGACACCTCAAGTGTTCTGATTTTCTCCTCAACAACCTCGCCATTTAGAGTTGTTAACCAACCATCGCCCTTTGAATTTGGGATAAATCCAACGGTTATTCGGCTGAGCAAACCAGGCAATTCTTCCAAATTAACACCATCCTGATCTGCCAATCCGCTTTGTATGAACGCCAGAGTTACCGCACGGTACATAGCCCCGCTATCAATAAAGATATAACCTAATCGCTTGGCGATAGCTTTAGCAAATGTGCTTTTCCCACACGACGAGTACCCATCAACGGCAATGGTAATCCTTTTTCTATTCACAAAAATCAGCTTTAATATTCTACCTAGGAGTGCAAAGGTAGCACAAAAAAATGTGAGTAGGTTTATAGGTTCGATTTAACGAGAAAATCGTCGAGATTAGTGCTAATGGAGAAGTGGTTCGATGCACCAGCCAAGTGGTAAGTTGCCCGGCTGTAGCTAACATGGAATTTGTGAAGTTTTATGCCAATTCCCCAGCTAAAACCTACGGTTGACACCCGCTGTTCAACCTTAAGCTCGTTGCGACGCTGAAAGTTGTACCCGCCCCTAAGGTAAAAGTTTTTTACTGGCACAAACTCAACACCTAAAACCAAATGGCTTATGGCCTCTCGACCAAATTTTTGAATCAAACTTGGCTTGTCCTCCATCTCCTCGCCATAAAATGAAGTAGTGCTGGCAGGTCGATAATAGTACAGATTTGAAGTTTGAAGCTGCTGAAAGGTACCCACAAATCGGAATGGCGCATGCCGTAACTTCTGGCTAAATCCAGCAACAATCTCAAAGGGTAGAGCCTCCCAAGTATCGGGCGTGTAGGGTTTCAGCATAGTACCAACATTACGGGCAACTAGTCCTGCGGAGAATAGATGTTCGCGATTTGTGTACGAAATACCAATATCTGCACAAACACCAAACGATCGGTAGTTTTCGAGGTGTGAGTACACTGGTTTTAGATTAACCCCTACAGTAAGCAGGCTATCAAATGTTCGCGAGTATATCAGATTTAGCAACATATCGGAGCCGGTGAACGAACCCGTAATCTGACCCGTTACATCGGCCTCAACAAAATCGCCATAACCCACATGCTGCATGGCGATACCAAACGATCCGATGCCCTCAAAATAGCGTGAGAACGAAACAAAACCATACTTAATATCGGCAAAGTAGCTCACATACGATAATGCCAGCTGATTATTCAACTCGTTTGTAAGATGAGATGGATTGGTAAGCACTACCCCGGGATCGGCCTCATCGAGAGCCACCACTTTGCTCCCCAGAGCGGCGCTGCGCGAGGTAATGGGGAGGTTCAGAAAACTGTATACCCCCTGTCCTCCCACTTGGCTAAAACCATTGGGAATGCATGCGATAAGTATAAGCCAAACAGTTAATAATCGATTATACATAGCTTTATTACCCCTCAATGCTGAATATACATCAACAAAACTAACAATTGTTGGGTTTATTGCCACAGCTGTAAATGAAATAAAAATTGCAGTCACTTATTCCTACTGCTATACATTTTTATAAATTGTGTGAAAAAATGCACTTTATTTAACAACTTCCCTGTTTGCTGCTTAACTTTACCTGTAAGAAAAACAAATAATTGCATTAACTTTGCGAACCATGAAAAAAATCTGAAAATATTGCAGTGGTAAGAGAGCGCGAACCAATACTTTTCATTGTCAACCCCTTTTCGGGGCGAGGAATCCCAAAAAACCTTTCGGATAGGATTACCAAATCGTTTCATAACAGCCGATTTAACCCTGTTTTGGTTTTAACCGAAAAGCCTGGCGAAGCCTCTGAGGTTGCTCAAACTTACCTAAAAAAGGGTGTCAACAAGATTTTTGCAGTGGGTGGCGATGGTACTGTGAACGAGGTGGGGAAAGCACTGGTAAACACTGATGTTACCATGGGAATAATCCCTATTGGATCGGGGAATGGGTTGGCTCGTCATCTGCGAATCCCCCTCGATGTAGCAAAAGCTGCCCGAATTATGTACAAGCAGAAAATCGCGTTAATCGATTATGGCCTTGCCAACAAGAATCCTTTTTTTTGCACAGCTGGCTTAGGCTTCGATGCTCAGGTTGGTGCCCGCTATGGAAAACTTACCAAACGAGGATTCCGCAACTACTTCAAAGCTACATTATCGGAGTATTTTAACTACGAACCCGGATACTACAAACTCCGCGACAATGGATACTCCATGGAAAAGGAGGCGTTCCT
This sequence comes from Tenuifilaceae bacterium, assembly GCA_034003245.1. Lineage (GTDB taxonomy): Bacteria > Bacteroidota > Bacteroidia > Bacteroidales > Tenuifilaceae > Perlabentimonas. The sequence continues at coordinate 19,687 of JAVEYY010000008.1, forward strand.
TATAACCATTGCTAACGCATCGCAGTTTGGCAACAATGCCTACATTGCCCCCGAGGCCGACATAACCGATGGACTGCTTGATGTTACAGTTATTTCGCCTTTCCCCCGCTTTATGGCGCCCTCAATTGGCATTAAGCTTTTTACTAAAAAACTAGGAAAAAGTAAATATGTAGAGATGTTCAGGATGCATTCGCTGGAAATTCAGCAGATGGAGCCAAAGTATATACACCTTGATGGAGAGCCCCAACGAGTTGATGAACCCATAAAATTTACGATAAAGCCCCTGGGCTTAAAGGTTTACGTCCCCTAGCCCAATAGGGTTAAATCTCCTTCTTAAACTTTTCTACCACCTCGAAAACCAACGGGCAAACCGCAATATTACGTAGCGTAATATTCAAAATTTGCTGCATTTTTCGCCTATCGGTATGTGGATACTCCCTACAGGCCTTTGGCCTGTGCTCATATATTTGACAGTAGTTGTCGGGCATTAGGAATGGGCAAGGACTAGTGCGAAAAACATAGTCGCCATCGGAGTCTATAGTAAGGTGCTGCTCAACCAGCACCGAGGGTTTAATGCCAAGTCCTTTGGCCATTCTATCCACATCGCGATGCGAGATCATAGGGCTAATGCTCTTGCAGCAGTTGGCACAGGTTAGGCAATCGAAACCCTCAAAAACCTCGTCATGTGCTGAATGGAAAAAAAAATCCACCTTATCGGAATTCAACTTTTTTAGCCTTTTGAAAAATAGGGCATTCTCCTGCTTTAGCGATGCAGCAAGTTCCTTTAGCCGTTCTGGAGATATTATCTGCTTACTACCCACGCGAAAAAACCCTTTTTATCATTCCCTTTTTCATCTGCGAGAGGAATAGTCCAAAAATAACAATTAGAATACCCAGCATTTTCATCAGGGTAAGGCTCTCGCCCAGCATAAAGTAAGCAAAAACTGCCGTAAGCGCAGGAATGGCGTTAGTGAAAATATTGGCCTTAGAAATGCCTAAGTGCTTTATGGAATAGGTAAAAAAGATAAAAGCAAAGCTGGATGCAAATATCCCTAGATTTAAAAGGGGGATCACCACTTCCCATGTGGGTTTCACTTGAACAAACTCCTTAAAGTCGAGGATAAAGAATAGCGGCAGGAAAAAGACAATGCCAAACAGGTTCTGGTATGCGACAATAGACATAGAGTTGTACTTGTCGGTAAGCTTTTTGATGATTAGCGCATAGCCTAAAGCCGACACCACAGCCAGAGCAAGAAATGCGATACCTACTGGATTCACATCGGAGAGGTTAAACCCCTTGTGAAAAATCACAAACGCCACACCAACCACCGAAACAATAATCCCCGCAAAATTCATCATGGAGATTCGCTCCTTAAGGTAATAGTATGCTCCAATGGGACTAAAAAGCGGGATAGTTGCAATTATCACAGCAGCCAATGTCGATGGAGTTAAGCTAACGCCATAGCTTTCGCCCAAAAAGTATAGGAAAGGCGACAAAAAACTGAGTAGAATAAATGTTTTGATATCCTTTCGTTCAATCCTATCGAGCCTACCCAGCGAGGCGGTAACAATAAAAAGCAAAATGCTTGATATTATCAATCGCATTATTACAAGCGACACAGGCTTATATAGCACTAGCACCTCCTTGTACCAAATAAACGAAAACGACCAAAAAACCATAGCAAAAATGGCGCTTAGGTAAACGCCAACTAACTTTCGCGACATAGAGGATGATTATAAATATTGTATTTTTTAGATTGGCAAAGGTAAAAAGGTTTGAGGTACTAATATCGGAAAAGTGAAAATTTCCAAAAACTCAATAATAAAACGTGTGCGGAAAGGTTTTGCGACGCAAAATTAATAATTTTACATCCATTAAATGCATTTACCATGGAAGAGCTAATTAGGCTTCGCCACGAACTACATAGAAACCCCGAACTCTCGGGACAAGAAAGAGCCACCGGGAAAAGGATAAGGTTTTACCTCAATAAGTACAGGCCACAGGAACTCTTCACCGGCATTGCTGGTCAAGGTATGGCCGCAGTATATAATGGCTCCGAGCCAGGGCCAACTTTACTTTTCCGCTGCGACCTCGATGCGCTGCCAATCCACGAAACCGTAAACAGACCGCATCGCTCGGTTGTTCCTGGAGTATCGCATGTTTGTGGACACGATGGCCACATGGTAATGGTTTCGGGTTTAGCGGCATCGCTTACCCAGAATCCCATTAAAAGGGGACGCGTAATCCTCTTCTACCAACCCGAGGAGGAGAACGGACTAGGAGCCTCAAAATCCATCCAGCGCCTAAAAGAGTTAAACCTCTACCCCGACTTTGCCTTCGCTTTACACAATATGCCAAAATACCCGCTTGGAAGCCTAATTCTGGCTGAGGAGACCTTCTCCGCAGCCTCTAAAGGCCTTATCATCAAATTAATTGGCAAAAACTCGCACGCAGCTCACCCCGAGAAGGGAATTAATCCGGCACTTGCCATTTCCGAAATTACACAAGAACTATACAACCTGCCTAACCAGAAAATATTTAAAAACTTTGTTCTACTCACCATTATCCACATCCGGTTAGGCGATGTTGCCTTTGGTACATCGCCTGGGTATGGGGAGATTATGGTTACGCTCCGCGCCTTTGCCGATGTAGACATGAAGCTAATTTCGGAGCAAGCCATAAGTATTTCCCGAACCATTGGGCTAAAGCATGGACTGGCTGTGGAAACGGCAATTGCCGACGATTTTCCTGCTGCTATTAGCGACTCCAGCCTCAGCAATCTCCTTAAGAAAATTGCCAAGGATCAAAACCGGCCAACAGTGCTCCTGCAGGAGCCCAATCGATGGTCCGAGGATTTTGCATTTTTCACCCACGAGGGTCCGGCAATTCTGTTTGGCCTGGGAGTTGGCGAAGATGTACCCGACTTGCATAGCCCCGACTACGATTTTCCCGACGAGGCCATAGATCATGGTTTGAATATATTTGAGGACATTATATCCCACTATTTGCGCTGATTTTCATATTTTTAGTTTTAAAATTCCCCCTCACTACACAACATCGTTGCGTTAAACCATTTCATTTACACATTGTTTTAGTACTTTTGTGGCTTAAATTGTTTACCAAAAACATACAAATTGTAACCTATTACAAGAATGAAAACCGTAAAACTTTGGGATAAGGAGTTTCGAATCAGCTACCCAGCCAACGAGATCAAAAAGGATATTGAAGCAATGGCCTTAGCGATTAACAAGGACATGAAGAACGAGGACAATCCACTGTTCATCAGCGTGCTGAACGGATCTTTCATTTTCACCGCCGATTTTATACGGCTTATCGAATTCCCATGCGAAATTTCGTTCGTAAAGCTATCGTCATACGAGGGAACCGAGACAACGGGAACAGTTAATCAGCTAATTGGGCTTACTGAAAACATCAAGGATAGAACCGTAATAATTCTTGAAGATATAGTTGACACGGGCATTACGCTTGGCAAGCTGGTTGAAACTCTTAGTCACCTGAATCCCAAAGCCATTAAAATTGCCACCCTACTCTACAAACCCGAATCATACAAGGGAATCCTTAAAATTGACTACGTTGGTCGATCCATCCCCAACGAGTTTATTGTAGGGTATGGTCTCGACTATAACGGATTAGGCAGAAACCTCGCGGATATCTACACGCTTATGTAGATTCTGTTGACATAAAATCCTAAAACCATGCTGAACATTGTACTATTTGGCCCTCCAGGCGCAGGGAAAGGCACTCAGTCGGAACACCTAATTAGCCGTTACAACCTGATGCACATCTCCACCGGCGACATTTTACGCAATGCCATTGAGCAAAAAACACCCCGTGGCATTCAGGCTCAACAGTACATGAATCGTGGCGAGTTGGTTCCCGACGAGTTGGTAATAGGAATAATTGGTCGACGACTCGAGGAGCACCGCGATAAGGTAAAAGGTTTTATCTTCGACGGTTTTCCCCGAACAACCAACCAGGCAATTGAACTCGACAATATGCTGGCTCAAAAAGGAACTTCTATCTCGCTTATTCTGGGGCTTGAGGTAGAACAAAACGAGTTGGTTGTTAGGATGGAGAATAGAGGAAAACTCACTGGCCGCGCCGATGACCAAAACATTGAGATTATCCAAACCCGCATTAATATCTACAACCAAACCACTCACCCCGTGATGGAGTATTACAAGGAACAGGGTAAATACGTTGGAATAAACGGGATGGGCACAATCAATGAGATTTTTCAACGAATCTGCACAGCTGTCGATCAAACAATTTCTGCATCCAAGCAGTAAAAAAGTAAGTATTAGTAGTAATATCATATTTTTTAGAATTCATGGCCTCATCAAACTTTGTCGATTACGTAAAGATTTTTTGCCGTTCCGGCAAGGGAGGCGCAGGCAGTGCCCACCTAAGGCGCGAGAAGTTTGTGGACAAGGGCGGCCCCGATGGTGGCGATGGTGGTCGTGGGGGGCACGTGTACCTCAAAGGTAACGATCAGCTTTGGACCCTAATCCACCTAAAATATCAACGGCATATTTTTGCTGGCAACGGAGAATCAGGCAGCAGGAACCGCAGCACTGGTGCCGATGGCAACGATGTTACCATTGAGGTACCACTGGGAACTATAGCCATTGACACCGAAAGCGGCGAAAGAGTATGTGAGATTACTGAAAGTGGTCAGGTTGAAATCCTGATGAAAGGAGGCCGTGGTGGGCTGGGCAACTGGCACTTCCGAACTCCAACACAGCAAACCCCACGGTTTGCTCAGCCCGGCGAGGATGGTGTGGAGGGTTCGATTATTTTAGAACTAAAAATATTAGCCGATGTGGGGCTGGTGGGATTTCCCAATGCCGGAAAATCTACGTTACTCTCCACCGTAACAGCGGCCAAACCAAAAATTGCCGATTACCCATTCACAACGTTGGTTCCCAACGTTGGCATTGTGCCCTACCGCGATCACAAATCCTTTGTAATTGCCGATATTCCCGGAATTATTGAAGGAGCTCACGAGGGCAAAGGACTTGGTATCAGATTCCTTAGACACATTGAGCGAAACTCAATGCTGCTATTTATGATTCCTATTGATAGCCCCAGCATAAAGCAGGAGTACAACACATTGGTAAATGAACTGGAGCAATTTAACCCCGAACTTCTGGATAAGCAGCGTATTTTAGCCATTACCAAATGCGATATGGCCGACATCGAGTTAAGAAGTGCCATTGCAAAGGAACTCCCCGATGTGAAAAGCATCTTTATCTCCTCGGTAACTGGCGACGGAATTACTGAGCTAAAGGATATGCTTTGGAACGAGTTAAACACAGGTGAGATTTAAACATCTCCTTTTCTGTATAAAATAATTATCACATCAACCCAACAAATATGCTAGAAACTCTACAAAGCCTAGACACCCAGTTTTTCCTGTTTCTAAACGGTATTCACTCCTCGTTCTGGGATCCCATTATGATTTTTTTCTCGGGCAAGCTAACCTGGCTTCCACTATACCTTGCCATTGTTGTCTTTATGTACCTTAAGTTTGGCTGGCGATTGGTTTGGCCTCTACTAGCTGTTGCGCTAGTGGTTACTCTTGCCGATCAAACATCAGTGCACCTATTCAAGAATGTGTTCGAAAGGCTTCGCCCCTGCCATAATCCCGAGATAAAGGATTTAATTCATCTGGCCACTGGCCGTTGCGCTGGTGGACGATTTGGATTTGTATCGTCGCATGCGGCCAACACTTTTGGCGTAGCCGTTTTCTTAAGCCAGCTATTTCGCATTCGCTGGTTTACCATATTCATACTGATATGGGCAGCAGCCGTATCGTACAGCCGAATATACCTGGGAGTACACTATCCGGCCGATATTATTGTGGGAGGAATGTTAGGCGCTGTTTGCGGTTATACAGTTTGGTCTCTTCTCTCTTACATCAATCATTTTAAGGGGATTTTAAAGCGCCGATAAGCCTACATACTTTGAAGGTTTGAGATCAATTGGCTACATGCTCGTGTACACCCTGTATGCCTGGAGTTAGCTATTGCTATCTTGCACTAAGGGTATGGAAAATCTAAAGTCACTTCCTTTGCCAACCTCGCTCTCCGCCCAAATTTCCCCTTTATGCTTTCCCACCAGCTCTTTGCAGAGGTGAAGCCCTAATCCAGTGCCTTGCTCCCCCGAAGTACCTTCGGTTGTGTTCTTTTGAGTAATATCAAATAGGTTTACTATCCTATCAGGCGCTATTCCTACCCCTTGATCCGATACGGAAAAAACAATACTGCTATTCTGTTTATATGATGAGATTTTTATCTGACCGTTTTTCTGTGAAAACTTAATGGCATTTGAAATTAGATTCCTCAGAATGGTTTTAAAAGTATTCACATCAACTTTAAACATAGTATTTGCTAAATCGGTAATAATAACCTTAATATTCTTCTCTTCTGCCAAATTCGCTAAGCTACCTTTTACCTCCTCGCATACGGACAACAAATCAACCTCCTCCAGCTCAAGCGATAAACTACCCGATTGCGCATGCGACCATAAGAGCAGGTCTTCTAGTAGATTAAAGGTTTGCTGGGCAATCTTCTGAACTATAGCAACACGGCTTTCGATAATATCAAGATCATACTCCCTGATATTTTCATGTAATAAATCTAGGATCCCGAGCATGCCATTGAATGGGCTCCTTAAGTCGTGGGCTAGAATTGAAATAAATTGATCCTTATTGCTGTTTAGCTGGACTAGCTGCTTTTCAAATCCCTTAAGTTTAGTTGTATCCCTAAAAACGTAACAAAACAAATAGTAATTATCGAATTTTATGGGAAATACCGAACTCTGAAGGTTTACGAACTGCTCAGGCGTAATTGCCACTTCATTCTCGGTTATGGTGTAAAACACCTCTGGTGTACTTAAAGTTACAAGGTTACTTATTTCACTTTCAATTGATTCTTTATTTTTTTCTGGAGGTGAAGCAAACTGGTGACGAAAATCGACAATGCTATTATTTAATGCGTAATCTGCCTTTATCCCAAAAATACTTTCGGCCCCTTTGTTCCAAACAACAATCTTTTTCTGCTCATCGAAAACGATAATACCATCGTTTATCTGTTGGATTATTCCTTTGAATTTTGTTTCGCTCTCCTCGGCTTTTTCCTTTGCTCTCTGCAGCTCAATTTCAACAAGTTTCTGATGTGTAATATTGTTGCCAATGCACGAACCACCAACAACCTCGCCATCTTTTACAATGGGATTAAAGGATACCTGAACATAAATAACTCCAAATTCAGACTCAATTGCATCCTCTACCTTGAACTGATCATTCCTCAAAACCCTGTCGTACCTGGGTTTCCAAATCGGTTGCAATGCTTCGGGTAGCGATTCTATCAGGCTTACTCCAGGCTCTAGCCAAACCCCAAAAGTTATCTTAAACTCCTCTTGAAATGCTTTGTTTATGTAGAGTATCTCGTAATTTCTATTAAAAGCCCAAATGCTATCCTGCGTACCTTCGATAATTGCTGTAACATTCGCTTTGCTAACCTCAGCATTTTCCTTGGCTACAAGAAGCTCTCGAGTGCGCTCTTCAACAACGTTTTCGAGGTTTTTATTAATCTCCTCAACAAATAATTTCTCGTTATCGAGCTCGTAGGTAAGAAAAAAGTTGCGGCGTGCATAGTATTCAATATTATAGGCGGCAAACATCCCAATAATATTAGCACTGATAAAGAAGAAGTTGTAGTTGATAAGAACTAAGTTGGGAATATATGCATAAAAAATTGCTCCAATATTAAAAAGAAGCAGAGTGGTCCAACCGGCAATAGATGCAAAGAAAAATCGGAGTTTTATAAAAAAATATCCAGCCGAGAATACCAGCATCATACCGCCGTAGTATGCAAAGTTCTCGGGCACATACATTATCATTAAGCTAATGCCCGTTCCCCCAATAATAAAGCAGATAAGCAGCAGCACTTGCCAAATTTTTCCAAAAAATTTGGTAAAGGATAAGAGAAATACTAGCGAAAGAACAGGAACAACAAATAAAAAGCGGATTATATGAAAGACTTTTGCATATTCGGGAAACATTAAAGAGTCGAGATAACCAAAAATACCGTAAAGGAAAGTAAGTAGGATAAAAGCAACTCTAACCTGAAGGATTGAGTCAAAATAGTATTGTTTCAGGAACAGCTCTTCCTCCTTTTCGGGAAAGGACAAGGTTAATTTATTCAACTTCATTTTAAAGCTGTTATGTTAATTGAAAACCACACTATTGCAAGTATTCCTATTCAGCTTGCACCTCAACTAGTATGTAAACTCGCCCTCCTCGCTCTTTACAATTAACTTGTTGCCCTTCTCGCGTTTGTGGCACGATCCCACTATGCGAGCATCTATTCCAAAATCGTTGGCAATGGCCACAATATCCTCGGCATACTCGGGGAAGACGTATATTTCGAACCGATGCCCCATGTTGAAGACCTTGTACATCTCCTGCCAAGGAGTCTTCGACTCCTGCTGAATTATCCTGAATAACGGCGGAATGGGGAACAGATTATCTTTTATCACCATTAGGTTGTCCACAAAATTCATCACCTTGGTTTGCGCACCGCCCGAGCAATGAACCATTCCGTGAATCACTGGTCGATAGTTTGCCAATATCTCCTTTATAACTGGTGCGTAAGTACGGGTTGGACTAAGAACCAGCTTGCCCGCTGTAACTCCCAGCCCATCTATTGTATCGGTCAGCTTATACGAGCCGGAGTACACCAAATCGGTATCAACAGCCGAATCGAAGCTCTCGGGGTACTTTTGTGCAAGATACTTGGCAAAAACATCGTGACGGGCCGAAGTAAGCCCATTGCTGCCCATGCCGCCATTGTACTCGTTCTCGTACTTGGCCTGCCCATACGAGCATAGCCCAACAATAACATCGCCATCGCGAATATTAGAGTTATCGATAACCTCCGATCGGCGAACCCTAGCAGTAACAGTAGAGTCAACAATTACAGTGCGAACCAAATCGCCCACATCGGCAGTTTCGCCCCCCGTAAGGTGAATGTTTACTCCATGTTCACTCATTTGCTGGCAAAACTCCTCAGTACCATTGATTATGGCGGCAATCACCTCGCCGGGAATTAGGTTCTTATTACGACCTATGGTTGATGATAGTAGAATATTATCGGTAACGCCCACGCAAAGCAAATCGTCGATATTCATCACAATGGCATCCTGTGCAATGCCTTTCCAAACCGACATATCGCCCGTTTCGCGCCAGTATGCATATGCCAACGATGATTTGGTCCCAGCGCCATCGGCGTGCATTACCACGCAGTGGTCGGCGCTATTGCCAAGGTAATCGGGGACTACCTTACAGAACGCTTTGGGAAATAGACCCTTGTCGAGATGGCTGATGGCATTATGCACATCCTCCTTTGAGGCAGAAACCCCCCTCTGGGAGTATCGAAAATCATCGGACATATATTCTGCAAATAAAAATGATTTGTATCTATTTGGTTGGTTTTTTCAGCGTGAGCAAATTCTTTTTGCTAGGATTGATCCACTTCGACTCCTCGGGAGTGTCAACTAGCCAAATCTTGAGGTCGGCCTGTTTCTCCTCGTCAACAAAGATAATTATTATATCAGCCTCGTGGTCGAACCGCATATCCATCCACAAACCAGTTCGGGTAATCTCCTCCTCCGACCAAACAAAGCACACCCACAGGTCGGCCTGTTCGGGTTCTTCAACAGCATATACCTTTAGCTTGGCCATGGCGGCCGACTCAGCCTGAAAAATCTTCTGAGAAAAGCCATCGGTTGCACTTTGCAACAGCACAACCATTATTAGAAACCGCATTGCAATAGGTAAGCGCATGGCAATCAGATAAAGTCCCCTACTATTTATAGTCGGTGCTTAGCACCCTGAACTCTGTTCTACGGTTTATCTGGTGAACGGTTTCCTGTTGTTCTTGATTTTGGATCTTATCGATGAATTCTTGGTTGAGTTTAGCACCAATATTCAGGAATGGATACTGCTGAACCAGCTGCTCGTCCACCACCTTGGGTTGCGATTGGGCATAACCCTTAGCCCGTAATCTTTCGGCTGGGACTCCGCGTTCAATAAGATAGTTCACCACCGATTGTGCGCGTTTTTGCGAAAGATCGTAGTTATACTCCAGCGTACCACGGCTATCGGTATGTGCTCCCAGCTCAATTACAATGGTTGGGTTATCGTTGAGCACTTCAATAAGCCTGTCGAGCGCGGCCATCGATTCGGGGCGAAGTTCCCATCGATCGTAGTCGTAGAAGATATTGGGCAGCTCTATGGGTTTAGCGGTGGATGTTAGCTGAATTTCTACTGTAAACTCCTTGCTGGCAGCCAATCCTCTTGTTGTTTCGCGCCCCTTGCCATTCAGGTAGCCCTCGCGTGAGGCAATTAGCACGTAATCGGTATTGGGATTTAGCATAAACCGAAAAGAGCCATCGGCACCCGTTTTGGCGTTCACAATAAGTCCATCGCTACCCACCAGCTGAACGTTGGCATCGGCAAGGGCACGGCCAGTTTTGTCGTCGCGCACATCGCCAATCATATTAAAAATAATCTCGGGCAGGTAGAATAGGTAAATATTATCGCCACCCCTGGAACCAACATCGCGCCTACGCGAAGAGAAGTAACCAGCCTCGCGCTCCCTCTCGAAGATTATTCCAAAATCGTCGGATGGAGAATTAATGGGGTAACGCATATTCTCAACCTCCCAGACATTACCATTTGATTTTACCCTAAAGATATCGAGGCCGCCCATGCCCGGATGGCCATCGGATGAGAAGTAAAGAGTTCCATCGGAATGGATAAATGGGAACATCTCATTCCCTTTGGTATTAATTTCGGCGCCAAGGTTTACAGGTTCGCCCCAGTTATCGGAGGGTGAGCTGCGGGTAATTTTCCATATATCGTTACCACCATATCCACCGGGCATATTGCTAACGAAGTAGAGCGTTAGGTCATCGTTGGATATGGAGGGATGTGCCACCACCATGCTATCGGCAGCAATGAGAAGGGGTTCTGGGCTAAGCCAACCCTGCTCGCGACGCTCGCTAAGCATAATTTCGCAGCCCAGCTTATTGCGTTTACTGGTTCGACAACGAGTAAAGTAAAGCTTGTTAAAGTCGGATGTTAACGAGGGTGCGCCCTCGTCGAATGCGGTATTAATGCTCTCGTCAAGGGGGCGGGGCTCGCTCCAATTCCCTTGGCGGTCGCGTTGCGAAACAAAAATATCGGTGAACATCTCGCCGGTTCCTGCATGTTTCTTCGACCCTGTTGCCTCGTCGCGCGAGCTGGTGAAGTAAAGAATGGAGTAATCGTCCGATGCGAAAGCAGGGCTAAAGTCGGACTGGCGGCTATTGATGGCGCGCATGTTCACAATCTCGTATCCGGCTGGTGAAGCAATCCACTTCTGGGCTAGTTCACACGAACGGATACCAATATCGGCCAACGGGTCGTTGGGAACAAGCTGCTTGTATTTCTGATACTGCTCAATGGCCACATCGTACTTTTCGCTCATCTTCAGCATCTCGGCATAGTTGTAGAACACCTTGGGATCGGGTGCTTCGCGCTGAATGGCCTTAGAGTACCATATCTCCGCCTGGCGGGCATTACCCACAAACCGGTAGCAGTCGGCAATGCGTTGAAGATAGAATCCCATTTGTTCGCGTGGTACCTTATCGAGCTCGCGGCGATAGATCTCTACGGCTTCAAAAAAACCTCCTGCTTCGTATAGGGCTTCGGCACGCTTAAGACGGGCAGTTTGCGAAATCCCATCGAGGCTGAAGGTAATTAGAGAAAAAACTATAAGTGCTTTTAATGTAAACCTCATTGTACGACGATTTTCAAGTCAATTGTTCTGTTGAACAGGTACGTTAAGTTGGGCATTTTATTGTGTGAACTTTAAGCATAAGCCACAAAACCTTGTAAAAGTAAACATATTTTCGATAACTACACCCGTTAGCCTAACGAAAATGAGGTTGCCCAAAAAGTAGCTTATTGGAACTTCACGCATTCCCTGTGCTCTTTGTGAGATATTTAGATAGTTATTACACCAAGAGACCACGCAAAAACACAAAGCAAAACACCAAATAATTACTTTTTGGCCTACCTCACTAAACCCCTACAAAACAATGGTTACATGAAAATTACCGTATAAAAAGCAACTCCCGATATTTGGGTAATGGCCACATCTGGTTATCGACAATAAGTTCAAGTTTATCGATATGGAATCGTATCTCCTCAATGTACGGCTTAATAACAGTGGAGTAGAGATGAGCTCTCTCGGCAATGCTAGCTACCTGATTCAACTCCTTTCGTTTCTCCACCAACTCCTTAACCTGCTCGCGGATGGCCTTAATGTGGCCAGATATTTTCCGGATCGACAACAGCTGCGTGCCGGCAAGCTGGCAGTAATCATTCTCATCGGGGAAGAGTTCCTTGATACCCTTAACGTTATCGATTAGCACATTCTGATAGGCAATCACCGTGGGGACAATGTGGTTTATGGCCAAATCGCTCAGAACCCTGGCCTCGATCTGCACCTTCTTCACAAATATCTCGTTGCGAATCTCGAAGCGGGCATGCAGCTCACGCTCCGAAAGCACGCTGTGGCGGGTAAACAAGTCAATTGTGGAGGGAATAAGAAATGTTTTGAAAGCCTCAGGTGCATTGGGAATATTTGGGATTCCGCGATTTGCTGCCTCATCGACCCACTCCTGGCTATACCCATTACCCTCGAATCGGATCTTCTTAGAGGCAACAATCACCTTACGGATGCTCTGGAAAATAGCCTCATCCTTCTTAACTCCGTTTGCAATAAGAGCATCAACATCCTCTTTAAACTGAACAAGCTGATCGGCCAAAGCGGTTGAGAGCACAATCATGGGCGAGGCGCAGCTGGCCGAAGAGCCAACGGCTCTAAACTCGAATCGATTCCCAGTAAACGCAAATGGCGATGTGCGGTTGCGATCGGTATTATCGAGCAGTATCTCGGGTATCTTACCAATGATATCAAGCTTAAGCTCGGTTTTCTCATCGGGAGTCATCTTGTTTTCGTGCACCTTCTCCTCCAGATCGTCGAGTACCTGGCTTAGGGTTTTACCAATAAATACCGACATGATAGCGGGAGGCGCCTCGTTTGCACCCAACCGATGCGTATTTGGTTCACTGGCAATGCTACCCAGCAGCAACGCTGCATGATCGTGAACAGCCTTTACGGTATTCACAAGAAAAGCCAGAAACTGCAGGTTATTCTTAGGTGTTCCGCCGGGCGAAAGCAAATTAACCCCCGTATCGGTTAACAACGACCAGTTACAGTGCTTGCCCGATCCGTTAACCCCCTTAAATGGTTTCTCGTGAAAAAGTACGCGGAACCCATGCCTACGAGCAATCTTATCCATTACCGACATAAGCAGCTGGTTGTGATCCACGGCCAGGTTTGCCTCCTCAAAAATTGGCGCCAACTCAAACTGATTGGGCGTAACCTCATTGTGGCGGGTTTTCACTGGCACTCCAAGCTGATAACACTCTATCTCGAGGTGACGCATAAAAGCGCTCACGCGCTCGGGGATCGATCCAAAGTAGTGATCCTCCAGCTGCTGATCCTTGGCTGCCGAGTGCCCCATAATGGTTCGGCCGGTGAGCACCAGATCGGGACGAGCATTAAAGAGGGACTCATCAACCAGAAAGTACTCCTGCTCCCACCCCAGGGTCGACATCACCTTTTTCACATCCTTATCGAAATAGTTACAAACTGCGGTAGCAGCCTTATCAAGGGCAGCCAAGGCTTTTAAGTGAGGCGTTTTAAAGTCGAGCGCCTCGCCGGTATACGACACAAATATGGTGGGAATACAAAGGGTTTGCTCCATGATAAATGCGGGCGAAGAGGGATCCCATGCGCTATAGCCACGCGCCTCGAACGTGTTACGTATGCCCCCGCTGGGGAAACTCGATGCGTCGGGCTCCTGCTGCACCAGCAAATCGCCGCTAAAGCTTTCAATGGCATCGCCATTGCTTCCAAACGAGAAGAATGCATCGTGTTTCTCGGCTGTAGCCCCGTTGAGTGGGTGAAACCAGTGGGTGTAGTGCGTGGCGCCCTGCTCCATGGCCCAGGTCTTCATCCCCGTGGCTACCTGGGAGGCAATTTTCCGATCAATTCGGCGACTCTCATCAATTGAGGAGATCACACTCTCGTATGCCTCGCGCGAGAGGTATCGCTGCATCTTTTTGCGATCGAACACATTATTGCCAAAAATCTCGGAGATTTTTCGCCCCGGATTCTCAAAGGGGGTTACTGTGCGCCGGAGGGCTTCCTCAACGGCTCTAAAACGAAGCTGTGGCATATAAAAAAAATTAGGGGGTTTTGACTGCAAATATATATTATTTATTTTCACCCCCCCTACATATTTGTTGTTTATTTTATTTTTTTATATTATTTTTTATTACACCCCCCCTATTTATTTTGTATCAATGAATATTTTTTGCTTTTTTTATACTTCATAAACCAATTAAACATACTTATTAAAAAATAACATTGTCTATGCACAATTAATAGAATAAAAATTTGTCAAACATAGGTATGTTAGCAAATATCGCCTAGTACCCATTCGACAATTCTCAAAACAGACAGATAATGCCTACTCCGTCGAGTTGTCAAAGGGGGTTTTATTATTTCTAAATTTCAAAGCAAAAATCAAAATGAAACTTCAGCACAACATGAAATTGACCCTGTTATTCGTCATTACCATTTCGTTTAGCTCATGCTTGGGTCCCAAAATAATATCACTTAAGCCTGAACTAGAAAGGAATAATTGCTATCAATCGTACTATTACGATAACCGACCCACACCACAGCCAACATACAGTATCGAAGTTGATAGCCTAGTAATTCAGAAACTAAGCTGCAAAAGCATCAACGTTGCCAATGCCATTGGACTACTTCCTGCAATAGCTGAGTACTTGCATTTAAAAAAATACTATTCAGATGGGATGACAATAAGCACAAGGCTTGACCTTGTCGAAAGGGCAACTAGCATTAATCAACGCATTTCGGCCGCATCGTTAGAGGTTTTATCATTTACCAGCGAAATAAATTGCGAAGAAGTTCATATTAAACAAACTGCAGAATACCTAAAGGGTATTGAAAACAAGAATGAAGCAAAACTGACCATTAGCGCAATTGTAGTTGGCGGAATCGGAACCATAGCAACTGGTTTTACTGTACTCAAGGGCATTGAAGGTAACATTTCGGATTACATAGGCATAACAACCGGCATTATTGAAACTACGCTAGGAATCATGGCTCTAAGAAATAGCAAAAGTATTGAGCTGAGGCACAAAAACAATGTTCTTCAGGAGGTTTGGGAGGGGCATGATACATCATCCCTTTTCCCTCAAAGCATTTGGTACTACCTTAATTACCATAATCCAACGTGCAAAACGAGGCAGGAATCGATAAGAGAGCATATAATTAATGAATGGAAATGCTTAGATCAGATAATTAGCAGTGACAAGAACAAAGAACATGGTTATAGGGAGGTTTACTTCGGGCCCGGAGGGGAATATGATTTGGCACAGCTCGAAAACAGGGCAAACATGCTTAGCCACCTAAAAGCTCATATTAACCAAATGAAACACGATATTAACCTACTGACCATAGAGTTCGCGGAGGTTTGTTACCAACATCTTTAAAAGAGAACAACCTAACCCATTGTTTGCATGCCATAGGTTAGGTTGTTTTTTTAATAGGTTATGAATTGGACTACGCCGACTGTTTTGCTGTAAATGAACTTGACCTCAACCTAATTGACTTTGCTTTAGCCAAACCTAGTGCCTTAGCATAATAACTTATGTGCCAAAAGGCATGGATAATAGAAATTAAGGCCATTGCAATTCCAAACTCAACATGCAGGGTTAAGAAAGGCAAATACCAATCGCTAAGCACATTGTAGTTTATCTGAACAACAAGTACCAACCCAAGGATACCCGATATCAAAAAAGTAACCAACAATAACACATTCCAAACTTTTCGGTGCTGAGCTTTTGTTAGCACGTTAAACTTGTTAAGGAAAGTAGTTAGTATATAGAGCCCAAGGGTTAAAGAGGTTATTAGAATTAGGCGGTATGGTTTGGGACTAGTTTCCGCCTTACTGGTAGCCTGTTGAGCAGCAAGGGTACCTTCCGACAACCCTCCAATATCGCAAAAGGTGTCGCCATTCTCGTCTATAAATCGGGCGCAAAGGCCAACACAGTCAACCTCTCCTCTGCCGCAATCGGGCCTCACGCTCAAAGCCACCAGAGGGCATATCAACCACAATACAACGAATACTGTACGCATATAAATCTACTTAACTGTTAGCTCGTCAAAAACATAACTATTGGGGGCGTACTTATCCAAAACAAGCATAATATACCTAATATCTAACGAAATAGACCTTGAGGTCTCGCTGCTATACCGATAATCGGAGGCAACTCCCTGCCAGATCCTATCGAAGTTTAGGCCAACCAGTTCGCCCCGTCCATTAATTACGGGCGACCCAGAGCTGCCACTGGTGGTGTGCGCATTGGTTAAAAAGTTGGTTACGATGGTTCCATCTTTTCTTTCATAGTCCTTAAATTCACCATTATGGTATAGATCACGAAGTTTTTTGGGCAGGTAAAACTCCTCATCCTCGTTATTATTCATAAACTTGGCGTAAGCCCCCTCGAAGGTTGTGAATGGATAGTACTTTAGACCGTCCTCGGCATTGGTGCCAACAACCCGGCCATAGCTTATACGTTGCGAATTGTTTGCATCGGGGTAGAGGGCTTTTTTCCCACTCATCTCGAGCTGGCCAGCCATATAAACCGACTGAAGATCTATCAGCTCGCGCTGCAGATCGGTGCGTTGGCGAGCAATTCTATCCACATTGATCCGATAGAACCCAATGGCGATCTGATACAGCTCATCGTTTTTAATATGGGTTACCACATCCCTGTTCTCGTCTTCTAGAAATGCAATCAGCTTGTCCTTATCGGTAAAAATTGAATTCTCAAAGACTATTTGACTAAGCAGCTCAATATCGCCGTTATACTTGTGAATAGCTTTCACAAGCTCCTCGGCTTGGAACTGAGGATCCATCTTCTGGTAATAGCGATAGGTTAAGTTTCTAAACATCTTACGATCGACCTCGTAACTCCAGTTCCTAAAGAACTGGTCGGTAAGTTTCACCAAATTTGATGCTTCCCGATTGGCTATGGGGAGCTTTAAAGAATCGCGGTTATACATGGCTACTAATTTCTCAAACTTCCCAATAAAAGGAACAATCTCAGATCCATTGATACCAGCCTCTAAGAAAAAGGTATTGGCTAAGTTATATACGGCCACCTTGTTGTAATGCTCCTGGATGCGATCGAGAATACCACCATACTTTTGCAAGCGGGTTGGATCCTTTGCCACCCATGCCTTAAACTCCTCCTCCTCATGTTGCTTCTGATTTACCAATCCCATCCTGTTTACACCCATGATCTCACCGCTCCAGCGCAGGTAGTTATTACCTACCGACGAGAGTCGGTTGGTATAACGAAACTTGGATCCTGGATCCTCCGCAATGGCATTCTGCAGGATATTCATCTTATCGCGGGTTATGGCTACTTTTTCGGCAGTTTCATCGTAAATAATTTTCTCGAGGGCATAAGACGGGATATATTGGCGTGTGGATCCGGGAAATCCCATAACCATCACAAAATCATTTTCCTTCACACCATTCTTAGCAATGGGAAGGTAGTGCTTAGGCTTGTAGGGAAGATTCTTTGGGGAAAAATTTGCGGGGTCGTTACTCTCGTTTGCATAAACTCTTAAAATGGCGAAGTCGAGGGTATGCCTGGGCCATCGGTAGTTGTCGGTATTACCACCAAACTTACCCAGGGCAAATGGAGGGGCAGCAACCATCCTAACATCCTTGTAAACCACATAAACATTCATTATATACTGACTGTCTCCAAACAGGGCCTGCATGCGCACCTCGTACTTGGTACCCTTGGTGGCCTCTTCGGCAATGGCTTTTCCGTTCTCATTTATTTTGTTCTGCTTTTCCACACCGGCTAGACCTGCAGTGCCCTCGAGAATTCGGCCTGTAACATCCTCCATTCTAACCAGCTGCTTTATCTGCAAGCCTCGGCACAGCGACTCCTCATCTCTACTCCGAGCCCAATAACCATACTTAATAAAGTCATTCTCCTGCGTTGAAAACCGTTCAATGTACGACAGCACCACGTGGTAGTTGGTTATAAGTAATCCATCCTTAGAGATGAAACTAGCGGTACCGTAGCTTCGTAGATTTGCCCCTTCGCCCATTAGACCAACCACTGCATCCTTTAGGCAGGCTTGATTTACGCTGTAAATCTCCTCGGCGCTCAGCTTTAAACCCATCTTTCTCATTTCGGCATACTTCTCGTTTTTAAGAAGCAGCGGTAACCACATTCCCTCGTCGCCTTTAGCTAGGTTAGGAAAAACAAAAAGAATTGAAACAATTGCAAGAAAAAACCTTTTCATAATAAATTTCATTAATTTATAAACCGTTACAGTAATTCCAGTAAGAATGTAAAATGCGCCCTCGATTTTGAGTCTTTCCGCATCATCCGCTCAAGCTTCTTCTGAGTTAAGACCTTTTGCTTATATGCCGCTTGGGCAATTATTGCCTTAGGCCCTAACTTTCCAGCATCTGCTTCCGCCGGAATTCGAGCAAGGTTCTGAAGTGTTTGTATGTATGTAATTTGTAGATTTCTGTGGTATGGCTCATCCGGGTTAAGGGTCTCCCAAAGCAACTGATCGATTATG
The DNA here is from genome assembly GCA_034003245.1 of Tenuifilaceae bacterium. Taxonomy (GTDB): domain Bacteria; phylum Bacteroidota; class Bacteroidia; order Bacteroidales; family Tenuifilaceae; genus Perlabentimonas. The sequence continues at coordinate 38,545 of JAVEYY010000008.1, forward strand.
CCAAGATACTCTTCTAGAGAAAACTGATCGCTTCCCGAGAGAGAGTTCCTGAGTACTCTGGGGAGGATAAAGTTTCCGAGCAATGTCTCCATAATTTCGGCTTGCTTCTTAAGCACATCTTCTGCTTTAGAACCAATAACCTTTGCAAGGTTGCTGTTGTCCAGATACAAGTGAACATCTTTTAGCGATGAGATTACAAACTTCAGCGCTTCCTTTTGCTTCTCCTTGCTCACAGAAATATGGTTTGTTAGCGTGGAATCTATGGGGCCGTAAACCGAATAGGTGCCGCCAACATAGGAAATCGACAAGGTTATGTACCTAAAATACTGTTTGGCTAAGGCCTCGTAGCGGGCATTAATGTCGGAAATGCTCCCGCCCTCACTTAGGGTCCAATCGATAAGGTTTCGAAGAATCACCTGTGTATTTTGTATCCCCTTGGAGGAGGAACGAATCACATCATCACCAAGGGACTCAGTTTGAGCCGAGGGGTCGGGCGATATTGGCACTGCTATAAATGGGGCAAATCTATACATGGGATCATCTCCTTTTGATTTAAAAAGAAAGTCTAAAGCGGGCAGCTCATCCTGGGGGGTATTTGCCCCGTGGATAAAAGAATATCCGTACTCTACCGATAGGTAATCGAAGGGCCCCAGCGAGGGGGGTGTTAGACTTACGCCATTTTGCAAATCGCCGGGCTGAGCAATATGGTTAAAACGGGCATAATCCATGATGGAGGCCGTTGTGCCATACTGCTGTGTGAAGGTGGGCGATCGCAGCGAATCGATGGGATATGCATATGAGCTCCTAAGGTTATGCTGAATTCCCAGCACATGGCCAACCTCATGGGCAATGGCATAGCGAATCATCTCGCCAAGAAAATCTGAATCGTAATTTAGCGCCCTGGCGTTGGGATCGGCAGCAGCGGTTTGCGTAAAGCGCCACATGCTTATTAGCTCCACCACATTATTCCACCAAAGCACCTCGCCGTTTATAATTTCGCCGCTGCGCGGATCGGTCCATATCTGTCCGGCAGCATTAGCCTCGTCGAGCGGAAGATACCTAATAACGTTAGTTTTAATATCATACGGATCGAATAGCGTATCGTTAACGGGGAACTCCTTTGCAACCATTACATTCTTAAAGCCAATCTTCTCGAAAGCTGCATTCCACACCTCAACCCCTTGTTTAATGTATGGGATCCAGTCCGCCGGAAAGTAAGGCTCAATGTAAAGCACAATGGGCTGCTGGGATTCAACCAGCTCACCGGCTCTATGACGCTCCAAATCCGATGGCGCTGGTTCTATTCTCCATCGCGCGATGTACTTATTTGTTGATATGGGCTTACCGCTGGCATATGATTTTTTGGTGAATGGCTGATAGCCTATCCTATCATCGTTAAAGCGCGTTTGCAAGGGTTCTTCGGGAAGTTTAAGCAGAAAATACTGAACCGTGATGGCAAAAGTACTCTTCCCGCCCAAAAACTCGTAATAGCCCCTAATATTTATCCGATCGTTGAACTGCCGCATAAAGAGCAGCTGGCTGAGCTGGCTATCCAATCGCCCCATTTTAACATTGTCGGGCAAAGGCCAAGCTAGCTCTACCTGTTCAGAAAAGAATTTGGTCACATCAATAACCGAGGCCTCATTGCCCTCTCCCCTGGACTCAACATTGAAATAATACACACCGCCAACCCTTGCATTCCTGGATAAGGGTTCATAAATGGGGTCGGTTTCGTCTACATCAACAAAATCTACAAGTTCCTCCATCACCAGCAAGTCGCCTCTTTGGGCAAACCTAATCAGCACGGGAGGCTTACGCATTTGCCCTGCCGAGTATACCTTTGCCGAGGGGGCGCTTATATCCACCACCCTTGACCCAAACAGCAACGGCTTACCAAGCAAGCAATCGGGGATTTCGAGTTTATACTTACCTCCGTTATCAATCACTTTGATAAACTCTTCCTGAGCATAACCCTGGATTAGGGAGAAAAGGACAACCAGTAGTAAAGCCAATCTTTTGATCATAAAACGGGATAGTTTGGCAGTAAATGAAAAGGGCAATAAGGTTCACACAGGTAAGGTATACACTTCCGGCGTAAACCTTACTGCCCATAAAAATACCTTATTGATTAACGTGGGTAAAGCCTATAGGTAACTTTGTAAAAATCACCATCCTTTACAATATCAAGTTCTTCGGGGTAGCTTCGCATAAAGAATTCCGAGGTGCTGCTATACCATGCTTCGAAAACAATCTCTGGCTCTACGGCAGTAAAGTCGTAGGTCCCTTCTAGCTTCTCGAGCCAAACCTCTACGGTATGGAATGTGGGCACGGTGCTGTTCTCAATAACTCCACCTGTTGCTTTCGAATCCACATGCCACTGCTTCTCAGTGTTTACTCCTGTTTCCCAATCCTCCTTCAGGATAAGCTTCGCGGTAAACTTCTGCCTAGGAGCAGTCACCGAACCCTTGGCGGTTACATCTTTACTCTCGGCCACAAACCTGAACAGGCTGTCGGTTGGAGAGAAGAATCGGGATGTACGGCCTACGCCATAATCGGCAATGGTAGTGTCGGTTGTGGCAAATCGGAGCATATCGGCCAACCTTAAAACATCGCCGCCAATTGTATTCCCATAACAGTCGAAAGCATCATAGAAGTACAGATTCCTATGCGATTTTAGGTAGTTTGAGTTGTTGGGGTTAACACTAGCATTCACTAGTACCTTTCCATTCCACAAGGAGTTTACATCCATTATCTGCTGGTAAATCTGATATCCTTCGCCGCCAAGCAGGGCTACCGTTTTAAGCATTGCACTGAGATCAACAACGGGGTCAACCAGCTCCAGGCTCATCGCGTTAGTTTCCTGAGGGATGGCCACCTTCTTGGGATCGGCTGCGGTTAGCGTAAGGCCTATGTTTTTATTGAATCCTGCTTCATCAACTTTCGCAATGGTTATTTCAATTTCATGGGTTGATGTGCCCTGGGCAAAGGTAATGGTGTTCTCCGCTGCTCCGTTGAGTAAGAAATCCTCTCCGAGGGTAAGCTCGCCATCAAAGTCAACCGCCAAGCTAATATCGTAGGTAAGCACCTCGTTGGCTACCAAACCAATTTTTATAGTTTCTGCCTTAAAGGGGTTGGTTTGGATGCTCGCTGTGCTCGCAAAGCCAATCTCGGGTAACACAATTTCCTTTGTAAGTTTAACTATTATCTTATTGGTTAGCTGGGGATCAATTGAGTAATCGGTTCCTGGGGCTATAAGCACTTCGATGGTTAGTTCCTCATCCCAGATATTCTCGTTGAGGATGGTGATGGGGAGTACACCCTCGGTGTCGCCTTTAACCAGAGGTATCTCCTTTGCGGGCAGAGAAAAGTGCTCGTTTTCAACTGCGGTACCGGACACATCAATTTTCACGGCTATGTCCTTGTGAGCGGGCGACGATAAGCGTAGCTTCACGTTGTAGAAGTCGTTATCGTCAGTGTTTACTGCTATCTGTGAAGTTTCAAACGACACAACCGGCGGGGTTGCTTCAACCTCATCCTTTTGGCATGAAGAATTGATAAAGAGCGCGGCAAACAGCAGAGCTGCAGTGGTGAAAAATCTTTTCGTTACATGTTTCATAGTCATTAAAATTAAAAGGTTAGTAAACCGATTGCCAGCCCAAAGGCAAGCCAACCGTAGGATTTGTTAGCAAATAGATTCTCGCCATAGAGCCTGGCGTAGCCAGTCATGGCGGTCATCCTAGGCACCCTTAAAGGGAAAGTGTATGTTAGAGATCCGCCTATTTCGAATGTATTACGGGAGTGATACTCCAGATCGGGACGCAGGATAAGCTCAGACACCTCAGTGTCACCATCGATCCGAAGCAGGGTATTGAGGCTGTAGGAAGCGCCCACAGAAGAGGTAAACTCGATCGAATGTTCCCCTTTGTCGAGAATAAAGAATGATCCATTGGCTTCGGCGCTCACCAGTGAAGCCCCATACTCCGCCAGGGGCAGGTAGTAGGTGTTAGCGAAAGACTGAAAGGCTGCCTCAGCACCCAAAGTCCAATTCCGTTCAAGGCCATTGGGTTTAAGCGCAATGCTTTTCCATGAAAAATCGACGTTGTAGGTTTCAACTACAAACCTGTTTTTGTATATATAGTCTGTCACCCAGTACTCAGTGGATACCCCAGTAAGGGTATCCCTTTCAGTAAATAGGGTTTGCCGGAACTCGTTAGCCCCTCCATTGTTATAACGAGCCACAACTGAAGCATTGTGCACAAACGAGGTGTTACTAAGAATTAGGCTGCCCGTTAGGTTAAATCCATAGGAATTGTAGGAGCCTGGCGACTGCATTTTGTCCCCAAGTGTCTGCTGCTGGAGTATATCTACCCCGGCTGATAGCAATAACTTAACCCCTGTACTCTCAAAATTGTACTGGAGGGCTCCCCCTATGATATCACTCACAAACTGGCGTTGGAAAGCCTTGTATCCCCCCACTCGTCCTTGGACATTGTGTAATCCAATAAAGGTGTAATACTGAAGGTTCGGGTCGGTTTGCACCGTTGATATATTTGGCATGCGCTCCTTTCCATAGCGATAGTAGGCGTTTACCCCCACTCTGCTTTTGCCGGACAGGCTATAGGTTACCGAGGGGACTACAGCGTAATTGAGCATATACGTACGAGTCCGCGGGTCGCGTTGGCGTGAGATATCCCCCACCTGATAGTCTAGGGTAAGCCCATAGTTAAAGCGGCCAAGGGTTGCTGAGTACACCTTTACGTTTAGGTCAAATAGCTGGTTGTCGTAGTCGCCCCTGACGCTACTACCATAGATATAGGGGTTGGCGTTGTAGGTATTAACCACATCGGACCATGCTCTATCCTCCTCAACAAACTTGCTAAACCTAAAGTGTCCCCGGGCAAATAGCCGCTCGTTGAAACGGCTGTACCCTTCGGAATAAAACCTTAGGCCATTCACCGCCGAACCCTCCTGCACCCTATGGTGATCGCCCGAGGAGTAGTGGCTTTCAAAGGTGGTCAATCCCCCCTTACTCACGTTGGCAAACGCTAACCCTGCTGCATTATCGGTATGTAGCCACTGTTGAAACAACACCTGCATGTCGCGTTGCACCTGGTTGGGGGTAACCTTGAGCGAATCGGCATGCTGAGCAAAACCCGGTTTTACGAGAACGAGGAACACTATTAAATATACAAATCTATTCATACTATTACTGCAGATTTAGAAGTTGGGGATTATCGTAATCTTTGGGTTTAGGTGCGGAAATCAGGGTAAAGTCCTCGATACTGTTGTTCGTGTCCTGAAGATAAACCCGCCCATCACCAATCTTGCAAACCTTACGTTCCACCGACTCGTTAACGTAGCCCGAAGTGGCCGAGATAAAGGTAAACCCTGCATCGATGGAGTTCTGTAACCTCTTCAGGTCGATATTAGGCCCGTTTGCGGCCTCGTTTTTCAGGATTTCCACCCCATCAATCACCGTCTCGACGGGAACCCTACGGAAGCGCTCACCCGTTGAGCTGCCTGGGGTATAGAATTCGGGCCACTCAAGAACATTCTCGTCGGTCTCGAACAGGAATACGCCATTGGGGCCACCCGTGATTAGGTTGAAGAAGTTGAGTGAGGTTGATGAGGAGTACATGGGAAGCGCCTTTATGGCTGGATTTCCCACTCCATCGGAATCTTTCACCTCAAAATCGGCCTGCGATAGGTCTACCGATTTGGCGGCGCTGGTGGTGTGATCACGGGCGCTACGTGCCGCAATTACTATACTCTTCCCTGGGTAAACAGGATGATCGGTACCGCTTCCAGGAAACCTACAAATCTGCCGGGTGTAAATGTAGCTGGGATTATCGCTTGCCAGGAATGCGGGCGGGCTTTTCGACTCAGCCAGGGCAATGTACTTCCCGTCGACATATACGGTATCGTCGGAGTTATTAAAAATCTCCACAAACTGATCAATAGTATAGTTCCTGTTCATGTCATCCTTAGTTCCTGAGTAGTAGACCTTCGATATGACCAAATCCTTTAGTATTATTGATTCGAGAAGGATTACCAGATCGTCGTCGGTGTATACCGGCACATTGGTCAGCGTAGCGGTTATTAAAACCTTAGCCTTATCCTCCAGGTATATGGGTTCGGACACAAGCTCCTTGTACTGCTCACCGGTAAGTTCCCAGCACGTGTTGATGGTATACACATCAGGGATTAGCTCCGGAACAACGAGGGCACCCGCAGCATCGGTTACAAACTTGTGGGTCGAGGACTGGTTATACAGGATCACCTCCTTACTCGCATAGGTTACGTCGGCCTTAATGTTCTGCGGGAGTTGGGTCTCAATCCGCAAATTGGTTAGGTACTGTGGCGTCTCCCGTGAGCAGCCTAAACTCAGCATGATCAGGAAAGCCGAAAAAACAAGCATTGCACATCGTCTCATGGTATACAGTGTTATATTTTAACCAAAAACTCCATCCCAAACGCAAAGGAATTGGCGTTACGCTCGATGGGCGTATTCGACACGTTCGAGGTTTGGTATGGGGTGTAGTAAAACAGGTTGCTGGTGAAGAAGGATATCCTCATCGATTTGGAAATCTCCTTGGTTAACCTGGCGCTGATAAGCCACACGGGCGGCATTACGATGGGTTCAGTATCCTTGGGATCCCTAATCTGGTCGGCCAGGGAAATCCCCTTAATGGTGTAGCTAGGATCCTCAAACATCTCCTCGGTGATGGGATGATACGAAAGATCCGTGTCGAGCCACCCTATGGGCTTCTGCTGTTGATTAGTAGAATTGGAGTATGTGTACCAAATTATTTGCCCGTTAATAGAGGCAACCATGCGCATTTGGGGAATATTGTACACGCCCCTTACCACATTGCTAAACCGTCGCTGGATGCTCTTTTGGAGTCCACTCGGATACTCGAGCTTAAAGGGAGGGGTATTGGCTCCTCCCATACCATAAACCGACGAGGGTGGAATCCCAACGGGGTTGGAAAAGTTTGGCCCTGTGCTCCACGACTGCGACTCCATGTACGCTCCACTCAGGTAGAATTGGGTTCGCAGATGCTCCACACGGCCCAGGTAGAAGTCGAACTCAATCCCCCTATTAAGATTCACCTGGGTGTTACCAACAATTCCTTTAGTAGTAAAAACGGTATCGACCCGAGCGGGATTCTTCCAGTCGACAACTGGCTTTGAGTCGGGAATGACAATTATGCCATTGCCCACCTCATAAAAATTTGAGTAGTACCGTAAGTACTCGGTGTAATTGCCAAATCCACCCTCCAGCTTATCGTTGTAGGCCACCACGGAGAAAGTCATACTATTGGGCAGCTTCACATCTACCCCCACCTCAGTTTTGGTGTTGGTGGAGTTCTGCAGCAGGCTATTCCTTGCAATGTAGTTTATGTAGGTGTGGTACATCACCAACTGATGGTCGGGGTTGGAGGGTAAGTACTGCGCCACTAGCCTATCACTATACCGAGGTTCGGGGTATAGGTGCGACAGCCCCGGGGTTTTGGAGTTTTTCCCCCAGCCTCCCCTAAACTCGAGCCACTCGGCCACCTTAAGCGATGCGTTAAACCGGGGCGATATGGACGACACCTGCTCCTCGAGTCCTGGCTGTAGCATGTCGAAGCGCACGCCCGCCTGCAGCCGAAAATGCCTGTTCTCACCCAGCTTGATATTTACGTTATCCTCCAAAAAGGCCGATACCTGATTTAGCCTGGGAATCTGGTAGAAGGGTCGGGGCCTTCCGTTGCTGTTGGGCCTAATGGGCAGCATGTCGTTATCGTTGTAAAAACCCCGCGCATTGTTCTCGTCCATTCGGTACTCCACGCCCATATTAAACCGCTGACGAATGCTTTTGTAGTTGAAAAAGAAACCATTTGTCACCTTGGCAAAAACAGACCGGGGTCGGGCTTCGGTTCCCCCTGAGGCAATGTACGACGAGGTGATGTAAGGCACCTCAGCGTAGCCTGGGGTTAACGAAGTAATTATGGGAAGCCCTCCTCCCGAGGCAACAATGGTGGAGGTTCGTGATTCATTAATTGACTGGCTAACCCCAACCGAGTAGGAGAGGGTGCGCATTAGGAGCGAGTTTACGCTTACCTTCCCATTATGGCTAAACCTCAGCGAGAGGGATCTCTGGGTTGTCTCTGTGCCTTCCGTAAGCACATCGGGATCGGTGCCCCTAAAATCGAGCAGGTTGCTCACATTAAGCTTAGTATTCGTGTACCATGCCTTTTTCAATGTCCTCGTGTAGGTTAAGCCTCCTGAAATCCGGTCGAACGAGGTTGTCTTTTGCCGGGGATCGCCCCAAGCCTGAGCATAATCGAGGTTGGTATTTAAGCTACCCTTCTTGTCGGCAAACTTCCAGCCCTTGCTCAGGGAGGTATTGAAGGTTACAGGGTTAATCTTAGCCCTAATCTCCAGGGGCGACTGCCCCGCCTTGGTATTTACTATAACAGCCCCTGAGGTTAGATCGCCAAACTCTGCCGAGGGGATCCCCCGGATCACCTCAATGGACTCTATGTTGTCGGCGCCTATCTCCCGCAAATCGACTCCCGTTCCCCCAGTTGAAGTGATACCCGCCTTGTTTTCCAGTGAGGCATTATCCGAGATGGGGACTCCATCCACTACTATCGCCGTGCCAAAGGCGTTGTTGGTGTTATCGGTGCTCAGGGTGCGGATGGTTATCTTCTCGGCCGAGGTTAGGCCCGACACGCCGGTCATTAGCTGGCCGGGCAGCAGCTGCATTACATCCTTTAGGCTGGTAGCCTGAAGGTGATCCATTGCTTGTCGGCCGATGGTTGAACTGGTTGAGGTTCCTGCTGCACTGGCCTTGGCAACCACGGTAACCTCCTCCAGGGCAAGGGAGGTTTCCTGCAGCTGGATATGGATCTCCATATCCCCTTTGACTACAACCTCTTTCATAAAGGATTCATACCCTAGCATCTGAGTCTCGAGGATCACTTTTCCGGGGGGGATGTTCTGTAGTGAAGTCCCACCCTCCTCAAAAACAATGGCGTAGGTTTCGTATGCCCTAGCCATAATTACCGCTCCAATTAAGGTCTCTTTCGTGGCCTTATCGGTTACATAAACCCTTACACTATAGCCCTTCTTTTCCTCGGCCTTAGGTTTTTCAACGGGCTTAGCCGGTGGCTTTGGCGATTTAACTATTAGAATCACGCCATCGCTAATCTCGAAGGTGTAACCGGTGTTGGCCAGAATGGCCTTCAGCACCTCAGCAGCATCAACATTAGTGCCCGTGTACGATATCCCGCTCAGGCTTTTCACCTTATCGTCCTTCAAAAGGTAACCCAGCCCTGTCTGCTCCTTTATGGCATCAAGGCACTTCACCAGGGTGACATCCTTTACGTTGAGCGATTTTACAACCTGCGAGTAAGAAACTTGGCTAACAAAGGCGGTGGTAAACAAAAACAGTAAAACGAAAGAGGCATAAAACTTTCTCATAAAACACTTTGTAATGGGTTAGGAACTTTTGCCAATAAACACAACACCATTCTCCACCCGAAACTCAACCGACGACACCTTTGAGAACATCGAGAGGATGGCGTTAAGGTTTTCGTTAAGGGGCACAACACCTGTAAACGACTCGTTGCGCAGCGAGGAGTCTTCAAAAACAAACTGAACATCGTACCTCCGTCTGAGCTGGTTCACCACTTCGTGAAGGGGAGTTTGTCTGAGCGTAAGGGTATTGGTAATCCAGGAGGTGTACACTTCGGTATCAACCTTATCAATGGTTACCTTTCCATCCTTACGGTTTAAAAGAAGCTGCTCTCCCGGAACGATAACCTTCTCCTCGTCCAGGCCAGTGGGGATAGATACCGAGCCCGACACCAGGGTTGTAGCCACAAACTCCTCATCGCCATAGCATTTCACATTGAATCGGGTTCCCAGTACCCTTACCGAGTAATCCTTGGTCTTTACCACAAACGGTTTGGAGTCATCGCGTACCACATCGAAGAAGGCCTCGCCTTCAACAAAAACGGTTCGCTCATTGCTGGCAAAGGCAGCAGGGTAGCGAATGGTACTCTCGGCGTTAACCCACACCTCGGTTCCATCGCTTAGCACCAGGGAGTACGATCGACCCTTGGGAATCCTTAGCTCGTGATAGCTAACCTCAGCCTCCTCTCCCGGCTTACGAGCTTCGGCCTCCTGCTGTTCCCCATCCACTGGTTGGCTGTAGGATATCTTTTGATTTTGGTAATCGATGGCGGCGCCCTTCAGCTGGGTAGGGCCGGAGTGGTTCTGATCTATCGCAACCACTTCGCCTGTAGGAAGGGTTACTGTAACCACCCCCTCGGCGGGGAGAATATCGGCAATAATGGTCTGCTGATCTGTGCCACTTAGGTTAAAAAGAACAACAAAGGCTACGATAGCGGCGGCGGCTGCCGACGTTACCCTAAGCAGTAGGGTGCGATTGGCGCGAAACACAAATCGCAACCATGCCGCCTTTACATTTAGGCTACTGAGGTAATCCCCTCGCTTGGGGTACTCCACCATAAGCTCATCAAAATGTTCCTCGCTGGAGGCCAACAGGTATTCCCGAGTGCGCTGCTCGGCTTTTTTAACTGCCTGTTCGAATTGCTCTTGATTCATTGGGGTAATGGCTTTATACTTCTAAAACGACTAGGTGACGAAAACGGGTGACACGTTTTCTAAAAAAAATCAAATAAATTACTACTCCTCCTGATTACCAACCCATCGGGTTGATCTAAGAGGAGTGAACAAGATTTAAATAGGTTAATGGTAGGGTTAGGCTTACTGGCAAAGGGCTACGCGATAAGCTCGAGCAGCACCAGGAGAAACGCACAGTTGTCCTTTAAGAACTTGTACGCTCTCTGCTTTTGGGTTTTCACGGTATTTACGGTAACGTTCAGCTGCTCTGCCACCTCCTTCACCGATAGCCCCTGCAGGCTCAGCTTAAGTATCTCCCGCGACCGCTCGGGAAGCTTTTCAATGGCCGAATCCAGTAGCCTGAAAGCCTCCTCCTTCACAACCGAATCAACCTCCTCGGCGATGGACTCAAGGCTAAGGGTATCACTGGGCATAGGGTTCTGCTTTTTGAGGATATCGAGCGCTCTATTCCGCACGCATAGGTAAAGGTACGCCCGAAACGACACGTCGCTCTGAAAATCGGGCCTATTCTTCCAGAGAGTCAGAAACACATCCTGAACCACATCCTCAGCCTCATGCTTGCATTTAAGTATCCTAAAAGCAAAATGATGAAGCGACGGGTAGTAGGTGCTAAAGATCTCCTTAAAGCCAAGCCGGCCATCCCCTATGCTAATAAAACTGCCTGACACAACGTCAATAGTTGGTTTTGGTAATTCGGCGATACAGAAACAACTACCTGAATCCCACTGGACTCATCGGAGCATCGTTGCTTGCATTGCCCAAACAAAGCCTACAAATATATCACTGCTATCGGTTAATCGGGTATAGTTGGCCACGCAAACAGCATTTTTTTTAGGTGATACTGCTCAGCTTCGCCTGCATCTTTGCCTCTACAAGCTACTTCCCCAGCAGCTAGGCCAAGGCAACAGCTAGCCGAAAAGGGGAAAGATTCTACGCTCGCTTTAGCAAAAAATAGATTTCTCCGGCATAACAATCCCATTCGCACAGAGATACTGCACTAGCAGCTGGAGAAGAGCGAAGCCAACATCCAATAGCAAGTAAAATATACACAACGCTGAACGCCGATCAAACAATGAGCAACGAGCAAAGAATCTAATCATCATATTTAAAACGCCCCAAAGCGGAAGTCAATACTATTTCCAAATATTGATGAATGATTTCTCGACTGTATACTCCATTTATTAAAAATCAGCTATTGGAAAAGTGGCTTTCATCTGCCCTGCCTGATTTTCTGGCAAGGGAAAAACACCTGCAACTGCTATGCCTGAGGTCATGGGCAAAGAAAAAACACTTGCAACTTTCATGCCTACGATCAGATTCATGGAAAACAACCCCTGCAATTCCTTGCCTGAGTTTTTAAATGCCCATCGTACCCCTACAATCCCTTGCCTGAATGGGTCTATTCAGTAAACTGTGTAGTGTGGGGCTTAGATATAGTATGGTTTTGCAAGAAATCCCACCGTGCAACCCTGTGTACCCTCCGCGAAACTCTGTGGCAATCCCTAAAAAACCATTACACAAAGGCCAGAGAGAAGCCTCAAAGAGCCACAAAGGGAGAATTTAAGATGTTGTACTAAAAAAAACACTGTGTAACCCTGTGTACCCTTCGCGGAACTCTATGGAATCCCTAAAAACCTATTACACAAAGGACACAAAGAAGGCACAAAGGGACACAAAGGGAGATGGCGGGAATGGGGAACGATCAGCGGGTTCTGAATTAGATTTCTAGCGATAAAACCACCGATCCCGAAGGGATCGAATTCCAATAGCCCCGCATACCAGGCGGGCGGAGGATGCGGGGATTCCCACAACCCCGAAGGGGTTGAACTTGCCGGCTGCCCTGCGTAGCAGATTCAACCCCTCACGGGGTTTTCGTTGCTTCAGCCAAGGGTTGAACGACTGACACTGCTACTGAATAGTCCAGGATAGTAAAATTTACTGTTTATAACTGCTGGGTGTATGTTCTAGTCTCAACAAAAGGAGTGCCCTCGTTATCGACCAAAGAACATCCGACTAGGAGGTACAGCGAGATTGGGTACACTCCTTGTAATTATTCTATTCTCACAAATTCTCTAAAATTTTCTCTATCAATTATTTTTGTCTCCGCTTTGTAAGTTTCAGTGAATGTTTTTGGTAATTTTTGATTATTCTTTTTCTTCCACTTAAATTCAAAACCAAATACTTTTCCTCCATTTTCCTCAACGAAATCAACTTCTTGTTGTTGTTTAGTTCTCCAGAAATAGGTGCGAGCAAGACTCTGTTTGTACTCAATCTGCTTAATCCTTTCTGAGATTAGAAAATTTTCCCAAAGAGAACCTTTATCAATCCTTAGTTCTATTGGATTGAAATTACCAATTACCATATTTCTTATTCCATTATCATAAAAATAAATCTTCTTATTTGTTTTTATTTCATTCCTATTGTTACGGCTAAAGCTACTCAGTTTAAAAATTATATAACCTTTTTCTAAAATGTCAATATATTTGCTGACTGTATTCTTATCCACGTTTACAGTTTGAGCTAATTCAGAATAGTTCACTTCACTCCCAATCTGAAGAGCTAGAGCTTGAACAAGTTTATCAAGAACCTCTGGCTTTCGTATGTCTGCGTAGGAGAGTATGTCTTTATACAAATAGCTGTTTACTAAATTCCGAAGGATGCTAACTTCATCTCCCACGTTATTTAATACATCAGGGTAAAATCCATAAAGCAATCTGTTCTCTAAACTCTGCTCTGCGTATAAAAACCCGTGGTGGTTTTCATATTCTTCCCACGAAATTGGGAATAGCTGATATTCCCATTTTCTCCCAGTTAAAGGTTCATTGATTTTATTTGACAAATCAAAAGAGGATGAACCACTTGCAAACAATTGAACGTTTTTAAATCTATCTGTTACTATTTTCATAGTAAGTCCTATTCCCTCAATTCTTTGTGCTTCATCAATGAAGACATACTTATAATTCCCTAAAATCCTTCGAATCTGTTCTGTATTCGGTTCTGTCAATAAACTTCGTGTTTTCGGATCATCCCCATCAAGGAGTAGATAGTCTTTTGATTCAAGGATTGATTCGATTAGAGTTGTTTTTCCCACTTGTCGTGGACCGATTACTACAATCGCTTTACCTGAATCGATTCGATTCTTTATTCTGTCACTAAGATATCTTGAGTACATTTTTTCTTGCAAATATAATAACTTTTGAATTAATGTATTCACCAATAGACATGTTTTTACGTGAATATACTCTCTTCGTGCTTGTGCCTAACGGCTGGGGGTGTGGTCTCGTCAAGGTGTTGACGAGATGGGAGCGGTTGTAACGTTTTCGTCGCCCGACGAATACGCCCGAGCGGGCGAAACCGCTCCGAAGCTCCAGTATCAACCCACACCTGCCAGCCGGTATCTGGTTGGCTAAACCCCTTGTTGGCTGCTGTAATTTATTCATTTTTAATCCGTTTAATCTTTTCTTTCACATCCCAAAACTCTTTAATTTCCAATGATTTCTCAAAATTTAGTAAAGCTTTATCTATCTCGCCTTTCATTAAGTAAACATCACCAATAAAATAATATGTCTCATAAGGATTTTTGTAATTAGACAGGTTTAATTTTAATAATTCTAAAGCGTCATCATATTTCTGTTTCGAACAAAAAAACATTGCATATTCATTAATAAGTTGTTCTGGTAGTGCAATATGTATCTTGTATCTGTTTTTAATTTTTTCTATATGATTAATAATTACCCCCTTATCAAATGAGTGAAGATAAGATGTCGGTATTTTATAATTTGGGAACAATGATTCTAAACCGTCATAAATCGCCCTCAAAGTCATTGAGATATGGTCTTCATTTGGATAAAATTTGAAATCCCAGTATAATTTATCGGAATGATTCGATTTGATGAATTCATATAATTTAAAATTTGGAACAATGGTCGAAGAATCAACATCTCCACTAACAGACAAAAAATAACCTGATTGGATTGTGTCTTGAGTGGCTATATAATGTTCTAATTTTTTAGAAATAGTGGAATCAACAAAATTTGCAGGGTCGGCAGCAAAATACGCATTAAAAAGGTTTGTTTGGGTAGTAAAAATATGGTTAACACAAACACCAGCTAATGAATGTCCAAATAACACCTTATAATCATTTGTGCGGAATTGATTATTTATATTAGGAATCAATTCTTTTAGAAGGAATTGAATAAATTTATCTGCGCCTCCGCCATTAGGTAATATTTCTATCTTGTTTGGTGTATAATCTCTAATTCTATCTCTTTCGGTTGAAATAATACCTACTACAATCATTCTCGGCATTCGTTGTACAAGTCGTGACATGTGATTAACCAATCCTGATACTTGATGAAAATGCTCTTGTCCATCAAGCAAGTAAAATACAGGATAATCGTATTTCGAATTGTCATAGTCAGTGGGCAAATATACCCAGTACTCTCTGTTTTCATTTAATATTCCTGACTTAATGAACATTTTTTGTCCAATTATAATTGGTTCATTCGTTACTTGTCCAAATGAATAAAAGAATGAAAAGCAGGCAAATATGAATATTATTATCGTGCGTGTCATTTTGTTATTATTGCAGCCAACGGCTGGGGGTGTGGTCTCGTCAAGGTGTTGACGAGATGGGAGCGGTTGTAACGTTTTCGTCGCCCGACGAATACGCCCGAGCGGGCGAAACCGCTCCGAAGCTCCAGTATCAACCCACACCTGCCAGCCGGTATCTGGTTGGCTAAACCCCTTGTTGGCTGCTGTAATTTATTCATTTTTAATCCGTTTAATCTTTTCTTTCACATCCCAAAACTCTTTAATTTCCAATGATTTCTCAAAATTTAGTAAAGCTTTATCTATCTCGCCTTTCATTAAGTAAACATCACCAATAAAATAATATGTCTCATAAGGATTTTTGTAATTAGACAGGTTTAATTTTAATAATTCTAAAGCGTCATCATATTTCTGTTTCGAACAAAAAAACATTGCATATTCATTAATAAGTTGTTCTGGTAGTGCAATATGTATCTTGTATCTGTTTTTAATTTTTTCTATATGATTAATAATTACCCCCTTATCAAATGAGTGAAGATAAGATGTCGGTATTTTATAATTTGGGAACAATGATTCTAAACCGTCATAAATCGCCCTCAAAGTCATTGAGATATGGTCTTCATTTGGATAAAATTTGAAATCCCAGTATAATTTATCGGAATGATTCGATTTGATGAATTCATATAATTTAAAATTTGGAACAATGGTCGAAGAATCAACATCTCCACTAACAGACAAAAAATAACCTGATTGGATTGTGTCTTGAGTGGCTATATAATGTTCTAATTTTTTAGAAATAGTGGAATCAACAAAATTTGCAGGGTCGGCAGCAAAATACGCATTAAAAAGGTTTGTTTGGGTAGTAAAAATATGGTTAACACAAACACCAGCTAATGAATGTCCAAATAACACCTTATAATCATTTGTGCGGAATTGATTATTTATATTAGGAATCAATTCTTTTAGAAGGAATTGAATAAATTTATCTGCGCCTCCGCCATTAGGTAATATTTCTATCTTGTTTGGTGTATAATCTCTAATTCTATCTCTTTCGGTTGAAATAATACCTACTACAATCATTCTCGGCATTCGTTGTACAAGTCGTGACATGTGATTAACCAATCCTGATACTTGATGAAAATGCTCTTGTCCATCAAGCAAGTAAAATACAGGATAATCGTATTTCGAATTGTCATAGTCAGTGGGCAAATATACCCAGTACTCTCTGTTTTCATTTAATATTCCTGACTTAATGAACATTTTTTGTCCAATTATAATTGGTTCATTCGTTACTTGTCCAAATGAATAAAAGAATGAAAAGCAGGCAAATATGAATATTATTATCGTGCGTGTCATTTTGTTATTATTGCAGCCAACGGCTGGGGGTGTGGTCTCGTCAAGGTGTTGACGAGATGGGAGCGGTTGTAACGTTTTCGTCGCCCGACGAATACGCCCGAGCGGGCGAAACCGCTCCGAAGCTCCAGTGTCAACCCACACTGGCTACGTTCCCTTGTTAGGGGCTGTTTTTATTGTGTCCTTAATTAGTTTTTCTATTTCTTCTAGTTGTCCAAGAGGGACAGAATTCAGGGTTCTGGTAATATCTATAATCCTATCGCTTCTCCGAATCTGGTTTAAGGGATGGTTTTCATCAATATCCTTGTCGGTATCGGGAGTCCATTCCATAAAATCATTTGGCGTACATCGTAGATGTAAGCACAATCGTTCAATCAGCTTCAAATTTAGCCGTGATACGTTTCCATTTTTAACTTTTGAGGCGAAACTGTCTGAAAATCCTGATTGTTTCAGGAACGAAAAGGGTTTATCAATCCCTCTGGCCTTAAAAACCCTGTTGAAATTGTATCTAATCATCTCGAATGGGTATTAATCAACCGAAATATAGTGAATTTTACGCTGCGAATCAATGCAATGCTTAACTTATTTTGCAAAAATACTATTTCTATAGCAAGCAACTTGTCTATACCATATTGCAAATTATTTATTACAACATACATTTTATTTGCTTCGGCTTATTAGCTGTTTGCTGCCGGCAAAATATTATGTGCTTCAACCTACTAGTTACTTGCTTCGATGTAATAGCTATTTACTTCAGATAGCATTTTGCATATTCTGTTCTATTAACTATTTGTATGAGGTTACATTTTATTTGCTTAAGCCGTATATTTATTTACGCAGCATAATTACCTGTTCGCTTTGGAAAGTTTTTTACAATTCACAAGGTTAGCTCTTGTCTGAGAATAGCATATAACGGTCGGGGGTGTTATCTCGTCTCGTCTCGTCAAGTTTTTGACGAGACGAGACGAGAGGAGTTCGGGGCCAGCGTTCTTATCCCTCGATAAGGATGCGCCTAGCGGGACAAAAGAAAAAAACTAAATTGCATTTTCTGCCGATATTCAGGTTCTACGGGGACAACTGATCCACAAATGGACACGAATAATTATGATATAATGGGACACAAATAATGCTTGACTTTTTAATATATGCGGCTACTGGGATTTGCTACTTGCAAGCACAACTTGTCCTGCTATTAGCGGGAGCATGTAAGAAATATTACGACGGCGGTGCAACCGCCGCCGAACGGGGGCACAGTTTTCATAATCTTATAGATCACTGAATGTTTATTAAGAAATGATGAATTGTAATTGCACTAGATTTTTCTCTTTGACATAATGAACGGTATTTTTTAAAAATTGGTGAATCTGAAACGGAAATTAAATAATCTTCATTTGTCCAATTAGTAGTTTTATTTTCAACTTCTATCTTAATCCATTCATTAATCCTAATATGCCAATCACCAATAGTTCCATTTTGAACAAACCCAATTAACGAAGATTCTTCTAAATGTTCTCCATGTTTTTTGTTTTTAAAACGCTCAATTCCTCCTGTGTTTTCAGTTATTCCTATTACATACTCTTTTTCACTACGAGTGTTTGACACATTAGGAATTGGCAACCTTTTACATTCTATCTGAAAAAATGATTGGGTTTGAAAATTCCTAAGTTGGTTATTCCATATAGTAACTCCTATGTCTGGTTTATAGTTAGTTCCCTTATTCTCATCATCTTTTCTGAACAGAAATTTACATTGTAAGTATGGATTAAAATTATGAGAATTACCATTGAAAAAGTCTATTAAATATTGATTTAATAACTTCTCGACTTCATTTATAGAGGATATATTATTCTTTTTTAACACATTAGGAAACAACGGTAAATATGTGTCAATAAATATTAGCAGACTATTTATCAACGGTCTAATAGGTATTGTAGTATTTCCAATTGGTTTATGATTACCTCTATTACAAATCATTTCCTAATCAGGTTTAAGTCAATTATATCTGTAATAGATGTATCAACATCGAGCAAAGCAATGGATTTCAGCCAATATCTTAACTGTTTTGGTTTTATAATAAATATCTGATTCTGCTTATAAATCAGTGATACTTTTCTGATGTCTATTGTTTGTCTTTTATCGCTTACTAAAGTGGAAAGATTTACACCTTCGTTTATAATTCTAACAGTGTAATCAGAATCACTATATTCATAGTGCATAATAAAGCAGGCAGGAGTATTGTAAAATGTTTTTAACGAAAACCTTTTATTGTTATCATTATAAACAGAGTTTAAGGCATCTAAATAAACCTCAGAATATTCAATTAATGAGTGAGGCACCATGTTGTTTACCTTTACACGTATTTCTTTATTTGTTTTGGCTTCTTCTCCATTTCCAAATTCTGATATTCTATATTTAGCAATATCATTTACTAATATAACATCAGCCTTAGTTAATGTAAACTCATCAATTATTGGTAATTTCAAAAAATCTGATTTTAAAACATCATAAGGTCTGTCTATCCCCTGTCGTGTACTTGTTCCTGCTATATAAGCAACAAGAAAGTTGGAATATTTATCAAAATATTTTTGTAGTTGTCTTGCTTTATCACTATCTTCTAATATAAGTTTTAGTATTTGTGCTTTATCTTTTGTTTGGTTATTAGCATATTTGGGAAATATTCCCTCTGTTATCTTTGTTTCAAAATAAATTCCGTTTCCATCAATATTTGAATTTCTTATAGAGGAATAATTTCTTGTTAGTACGGTATCATTCTTAATAATTGTATTCTCTACCTTAAAAAAACGCTTATCTGATTGAATTCTACTGATTAAATTATACAAACGATACCCTCCAAATAAATTACTCTTCCAACAATAGTTTGAATGAGCATTTTCTCTTTTCACACTATGGACATCATAAGAATCTATTTCAAAGTAAAGTCTTTCTTTACTCGGATTAGTTCTTCTGGTAACAACGTGTGTTATTTCATCAATTTTCTTTTCTGAATTTTCTATGAATATCGCACAAGTTGGAATAGTCGCAGTGGGAAATAAAATTCTTCTGTGTGTTGTAAAATCAATTATTTGAAGAACATTGTGGTAAGTAAATAATTCTCGTCTAAAAAATTCATTATCCTTTTTATGAAGTAAGGGCAAGGTAGGTTGAATCAAACACAACAAACCACCTTTTTTCTTTATCAATTTTGTAGATAGCTGAAGAAACAATAGTGCAACATTACCATCTTTAATTGAGTAAGGTTTAATATTATGTTTTTCAACAATTTCTTTAAAATAGTCTGAATTTTTATATTCTGTTCCGTCCGATTTTGGTGGTGGATTAAAAGGTGGATTACCAATTACCAAATCAAAATTCTCCTCAACTTTCTCCTGAGTAATAAATTCAAAAAAATCACTTTGAACAATATTTTTATTACCTAAATCTTGAAAGGTCAATTCCGTCCAAATTTGCTTAGGAGACAGCATATGACACAAAGCCAACTGCAAACTAAACTTTGTTAACTCAACAGCATTTTTGTTTATATCAACACCAAAAACATTGTCTTTTAATATCTTTTGAAGAGTTGTAATCCCTAATTTTTGAGGTAAAGCGTTAGTTTTATAATACTCGTTAATCTTATAAGTATCTACAAGGCGTTTGAAGCAATTAACCAAGAATATACCCGAACCACAACTAACGTCAATTATTTTTTTATTGTAAGAAATTGAATTATTTAATGTTGGAATTGGAAGACATTCGTCAATTAAGAAATTGACAAGATAATGCGGAGTATATACCGAACCTTTATCCTCGACAGGTAAAAATTCTTCGTAAATATTACTTATAAGCTCAACAGGAATATGCTTGAAAGAATACAAATCCCATAGCACTAATTGATTCTTACTGTCAATTTTTGTATCGAAAAATTTAATAATTTGACTTAAATCGGCTACCTTAAGAGCGTTTTTACTATCTTCAGATAAATCAAAAATCCCACCATTAAACTTAACTGATAATTTTTCTAGAATATCAACTAACTTATTCTGTTTTAAAATTTCAAAAAAAGAGTTACATTGAACAGTTTCTTGAAAAAACTTGCTTGCTAAATTATCTCCATTAGAATCAACTCCATTTTCTTCTAAAAACTTTATAAGAGTTGTGATTATAATGACATAATCAAATAGTTCTGATGATATATTGCTACTTTTCTTATAGCTTTTACGAAGTTCTTTTAGTTTATCTATTAGCTTATTATAAGCAGTTTTTCTATATAGATAATTATGATGAGCTTCTTCACTTTCCCAAAAACTCCCATTTTTAAATTTTTCTGCATTATATTTTTCTAATATGGTTGCATATTGAGCAATGTTATCTAAATCAATTGAAGCAACTTCTTTTGTATAGACATTTCCGTTAGAATGAATTGAAACAGGTTTTCTACTGTCAAAAAACTTAATTCTTGTATTTTCAATTACAATAAAAGTAGGGATATAGCAACTACTCCATAATTCTTTATGGATTTGAGTGTAGTCGTTGTTTAATCTATTGCTTGAATTATCATAGATATATACTTGAGGTAATGGGGGGCGATTATCCTCAAAATATCTAAAAAAAATTGCGTCAGCATTAAATGAAAGTGCCTTTTCTAATTCAAGAATTTGAAATGGAGTAAGATTGTTGTTTGGGTTTTGAATTTCAGAAACAAAGAGAATAGAAGAGTCATTGGTGTCATTTAATTGAAAACCAATTGTTTTAAGTCCCTTTTGTAAACTATCAGTTGTTACCACAATCTTAAAAGTATAAAGACAAAATTATAAAAAAAACCATAACGAAAATATTGAATACTTGATTGGAAAACTTTTCAAATAAAAGTTATACAATATTGTTTTATTTGAAATTTATTACGCTGTTTACAACTACAAAGTCAATGAGCTGTTTTTGTTTCGGAAAAATCATTTTTACATCGCAGATCCGTTAGTCTTGCTACAAACTTACTTGTACCTCTACTAAAAGTGTCCTTAATAAAAGGATTATTAGCAGTATATAAACACAAAAGGTAGATTATATTTCGCACCGGTCTGTTTTAGCATTTAGCCCTAAAGTTAAAACAAAATAGGTTACCCTACCCCCCTATCGGATAACTTTAAATAAACTTAAGCAATAAATTACAACACCTTTTCACTAATAATCTGCGTATTGGCAAACTCATCCAGATCGATGGCAAAAACTCCCTCCGATGGGATAGTGCTGTCAATGTCCTCCTCGTAGCCGCCAATAATTAGCAAAGTGTTATCGACCCAAAACAGCTCGCAGTAATTTAGCCCAAGGTCGATGGTGTACTCCTTAATCTCCCGGGTTTTCAGATTTAGCAGCTGAACCGATTTGCCCTCATATATGTAGATAGTATTATTGTGCATGGCCAAACCCGGGCGTTCCACCTCAGTAATCAGGGAGCCTTCCACAGACCATACACCGGTTTGGATATTGTAGCTCTCGATGGTGGCAAGGGGTTTATAGCTAAATCCGCCAATCAGGTAAATGGTTTTATCCACTAAAAGTCCTTTGGTCTCCTTGGCGGTGGACATGTCGGG
The DNA here is from genome assembly GCA_034003245.1 of Tenuifilaceae bacterium. Classification (GTDB taxonomy): domain Bacteria; phylum Bacteroidota; class Bacteroidia; order Bacteroidales; family Tenuifilaceae; genus Perlabentimonas. The sequence continues at coordinate 60,696 of JAVEYY010000008.1, forward strand.
AAGCTGGTACCAGAGCCCATCGCCAAGGGAAAGCATAAACGCCTTGCTGCTACAAACCTTATCGCCCTTGATATTTAAATGGGTGGAGCCACCCATTACAATTAGGTTATCACCATACACAAAAGAGGCAAAGCTAACCGCCCGATGGGGGTTTGCGGTATCAATCAGCAGTGTTTCCTCGGCAAGATTATACACCTCGATGTGCTCATCGAGATACTCCAACCTGCGGTTAGTGGATAATCGCTTGCCGCCAAGGACGTATAGCTTGCCGTTGTGGTAATGCATGCTATGGTAAGCCCTTGGCTTAAACTTGGCCGACAGAGTAGCCCAGGAATTAGCTGTTGTATGATACACGTGCAGCTGGCTGCTGTAGCTGGTCCAGGAGAAATCGGCTTTTAGGTGCTTCATAAAATCCACCCCGTACAGCTCAAGGGCTTTAAGTGCTTGATTCTCCTCAAGTGTATTGCTGCCTCCCACAACATAAATATTACTATCAACCTGCACGGAGGCAAATGCGTAAAGACCTTCGCTAAGGGGGCTTAGCTTTTGGTATTGGAGCTGTGGTTTCAAAATCCTATTCGATAGCACAACAACCTCCTGCAACTGCTGCGCTTTGGGGCGAAGAAGCACTAGGGGGCTGCTGGCACTAAGATCGGCAACGGAAAAACTTACTGTTTCGTAACCAAGATGTGAAAAGGACAAGGAGTCGCTAGCATTTAGCCTTAACGGCTCTGCAAAGTGGTACTCACCATTAATGCTAGTGGTTGTCCCCTTGCCCAAACTGGATATGTACACGTTTACCCCAGGTATTGGCTTACGAGTCTCCATGTCGAGCACAACCCCCTTGAGCACCTGTGAACCTACCGAAAGGGGGAATAACACAAGGACGAAAAACAGTATGGTAAAACCAACTCTTTGGAAAACCTTGGCCATCGAATTTGCTATTTGCAACAATCGTTCTAGCCGCGTTCGGCAACGGTGTAAACTACTCCGCGCTCCTTGAGGTAACCCATAATAAAGTCGAAGCAACCATTGCTCTCGCCAACCGTTTCGGGAGGGAACACACCTTTTTGGTTAAACAGCCCCTTTGCGAGCAGGTTCACGCCAGCGGTGGCGGTGTAACCCGTTGTTCGCGCCATGGACCACTGCTGGGTTTTCGGATCGTACTCATCGTACAGATCGTAAACTATGGTTTTACACTTTCCACTCTCCTTTCCAGTTACCTCGACCCGCATAACAGTTAGCTCCGGCTCGTTGGGCTGTAGTTTCCACTCGTTAAAAAGAATCCTTGAGGTAACCTCCATGGGGGAGATATCTACGCCATTAATCTTAACGGGTTCGGTTGAGAAAAATCCTGATGCACTTAGCGTTTTAACAATATCAATATGCCCAGGATAGCGCAATGTCTTCTCCTTCATATTGGGAATGTGCGCCATGGTTTTTAGCAACGATCTTAATCCATCGGTATTAAAACCCTCAAGATCGCCAATGCAGGGGAATCGGTACATCTCCACCTCGCTCATGGCAGGTTTCGAAACTACTTTACCGTTCTCCATGCACCGTGCCGGACGCGTGTACTCCTCCAGCACATCGATGGGCGAGAAGGGGGCTTTATACTGAAACGGGTAATTCCTTGCCTTGGGCAACCCGCCAACCATGTAGAAGAAATCGCTTACCTCCATTCTCTTGTTATGATATCCAAGGATAATATTGGGCATTCCGGGCGCAACACCGCAGTCGGCTATTACTGTAACTCCTGCTTTTTTTGCCAACGAATCGAGATCCATAAAATCCTCGGGCATAAAGGAGATATCCACCACCGATTTTTTGGCCTCAATACACGCTTTTACCGTGCCATAGCCCATAAAACCCGGCACTGCCGAAACAACAAGGTCAAACCCATCCACCAACTTTTTAACCGTGGAAGTATCGCTCAAATCGGCCTTTAGGGTTTTTACGCCAAAACCAGAAACCAGGCTAAGCGCCTCGGCTGAGAAATCGACGGAGGTAACGTCGTAGTCCTTACACAAATCGAAAGCTATGGCACGCCCCACCATGCCTGCACCTAGAATAACTATCTTCATATGGGAAAGATTTGGTTAACAATATCCTTAATAATACGCACCAAATATAACATTTATCCTTATTGTCAGTCGTTAGAAATAGCAGGCATTTCACTCGTTGGCATAAATATTTTGCTGACTCACTCAGTGTTGCTCAAAAATTTATCTGAATTCTATACCTTTGCTGGGCTTTTTCGAGCAACTTTCGATGTGTTAATTTGTTTCTTTAATGTAAACATTCATATTTCAGCATAATACTATGACAATCAACAGCAAAGTACTACTAATGATTCTCGATGGTTGGGGAATTGGCAAGGGCGACAAAACCGACGTGATAGCCAGCACTCATCCCGTGAACATGACAAAACTACAGCAGACCTACCCCAGCGCTCAGCTAAAAACCAGCGGCGAGGATGTGGGGCTACCCGATGGGCAAATGGGCAACTCCGAGGTGGGACACCTCAACATTGGTGCTGGTCGGGTAGTTTACCAGGATCTGGTAAGAATTAACAAGGAGATAAAGGAAGGGCTAATCGATAAAAACCCAGTACTTACAGAAGCCTTTAAGTACGCCAAGGAGAAAAACGTGTCGGTTCATTTCCTCGGATTGGTATCCGACGGTGGTGTGCACTCCATGGACACTCATTTGTACAAGCTTTGCGATATGACCAAGGATTATGGCCTAAGCAAAGTATTTATCCACGCCCTTACCGATGGCCGCGATACCGATCCGCAGAGCGGACTGGGATTTGTGCGCAACCTGGAAAAGCACCTCGAAACCAGCAACGGCATTATAGCCACAATGGTTGGTCGCTACTACACCATGGATCGCGACAAGCGCTGGGAGCGTGTTAAGGTTGGCTACGATCTTATGGTTAACGGCGTTGGAAAACCCGTAACAAGCATCACAAAAGCAATGGAAGAATCGTATGCCGAGGGCGTAACCGATGAGTTCATAAAGCCACTGGTAAAAGTTGATGCTAATGGCAAACCCATTGGCTCCATCAAGGAGGGCGATGTGGTGATCTGCTTTAACTTCCGCACCGATCGCCTACGTGAGATTTCCATCGTACTCACTCAAAAGGATATGCCCGAGCACGGCATGAAAACGCTACCGCTGCACTACGTTACCCTTACCCGCTACGACGACACGTTTAAAGGTGTAAAGGTGGCATACGAAAAAGATAATTTACTGAACACCCTTGGCGAAGTGGTTTCGGCAGCAGGGCTAAAGCAGCTACGCATTGCCGAAACGGAGAAGTACGCGCACGTTACCTTTTTCTTCTCAGGTGGGCGCGAGCAGGAGTTCCCCGGCGAAAACAGAATCCTTATCCAGTCGCCCAAGGTGGCCACCTACGATCTACAACCCGAGATGAGCGCATTTCTGGTTAAGGATGCCATTGTAAAGGATCTTAACCAGAACCAACCCGATTTTGTATGCCTCAACTTTGCCAACGGCGATATGGTTGGGCATACCGGAATTTATGGCGCAATTGAGAAGGCAGTAAAAGCAGTTGATCAATGCGTAGGCGAAGTGGTTGATGCGGCCAAAGCCAATGGCTACACCGTAATGATAATTGCCGACCACGGCAATGCCGATAACGCGGTGAACGAGGATGGCTCGCCCAACACGGCTCACTCGCTAAATCCTGTGCCAATTGTTCTTGTAACCGATAAGTACAAAAAGGTATCGAATGGTATTCTGGCCGATGTTGCCCCAACCATTCTTAGCATAATGGGATTACCCATTCCCGCTGAGATGACGGGCAAAGTTCTGTGTGAGTAAGCATATTGGGAGGACGCTTAGGTTAGAACTAACCTAAGCGTCCTCCTATTCAAGCATCAGTTTTTATATGATACAAATAGACGACAAAATCCTTAGCCTCGATCTTTTTGAAAAGCAGTTCTGCTGCGACCTACCCAAATGTCTTGGAACCTGCTGTGTTGATGGCCAATCGGGAGCACCACTCGATCCCAACGAGGTAGAATTGCTCGAGATGGAAATTGCCCATATAAAGCCTTACCTTAAACCCGAAGGGCTTGAGGCGATAAAGGAGCAGGGAATTGTCGTAACCGACCTGGACGGCGATATTGTAACTCCGCTTATTAACGACGAGGAGTGCGCATACTCCATCGAGGAGAATGGCATTACCTTTTGCGCCATCGAAAAAGCGTGGCTCGAGGGAAAGGTTGAGTTCCGCAAACCTATATCGTGCCACCTCTACCCTATTCGGGTTAAGAAGTACGCCTCGTACACGGCGCTCAACTACGACCAGTGGAGCATCTGTAAGCCAGCACGCGAACTTGGCGCCAAGGAGAATCTTCCTGTGTTCAGATTTCTGAAAGTCCCAATTATCAGAGCTTACGGCGAAGATTTTTACAGCGAGCTGGAGGAGGTTTACAGGTTACTGCAGCAAGAGAAGAGCGAGGAAGAGTAGGAACCGTGAACGGTGAACAGTAAGCGGCTTAGTTGCCTGTATCGTCGGACAGCAGTCCTTTGGCTGGATGACAGGAGCAGTTAGCAGTTGGCAAATGGTTTTCCTGTCTGACTGGTCATTCAGGCGGGGTCTTCGACCTTCAATCCTAGGTCCTCCGTCTTCTGTCTTCTGTCTTCCGTCTTCTGACTTCCCTCGTTATGCTCCGCATCCCGAGGCAGGCGTCTTCTGACTTCTGACTTGTTAAACCACTAAGTCACTAAGGGCGCTAAGTTTCACTAAGGTTAACCCTTTTCAGTCTACAATCTTCGGTCAAAACCCTAAACTCTAAACCTCTACCTAAACCTAAGCCTAAGCCTATACCTAAACACATAGAAAGCATAGCTTACCCATAGCCACATAGAACTAAAATTGTGCTTTGCTTCCGTCTTCTGACTTCCCTCGTTATGCTCCGCATCCCGAGGCAGGCGTCTTCTGTCTTCCGTCTTCCATCTCTCTTGCTCTTGCTCTTGCCATATTCATGCTGTAGTTTCCACTTCTCGAATTTTGGGTTAATTTTGCCCTTGTGAATACTAATCCTAAGCTCTATACCGAGGTAATATTACCATTGGCTCTGCCAAAACTCTACACCTACTCCATCCCGCCGGAGCTGGCTGGCGAGGTTGTACCTGGTGCCAGGGTTATTGTGCAGTTTGGCAAGAAGAAGCTCTACTCGGCCATAGTTCACAGCCTACATCAAAATGCCCCCGAAAACTATCAAACCAAGGATATAGTTCAGGTTATCGACACCGAACCGTTGGTTTCGAGCCACCAGCTGCGTTTTTGGGAGTGGATGGCCAGCTACTACATGTGCACGCTTGGTGAGGTGATGAAAGCCGCACTTCCCTCGGGGCTAAAACTCGAAAGCGAAACGCTAATTACACAGGGCGAAAACATTGCCATTGCCGATCTGATGACCGATTCGGAAGCCTCAATTATTAGAGCCCTGGAGGATGACAGCAGCATCTCCATCCAGCAGCTTATCGCCAAATCGGGTATACCTAACCCCATGGGGATAATCAAAAAGCTGCTTGACAGGAAAATTATCACCATCAACGAAACCATTGAGCCAATCTTCAAAGCAAAACTTGAGACCTTTGTTAGGCTTCACTCCCGTTTTAAAGTTGATGCCGATGTTAACAAAGTTTTTGAGGAGCTGTCGCGAGCCCAAGCCCAACAAAAATTTTTAATGGCATTCCTTGCGCTATCAGCGCATAACAAGGGCACCTTTAATACCTGGGTAGGCAAAAAGGAACTAATGGAGAAAGCCAACGCGTCGCCCGCTGCATTCAAAACGCTCTTAGAAAAAGAGGTGTTTGAGGTCGAAGTACGCGAGGTTTCGAGATTGAAACAGGACAACGAGGATGAGGAAGCAACTCTAAAACTTACACCCGTTCAGCAAAACACCCTAGACACAATAGTCAACGAATTCACCGAGAAGAATGTGGTTTTACTGCATGGTGTTACATCAAGTGGGAAAACCGAAATTTACATCAAGCTAATTCAGGATCAGATAAACCAGGGGAAACAGGTGTTATACCTATTGCCCGAGATTGCCCTTACGGCTCAGATCATAAATCGCCTAAAGCGGTTTTTTGGGAACAGGGTTGGGATTTACCACAGCAAGTTCAGCGATAACCAGCGGGTTGAAGTGTACCAAAGCCTACTGAACGATGGCGGCCACTCCTCACATCCTGCGTATGATATTATCCTGGGCGTTCGATCCTCCATCTACCTCCCCTTTAAACGGCTTGGGCTGGTGATCGTGGACGAGGAGCACGAGAATACCTTTAAGCAGTTTAACCCTGCTCCACGCTATCACGCCCGCGACTCGGCCATTGTACTAGCGCAAATGGTAGGTGCCAAGGTGATATTAGGAACCGCAACTCCATCGGTTGAAACCTACTACAATGCGCAGATTGGCAAGTACGGGTTATCCTCCATTACCGAGCGATTCGAGGGCATCAAATTACCACAGATTTCAGTGATAGACACACTTGTGGCCCGGAAGAAAAAGTTGATGAAGTCGATGTTTGCACCCGAGCTGCTCGACTCCATCGAGACCAGCCTGAAGAATAACGAGCAGGTAATCCTATTTCAGAATCGTCGCGGATACTCACCTTTTGTAGAGTGCGAGGAGTGCGCATGGGTTCCCCAGTGTAAGCACTGCAACGTGAGCCTTACGCTGCACAAACGCAGCAATCAGCTGGTTTGCCACTACTGCGGATATTCAATGCAAAACCCCTCTTCGTGCCTTGCCTGCGGCAGTAATAAGTTAAGCACAAAAGGCTTTGGAACCGAGAAAATTGAGGAGGAACTTGCCATTTTTTTCCCAAGCGCTACAATTGAGCGAATGGATCTCGACTCCACTCGTAGTCGCAACTCCTACGAACGTATTATCAGCGATTTTGAAAACGGGAAGGTCAATATTCTGATAGGAACCCAGATGGTTACCAAAGGCCTCGACTTCGATAGGGTAAGCCTAGTGGGGATTCTTAATGCCGACAACATGCTTAACTTCCCCGATTTTAGAGCCTACGAGCGCAGCTACCAGCTGATGGCGCAGGTTAGCGGACGGGCCGGACGGAAACACAAGCAGGGGAAGGTGCTAATTCAAACATCGCATCCCACACACCCCGTAATTGTTCAGGTAATTGAGAACGACTTTGAATCGCTATTCAAGCAGCAACTAATTGAGCGAAAAAACTACCAGTATCCACCCTACTATCGGTTAATTAGGATATCGGTTAAGCATCGCGACGAGAAGATACTTGAGGTGGCTGCCGAGCAGCTGGCGCGTAATCTGCGCACCATATTTAAGAATCGAGTTTTAGGCCCCGAAGATCCCATGATCAATAGGGTGCAAAATTTTTACATCAAGGATATTCTTCTGAAGTTCGAGCGAAATGTGGATCTGAAAAAAGCGAAGGATTTGCTTCAGGGAGAGATTGACAGGATAAAAGAATATCAACCTTTTCGTGGAATTTTCATACTTCCCGATGTAGACCCCATGTAAAAAAACTGTTTTAATCCTCGCTGTAGATTGCCGTTTGCGGGCCGCCAACTAGCTTAAAATCTGCCCCTACTACAACCCTAATACCCTGCGGTACAACACTGAAAACAAAAGGCGATGTACCCAACGACTCGCCATCGACCTCAAGGTTGAATGGAGGTTTTGATGTTACTCTCATTTGCCTTGCCTGATACCCAAAAATTTTTGGATGTTTAAGAATATTCCCATTGTAAAGCCGAAAGATATTCCTGAGAACACTGAAACGGTTAACTTTTTGGATTAGGGTAACTTCAAGCATTCCATCGTTTGGGGTGGCGTTTGGTACCTGCATCATACCGCCACCATTATACTTTCCAATACCCAGCGTAGCGCTAAAAACCAACCCCCCATAGCTATGGCTATCGATTTGCACTTTTGCCACCGAGGGTCGATAGGCCACAAGGGTTTTTAGAATGCTCAACAAGTAAAGGAAACGGCCCTGCTCACCCTCCTCCTTTAGTGCGTTTGTTGTGAGCGCCACCTCGGCATCGAAACCGATGCCTGCGGCATTTGCAAAATATCGGGAGTGCTTAATTCGCGCCTCAAAGTAGTCAACCTTCCCCACATCCTGCAAGAAGGTTTTCCCATCTCTAATATACTTTACGTTTTGCTCGTAATCGCCAATCACCGTGAACGTGCGGGCCCAATCGTTACCAGTACCCACCGCAACTACTGCTATGGTAACATCTGTAGTTGGAACAACCCGTTGAATAAAAATTCCATTCACCACCTCGTTGAGTGTGCCATCACCCCCAACGCAAATAATTTGTCGATTGCCCTTGCGAATTGCCAAAACAGCTAACTCCACTGCATGGTGTTTCCGCTGTGTAAAGGCAAACTCGAATTTTATGCCATGTTTACGGAATAAAGCCATAATTTCAGGCCAATCGCGCTCTCCCCTACCCGATCCTGCCGTAGGATTAACAATCACAAACCAGGATTTATCCATCGATAAAAAATTTCAGCTAAAATATACATAATATGGGTATAATAGAATTGGGGTCGATAACCCGGAGTAAATCTTTCAAAAACTTTAACTATTTTTGCAAAGTTCTAGGGTCTGAATTGTTAATAACATGTTGGTAAGTTCGGGGTCATTGTTTATATTAGCGGCCACCAAAATTACGCTCAATCAGGCTCATCGGGTAACTTTGTGGCCTTAAAAATCAACTGAAACAAACTCTTTACGTTATGGGAAAAGTAATAGCACTAGCTAATCAAAAGGGCGGCGTAGGTAAAACCACGTCTGCAATTAACCTAGCTGCCAGCTTGGCGGTACTCGAGAAAAGGGTTCTGCTCATCGATGCCGATCCTCAGGCCAATGCTACTTCCGGAACAGGCTTTGATCTAAGAAACATAAAAACAAGCATATACGAATGCCTAATTGATGAGGTTAACCCCAACGACACTATCCTTAAGAGCGAGATTGAGGGGCTGGAGTTGATCCCTTCACATATCGACTTAGTTGGTGCTGAGATTGAAATGCTTAACCTGCCCAACCGCGAGAAAATTCTTAAGGGCGTTATCGAAAAGATTAAAGATAAGTACGATTATATCCTAATCGACTGTTCTCCATCGTTAGGACTAATCACCGTTAATGCGCTTTCGGCTGCCGACTCGGTAATAATTCCCGTACAATGCGAGTACTTTGCCCTTGAAGGACTAGGCAAACTGCTCAACACTATCAAGATAATCCAAACCCGCCTGAATCCAGAACTTAAAATTGAGGGCTTCCTGCTGACCATGTACGATGCGCGCCTACGCCTATCGAACCAGGTGGTAGATGAGGTGAAGAAACACTTCCAAACCATGGTTTTCGAAACCATTATTCAGCGTAATATTAAGCTCAGCGAGGCGCCCAGCTATGGCAAACCCGTAATCCTTTACGATGCAGCCTCAGCCGGTTCAACAAACTACTTAAACCTTGCCCGCGAACTCATTCAAAAGAATGAAGTTCCCGAACCAGCAGCCCAAAAGTAACACCAGCATAGATAACAAAGACAGATTTAAAGATGGTTAAGAAAATGGCATTAGGACGAGGCCTTGGAGCTCTGATTGAAGAAGCCGAGACACCACAGCAACGAGCCGACGCAAAGGCTGAGGAAAAGAGTTCCAGCAACGATTTGGTTAAGGAAATTGATATCAACAAGATTGAAGCAAATCCATACCAACCTCGTACCACGTTCGACCAAGTTGCACTAGAGGAACTTTCGGATTCAATACGTGAACTTGGAATAATTCAACCCCTCACCGTTCGACAGGTAGGCGACAAATACCAGCTTATATCTGGTGAGCGACGTCTGCGTGCAGCCAAGTTGGCAAAACTCGATACAGTTCCTGCATTTATTCGTACTGCCAACGATCAGGGCATGCTCGAAATGGCCCTCGTGGAAAACATCCAGCGCGAGGATCTCGACGCCATTGAGGTAGCCATTAGCTATCAGCGGTTAATCGATGAGTGCAAGCTTACCCACGACAACCTGTCGGAACGAGTTGGTAAAAAACGGGCAACCGTTACCAATTACCTTCGCCTGCTTAAACTCCCTGCCGAGATTCAGCTTGGCCTGAAGGAACGCAAGCTATCCATGGGTCATGCCCGCGCTCTAGTTTCGCTTGAGGACAAGGCAAGCCAGATTGATATTTTCCATAAGATTATTGAGGAAGACCTCTCGGTACGCAAAGCCGAGGAGTTGGCCAAGCTTATCGCCGCACCAGTTCAACCTCAACCCAATGAAAAACCAACTCCTGAAGAAGATGGTGAAACTCCTGTGGAACTAACCGATTTTCAGAAAAAACTTCAGGATTTCTTTGGATGGGGTGTTGAGGTTAAACCCGGGAAAAAGGGTAGTGGAAAAATTGTAATAAACTACCGCACTCATGGTGAACTAGAGGAGATAATGGAACGTTTTAATCGCTTCAGCGAGTAATAATACCATCGTTTTCCCGTTTCCATCCAATAGAACTTCATTTTAGGGCATTGGCAAGGCATTCACATTTCAAGAGTATAATCATTAGCAAAGGGCAACACCTACTGGTTGCCCTACTTTTGTTTATTTGCACTTTACCTGCATCTGCTCAGCAACCAGAGGTAAAAAAGGATTCATTATCGTCCACGCAGCTCTGGCTGGCCGCACAGTTTCTCCCTGGCTCTGGTCAAGTAATTAACAGGCAATACTGGAAAGCTCCGGTGTTTTATGCAGGAATGGGATCGATGCTGTACATGGGGGTTCAAGCAAACAAAAGGTATCACGCCACAATCGACGAATACAACCTTCCGTACTATAGCCCGGAGGAAAAGTTTCGTTTCGAGGAGAAATGGACTCAGCAACGTATGCAACGAAATTTATTCTATGTTGGAGCAGGATTTTTCTACGCAGCTAGCGTTGCCGATGCTTTGGTTGTATACAACAAAGGGAAACATTCGCCACAAACAGCAACCTTGCTATCGGCATTAATCCCAGGAATGGGACAAATTTACAACCAGAAACTCTGGAAAGTACCGTTTGTTTACGGCGGTATTGCATCCATATACTACGTTATCGACTTTAACCAGCGAGGGTATAAACGGATGGGAACAGCCCTTAAACTTTACCCCGATAACGAGTTTGGCCCCATAAGAACACAAGCCGACTTGATATACCTGCGCGATGCCTATCGGCGCAATAGGGATTTGGCCATAATTGGAATGGCTGGTTTTTACCTGCTCAACATTATTGATGCTTACGTTGATGCACATTTTCACTATTGGGATATTAGCGATGATCTGGCATTTAACTTTGAACCCATAATTTTTGATGGCGCATTTGCAAATAACCCCCATTCCAGCTTAACTTTAGGGCTTCGATTAAACTTCAACTTTTAATAACTATGAAACGGATTGCACTATCAGTGGCCTTGGCCATAATTTTTGCCTGCTCAACATCGTCCTATGCAAATCGCGACACCATTCCCGGCCTCAAGGACACATCTCTTGAAGGGCTTGGGCTAATGTCGTCGTTTAGCACCAACCTCGACAGCATGCTAAACCTATGGTACGTTCAGGCTGGTCAGGATACCGCAAATATGCTCTCCGTTGTTGAACCCGATAGCACTTTCTCACCTGTAGGCATGCTCCCCGATTCTATGTACATTATGCGCCTGGCTGAGATTAACTCCATCATCGATCTGCCATACAACAGCATCGTTCGTAATTTTATCAACGTCTACACCAACAGACAGAGGGAAAAAGTACAGGTAATGCTGGGCCTTGCCGACTTCTACTTCCCCATTTTCGAGGAGATTCTGGATCTTTACCAAATGCCTATCGAGCTGCGGATACTAGCGGTGGTTGAATCGGCCTTGAACCCACGTGCAGTTTCGCGTGCAGGGGCAACAGGTATCTGGCAGTTTATGTATGGTACAGGTAGGATGTATAACCTTACCGTAAACTCATATATCGATCAACGTCGCGATCCAATTGCTGCGAGCCATGCTGCCGCACGATTCCTTAAGGATTTGTACTCAATTTATGGCGATTGGACCCTTGCAATAGCGGCGTATAACTGTGGCCCCGGTAATGTGAACAAGGCAATCCGACGTGCTGGAGGAAAGCGAAACTACTGGGATATCTACTACTATCTTCCCCGCGAAACCCGTGGCTACGTTCCCGCATTTATTGCTGCAACGTATGCCTTTGCCTACCACAAGGAGCACAACCTAAAGCCCGTGCCAATGACCCTGCCATCTACTATCGATACCGTAATGATTTCGGGAATGCTACACCTCGAGCAGGTTGCAAACGTGCTTAACATCCCACTGAAAACGCTCCGCGATCTAAATCCTCAGTATAAAATTGATATAATACCAGCCAAGCAAAAGCAGATGTCACTTAAACTCCCCTTCGAGGCCATTGGGCCATTCATCGATAGGCAGCAAGAGATTTTTGCTTACAAGGACTCCATCTACTTCAACCCCAAAAATGTTATTAATCCGAGTCGATACTCAGCTTCCTATGCTCACGATATTCCTAGCGGAAGCCAACGCATAAGATATCGCGTGAAGGAGGGCGATGTTTTGGGAACCATAGCCGGAAGGCATAAGGTTACAGTTGCGCAGCTTAGAGGATGGAATAACATCAGAGGCAACATGATTAGAATTGGACAAAACCTGACAATTTACGTACCTGCCCGGATAGCCAAACAATCGGGTCAAACTGCTGCTCCAGCGGGTGCCGATCAGAACTACATTTACTATCGGGTACAACGTGGTGATACCCTTTGGGATATCGCCAAGCAATATCCCGGCATAAGCACAGCCGACATAAAACGCATAAATAACCTAACCACGGACAGGCTTGTACCAGGTCAAACCTTAAAAATAAAGCCCAAGAGTTAATAAAAAGGGGGATATCCGAAGTTTTTCAGCTCTAACGTATACCAAAACATTGTATATTTAGATCTGAAAAACTTCAAATAATCCCAATATCCCTATGCTTAAGCCCATTAAGCTTTTCTTAATGCTCCTCTCGATCCTTCTGGCAATATCTGTTATCAGCTTGCTTTTCCCTAGGGATGGAATTAAAATAGGGTCAATTACAATTACCATTCCCTCCCCTTTATCCATATTCAACATTAACCATTCTGGCTCTTCCGAAGATTTTACCCTTAACCCGGAGCTTGCTCTGCTCGAGCAGTATCTCGACAGCATTACAGCCCAAAGCATCAATCTAGACACATCTTTTATTTGGACTGATACAGATATTTTTGCCTTATCAGATACAGCCAGTTCCGACTCTCTAAGCATATCGCACTCAGGCTCACCCATGAGTATTACTGCCGATATTCTTAAAAACAGGCTTGTCCCCATAGAGTTCCCCGATTCATCATTTTCGGCTTTGGAAACATTTTTTAACTCATTAGCTTCTGGTAAAGCATCCCAGCAACAGGTGAGAGTGATGCACTTTGGCGATTCACAAATTGAGGGAGACAGGATTACTTCATTCTTACGGCTTAGGCTACAGGGCCGATTTGGTGGTACTGGAATAGGACTTGTTCATGCTGTTCCCCACAGCTATCAACCTGGCGGAATTTTCCAAACTTCATCGTCAAATTGGAAGCAAGTTCTCTTAACCGACCTTGGTCGCGGTGCTGTGGATAATCGATTTGGCATCATGGGTGGGTACTCCGTGTACACTTCATCACGCCGATTGTCAAAGGGTGGATTTAACGAAGCTTGGATTTCTATCGAACGTAGAGGCTCCAGCGGGTCATCACCCCGAAATTTCACTCAATGTCGCATAATGTATGGGCACGGAAGCGAACCATTTATGGTATCGCTTACCTACAATGGCAAAACCCAAGAGGCCGAAATGGTAGCACCAAATGCAAAAATTGAACAGCAGGTTTGGAGTACACCCCTTTCGGAGCGAAGTTTCCAGATTGACTTTAAAGGAGACGAGAGTCCAATGGTGTTTGGCGTTTCGTTGGAATCGCCCAAGGGGATTGTTGTGGACAATATTGCCATCAGGGGTAGTTCTGGAATCGACTTTACTCGTGCCGATGATAAATCGCTACGACAAGCATTTAGCCTAGTTAAGCCTTCGTTGGTGATTCTTCAGTTTGGAGTAAATGTGGTACCACATATTGTAGAGAGCTATACCTACTACGAAAACCAGATGTACCAGCAGATACTAGCCATAAAACGAGCAAGGCCAAATGTTGCTGTTCTTCTCATCGGAGTTTCTGATATGGCGCGTCGTGAGGGTGGACAATTCGTATCGTATCCAAACATCGAGAAGATAAGGGATGCACAAAGAAATGCTGCCCACAGGGCAGGTGCAGCTTTTTGGGATTGTTACTCAGCTATGGGAGGACAAAATTCCATGCCCGCCTGGACATTTGCAACTCCACCATTGGCCTCCAAGGATTTTATTCACTTCACCCTACGAGGGTCAAATCTAATTGCCGAAATGTTCTACTCCTCCCTGATGGAGTCATTCAACAAATATATTTCAACAAAGGAAAACAATCAATAATAGTAAATGCATTTTCATTATTATAATTAATATATGTTTCAGCATTTTGATATTATAAACAATTCTTTCGGAAGAAATGGGGAAAAATAAAGAGAGTGGTGTAAACTTAAAGATATTTGTCATAGCGGCCATTCTGGCTGCATTAGCATCATCGTTTATTGTTTTTCTTGTAATACTAAAACCAAACGAACTGCTGACTCAAACATCGCGCATGGAAACGATTGAATCACCCAACTTTATAAATATTGATTTCAATAAAATCGAATTTGGCACCGCTATAGATCAGGAGAAAAAACTCGCCAAACTGCTGACAGATGTACCTAAGGGGGTTGAACCCTTAAAAATATTACATCTTGGCGACTCTCACGTGCAGGCAGATGTGTTTACCGGAGAAACTCGTAGGCTACTGGCAACCTGGTTTAAAGATGAGCATCCAGTACGTGGGTTCACATTCCCTTACTCCATAATAGGTTCAAACAACCCCGACGACTACGAGGTTACTTTCCAAGGGAAATGGATTAGGGATACTAACATTCGGAATATTGGCATGGCTGGGATAGCCATAACTACCATCGATCCAACCAGCGAATTCACCCTCAGGCTTAAGCCTGATGTCGAAAATCAAAAATTTGATAGAGTTAAGATTCACTTCGAGGCTAACGATAGTAGCATCTTTCCGCTAACCCGAAAGGAGTGGCAAACAAACCAAAGGCAAACGCACAGCGCAACCTATCAAATGGCTGAGCCCAGCAACGAGGTAACCATTGGTTTCGACTGGGGGAAAAGTAATAGCGGATATGTTCGGCTTCTGGGAATTGATCTGATTAACAGTAAGTCGAAGGTGATTTACAATGCTGCAGGTGTAAATGGGGCATCGGTAAGCACATTCTTGCAATCGGAAAGCATTATTAGACAAATTTCTGATGCAAATCCTCATCTAGTAATAATCTCATTGGGAACAAACGACTCGTACAATCCCCAATTTTGCCCAATTTCTTTTGGCGAAAACTTACAAAACCTGATCCAACGAGTTCGTAAAACCTTGCCCAACATAATAATAATACTTTCAACTCCTGGCGATCATCTGATAAATCGAAACAAACCAAACCCTTCCATTGAACTAGCTCGAGAACAGATTATAAAAGTAGCGGCAGAACTTGGGTGTGGTGTTTGGGATTTTCACTCGGCCATGGGTGGCACTGGTAGCATAAATAGCTGGGCTGACAATGGGTTTAGCGCACCCGACAGGCTACATCTGAACCGAAAGGGCTATAAATTTAAGGGCGCCATGCTTTTCGATGCGCTTTACAAACTAACTGGCGAAAAATCTATCCTTGTAAAAATCAACCCAACGTCAACAGATGACTAATATTTGGGATTACATAAAACAGTTTGTCGGCTACCAGGAGAGCCAACCCCTCATCTTCACCGAGGGGGCATTCTGGCTATTCTTCGCTTTACTTTTACTTGGATACTCTATTGTATACAAAAAACGCTACCTACGAACCGCCTACCTGCTCACTTTTAGCCTGTTTTTCTACTTTAAGGCCAGCGGACTTTTTTTTATTCTTCTCATATTCTCAACAATTTGCGACTACACGCTGGGACTTTTGATTCACTCATCGCAGGTTAAGTGGAAACAGAAGTTCTACCTTACCACAAGCGTGTTCATTAACCTGGCAGTTCTCTCATTTTTCAAGTACAGCTACTTTTTTACCGATACTATTAACGCCCTGCTTGGCACTAACTTTAAAGCATTTAACTTCCTTTCGAATTGGGCTAATAGTATAGCAGGCACTTCTTTCGATGTTACTTCAATAGTTCTTCCGGTGGGGATTTCGTTTTTTACTTTTCAAACCATTAGCTACACAGTAGATATCTACAGAAGGAAGGTGGAACCCGTTAAAAATATCATCGACTTTGGGTTCTACGTCTCGTTCTTTCCCCAACTGGTGGCAGGCCCCATTGTTAGAGCAGCCGAGTTCATTCCTCAACTCTATAAGCGGTACAGCCTCACGCAACGGGAGTTTGGCCATGCGATTTTCCTAATTATCAACGGAATGATAAAAAAGGTGATAATCTCCGATTATATCTCCATCAACTTTGTTGATAGAGTATTCGGGAGTCCGTTGAGCTACTCGGGTTTTGAGAATTTGCTGGCAACGTATGGCTACTCAGTTCAGATTTACTGCGATTTTTCGGGCTATACTGATATGGCCATTGGAGTAGCGCTACTGCTAGGATTTCGATTGCCCATTAACTTTAACTCGCCTTACAAGG
Organism: Tenuifilaceae bacterium; assembly: GCA_034003245.1. Lineage (GTDB taxonomy): Bacteria > Bacteroidota > Bacteroidia > Bacteroidales > Tenuifilaceae > Perlabentimonas. Next base: position 77,577 of record JAVEYY010000008.1, read on the forward strand.
CGATTAGCATTACCGATTTCTGGCACCGATGGCATATCTCGCTGTCGTCGTGGTTACGCGATTACCTATACATCCCCTTGGGAGGAAACAAAAAAGGCACCGTTCGTTCCTATGCCAATTTGCTAATCACCATGCTACTTGGAGGATTATGGCATGGGGCAAGTATTCGATTTGTTATCTGGGGAGGCATTCATGGCGCTTCGCTGGCTCTCCATAAGCTATGGTTGAAGTTGTATCCAAAAACCGAGTCTCCATCGCCAAAATGGAAAAGACTCCTCTCCGCCTTTATCACTTTTCACATAGTATGCCTCAGCTGGGTGTTTTTCCGAGCCGAGAGTATTGGTAAAGCAACAGATATGCTAAGGCAAATAGCTAGTCGCTTTGGTTGGCAATCGTTCGGAGAGATAATTCTTTCCTACTCACCGGTTCTAAGTCTTACGGGCATTGCACTAATTATTCACTGGTTGCCCGTATCATGGAAGGAGTTTTACCGAGGTTTATTTATAAAAACCCCACTGTGGCTAAAGCTCATAATAGTGATAATAATGGCCTTACTAGTCTTCCAATTTAAATCGGCCAACCTGCAACCCTTTATTTACTTCAGATTTTAACGTTGCGTTTTAGTGTGTCGCCTTTCACAATTTTTAGCTGATGAACCAAATGGCTCATTCGAAGGTTTTACACTATGTTATAGAGCAACTGGAGAGCGGAAGAGCGCCATTATTTTAGGATAAGTTCCCGTTATTCACTATTATTACGGCACGAAAAAATTTTTAACAAATCAAAATAACAACTATGGATTACATTAAGAAGTACGTGGAGGAGAACAAGGATCGTTTCCTCGACGAGTTATTTGGGTTGCTCCGCATCCCTTCAATCAGCTCCATTGCCGACCACAAACCCGACATGCAGAAGTGTGCCGAGTACTGGCGCGATCAAATTCTTAGCGCTGGCGCCGATAAGGCTCAGGTTTTCCCAACCGATGGCCATCCTGTGGTATACGGCGAAAAGATTATCGATCCCAAGGCCCCAACCGTGCTGGTATACGCGCATTACGATGTAATGCCTGTTGATCCCATTGACTTATGGAACACCAAGCCATTTGAGCCTGTAGTGAAGGATGGAAAAATTTGGGCTCGCGGAGCCGATGACGATAAAGGGCAAGGCTTTATGCACGCAAAGGCTTTTGAACTAATGCTAAAAACCAACACTCTTCCCTGCAATGTGAAATTTATGATTGAGGGCGAAGAGGAAGTAGGCTCTCCAAACCTTGGAAAATGGCTCGATCAGAATAAGGAAATGCTTAAGGCTGATGTAATCCTAGTATCCGACACCTCGCTTCTTGGTAAGGACGATCCCTCAATAACTACTGGTCTTAGAGGCCTTTCGTACGTTGAGGTTGAAGTAACTGGCCCCAACAGGGATCTCCATTCAGGTCTTTTTGGCGGAGCGGTTGCCAACCCAATCAACATCCTTAACAAGATGATAGCCTCGTTACACGACGAAAACAACCATATCACCGTTCCTGGTTTCTACGACGATGTGATGGAGGTTAGCACCACCGAGCGTGCCGAGATGGCCAAGGCTCCTTTTAGTGAGGAGAATTATAAAAAGGCTCTTGACATTAAAGAGGTATGGGGCGAAAAGGGCTTCACAACCCTTGAGCGAGTTGGTATTCGTCCAACCCTCGATGTAAACGGTATCTGGGGCGGTTACATTGGCGAAGGCGCCAAAACCGTACTACCAGCAAAAGCATACGCAAAAATATCGATGCGCCTAGTACCTAACCAGGATCACAAGAAAATTGCCGAACTTTTCGGCAAGCACTTCGAGGCAATTGCTCCTCCATATGTTAAGGTTAAGGTCACCTATCTGCATGGTGGACAAGGGTACGTATCTCCAACAGATAGCCCAGCTTACCAGGCAGCAAGCAAGGCTATGGAAGACACATTTGGCAAACGCCCAATTCCTTACCGCAGCGGTGGAAGTATTCCAATTATCAGCACCTTTGAGGAGAAATTGGGAACAAAAACAATCCTTTTAGGTTTTGGTCTCGAGTCGGACGCCATTCACTCACCCAACGAGAATTACCCGCTGGAGCAGTTTTTCAAGGGAATTCAAACCATCCCTCTTTTCTACAAGTACTTTGCTGAGCAAATGAAAAAGTAGAGTTAGCAAGATATACTTTATATCCCGGCAACGAATAGTTAGCCGGGATATCTTTTTTGGGTAGTTAGTGAAAATATTATCACCATTTTGTTAACTTGCAACCATAAACTCACCTCGTTATGAGATCACGAATTACTATACTTATCACCTCAATAATCCTTGTTTATGGTTCTATAGGCTGCACAAGCAAACCGCCAAAGCAGGATAAAGTATTGCAGAGCAAACAGGAAATTGCCGAGGATGCCATTAAGAAGTGGATGATTAAAAGTAATGAGTATCCCCACTACAAAGCCATTGTTTTTGGCGATTTAACGCCCCGCTACCACAAAACGAGCCAAACTCTGCAGCTATCAATTCAAATAGCCGATGAATTGGAAGCCAGTAAATTATCGGGCGACAAGCATAAACTCGACAGCCTAAACGCCGAGATTGCCAAGTACAAAGGCGATTTGATGGGTTACCTAATTCCCCATAAATTCCAGGAGACCAACATTGCTGGCGAAACCATTAACCGAGAGCTTCTGTTTTTTATGGATACCAGTCTTAGGGTGGCTTCTGCATTACCGCCCGAGTCATTTGATTTCATTCTCGATGAAAGGGTTTTCTTTAGACCCGACTCTGCATTTCACCGGTAAACTAAAACAGCGAGCTAAGAAGCGATTGACGTTCGACTTCGGGAAGTTCTATTATTGCCAGAGCCTCGGCCACATCTTCCTCGGTATGTTTTACCCCCATAAGAGCCGTGGACAAATCTTTAAAGTAGGGTAAATTCAATAAATTCTCAGGGAACTGAATTTCTGAAATCACACCTCGTTCAACTCTCAACGCCACTTCAACAAATGTAACATTTAGAAAAACCCTGCGCGAAAAAGCGTAACTTGGGGAATATCCAAAATTCCAGTCCCACTTACTATACTTCTCAGCGATCAGCTTATCGATAGCGTCATGATCGATCCGGCTTAACTCATATTTTTCCGAACCCGTAGTCGTGCGCAGCATATAATCCATCAAAAGGGTTGCAAAACTCTCTATGGTGAAATGTTGAGGTAAATACTCGCTCAGATTAGCTGTTTTAGCTCGTACAGATTTTACAGCAGTATCGGAGTACCTGTTGACATTTACGTAGAGTACTTCGGCTAGGGTTTGCATATCAGCATCAAACAGCAAAGTTCCGTGGTGCATCACCCGATTCTTGAAAATATGCTCGGCATTACCTGAAATTTTTTTGCCATCGACATACAGGCTATTGTGCCCCTCAAATGTAGCAATCACCCCAAGTTCTCCAAGTAAATCAACGATAGGCTGGGTAAAGCCTCTAAAATCGACCAGTTTGCCATCGCTGCCGTTTCGAATAAAAGTAAAGTTCAAATTTCCAAAATCGTGGTAAACGGAGCCCCCACCAGACAGCCGACGAACCACGTTAATCCCCTTCTGTTTTACAAGTTGAGAATCAATTTCGGCGAGGGTATTCTGATGCTTCCCAACAATTACCGATGGTTTGTTGATGTATAGCATAAACACATCCTCGCTAAAGGATTTTAGCAGGTACTCCTCGCTGGCAATGTTAAAGTAGGGGTTAGTTGTGTCCGATTGTATGCAAAGCATCTTATAAGCTGATTACACATTAAATATACTTCAAAAAAAAGAGCCACCCCTTAGGGAGTGACTCTTTCTGCTATTAAGAACAAAAATTACTTCTTAAGGTTGTGTTTTTTTGCAAAATCTTCCAAAACGCCCTTTAAATCGGGTTTTCCTATCTCAGCCAAATCGTAATGAACGCGTGTTACGGGTTTTTTAATCTTTATAATACGCGACAAGTCGATGGGAGTACCAATTACCACTGTATCGCAATCAGTATTGTTAATGGTTGCCTCCAAATCCTTAAGTTGTTGCTCACCATAACCCACTGCGGGTAATATTTTACCAATCGAAGGGTAAATCTCATAAGTTTCCTTAAGTTTACCCACAAGGAAAGGACGGGCATCGATCTCCTCGCTGCAGCCAAACTTACGAGCAGCAACAGTACCTGCACCAATCTTCATATTACCATGGGTCAGGGTTGGTCCATCCTCAACAATTAGGCAACGTTTGCCTTTAATAAGTTCTGGTTTATCAACGGTAATGGGCGATGCCCCATCAACCACAATTGCATTGGGGTTGCGGCTAGCAATATTCTCGCGAACAATTTGAATACCCTCGGGTGCAGCCGAATCCATCTTATTAATAACCACCACATCGGCTAAACGGAGGTTAACCTCGCCGGGGTAGTAGCAAATCTCGTTTCCGGCACGATGCGGATCGGCAACTGTTATGGTTAAATCGGGTTTGTAGAAAGCAAAGTCGTTATTTCCACCATCCCAAAGGATTACATCACAACCGTCGGGATCTTTCTCAGCATCACGAAGGATTGCCTCATAGTCGACACCTGCATAGATTACGTTTCCACGAACCACGTGTGGTTCGTACTCCTCCATCTCCTCAACGGTACACTTATGCTTGGCCAAATCCTCAACCTTAGCATAGCGCTGAACTTTTTGAGCAACCAAATCGCCGTAAGGCATTGGGTGGCGTACAGCAACCACTTTTAGCCCCTGTGCCATTAGATGCTCAATTACCTTCCGTGAGGTTTGCGATTTTCCGCAACCAGTCCTTGTAGCAACAACGGCAATTACGGGCTTGGTGCTTTTAATCATGGTCTCGCTAGGACCTAAAAGCAAAAAATTAGCTCCAGCAGCATTAACCGTGGAGCTTATTCTCATTACGTGATTATAGTTCACATCACTATAGGAGAATACACAGTCGTGCACGTTCTTTTCCTTAATAATTTCCTCAAGCTCTTCCTCTGCCACAATTGGGATACCGGCTGGATAGAGAGCGCCGGCAAGCTCAGCTGGATATTTACGCCCATCGATGTCGGGGATTTGGGCTGCGGTGAACGCTACCACATTGTACTGATCGTTATTGCGGAAAAAAGTGTTGAAATTATGAAAATCCCTTCCCGCTGCACCAATAATAACTACATTACGTTTACTCATAAACTTGTTAATTTTAAATTAAATACTATGTTGATAATAAAATCTAAAACACGTTCTTAAAAAAACGCCCAACAAAATTATATGTTTATGCGTGAGACGAAAGGAATAACAAAAAAAATTACATTTCACATCTTTGGTTACAATTACGATACAACTTTTTATACCTGTATATCTGACACTTAAAGCATTTGTGTTAAGAAACATACCTGCCGGATTAAAAAAAAGCACCAATAACATGGCCTTTGGCACAACATCCTGAAAAAACCAGTATCTTCTGCAATTAAAAGTCTTTAAAGGTAATTACTGCATAAACTTGAACTCTTTTTATAAATTTGTCGAAAATTCCCAAAACTATGGATGAGCGCATGCGGCTACACACCAAGAATCTGGTTAAGCGATACCGATCTAGAACAGTTGTAAAAGGAGCCTCTGTGGAGGTAAAACAGGGCGAGATTGTTGGTCTTTTAGGCCCTAATGGAGCAGGAAAAACCACAACATTTTACATGATGGTAGGCTTGGTAACGCCCAATGGAGGAAGTATTTTCCTTAACGATCAGGAGATTACAACGGAACCCGTTTATCGCCGGGCACAAATGGGAATTGGATATTTAGCACAGGAAGCCTCCGTATTCCGCAAGTTAAGCGTGGAGGACAACATAAGGGCTGTTCTGGAGATGACATCATTTACCAAGGATTACCAACGCGATAAGGTTGAATCGCTGCTCAACGAGTTTGGCCTCCAAAAAATCCGAAAAAGCCTTGGTATTCAGCTTAGCGGTGGCGAAAGACGCCGTACCGAAATTGCCCGAGCCTTGGCGCTAGAACCAAAATTTATCCTTCTCGATGAGCCCTTTGCTGGCGTTGATCCCATTGCCGTTGAGGACATTCAGTCGATTGTGGCCAAACTAAAGGATAAGAATATTGGCATCCTAATTACCGACCACAACGTTCACGAAACCCTAAGTATAACAGATAGAGCATACTTGCTATTTGAGGGGGAGATACTTAAAGCAGGCACTGCCGAGGAACTTGCCGAGGATCCAGAGGTTCGTAAGGTTTACCTGGGTCAAAACTTTGAGCTTCGCAGATAGAAACTTCTGCAAGCCGAACAAGTTTAACCCTAAGACTTATTTCATACTACTGCCTACCTTGCTCTGCACGAACTTTCCTTCGGTAAATCCTTGCCGACAGTACAATGCTAGCCTCAAAAAGAAGCCAGAGGGGTAGCGTAACCAGCAGCAAGCTCAATATGTCGGGGGGCGTAATAATGGCTGCAACAGCCATTATCAGAACAAATATATGCCTACGATACTTCCGCAGAAAAGCTGGCGTAACAATCCCTGCCTTAGTCAGGAAAACTACTAGAATTGGCAACTCAAAAAGTATCCCCGTAGCAAGAGTAACCGATGTAACCGATGCAATAAACGAGTTCAGGTTAATCTGATTGGTTACCTCCCCCGACACGCTATAGCCTCCTAAAAAATGTATAGTTAGGGGCGAAATTATGTAGTACCCAAAAAGAACTCCAACAATAAAAAGAGCAGAAATATAGAAAACTGCACCACGCGTTTTTTTCCTTTCGTTCTCGTATAGAGCAGGACTCACAAATTTCCAAAACTGGTAAACAATGTATGGAAATGCAATTACAATCCCCACATAGACCGAAACCATGATGTGCGCGTTAAACTGCCCCGCCATGTTGATATTGATAATATTAAGCGATTCCGAATTGATACAAAGGGCAGGGGAATCGAGCATTTGCGCCAGAGCGCATAAGATCCTGTTGGTTAAAAATTCGGGAGATTTTGGCAGCAGAATTAAGCGATTAAAGATAAAACCTGAAAAGATAAACGCCACTATGGCACCCAAAAGAACCGATACCAATGAGCGCACCAGCACCCATCGAAGTTCCTCGAGGTGATCCAAAAAACCCATCTCTGTCGATTGCTCTTTTTCCTTCATAAGCCTGAATAAAAGTTAACGAGATATTGTCTTTCCGGCATAATAATCAATCTGAAAATATCCTTTAAAACATAACACTACAAGTACAACCACCGGTTTAACATTGTGCTATATATTAATAATGATAGAAATCGCGTTGAATAACCATCCATTTGGCAGAAATACCGATGGATGATTTATATCAACATCCATCGAAATCAAGAATATTATTGATATTTTTATACCGCATTATAAAAAGAATAGCACTAAAGGGGTTAAAAAATTGATTTTTTATGTATTTTTAAGGAAACAAAATTAACGGAAATTATTTTACTCCACATTACAAGTAAGATTTAAGAGCATTTATTTCATCAGGAGATGGCAACAGTGAAGTTTGAATCAGAAATATCATTATCGGAACATCTAAGCAAGTATTTTGGCTTTGGTAGTTTTAAGGGTAACCAGGAGGTTATTATTCGCAATGTACTTGCAGGAAACGATACATTTGTTCTGATGCCCACCGGCGGAGGAAAATCGCTCTGCTACCAACTTCCTGCGCTTATTTGCGAGGGTACAGCAATCATCATTTCGCCTCTAATTGCCTTGATGAAAAACCAGGTGGATGCCATGAGGGGCTTTAGTATGGAGGATGGTGTTGCCCACTTCCTAAACTCATCGCTCAACAAAACGCAAATCCAAAAGGTTAAGCAGGACATGCTTAGCGGCAAAACCAAGCTGCTTTACGTAGCGCCCGAGTCGCTAACCAAAGAGGAGAACATTCAGTTCCTAAAGCAGGTTCCCATATCTTTTTACGCCATTGACGAAGCACACTGTATTTCGGAATGGGGTCACGATTTTCGCCCCGAATACCGTAGAATTCGACCAATAATTAACGAGATTGGCTCGGCTCCCATTATTGCCCTTACCGCAACAGCCACTCCCAAAGTACAGCACGATATTCAAAAAAATCTGGGAATGCTCGAGGCGAACGTATTCAAATCGTCGTTTAACCGTCCAAACCTATACTACGAGGTAAGGCCAAAGGTGAATACCACCCGCGAAATCATAAAATTCATCAAGAACAACACTTGCAAATCGGGAATTATATACTGCTTAAGCCGTAAAAAGGTCGAGGAGATTGCCGAAACCCTTAAGGTAAACGGTATTAAGGCGTTACCCTACCATGCTGGAATGGATTCGGCTACCCGCAGTGGTAATCAGGACAAGTTCCTGATGGAGGAGGTTGATGTAATTGTGGCAACAATTGCCTTTGGCATGGGAATCGATAAGCCCGATGTACGATTTGTTATTCACTACGATATTCCCAAAAGTCTTGAGGGTTACTACCAGGAAACCGGACGAGCTGGCCGCGATGGTGGGGAGGGCAAGTGTATTACCTTTTACAGCTATAAGGACATTCAGAAGCTCGAGAAGTTTATGCAGGGCAAGCCAGTCGCCGAACAGGAAATTGGCAAGCAGCTACTGCTCGAAACTGTTTCGTATGCCGAATCGTCGGTGTGTCGTCGTAAAATGCTGCTGCACTACTTTGGCGAGGAGTACCACGACCCCAACTGCACTGCCTGCGACAACTGCATGCATCCTAAAACGCAGTTCGAGGGCAAGGAATACTTACAACTTCTGCTCGACACCATTCTTGCTGTAAAGGAGAAATTCAAGGCCGAACACATTGCCAATATCCTCTGCGGAAACCTCACCACTGCCATAAAATCTTACAAGCACAATAAACTTGAGATGTTTGGCGAGGGCGGGGAAAAAGATATTAAGTTCTGGAATGCCATAATCCGTCAGGCATTAGTAGGCAAATTTATTGAGAAGGACATTGAGAATTACGGTCTTCTAATGATAACCGAAAAGGGTAAAAAGTTCATCGACGAGCCCTTTGACATATTGTTTACTCAGGATCACGAGTACGAAGAGTCCGACGAAGACGATATTACCGTTGGACAGGCGGGCAAAAGCGGCTCCACCGACGAGGAGCTAATGGCAATGCTTAAGGATCTTCGTAAAAAAATTGCCAAGAAAAAGAACCTACCGCCATTTGTGGTTTTCCAGGATCCTTCGCTCGAAGATATGGCCATTCAGTACCCAATTAGTATAGAGGAACTACAAAATATTACGGGAGTTGGAGCCGGGAAAGCCAAGCGCTACGGGAAAGAATTTATTGACCTAATAAAATCGTATGTTGAGGATAAGGAGATAATCCGGCCACAAGATATGGTGGTTAAATCCGTGGCCAACAAATCGCTGATGAAGGTGTATATTATCCAAAGCATCGATCGTAAGATGGATCTTGAGGACATTGCCCAGGCTAAGAACATAGAGTTTGTGGAACTCATTAGCGAAATTGAAGCCATAGTAAACTCTGGGACTCGCATTAACATCGACTACTACATCCAAAGCACAATCGATGAGGAAAAAGTAGAGGAGATTTATAATTACTTTAAGGACGAGGCTGAAACCGAATCGATTGAGGAGGCCTTGGATTACCTAGGCGAAGAGGACTTCACCGAGGAGGAGATAAGGCTTGTTCGCATAAAGTTTATCTCTGAACTCGGTAATTAAAAAACGAGGATTAATCCCTTTACACTTAGTTTATCCCAAGCCATTCACAGAATATTATTCGCCGGCAAATAACTTGTCGGCGATTTTTTTGCAACCCATCGCGAGCTATCAGCTTATAAAAAGTTTATCTTTTTTAACATTAGCAATTATATCGATTTCTAATATTTAGCATTTATTCATAATATTACATTCGAAAATAAGCTAATACCTCAACCAATCAAAAAAAGCAGGGCAAAGTGAGCGCAATACTCAAAGTTGAAGGATTAACAAAATGGTTTGGTAACACCAAAGCCATCGAAGACCTATCGTTCGAAGTTAACCGAGGGCAGGTAGTTGGGATACTAGGGCCAAACGGAAGCGGGAAAACTACCACGCTTTCAATTATTCTGGGTGTAAAATATCAAAATCAAGGCACATACTCCTGGCTCAATCTCAATGGAAATGGCAACAGTAACAAAAGCATTGGCGCACTGCTAGAGATGCCCTACTTCTACCCCTACCTCAGCTTGCATAGGAATTTACAGATAACAGCGCTAATCAAAGGGGCTCCCAAACTCCAAATCGATGAGGTGCTGCAAACAGTTGGCCTACTTAATCGTAAGAGTTCAAAGTATTACACACTCTCGCTGGGAATGAAGCAAAGGCTTGCGTTAGCGAGCGCACTTTTGGGAAATCCAGAGGTGCTCATTCTCGATGAGCCCACCAATGGGCTCGACCCCGAAGGCATTGCCGAAGTAAGAGATATAATAGTTCAGCTATCGAAACAGGGTAAAACCATTATCCTTGCCAGCCACATTCTCGACGAGGTGGAAAAGGTGTGCAGCCATGTAATTATTCTCAAAGAGGGAAGCATTATTACACAGGGCGAGGTAAAGGAGCTACTTACCGAAAAGCAAATGGTAAGTATCACCGCCGAGGATATGCAGATTCTGCTTACTGCCCTTAGGAGCATCCCCGAGATTGAGGTTGTGAAGGTACTAAACGACAGCGTCCTTTTTTCAATTGATGAGCAAACTACTATTGCTAATGTCAATTCAAGGTTAGTAGGCATGGGAGTGGCTCCCACGTCGATACAAGTTCACAAGAAAACATTAGAGGCGCAGTTTCTTGATCTAATAAATAAGTAAAAATATACAGCAGCGATGTTTTGGACAATTCTAAATATTGAAAGGGTAAAGACACTATTCTTCCCGTCATTCAGGACAATAATAATTCTCCATGCCAGCCTTTTCGCCCTAATAGTTTTGGTTGCTGGGAGTATACAATTAAATATACAAGGTGTACAAATTGAAAAGGTTTTACAGTTTCCCCATGTATGGAACACGTTGGCATGGATTGCCAGCTGGTTTAACCTACTACTGGGAATACTTGCAATAATTCTGGTAACAAACGAGTTTCAGTTCCGCACTTTCCGCAAGCAAATTATCGATGGCCTTACCCGTGATCAACTTCTTATTGGAAAGAGTGCTGTTTTTTCAATACTCGCCATATACACCACAGCACTAGTTTTTGCAGCAGGGTTAATTATGGGTATAGCAAAATCGCCCAGCTACGAACTAGTGAATATTGTTGACGGGCTTAATTACCTACCAGTTCTATTTGTGCAGTCACTTGCTTATATGCTAATGGCCATGCTAATGGCCTTTATATTCAGGAATCCGGCAATAACAATTGTATCGTTTATCCTATACTTTTTCCCCATCGAACCAATCGTAAGAGCCTTTACACCCGATGCAATCGACAAGTTTTTTCCAGCCAAGGTTATAGCCAACTTAACACCCATGCCGGATTTTGTGGGCATATCTTTGGGCGATATGATGCAGGTAATACCTGGCTCAGAAGCTGAAATGGAAACAATCGGTTTAATAGGAGAGTCTATGCCTTTACTATATGCATCAATAATAACTATTGTTTACTGCATTCTCTTTACTCTGGTATCGAGAATTATTATCACGCAAAAAAACTTTTAAATCAACATATCGTAAAAATCATCAAAGCAAGCTACATTCACCTCAAATATTTTGTAACTTTATTTTGTATAACCACAAACAGTCCACCATGCGAAAACTCTACTTTACCAGCATTTGCTTAATGTTTGCGCTACTAGTTAGTGGGCAAACTGTGCTTAAGTTCGAAACCCATGGTTTGGTTGCAGACCATAGAAACGAAATGAAAATTACCGACTACACCGATCCTGGCCCATCGGGGTTAAATGCAGTTTGGGATTTCAGGGGATTAAAGCTAAACCGCGATTTTGTGGGTACTCTAAATGATCCAAACCACTCAAAGGGTGCTGCCATATTCACACAGGCCAATACAATGCTAGAAGAATTTGGAAACTTTTTCTTTTTTCATTCCGACCAAACGGGCATTGTGCAGTATGGATTTATGTCGGCCAATGAGACAACTCAAATTGTTTACAACAAGCCATTCGTTAAGATGCGATACCCCTTTACATTCGGCAGCTCATTTGTTGGCTCATTCAGCGGCACTTATTTTGCCAATCAAAAGGAGTTAGGAGATATAATCGGACTTTACGCCGTTGACGGTGATGGGATGGGAACCCTGCTTTTACCAGGCAACATGGTTTACGAGAATGCACTTAGGGTAAAAGAGGTAAAAGCATTCGACCAAACCCTTAACAATCGCAGGTACGATATAGAAACCGTAACCTATCGCTGGTATGTAAATGGTCATCGGTTCCCAATCCTTGTGCTAATTACAAACACAACAACCTACCCCGACGGAAAAAACTTTACCTCTACTCAAGCCGCATACAACCCTGTGGCGCTAAAAAAGGGAGCAAACCCACTCGATGTTGAGGTACAACCATCTAACGCAACACTAAAGACCTATCCCAACCCATATCAAGACTTTATCAATATTAGGTTCGATATTTCTCAGCCAAGCCAGGTAAACCTATCGGTTTACGATGTAAATGGACGTCTTGTAAATGTTTTGCACAATGGGATTGAGAGTGAAGGCGACAAGCTATACCAGTTCTCGGCGAAGGAAATGCAACTTGGCGCTGGGGTATACATTGTTAAGTTGAACGTAAACGGGCAGGAAATAAGCCGTCGAATTATTGAGCTTTAAAGTATTGCATAACCATACAATACAAAAGGGTTGACTTTGGTCAACCCTTTCTATTTATCTTTTTAAGTCTACAGATATTATGCCTCAACATGTTTTACTGAACGGCTATACTTCCAAACTTTACTCTGATCCTGACACAACCCTTTAAGTTCCTCAATAGTCTGACAAAGTAGTGGATGAACTAGTTTAGGAGCTATCTGGGCCAAAGGCTCCATCACAAACATTCTTTCGTGCAAATGCCTATGGGGTACAATCAGGGGAGGAAGAGTATAAATGCAGCTATCAAACAAAAGTATGTCGATATCAACCGTTCGGGCCTCGTACTCACCAACGCTCTTCAGCCGGTTACGACCTAATTGGTTTTCAATCTTGTTGCAGATATCGAGTAAACACAAAGCCGACAGTGGTGTTTCAACCTCAATCACCTGATTTAAAAAAGTTCTTTGATGGCTAAATCCCCAAGGTTCGGATTCATAAATATCGGACTGGCTAACAATTTCGCCTATATGAAGCTTTATTTGTTCGCGGGTTAGGGCAAGGTATTCCTCTCTGTCGCCCAAATTACCGCCTATGGATAAAAAAACTCTATGCATTTCTAGTAATTCTGTGGTGAAAATATTCTGCAAAGTTTACCTAAATAATCAAATAAATCAACCCCGGTAAAACATTTTTTCATAATTTTAACTCGATATTTTAAACGCAACCTAACTACATAAACCCAAAAGCGATATGAAAGATTTCTTCAAGTACTTACTAGCAACAATTCTGGGTGTGCTAATCACATCATTCCTCGGAATTTTCATCTTCTTTGGAATTATCGGCACGGTTATGTCAAAATCCGACAAGCCCACTGAGGTAAAGGAAAATTCCATGTTGGTTATCAAATTTGACAAGGAGATTGCCGATAGGGGAACAAAAAACCCCATGGCAAACTTCGATTTCATGAGTCTTACACCGCAATCGACCATTGGCCTCAACGACATACTTAAGGCCATTAGCAATGCAGCCGAGGACGACAAAATTAAAGGGATTTACATCGAAAATGAGAATATTCCCGGTGGTGCAGCAACCCTCGAGGAGATTCGCAATGCCCTTATCAAGTTCAAGGAAACGGGCAAATTCATCATCAGCTACAGCAACGTTTATGGCCAAAAGAGCTACTACCTGTCGTCAATCTCCGACAAGGTGTTGCTTAACCCTCTTGGTGTAGTTGAATGGGTCGGTTTAAGAAGCGAGATAATGTTCTACAAGCATGCATTGGCAAAACTTGGGGTTGAGGCGCAAATTCTTCGCCATGGTAAATTCAAGTCGGCCGTTGAGCCCTTTATGTACGATAAGATGAGCCCCGAAAACCGGGAGCAAATCCTCACCTACATGGGATCAATTTGGAATCATTGGGTCGATGGAATTGCACAAGCCAGAGGATTAGAAGTAAATAAGCTTAACCTGCTGGCCGATAATCTTACCGTTCGGAATGCAGAGACTGCACTTGAGCATGGGCTAATCGATAGCATAGTATACAAGGATCAGGTTATCGATCTGCTAAAAGAACTCACCAACACCAAACAGAAAGAAGACATAAACTCAGTGGGAATAGAGCAGTACGCCAAAGTTCCTTCACCCCGAAAACACAAAGGACTTATCAAGGAGAAGGTTGCCGTTATTTACGCATCGGGCAGCATCGTAATGGGCGAAAAAACCGAAGGTGAAATTGGCGGCGATGGCTTTGCTCGCTCCATCCGCGAAGCTCGTCGCGATAGTTCAGTAAAAGCAATCGTACTTAGGGTTAACTCACCTGGAGGAAGCGCTTTGGCGTCGGAGCTAATATGGCGCGAAATGGCCCTTGCCCGTGAGGTTAAACCCGTAATTGTATCGATGGGTGATGTTGCCGCTTCGGGCGGATACTACATTGCAGCTCCTGCCGATGTTATTGTTGCCAGTCAAACAACAATAACAGGTTCCATTGGTGTATTTGGCATGTATCCTAATGTGCAGGAAGGGATGAACAAGAAGTTGGGTATCCATGTAGATGTAGCCAAAACCAACAAGAGTGCCGATTTTGGATCGATTTATCGTCCGCTAACAGCCGAAGAAAGAGCCGTTGGCCAACTTGGTGTTGAGGATATCTACACCACGTTTATTGGTCACGTATCGGCAGGAAGAGGAATAAGCGTTGAGCAGGTTGATGAGATTGGCCAAGGCCGCGTGTGGAGTGGTGCAAATGCCATCGGAATTAAATTGGTTGATGAGTTTGGTGGGCTGGAACGAGCCATTGAGATTGCTGCCGAAAAAGCGAACCTTGAACAATATCGCATTTCGGAACTACCCAAGCAGGAAGATCCTTTCCAAGCTCTTATCAAGGAACTAACAGGATCTGCAAAGATTAAATTATTTGAGAAGGAATTTGGTATGGCATACAAGCAGTTTGAGCGAATCCAAAGTATTATTGAAAACAGGGGCGTTCAAGCACGTATTCCTTACGATGTGGAATTATACTAGTTTTTAAGTTTTCGTCGACAAAAAGCTCTGACTTTTAGGTCAGGGCTTTTTTTGTTTTTTTTAACGCTGAAACTAAGGTGTAATGGGATTGTGGACTGAAATTTGTTATAAGAATAACATCCAGCAAATCAAAATCGTCAGTTTTCAAACCCATAACAGTAGTAGGACATGAATTTTTTGGCTCATCTTTATCTTTCCGGTGATAATGTTGACGTTAGGATGGGCAACCTTGTTGGCGATTTTGTGAAAGGCCGGTCCCTAAGCCGCTACCCCGACGGCGTTCAGAAGGGAATCTACCTGCACAGAGCAATAGATTTTTACACCGACACCCACCCTGCCACATTTGAGGTGCGGCAACTTTTTCGTCAGGGCTACAGAAAATACGCTGGCGTGGTTGTGGATGTGTTTTTTGACCACTTTCTGGCTCGATACTGGGGAACATTCTCCCCATATCCACTAAGGGGCTTTACCCGAAAGTTTTACTATCAAATGGCTTTACGTTACCGCGAACTGCCTAAGTCGGTGCGTAACCTTTTGCCCTTACTTATACAAAGCAACAGGCTGTACAGCTACCATAAGGTAGAGGGAGTTGAGCAGGCGCTTGAAATCATGAGCCGGGTAACATCGTTGCCCGATGAGACAAAATTTGCCATTGAAACGCTAAACTACCACTACTCATATATCAGGGATCAATTTCTGATATTTTTCCCCGATATAATTGAGTTTGTAAAACTCGACTACAACGTGGTTCCCTCGGGATGGAAAGAGGATCTAGTCCAACCGGGAGCTATCGAGCTTGAGGAGAATAAAGAGCAGGATAGTGAATGACCACAACGAAGAACCCCCGTAGCTGAAAAAGGGGAGGGGAATTCCAATAACCGGGAACAACCCAATGGTCATGGCTACATTAATCCCAATGTGGAAGAATAATATCGACACAACTCCGTAGGCGTAAATCCTGGTAAATGCCTCCTTTTGCCTTTCGGCAATTTTTACGAGTCGGAGCAACAATGCAAGAAACAAGCCTAAAACCACTACCGATCCAACAAATCCCCACTCCTCGCCTACTGTGCAAAAGATAAAGTCGGTACTTTGTTCGGGTACAAAGTTGAACTTAGTTTGGGTACCCTGCAAGAAACCTTTCCCCGAAAACCCTCCCGATCCAATGGCAATTTTCGATTGGTTAACGTTGTATCCCCAACCCAAAGGGTCGGTATCGATACCAAGCAAATCGTTTATCCTGTCACGATGATGAACATCTAGTACGTTATGAAAAATATAGTCGACACTAAAACTAAATAGCGTTGTGCTCACAAGGAAAAACAGGAGGAACAAAATATACTTAGCCTTATTTATGAATGAGTACACCAAGGCCACTGGAATAATTAAACCAACAGGGGCAAGAACAATGTAATATGTAGATATATTTAGATTAAAGAATTCCGATGCGCCATACAGAATGGCAATCATCCCAAACAACCCAATGGTTAAGCGAATTACATCCTGAATTTTTCGACCGAGGATAGCAAATAGCACTATAGTAATAACAATTACCCCAACCAAAACTACCAGCTTATTAAACAAGAGCACGGCAATGAAAAGCCCAACAAAGAAGGCTAACAAACCCATTACCCAGTGCGGCATCCCCTCGCGGTAAAAAACAAAAACAAACGAAGAGTAAACCAGTGCTGTCCCTGCATCGTTTTGCATCAAAATTAGTGATACGGGCAGGAAAACGAGTAGCCCAGTTTTAATGTACGAACCTGCTGATTTCAGCTTAAATCCATAGGAACTCATATACTTTGCCAATGCCAGTGCTGTGGCAAACTTGGCAAACTCTGCTGGTTGAATCCTAGCACCTCCCAGCTGAATCCACGATTTTGACGCATTAACCTCAACCCCAAAGAAAACAACAAAAACAAGTATAATTATGATAAAGATGTAAAAGTAGTTTGCAAAAACCACGTAAAACCTTGAGTCGATTAGCATGATAACAGTAGCAATACCAATGGCCATAACAATCCATACTAACTGCATCCCATAACGCTGCGAGGTATCGAATATGCTGATGTGATCCTCGGAGAAAACAGCCGCATAAATATTAACCCACCCCATTATCATTAAGGTAAGGTACAGAATAACTGTAGGCCAATCGAGCCATCTCAAGAAATTGCTATTTCTTCTCACTGCGATCTAGTAAAACTGCGTTTAATATTCGTTGTTCCACCCAGGTGCGTTTCACCTCACCCGTTAGATACTTCTCAATCATAAGGCTGGCAATTGGAGCTGCCCACGTGGAGCCAAATCCAGCATTTTCAATGTACGCCGCAATGGCAATTTGCGGATTATCTTTGGGCGCAAAGGCTACAAAAACCGAGTGGTCCTTACCGTGTGGATTCTGTGATGTTCCTGTTTTACCACAAACTGTAATACCTGGAATTGCCGCAGCGCGGGCTGTTCCCCCCTCGGCATGAACCGCTTTATCCATTCCCTCAATCACGTATGAAAACCAAGCTGAGTCAACCGTGGTGTAATTTTGCAGGCCAAATCTTGCCTCTTTGGCATCACCACCTCCAATACCCTTTACCAAATGAGGAGTATAGTAGAATCCCCTATTGGCAATTGCAGCTGTCATGTTCGCCATTTGAAGTGGCGTAGTTCCTAGTTCTCCCTGTCCTATAGCCAAAGAAATAATTGTTAATGAACTCCAGCCGCCTTTTCTAAAATATCGATCGTAAAAGCTAATACTAGGAACAATTCCTGCCAGCTCGTTGGGTTGATCAATATTCAGCTTCTTCCCAAACCCAAACGACTCAACATGGTTTTTCCAGTTGGTAAAACCTTTCTCAACACCACCCAAGCTAGGCTTATCGATGATATTTCGAAAAACATGGCAGTAGTATGTATTACACGAAACCTGTATGGACTGTATCAAATCGGTTGGCGAAATATGATGTCTGCAGCCAACACCACGCCCTATCCTGTATCCACCGTCGCAGGAGTATCTGGTTTGAGGGAATACCACTCCCTCCTGAAGTCCAATAAGCGCATTTACAATTTTAAATGTTGATCCCGGAGGATATAATGCCATTAGCGATCGGTTGAAAAGTGGACTAAGGCTATCGGCTTCGAGCATCCTAAAGTTTGATGTACGAGGTCGACCAACGAGCAAATTGGGATCATAGTTAGGGCTGGAGATCATGGCCAAAATTTCGCCGGTGGAGGGCTCAATGGCAACCACGGAACCAATCTTATTCTGCATAAGCAACTCACCATACTCCTGCAGTGTTGCATCTATAGTAGTTGTAATATCTTTCCCTAGCACAGCTATGGTATCGAATCGTCCTTCGGCGTACGATCCTTTGATGTGGTTGTGAACATCAACAAGGTACACATTCACTCCTTTCTTTCCCCGCAATTCCTCCTCGTATGAACGTTCTAAACCGCTAACGCCAATGTAATCGCCCATACGATAGTATGGATTATTGGCGATTATTCGATCATCAACCTCACCCACATAGCCCAACAGGTGGGCAGCAATATTACGTGGATAGGCCCTTAAGGTACGAGGCTGAACATAAAACCCAGGATATTTAAAGAGTTTCTCCTGAAGCACGGCATAGCTTTCGGCCGAAAGCTGCTTAAGAAATACGGATGGACGAAACGATGAGTGCCTGCGCGCCTCGCGAAGGGTTGTTTCCAGCTGTTCTTTTGGAATACCTAGAATACCACAAAACTCAAGGGTGTCGAATTGTTTTACCTGACGAGGAATCACCATTAAATCGTATGCTGCCTGGTTGTATACCAGCAGCTCATTATTCCGATCGTAAATTAATCCTCGGGCGGGATACTGAGTGACATACCTTAGCACATTATTACTTGCCGACATCCGGTATGAGTGCTCAAGTACCTGTAGATGGAACAAACGAATAGCTATAACTACAAAGGCCAGAACCATTATTCCGGTTATGATGTATCGCTTATCGGTACTTACGGTTTGCACAGCTCGATTATTAAATGCTATTTACGAAGGGTAAAATAAATCCCTAGTACAATAAAAGTGGAGGTTGCCAATGTGCTGACAATGGCACGCCATAACGATGAAAAAAAGGTGGAAAGGGTGAACGACTCTATCATAAAGAGCAAAATGTGGTGCGCCAGCACAAGGAATACAGTGTACTTAATAAGCCAAACGAAACCACTGCTTACCCTTATGGGACTCCCCTTCCTGTCGGTGTCATCTCTATCAGATATTAGGTTTAGCATGTAGGGTCGCAAAAAAGCCAGCAGCAGGGTTGCTGATGAATGCATACCAAAGGTATTCATAAATGTATCCAAGATTAAACCTGTAGCAAAACCCAGGATTAGTAGTAACCAACCGGGAGTAGAGTAGGGTAGCAGTAGGATAAACAGCACATAAACATAAGGGTTTATATATCCGCTTAGCTGAATATTATTGAAGAGAAACAGCTGAAGAAAAATAAGGAGCACAAAAACTCCGAAGTATTTTAATAGATTCTTCCCCATCATCTCGAATTTACAGCATTTTCAAGCACATCTCTTTCATCATCGTGTTTGTGAGCCATAACCCACACGGTGTTCAGTTGTTTAAAGTCGTTAAAGAGCCTTACAGTGATCGAATGGAAATTTACGCCCTTACTTTCGATGGATTTTATTGTACCTAAATCTATACCAGTCGGAAATATGGACGAAAACCCACTGGTTACAACCGTATCACCTACGTTAACTACAACGTGTTGGGGAATATCGCTTAGCGTAACGTCGCGGTAATATTTTCCATCCCAGTATAACGAACCGAAATGGTTCGATCGCTTTAGCTTGGCGGAAATTTTTAGATCCACATTCAAAAGTGATATCACAGTGCAGTAATGCTCCGATACCCCAGCAACAATCCCCACAATCCCCTGAGCCGAAACCACTCCCATTTCGCGTTCAATCCCATCCTGTGACCCCAAATCGAGTGTTAAATAGTTGTATTGCTTATTTACCGAATTATTAACCACTCGTGCAAGTTTATAGGAATACAACGGATCGACCAGTGTATCACCTAGCTTAATCTTTAATAAATCGTACTTGGTCGACAAGATGGCTAGTTGACGCTTCAACTCCAAATTTTCCTGCGAAAAAGTGGAATTGGTCTGCGCCAATTTCAAGTACTGAGTTACTTTATTTATCCGATTACTAGTAATACCCGTAATGGTTCTGCCAATGTCCTCAAACTTCGACTGCTGGTAGTACGAGTGCCTACTGAGCAGCCAAAATGAGAACACTTCTAAAACGAGGAACAGTAAAAAAAATTGATATCGGAGTAAAAACCTGATTAAGCTGTTCATAGTTCTAGAACCTTTGGTATAAAGCTGAAACTAGGGAAAAAATTAGCGCATAAGGAACTGGAACTTATCAACGTTCTTCAGCGCAATTCCTGTTCCCCTTGCCACGGCGTGAAGAGGATCTTCGGCTACGTGAAAGGGAATGTTAATCTTCTCTGTTAAACGCTTATCTAGACCGCGGAGCAGAGCACCTCCTCCAGCAAGATAAATGCCCGACTGTACTATATCGGCATAAAGCTCGGGTGGTGTTTGCTCAAGCACGCTCAGAATAGCTGTTTCGACTTTAGAAATGGACTTATCGAGGCAGTGGGCGATCTCCTGATACGAAATGGGAATTTCGATGGGTAATGCTGTCATAAGGTTTGGCCCACGCACAATAAAATCGGCTGGGGGATTCTCCAGATCGGGAAGTGCCGAACCCACTGCAATCTTTATATCCTCAGCAGTTTTATCTCCAATTTTTATGTTATGCTGATGCCTCATATATGCCTGAATATCGGCAGTAAAGGCGTCGCCAGCAATTCGAACCGATTTATTGCACACAATTCCGCCAAGGGCAATTACGGCAATCTCGGAAGTTCCTCCTCCTATATCAACCACCATGCTACCTGTTGGGGCTTCCACATCAAGACCAATTCCTATGGAGGCAGCCATAGGCTCGTAGATCATGTACACGTCCCTACCTCCGGCATGCTCGGCCGAGTCGCGAACCGCACGAATCTCCACCTCGGTGCTGCCACTGGGAATGCAAACTACCATTCGGAGCGATGGGGTAAATAGCCTGTTTTTTGTGTTGATCATCTTGATCATCCCCCTGATCATCTGCTCGGCAGCGTTAAAGTCGGCAATAACACCATCGCGCAGCGGTCGAATGGTTCTAATGTTCTCATGGGTTTTACCGTGCATTTGGCGTGCCTTTTCGCCAATTGCTATAAGTTTGCCCGATGCATGATCAATGGCAACAATCGAGGGCTCATCAACAACAATCTTATCGTTATAAATAATGATTGTATTGGCGGTGCCTAGGTCAATGGCCAGCTCCTGAGTGAATAGTGAAAATAGTCCCATTTGGTGTTTTTATGAATGGTTGTTGATATTTAATGTTTAAAATGTCTTACTCCGGTAAAAACCATTGCAACCCCGTTGTTGTTGCAAAAATCTATAGTTTCCTGATCGCGAACTGAGCCTCCGGGCTGAACTACTGCGCACACCCCAACTTTTGCAGCCATTTCAACAGAATCGGCAAAGGGAAAAAACGCGTCGGAGGCCATTACAGCACCCTGCAGGTCGAACTTAAAACTTTGGGCTTTCTCAATGGCCTGCTTTAAGGCATCAACCCTGGATGTTTGTCCAACTCCACTGGCTATGAGCTGCTGGTTTTTAGCCAACACAATGGCATTTGATTTTGAATGCTTTACAATCTTATTGGCAAAAACCAGGTCGAGCAGCTCAGAATCCTTAGGCTTACTGCTTGTAACAGGCTTCATGTCGTCGAAACTCTCGGTGTTAAGATCCTTATCCTGCACTAGAACCCCATTAAGCATACTTCGATACTGTTTCGAAGGAGCGACAAAATCATTTAGTTTAAGAATAATTCTATTCTTTTTCGATTTCAAGGTTAGGAGTGCTGGCTCATCAAAATCGGGTGCAATAACTACCTCAAAGAATAGCTTATCCATCTCGGTAGCGGTTGAAGAATCTATCGCCCTGTTTGCCACAATTACACCGCCAAAGGCAGACACTGGATCGCCAGCCAATGCATCTTTCCATGCCTGAACTAGCTCCGATCGTGTAGCTAAACCACAAGCATTGTTATGCTTAAGAATGGCTATGGTAGGCTCAACAAACTCGCCAATAAGATTTACTGCTGCCTCAATATCGAGCAGATTATTGTACGATACCTCCTTGCCGTGCAGCTGCTTGAAGCAGCCACTTAAATCGCCGTAGAACACACCCTTTTGATGGGGATTCTCGCCATAGCGCAGGGTTGTTTCGTGCTGTACGCTCTGCTTAAATGCTGGTGGAATATTATTGCTACAGAAATAGCTAAAGATTGCGGTATCGTAGTGGCTCGACATGTTAAAGGCCTGCATGGCAAATTGCTTTCGCTCTTCGAGCGATGTGCAGCCATTGTTAGTATCGAGTATGTCGATAAACGACTTATACTGATCGCGCGACGAGATTATGGTTACATCGCGATAGTTCTTTGCCGCTGCGCGGATCAGGGTTATACCGCCAATATCAATCTTCTCGATCACCTCATTTTCCGAAGCACCGCTAGCCACTGTATCCTCAAAAGGATATAAATCGACAATTACTAGATCAATTTCCGGAATATCGTACTCTTGCAGCTGAAAGAGATCGTTCTCGTTGCTACGACGAGCCAAAATTCCTCCAAATATTTTTGGGTGTAGGGTTTTAACACGTCCGCCAAGAATTGAAGGGTATGTTGTAAGCGATTCAACCGCCTCAACAGCTACACCACAATCCTCAATATACTTTAGTGTACCTCCCGTGGAGTAAATCTTAGTGCCATACTTGTTAAGTAGATGAACAATATCATCAAGCCCGTCCTTGTGGTATACAGAAATCAGTGCTGTTTTGATTGGTTTCATTTACCTGTTTTTCAGTGTTATAAAGGCAACGGTTGGCTTTCTTGCCAAAAGCACCTCTTACTGGGTTACAAAAATGGCTAAAACCTTCGAATTTATCACTCTTAAATGGTCTTAAAATAATAAATTGTTAATGAATTTTTATTCATGCTTTTTTTACCTTTGACTTTTGATTTACGATTAGTATCACACCACACCCACAATGCACAGAAACCATGAAGCCCCTTAAGCCATTCATAATTCTAGTAAAACTAACCCGCGAAAGCATGTCATTTGCTTACCAGTCGATTACGGTAAACAAAACGCGGACATTCTTATCGCTTTTTGGAATTACCATTGGAATTTTTGCCATTATTGCAGTTTTCACCATTCTCGATTCGCTAGAAAAGAATGTAAGGCAGAGCCTCGAATCACTTGGCGATAATGTGGTATACGTTCAAAAATGGCCTTGGTCTATGGGTGGCGAATACCCCTGGTGGAAGTACATGAACCGTCCACAACCTTCGCTGGAGGATTTGGCAGAGATAAGAAACAGAAGCGATTTTGCTGAGGTTACCTCGTTTATGGTTTCATTTCAGTCGCTGGTGGCCTACAAACGGAACTCAGCCCCACGTACCAATGTACTAGCTGTTGCCGATAGATACGAGGAAATTAGATCGTTTGAGATTGAAGAGGGAAGGTACTTTTCCCCATTTGATCTTAATTCAGGCCGACAAGTTGTACTCCTTGGCAACGAGCTGGCCTCGGAACTATTCGAGGGGCGAAGCGCTTTAGGGCAAACCATTAAGCTAAGCGGTAACAACGTGGAGGTGATTGGCGTTCTGAAAAAGGAGGGCCAATCGGCCCTAGGCGACGATAGCCACGACAACCTTGCCATAATCCCCGCAAATTTTGGACGCACAATTATCGATTTTAGGCGCGTTGGCCCTACCATAATGGTTAAAGCTCGACAAGGCATACCCACCGAGGAGCTTAACGATGAGCTTAGAGGCATTCTAAGATCTTTCCGAAGGCTAAAGCCAATTGAAGATGATGATTTTGCGTTAAATCAGGTTAGCCTGCTCAAAGATGGAATTGACAATATTTTTAGGATGATAAACCTAGCAGGGTGGATTATTGGAGGATTTGCCATTCTGGTGGGTGGTTTTGGCATTGCCAATATTATGTTTGTATCCGTGAAAGAACGAACAAATATTATAGGAATTCAGAAGGCTCTTGGCGCAAAAAACTCTTTTATTCTGGTCCAATTCCTCTACGAGTCGGTATTACTTTCGGTTTTGGGTGGTGCAATTGGGCTTTTGTTAATTTTTATTGGTACAACCTTAGTTACGAGTTTTACTGAATTTACCATTTCGCTAACCGGTAATAATATAGTACTTGGACTAATGGTTTCGGCTATAATAGGCATTGTTTCAGGTTATGCTCCAGCATGGAAAGCGTCGAGATTAAGCCCTGTTGAGGCTATAAACACCAAATCCTAGGAGTTCTGCGCAGCAATATGGTTCGTTAACACTACAAAATCGTTAACACCCAGCTGTTCTGGTCGTTTATCGAGCAATGGGTGATTGCCAATAGATCCTCCAAAAACCGATTTTATTGAGTTCCTCAGTGTTTTACGACGCTGATTGAAACCCGCTTTCACCACGCGAACAAACAGCTGCTCGTCGCAGTCGAGTTTTTGAACATTATTTCGGGTTAGGCGAATCACAGCCGATTTCACCTTTGGTGGTGGTGTAAAGACCCCTTCGCTCACAGTGAAAAGATACTTAATATCGTAGTACGCCTGAAGAAATACGCTCAGTATTCCATAGGTTTTTGAGCCTGGAGGCTCACAAATTCGTTGAGCCACTTCACGCTGAAGCATACCAACCACCTCGGCTATGGAGTTTCGATTCTCGATAACCCTAAAAAAAATCTGTGAGGAAATATTATAGGGGAAGTTGCCAATAATGGCAAGGTTTCCGGAAGTGATCTTCGATAAATCGTACTGCAAAAAATCGGCAAGGAGTAACCTTTCGTTTAAAGCGGGCATTGTTGCTCTTAGGTACTGAACAGATTCATCATCAATATCGGCAGCAAAAAACTTATCGCCAAAACGATCTAACAGCGATGCTGTTAGAACCCCCATTCCTGGACCAATTTCCAGCACAGCATCAGCAGTTTCGGCAGTTAGGCTATCAACAATTCGCTGAGCAATATTTTTGTCGTTTAGGAAATGCTGACCAAGCTGCTTTTTGGGCCGAACTTTTTGCATAGTATCTGTTGTTAGTCGATTTGGGGCTATGGTTAGGCCAACAGCCTAGTTTTTTATGTGTACAACGCGCTGTGGAAAAGGTATTTCTATACCAGCCTCGTCGAATTTCTGCTTAATACTCTTGAACATATCGAATCGAACGGCAAAACTATCATCGGGATTTGCTGTCCATATCCAGGCTCTAAGCATTACCGACGAATCGGTAAGATTAACCACCCTAACCTTCACCTTGGGTAATCCACCCTCAATGGCTTCGGGAGTTCGGGTATCGATACATAGAGGATGCTCCTCGGCTAAGCGCTGCAAAATATCGAGAGCCTTATCCATATTGGCCGAATAGGAAATGCCAACCTCAAAGCGCAGGCAAACACGCTCATCGCTGATATTGGAGTTCTCAATTACCTCATTGTTCATAATGGCATTGGGAACAACTATTCGCCTATTCTCAAAATCCCTAATCACTGTATGCCTTAGAGTAATATCCTCAACAGTTCCCATGTGCATGGTTCCAATCTTTATCAAATCGCCTACCCTAAAGGGCCTAAACATAACGATAAAAACTCCACCCACAATATTGGACAAAGCCTGCTGCGATGCAAATCCTATTACAGCAGTAAGCACTCCTGCACCAGCAAAAATGGGGACTCCCAACTTTCGAAGTTCTGGTATTAGCTGAAAAACCACTACAACACCCAGTCCAATAATCAAAACGCTAACGGTGCTTTTTAGAAAGGTATATTTTGTTGGATCGACATTGAGTATTGCCGATGCCTTTCTTATACTTCGATTCATTAGTCCTCTAATAATTCTAATGAGAACGAAGCAGGCAATACTTGTACTAACGATTATAAGGGGATAAAGAAAAAACTTATGCTCTAGTATAGCTGAGGTCCAATCCATAATAATCATGTTTGTCTAAAACTTGTAACGAATCTGAAAGCGGGCATCGGTTCGTGTAGGGCCATCTATCAAATCGAGGCCAGACCCTAAACTTGATTGACCCACAAAAAAAGTTTGTGCAATACGAAACCACAAATCTAAATTGCGGCCAATGGAATACTGTGCAAGAAGGTAAGCTCTGGAGCCTCTGGAGTAATAGGCGGGTATAGAAAAGAAGTAAAGCACATCGTTCTCATAGGCGTAAATCCGAGTATTCCACGAGTCGGTTTCGAAAACCGCAAATCGAGCTGTGAGGATAATTGGCATCTTAGCAGGGCGATAGGAAATATCTTGATATACCATAATTCCAGATTCCTGCGGCAGGTTCTCCTCGTCGTACCACGAAAACTCTATCCGGCTTCGGAGCTGTATTTCGCGGGTTGGATTATAGCCCATATGAAATCGGAGAACCTGTTGGGTATATGGTAAAACCCATCGGGTTGGCTCCCCCTCAACCACCTGATTTTTATCCTTCTGTTTTAGTCGGTAACGGAGCATAAAGTTGAGCCGCGAACGGGGGCTATAGGTTGCTTCCATCAGGTAATCGCGCCCACGCGATGGTGCATTGATTCCGAACCTGAGCCACGAGGATTGAAATGCATCAACATATCCTCCAATTTGCCAGTGACGATATGGAAGAAACCTAAAACCTATCATAACACCACTCTCGTTGGCGGGTGAAGAACCATCGGAAATAGCACTTGTGTAGTATGTACTATAATCCTTCTCGTAATATCGGCCAAGTACCGAAAGCGTAAGCAACGAGTGAACCCTAAATAGTCCCCCCGACACCAATCCGCTTCCATGTCCCGCTGTGGTGGATGCTTCGCCAAACAGTAGGTGATTTCCAAGTCCGTAACAAAAGTCGAATCCTATGTTTGCTCTATTCACCAACGGTGGCTCAAAAAAAAGATATGGTTGTGTAGACCCTTCATAAGCACCTTCAAGATTAACAACAGATCCGGTTATCCCAGCCTTAAGCCTTTTCCATGTTAGGTTAATATTTCCCCCAGCAACAAACTCCCCAAGAGTTTTTTTATTCGCAATCTCTGAGGGAGTACGATGCAACCCGCTGGTTGGGCGGGATGTAAAAATGTAGGTTCCATCGATTAGGGTATCGGCAATATTTGCATCTATCATCTTGTAGGAACCAAATGCCGAAAATTCAATTATACCAAAGTCGATTGTTGCTCCGGCTCCATGTAAAAACTCGTTCTCGTTGGTCGAACTTGACCTGAAAATTCCCCGTGCACGTTTTCTCACCCCCATAGGATCGGGCGATTTTCCGAACGAAGCACTGCTCCAAAGCGTAAGGCCTTGGCCAAAATCGGCATTAAAATCGCCAACAACTAAGTTTTTTAATTTACCCTGATTACTAATCTGCATATGAGCAGAGTAGTGATCGAATCCATAAGGATTAGAACCCCGAAAGAACTCTTCACCTGGATCCGTTTCACCCACAAAGCCAATTTGAAATCCTCCGCGTGTAGAGTAAGTATAGCGAGTGTATAACCCCAACTTGTTCCCTGCATACCGAGTTACATTCGGGTTGTCGATGGGTAGCGGAGTATAACCCTGCTGGGTTTCCAGTAACGAACGTGCCCTAAAAATTAAATCACTCCTACCGTACTTTAAGAGGGGTCGTTTTTGGGTAGATGCATCAACATACTCAACAGAAACAAATGGAAGCAGCCGGTTTACATCCGAAAAGTCGAAACCCATTACGAACTGCAACTCGTAAATAGTTTTCATCGCCCCTTGATTTTTCACATAATCGAGCAGGGCTTGAATCTGAAAATCGGACAAGAAAATTAACCGCTCCAGCTCTTCGGGAGTTGCCGCATTTATGTTTATTGGATTATCGAAAAAGAAAATTAGGTCTTCTACAAGGGCATCCAAATCTACATCATCCTCACTAGCCGACACAATATCCTCAATGATATTTGCAATAATGCTTTGGGGATCGGATTCGCGACCTTGACCACAAAGGATTGTAGTCCCAAGAGCAAAAAACATCAAGGTTGATATCAGCCTTTTACGAATCATTACTGGTTGTTTTCATCAGCAATTGACCTTTTAGGCATAGTGCCAAAAAGGTATGAGATTGAAAAGTGGGGAGTATATCCAAGTATCTCGTGGCGTGTAAAGGCCATATCCATCTGGAGTGATGCAACCTGATAACCCACACCAAGGCTTATTAACGATGGTTTTGATGCCATGCCCGTTCTAAAAGCTAAATTTTGGATGGGCATAAACTCCACCCCAGCTTTAAACGAGAATGGATTATCAAGATTTTTCTCAACGCCCGATGTGACAAAAACCATTTCGCTAATATGATATGCAACTCCAAGATTAAGGATAGTTGGTATTCGTTGATCCTCGAGCAACTTGGTGCGAGTTGGATTCACTACATGAAAACCTACATTAAGTCTTTCGTTAGGACTATAGATAATACCCCCTTCGGCCGACAAAACCATGGCACTTCCGTACTCGCCAGCAATAAACACATGGTGAGCATTTAGCTGAACTCCAGCGCTAAAGGTTGGAGCTAGTTTCATGCCGTATGCCAGTCCAAACTTTGTTTGGCCAAACTGGCTAAATCCAAGGCGCTTGATAGAAACTCCAAGTGTTCCAACCCGAACTGGCAGAATGGCTCCAATGGCGCTAAAGTTTAGTTCAGGGGTAATAAACCTATTCTCGTGATGCACGCCAACCCACGGGTACTTGGCAAAACCTAAGCCCGCTTGATTGTAAAACAACGACCAGCTATCGGTAAGCGCAGTCGCGCTATAGCTCAGCGATGCTGCCCTACTCCCAGGTTGCTCCTCGGGGAAGTCGGCATGGGCTATCCTTGGGGAAAGCGTACAAGCCGACACAAGTAGCACAACAATGAGCTTTTCCCAAAACCTCGATTTGCGATATGTTCTTATAATATCTATCATTTACCGTTGGTTCTGTATTCGAATTGTACCTTGGCAAGCTCGGCATTTGCCGATACAACTTTCTGGACCAAATCTGTTTTGAATGCAGAAACCCTTTCGAAAAGATCGCTTTCGCCTGTTGCAATAATTTGAGCAGCTAGTATACCAGCATTTCGCGCGCCATTCAGAGCAACTGTAGCAACAGGTATTCCGGCTGGCATTTGCAGAATGGAGAGAATTGAATCCCATCCATCAATTGAAATTGACGCCTTAATGGGCACACCAATTACAGGAAGAGCCGTAAAGGCTGCAACTACACCTGGTAAATGCGCAGCACCTCCGGCTCCGGCTATAAAAGCTTTAACCCCTCGTTTGTGTGCATTTCGTGCCAGCTCGGCAACCTGATCGGGAGTACGATGAGCCGACAGGGCATTAACTTCAAAAGGAACTTTTAGCTCATTAAGGATTTTGCATGCCTCTTCCATTATCGACATGTCAGAAGCGCTCCCCATGATAATGCTAACCTTTGGATTCATATAATTAATTTTAGGTGATTTTTCTTGTCAATTTACCACATTTTTTAAAATATGTGCATTCATTGAAAGATTATAGGCTAACCTAACTGTAATACTCAGGAGCCATATCCTGATGAACCTTCGACATTATCTCCTGAATATCCTGAATTAGTGTATCTACATCCTTTCCCACGTACTCGGCAGCAGATATCTCGGGCAGTATTTTCATGTTAAACGTTTGTGCACCTTTAAGAGTGTATCCATACTTAGGAAACACCTCCTTGCTTCCGTTAATAACAACTGGTAAGATAGGAATATTAGTCTTCTTGGCCAATACAAAAGCGCCATCCTTAAATCTTTTGATAGCGCCATCAATACTACGCGTACCCTCGGGAAAAATAAGAACCGAACTCCCCATTTTAAGATGTTTTTGCGCTTCGATTAACATCTTTTTGGCACCACGAACGCTGGCTCTATCGATAACAATATGCCGATTTAGCCAAAGGTTCCATCCTATAAAAGGGATTCGAAAAATCTCGCGTTTGGCGACCCATTTAAAGTGCATCCACAAACGATATAAAAGTACAATATCGAAAGCGCTTTGGTGGTTCGACACAATTATGTAGGCTTGCCCCTTACGAACATTTTCTCTTCCTTCGAATTTGATTCGCCAAAAAGGGTTAACCCAAATATAGAATAGAGCCCATACCGTGGAATACCGATGCAGTAACCACAATTGCCTATCCCACCAAAATGTGAGTAGCCAAACCACAACATCGCCTACAAAAAAAACAAAACTGGTTAATGCCACTAATATCCAGACTATTGGCATCACGAAGTAGTTAACAATTATTCTTTTCATCGTAGGAATAAACAAGCAGTAAATTGAACTACAAAAATAGTGTATAGATTGGTTTAGGCAAATTGAGAAAAGTTCTATCGGTAACCTAAACGTTTAAATGAATTACCATATTTACTTTGGAACCACCCAAATTATTCAATATAACTTATGGCTTACTATAGATTTAGTCAACAATTTTTCTAGCATAATCGCTTGGCAAACGAAACATAATTGCAAACAAATCAACAATTTTAGTATCTTTGTGGCTCAATACAACATAGGCTTTGCCTGTTTTTTTTCTGGCATTACCTTTGTATCCTATTGGTTCAAGCGAGAGTTTTAGTTTTCAACTTAGCTAATCAAAAACTGTTGAGATATGAGAAGAATGCTATTTTTATTTTCCTTGGTTTTGCTAACCACCCCCATGTTTGCACAGAATGGGAACAGCGAAGTAGCGGACACAATAATGCTAATTAGCGGTCGAAAAGTACCCGCCATGGTTCAAGGAGTTTCCTCAAGCAGAATTTCATATATTGCCATAGGCAAAACCGATTTGCAGGATATTGATCGCAAGCAGGTTCATAAAATTTTCTACAGGAATGGCCGGGTTGAAAGCTTTAGCAGCCTTGCTGTTCAAATGGTTGACGAGGGAGACTGGAAAACGGTAATTTTAACCGATAAGCAGGACGATGTGGAAGGATTCTTCGCCTTGGGCGAGGTTGAAGCTCAATCATCGCCAAAAAGTCGTAACGCCAAAGCAGCCCAGCAGAGTGCCGATATCCGGCTCAAGAAACGCGCTGTGAATATGGGCGGAATTGTGGTTCTTATCACCAGCCGCGAGTCGAAGGGAGGATATGGCGAAGTTCCAACCCACAGAGTGAAAGGGGTTGTATACGGCTTTGAACCACCAACAGAATAGCAATTTATATTCTTATTATTCTTTATACAAAAGGCCTGCTGAAGGCCTTTATTTTTTATCGTTTAATTCAGCACAAATATCACCGGAATATTGAACGAAACCCTAACGGGTTTCCCACGTTGTCTCCCCGGATTCCACTCCGGACTCGACTCAACAACTCTAATCGCCTCCTTATCCAGCAGGGGGTCAACTCCGCGTAATACCTTTACGTTGGAAACTTTTCCTGTGGGTTCAATAACAAACGACAAAATTACCCGCCCCTGAATTCCACTCTCGGCGGCAGCCAAAGGATATTTCAGGTTTTCGTTGATATAATCCCTAAACTTATTTATATCACCCCCCCTAAAAGTGGGCATCTCCTCAACAATAACAAATATTTCCTCCTCATTTACCTCCTCATCATCATTGGCGAATGCAACTATTCTTACTGCCACATCCTCCTTAAACTCTTCGGCAAATAAATCTAGACTCTCATCTATATCCGCATCTTCAACAATAACAATATTATTCCTTATACTCTTTAATGCCGCTGGCTTAGGCGGAGGTGGTGCCCCTGCTTTAGTTTTCTCTTGTTCGGTATTGATGGGGCGTTCTAATGCCGGTTTAACATCGGGAGCCTCATTTTCCTCAACATCGTTAAGGCTATCTTCAAATTCCTTTTCCTCCTCAAAAATTAACTCCTGCGATTTATCATCTCCACTTGAGCCAATTTGTTCCGAAAGAATATTTGATGGTGTATTTAGGGTAGATGTGAGGTAGAGTAAACCCGACAAAGCAACTATTATGGTTACCGAAGCAGCAATTCGAAACGGTGTGTTTAGCCAAAACCCCTTTTTACCCTCGGAGATATTATTATCAATTTGATTGTTTAACTTTTCCGATATGGCAAATATCGATTCTGGACTCTCAAGTAAGCCAAGCCCCTCCATCGCATCGGTGCACATGGGACAGCCTGAGAGATGTCGCTCAACGGAGTTCATCTCCGTTCCTGTCAACATCCCTTTAAGGTAGCGAACCAATACTTCTTGCGGAACGCATCCCTTGCCCTTGTATTCTATGTTGATTTTGCTACTCATTGCCCGTTAGGCTTATCTTTAAATTCCGTTTACCATTTTGAATATAGCTCTTCACCTGCCCTAGCGTGTAGCCTGTAATGCTGGCCACCTCGGTGTAGCTTTTCTGTTTTAGGTAGAAAAGCTCTATGCAAACTCTTTGTTCCTCTGACAGCTTATGCAGCTCACGCTCTATATTTCCAATGCGCTGCTCAAGCAAATCCTCATTATCGTGATACATATTATGTGATATTTCCACAAGCTGAGGATAATTATTTTTCTCGGAAGATTCAACCGCAAAAGCTTTCTTTCTATCTCGAATAATATGCAAGCAATGATTTTTGGCCACCGTGTAAAGCCACGACTTAAAATGCTGTACCGAGTGCCGATGCAAATCATCAAAAAGTTTCTCAAAGATTTGCATCACAGCGTCCTCACTTTCGGGGTGCGAGCGCAAATATTTCAAACAAACCGCAAAAACAAACCCGGTATACCGCTTATACAGTACTCCTACAAGCTGCTTATCGCCACTTTTTTGGTAGCGGGCAACAAGCTCCAAGTCGGACAGGCTCTCGGGATTTTGTCTGAATATCAAGGCTATGAATTTAAATTGTTCAAATGTAGAAAAATAATTTGATTACAGTTTATGGAAAATGTCATCCCGTGGTATCTGCATAGAAAACGAAATTATGTTCAACTTAATACTTTGTGCCATGAAAAAGCTAATTACAATTGCTTGGATACTTATCCTAAGCTCATTTACAACAGCAACTCCCGATATGGGAGCACTTACAGGTATGGTCACCGAATCATCTCAGAAAGCCCCCATTGGGAAGGCCAAAATCACTGCTTACCAACAGGGCAAAAAGATTACCGAGACAACATCAAAAGCCAATGGACAATTCTACATGCCGCTTAAAGCGGGCAGCTACAAAATTGAAATTTCAGCAAAGGGTTACCAGGCCCAAGAGGCCAATGTTTACATCCAAAATGGAAAGGAAACAAAAATCACCATTACCCTTGACCTGACTATCCGCATTGATGAAAACTTAAAAGAAGAGGTAATACTTAACGAAGTTGAAATGGATGCTATTGCTCCAACAAAAATGCGCGAACGCTACACCGTGGCCATTGGCCGACCTGTTGAGTATACCATGCAAACTAACGATTACATTGGAATTGAGCATAACACCGAGGAGTACTCGCCCATAAGCGAGAATATTTTCAGGGATGCACTTAGCAATCCGCTCTCAACCTTTTCGGTTGATGTGGATAAGGCCTCGTATGCCAATGTGCGTCGGTTTTTGAGCCAAAGCCAAAAGCCATACCACGATGCGGTTCGGGTTGAGGAGTTGATAAACTACTTCGACTATAACTACCCACAGCCCACAAACGGCCATCCTTTCTCGGTTACATTGGAGGCAGGTAGTTGCCCTTGGAACGAAAAAAACAAGCTGGTGCTGGTTGGACTCAAGGGCGAGAATGTGAATGAGCAACAGATTCCACCAAACAACCTGGTTTTCCTTATCGATGTATCGGGCTCAATGAATCCTGCCAATAAACTCCCTTTACTTAAGCAGGCTTTTAAACTTCTTGTAAACCAGCTCCGACCTATCGACAGGGTTGCCATTGTGGTGTATGCAGGAGCCGCTGGCATGGTACTAGAATCGACACCCGGAACGGAAAAAACAAAAATTACAAGTGCCATTGATATGCTCCAGGCTGGTGGTTCTACGGCTGGTGGAGCAGGAATTCGGCTAGCCTATAAAATTGCACAGCAAAACTATATACACGGTGGGAACAACCGAGTAATACTTGCCTCCGATGGCGATTTTAACGTGGGCGTTAGCAGCACATCGGAATTAAAAACATTAATAGAGCAGAAACGCGAGAGCGGTGTTTACCTTACTATTCTGGGTTTTGGAATGGGTAACTACAAGGATGGCAGGATGAAGGAACTCTCGATGGCAGGTAATGGAAATTACGCTTACATCGACAATATTATGGAAGCCAAAAAGGTTTTTGGCACCGAGCTGTGGGGCACACTTTACACCATTGCCAACGATGTAAAAATACAGGTTGAGTTTAATCCCGCCAGGGTTAAGGAGTATCGACTTATTGGATACGAAAAACGAATGCTTAACAGCGAGGATTTCAACAACGACAAGAAGGATGCTGGCGATATTGGTTGTGGACACACTGTAACCGCGCTATACGAGATTGTCCTGCACGATGGGAATGAAAAAAACTCAATTATCGATCCATTGAAGTACACTCAGCAAACCCTTACCAACAGCAAAGATCTGCTAACAGTAAAAATTAGGTATAAGAAACCTGGAGAAGAGACCAGCAATCTACTAAGTCACAGCCTGGAATCGGGCAAGATGAAATCGACCAGTAATCTACACTTTGCCTCGGCAGTGGCCGAATTTGGAATGCTACTTCGCGAATCGGAATTCAAGGGCAGCGCCTCCTTTACCAACGCGTTAGCTCGCGCCCAAAACGCAAAGGGTAATGATGAATTTGGTTACAAATCGGATTTTATTAAAATGATAGAGATGGCCGTGATGATCTACAGGTAAACACAACATTAACATTGTTAAACTCGGTATTTGAATGTTTTCAAATACCGAGTTTTTTTTGATGGTTGATTTGCTAAAATGTTGTAACTTTCATATCAAATAATGCAACCCGCAAACTAATACCATTTGGCCATGGCAACAAAGGACAATAAATCGGCAAAGGGAGCGAAAACAAAACCCAAAGAAAGCCCAATAGCAGAACCGATAAACTACGAGGCAGTAGAGGATAAGAAAAAAATCAAACAAAAGGTTTACGATAAGGAACTTTACAAGCTGCAAATTGAGCTAATAAAACTGCAGGAGTGGGTTAAGGAAAACAAGCTTAAGGTGGTGGTTATTTTCGAGGGTCGCGATGCAGCGGGAAAAGGTGGGGTGATTAAAACCATTACCGAACGCCTGAACCCACGCTATTGCCGCGTGGTTGCCTTGGGTGTTCCAACTGAACGCGAAAAAACGCAGTGGTACTTCCAACGTTACGTTCCACATCTACCTGCAGGTGGTGAGATGGTGCTGTTCGACCGCAGCTGGTACAACCGCGCCGGAGTTGAACGAGTAATGGGTTTTTGCACCGAGGACGAGTACATCGAGTTCCTCCGCTCCTGCCCAGAGTTTGAGCGTATGCTGGTGCGCTCCAATATCACCCTAATAAAATACTGGTTCTCGGTTAGCGATGCCGAGCAGGAGAAGCGGTTTAAAGCTCGCAACGAGGATCCTGTGAAACGCTGGAAGCTAAGCCCAATGGATATTGAATCGCGTAGCAAGTGGGTACAATACTCCATGGCCAAGGACAAGATGTTTGCCCATACCGATATAAAGCAAGCGCCCTGGTACGTTGTTCATGCTGACGATAAGAAACGAGCCCGGCTAAATTGTATTCATCATCTTTTGGAACTACTGCCCTACAAGGATTTAGCGCCAGGTCCAATTGAACTACCCGAACGCAAGGACGATTTCTCCTATATTCGCCCGCCAATTACCGATCAGAATTTTGTGCCCGATGTTTATTAGCGAGGGTTCGGATTTAAGCGATACTAGTCAAGGTTTACAATCACCCCCAAAACCCCATAGTGAAACATGGAGAAAGTGTACACCGTAGCATTATCGGCACCACCCTCGAGTAACCGATAGCCAGCCTTAACGGTAAATTTATCGGTGAGTTTAAGCGTGGCAGCCACAAGCACATCCTCTGCCCTGCCCTGCGGGGCTGCCAACGCATCGCCATCGAGCAGCAAACCAAAACGATTGGTGGGTTTCCAGTGCAAGAAAAAGTTAATTAGCGGAACTACCCCCAAATCGGTTTTCACCGTTTCCTGCTCGGGCAAGCCCCTGAGCCCAATATTGGCATCGCGCACCTTTAGCGTAACCCCAGCGGCAAAATGAAACTGCGGATTTTTATCCCAATGATATCGATACGACATCCTGTAGGAGTTGAACTTGTAAGTTGCATCGATATGTGTTCCTGCCAGAAAAGTTTCGCCCTGAAAAGCGATATCTCTATCCACAGCACCCCTGTACGAAAACTCCAGCGGAGCGAAAAGCGCTAGCACCTCGTGGCGTTCACCAATTCGGTAGCCTACCTTTAGCCTAGAAAAAAATTTAGCACTAGAGCTTAACTCGTTGGATAGAGAGAGGAATGTTCCTTCATCGCCTGGAATTCGAACATCGTTGTATGCCGTTGAAACAACGCCAGCCTCAACATCGAAGCTTAGCTGAGCGCTTACATTCTCAACACATGTAAAAACAATAAGAGATAATGCGACGATAAAGTACTTAATTCTTTTCTGCATCGAAATAGTTTTAGAATTACTTAAATGCAAAGATATCCATATTTGCATTGATAAGCTTTATAATCCGTGCCTAAGTATTTACCTTTGGATATTTTAATCTATCGAGGAATGGACAAGCACAGACCAAAGCCACAGGGCTCATACATAAGCTACTTTAGCAATTTGGTAAAGCAAAACGGAGGTATAAACCTCGCACAGGGCATACCCGGCTTTCAACCACCGGTTGAACTTCGTAACGCAGTTGAGGAGTTGGCTCACAGCAATATCCATCAGTACGCACCTGGGCTAGGC
The DNA here is from genome assembly GCA_034003245.1 of Tenuifilaceae bacterium. Lineage (GTDB taxonomy): Bacteria > Bacteroidota > Bacteroidia > Bacteroidales > Tenuifilaceae > Perlabentimonas. Next base: position 114,964 of record JAVEYY010000008.1, read on the forward strand.
AATTTTAGGCTGTTAAACAAAATCCACAGCCATTACTCTAAAAGCTATAAGGTTGATATTGAAAACTTTTTGGTTGTGCAGGGTGCCACCGAGGCCATATCACTTATTTACACCTACCTAAACAGAAAATTGGGCGGTGATTTTAGTGTACTAGGCTTTGATCCAGCCTACGAAAGCTACAGCCAGCTGCCACAAATATTTGGTCAGCCATTTGTTAGCTATCCGCTAAACGATGAGTTTTCAATCAATTTTGATGGGTTAAAAAAGGCAATCTCTGAGAATAACGTTAAAATCATTTTTCTCTCCTCGCCGGGCAACCCATTTGGTAAAACCTGGAGTAAGGATGAGGTTAACCATCTTGTAAAACTTTCAGAGGAGCTCAACTATTATCTGATTTTTGATGCGGTTTATAGGGATTTGTATTTTGATAACGAGCCATACCTTCCGCTAGAACATAATTCGCCCAACGTATTCTACGTGAACAGCTTCTCAAAAAAGCTTTGCATAACAGGCTGGCGAATTGGATACCTTTACGCGCATGAGCAGCATCGTATGGCAATACGCTCAATTCATGATTATATTGGCCTTTGCGCACCATCGATACTACAAGAAGCTCTGGCAACCTATCTAGAGGAGAACAAGTTTGGAGAAGCCTTTGTTGAGAATTTTAGGAACAATGTACAATCCAACTTCAACTACCTTGGGCCACTACTGACTAATCATGGCTTTACCATTCCACCAACCAATGGCGGATGCTTTATTTGGGCCAAACTACCTAAAGGCATTAACGACGGGTTCGTTTTTGCCAGCGAGCTTTACAGCAAGGCGGGTGTGGCAACCATACCGGGCGAGCATTTTAGCAAGAGCTACGCCAACTGGCTGCGCATAAACATTGCCCGACCAGCAGAGGAGATTGAGAAAGCCGCGGGATTGATTGAGAAGTTTCTTGTAGAAATTTAAATTATGCAAACTGCCTTTTACATATTAATACTTCTGGCATCTGCCTACTTTGTTGTATTTGCACTATTTGCAATAGGGTTACTTTATTGCTGTAAACCTAATTCCATAGAGAAACAAACAGTTCCCTTGTCTATTGTTGTGGCTGTCCGTAACGAGGAGGACAATATTGATAGGTTACTTATGTCGATTTTAAAACAGGATTATCCAACGGAGGACTTCGAAATAATACTGGTTAACGACCACTCAACCGATAATACTTGGCCTTTGGCCAAAAAGTGGGCAGAGCAACACACTAACATAAAGCTAGCAGAGCTGCCTATCAATACCGAAGGGAAAAAAAACGCTGTTACCTTGGGTATTTCACTAGCAAAAAACGATACCGTAGTTCTTACCGATGCCGACTGCGCTCACCACAGCAACTGGATAAATACCATATCATTAACCCACCAAGCTCAAAAAGCAGATATGTTAATTGGACCGGTAATGATATCGCCAACAAATACATTTTTCGAAAAAATTCAGGCGCTTGAACACGCAAGCTTAACGGCAAGTAGCATTGGAGCCTGTGGTATTGGGGTTCCGTTTATGGCCAGCGCGGCAAATTTATCGTTCAATAAAACTACGCTTGGTTTTGAGCAACAGATGCTTAATCCAAAATATGCATCAGGCGACGATGTTTTTTTGCTGCATAGCGCCAAGCAAAAGAATGGTATTAAAATATCGCCCCTTCAGGGCGAGAGTGCTTTAGTTTCCACCCAACCCGCTAAATCGATTGGCGCGTTTTTGTTTCAGCGTGCCCGTTGGGCCTCAAAATCAACTGGCTACACTGACTTCACAACTATTACCGTTGGATTTACGGTGCTGCTATTCAACCTTATGCTTGTTGTGCTAATGGTACATTCGTTTTGGAGTATTGCACATTTAAAAATGCTTGGGTTGGGTTACGCTGTAAAATCTGTAGCAGATATGTTGTTACTTTTCCCATTCCTACTAAAAAACAAAAAGCTATCGCTACTATATGTTTTTATACCTTTGCAACTTGTTTACCCAATATACATTGTGGTTGCATTTGGCATGGCAATGCTGACTAAGATTAGATGGAAAAGAAGAGAATGATAAATATCGAACACTGAACCGGCCTGCGGCAAGCAGGTATTTGAATTATGAACAGAAACTACAGGGAGGGGTCGCCGTGGCAAGTGGCATTTCGAAAGTTTTTTCGGAATAGGCTCTCGTTAATCTCATCGGTATTTGTTGGGCTGGTAGCCCTTTTGGCCATTCTGGGGTACTTAATTGCCCCCGATTCAACACCTTGGGCAAATAATCAGCACCTGGAGATTGCCACCAAAAACCCGGGTTTTAAAACCAACTTTTTCCTTATTCCCAGAAGTGCTGATATTGCAAAGAAAGAACTACTAGGGAAACTTGCTGGTGGGGAACAAAGCCGATTCCGAGAGGTTCCTATGATCGACTACCGAATTGAGGATTGGAAAATAATTATAACCGAATATACCGAACCAGAGGACAGCATCACCATCGAAAGCATTTATACCGTAACTGAGGTATTATTCCCAAATCGGCCAATTGAAGATATAATTCTAAATGAAACCACCCTTACCCTTATGGGTAAGGATGGAAATATTGAGTTATCTAAAGACGATATTGAATCGGCAATTGAAAAGATCCACGTAAAAACACGTCGCTTTTGGCTGGGCACCGATAGGTTTGGTCGCGATATGTTGAGCCGGCTGATAATTGGAGCCAGGATTTCGCTGGCTGTGGGATTTATAGCTGTGGCCATTTCACTGCTTATTGGCATTGTGCTTGGGGCTACTGCGGGTTACATTCGCGGATGGTACGACGATTTGGTGATGTGGTTAATATACGTGGTGTGGTCAATCCCCACACTGCTTATGGTAATTGCGCTTACAATGGTTTTGGGCAAAGGTTTTTGGCAAATTTTTGTTGCCGTTGGGCTCACCATGTGGGTTGAAGTGGCCCGTGTGGTACGCGGACAGGTTATGAGTTTAAGGGAGAAAGAGTTTGTTGAGGCTGCCAAAGTGCTGGGTTTTGGCACATGGCGAATTGTCTTCAGGCATATTCTGCCCAATGTTATGGGTCCAGTTGCAATTATCTCAGCAGGAAATTTTGCTACTGCCATCTTGCTTGAGGCTGGACTTAGTTTCTTAGGCATAGGTGTTCAACCACCCATTCCATCATGGGGTACAATGATAAAGGATCATTACGGCTATCTAATAATGGATAAAGCGTTTCTGGCTATCCTTCCAGGTATTACCATAATGCTGCTGGTACTAGCTTTTACGCTTATTGGCAACGGACTGCGCGATGCGCTGGACACGAAGGGAATGGATAAAACTTAATTCCTCAACGAGAAATCTGTTGTCTTTACCTAAGTTGATAAAAAGAAGTAAGTTCGATGAATCAGTTAAGCTTACTACTCCTTGCTACCGTACGCCAAATCGCCCGCATCGCCCAAGCCGGGTACTATGTATGATTTTACTGTTAACTCATCGTCAACCGCGCCTAACCATAACGTCACATTCTTATTCATCAGGTTCTTGCGGGTGTAGTCTACTCCCTCCTTCGATGCAATAATTGAAACAATATGGGTATGCTTTGGTGTTCCCCTTTCGAGCAGGGCTTTGTATGCCAACACCATGGATGCTCCAGTAGCAAGCATTGGATCCACAAGGATAAGCACTTTGCCATCCATTGCTGGGCACGACAAATGCTCGAACTGGATGTTAAATGTACCATCTTTGCTGTACTTTCGGTAGGCTGATATAAAGGCGTTCTCAGCGCCATCAAAGTAATTCAGAACACCATTGTGCATGGGTAAACCAGCACGCAGAATTGAACCAACCACCACCGTATCGCTAGGGATAGACATTTCAGCAATACCAAGCGGAGTTTGAGCCTGAATTGGCCTATACTCCAGATGCTTGCTGATTTCGTATGCAAAAATTTCGCTTATACGCTCCAGGTTTTGCCTAAAACGCATGCTGTCGGTTTGCACCGAGGTGCTTCGAATCTCATAAATGAAGCGGTTGAGAATTGAGTTGGTATCGCCCAGTAGCCTAACCATAGGATAAATATAATAGGTTGAACACTTTATAAACGCTGCGCAAATTACGTATTTTGAACCAAATACCAGTAGATTTGCCCAATAATTTACTCACTTGTTGCTCTACAACACGGAATTGTCGGCCATGGAGTAGCATTTTTGGTCTGTAACAATAACATGATCAAGCAAACTTATATCAAGCGTTGTTGCTGCTTGCTTAAGTTTTTGAGTGATCTTCAGGTCATCGTCGCTCGGGTTGTGATTTCCCGATGGGTGATTATGGCACAGAATAATCCCAATAGCCTGATGATCCAATGCGGTTCGCATAATCTTTCGCACATCAACAATTGTTGCCGTAAACCCACCCTCGCTAATCCTCACCCGCTCAATTACCTTATTAGCCCGGTTGAGCAACAGCACCCAAAACTCCTCGTGAGGCAAATCGGCCAATAGAGGCTGAAAGATCTCGATGACATCGGCACTAGAAGAAATCTGCTTTCGGTTAATCGCTTCGGATATCTTTCGCCTGCGTCCTAACTCCAACGCAGCCATAATGGTAACCCCCTTTGCATCTCCAATACCCTTAATCTTTTTGAAATCGTTCAAGGTAAACTTACCCAGCTCATTTAGGTTATTGTTTGCGCTACTGAGGATCCGCTGTGCTATGGCTACTGCGGTTTCGTTCCTTGTGCCCGAACCAATTAGTATTGCCATTAGCTCAGCATCGCTTAGGGCAGCAACTCCCTTGCCTATCATTTTCTCCCGGGGTCGATCGTCTTCGGCCCATTCCTTAATGGTGAGGGGCTTACTGGCTTCTTCCATTTGAGTGGTTGTTTTCCAGAGCAAGTTATGAAAATAAAAGCAACCGAATAGCTGCAATTTCGTCATTATTTTGCACGTCAACCAGTAGGCATAAAAAAAGCTCGCCATAAGCGAGCTTAAACCCTAAATCTACCTTATAAAACTATTGTAATGCGTTAACGTGAAGCGAAAGTGAACTCTTCAGGTTAGCAGCCTTATTCTTGTGGATAATATTCCTCTTGGCCAACTTATCAAGCATAGAGGAAACTTTGGGTAGCATATCCTGCGCCTCAGCCTTATCAGTTGTTCCCCTTAACGCTTTAACAGCATTACGGGTTGTACGAGCATAATACTTATTATGAACCCTTTTAGTTTCGGCCCGACGAATTCTTTTAATTGCTGACTTATGATTTGCCATGATACTTGTTATTAATAAAGTGGTAGCCCGTAGGGGAATCGAACCCCTGTTACCAGGATGAAAACCTGGCGTCCTAACCCCTAGACGAACGGGCCATTATTTCAATTATCGATTGCCTTACCATCGTAAAGCGGGTGCAAAGGTAATTGAAAAAAATTTCCTTGCAAAAAAAATTTAATTTTTTTCGCAAAATTATTTAAAGGTGTACCTTATTGACAAGCCCGTATTGAACCACACCCCTACATCGGTAACCAAATTAAGGATTGGAAGTATATCGAGGCTCACTGAGATTGGGGCTTCGGCAAATACGTACTCGAGGCCAACAATACCATCAACCCCAAGGTACACTTCCCCTCCCATGCCTCCGGCAAAGGGGCTATTCTTGTCGGATTTGGCAGTGGCAAAGTGTGCTCCCCCGCCGTAGAACCATACTAATCCGGGTAAATCGGGAACGGGATTATGCAGCTGGTACAAACCGGTTACGCCAATCCCTCCCCAACCGAAGGAGAGAATCCCCTCAGCAGCGGAATTGCCCGAAAGGAACTGCTTAACGGTTACTCCCGATGGATAGCCGCCGCGCAAACCAACTGCAGTATGATATTTATGCTGCGCAAAAGATGAAAAAGCATGTGTAATCAAGAACAGAATTACAAAAAAAGAAAACAGTTTCTTACTCATAACTAAAGAATTAATTAAATAGCTTTCAATATTAAAATACCTGATATTCTAATCAAAATCCAAATCCTCGTTGAGGGTATCAGGTTTAACCACTCTTAGATAATACTTTGATGGTGATACATCCGATTCAACATCATTGGGGAGAACAGGTCTAAATCCCAACTTTTTTAACGAGGCCATCGCCGCTTTATTGTCGAAACCGGCCTCGACAAGAAACTTTCTAATTAGACCCGACTCACTGGCCCAGCCAATTACACCCTGCATAACTTCGTAGGCGTATCCTCTGCGCCGATAAGGCTCCTTGATGCTAAAGAATACCTCAACCTCGCCATCGGCATTGGGCTTGGCGTTGAACGAAAATTGCCCCACAATGGATTTTGATTCCCGGTGGATCATCACCCAAAGGGTGTAAAACAGGTAATGGTTCGGATTCTTATCCAAAGCATCCCGGTTTTGCTCAAGCATCTCGGTTAACTCCTCGCAATAGGCTGGAGGTAACTCGATCCCCGATGCACAACAGCCCGACTTTTTTTCGAACTCGGCTCTCGAAATGATTATTAGCTCTAACTCCTCGAGGCACAGGGGCACAATGTCGATCCTGGAAGTTGAAATCTTCATGGTTGTTGGTTTTGTTTTGTTAAACATCCAGATATCGTCGTGGGAATTGATCGTCGTCTGTTATTTCCTCTGCTAACGCACTTGTATCGAGCCCCGAAAAGTTGCCCGACGACATAAGCAGCAGATTTGTGTTATCCCAAAACTGGGATTTCAGAAACTTTGATAATTCCAGAGAATCGGTAAAAACCAAAAGATTTTTGCTATTAAAACAAGACTGAATAACCTGAGGGGTTAGAGGAGGTAGTTTTTTGTGCTCTAGGGTTTTAGGGTTAAAGAAAACAATTGGCTGATCGGCTCGGTTGAGAGATCCGCTATACTGATCGAGAAATGATGGGTTTAAGCTGCTAAAGGTGTGTAACTCGAGGCATGCCACTAGCTTGCGGAATGGATATGCATTGCGAACTGCATTAACAGTTGCAACAACCTTTGAGGGAGCATGCGCAAAGTCTAAAAACACATCGGTGGTTTCGGCGCTCTTTACTAGCTGTAGCCTTTTGGCTGCGCCATTAAAGGTTGACAAAGCCCAGTAAAAATCGGCATCTTCTACTCCAAGTATTCTACAAACCTCCTTTGCCGCCGAAATGTTTTCCATATTGTGGTGGCCAAATATCTTTAACTCAACATCACCCGAATCCGTGATTAGGCATGTTTTCTCAAGATTTATCCGAGAGGGATGAGCTAGATAGTCAAACCTTGCAACTGATTGGGGTGCATCCTTTACCACTTGGCAAACTACTGTGTCGGAAGCACAGTAGATAAGATGGCCATTGGGCTCGATGGTTTGAACAAATTGTTCAAACTGTTTGCGATAAATGTCGAAGGTTGGGAAAACATTAACATGATCCCAGGCAATACCCGATATTACAGCAATATGGGGTCGGTAAAGATGAAACTTGGGCCGAGGATCGATGGGTGAGGTTAAATACTCATCTCCCTCAAAAACGGCTATCGTTGATTCTTCGGAGAGCCCGACCATATTTTCGAAGCCCTCGATCTGTGCACCCACCATGTAATCAAACTCCAATCCAACCGACCTAAGCACATGCATCACCATTGATGTGATGGTAGTTTTACCATGGCTCCCGCCAATCACCACGCGTGTTTTACTCTTTGTTTGCTCATAAAGATACTCGGGATATGAGTAAATTGTCACTCCCAATTCCTTCGCTCGTAAAAGTTCGGGGTTATCGGCACGGGCATGCATGCCAAGTACAACCGCATCGAGCTGTTGTGAAATCTTATCAGGGAACCAACCAATCTCCTCGGGGAGTAGCCCGTGGCTTGCGAGCCTACTGCGCGAGGGCTCAAAAATTTCATCATCGGAACCAGTTATGGAATAACCTTTTTGTTTTAAGGCTATGGCCAAATTGTGCATTGCACTCCCTCCTATGGCGATGAAATGGATTCTCATGGTTTGCGTTTGCTGCAAAGTTAGAGAGAAATTCGTTTGAAAAAGTATTTCATCTAGCAAAAGAAGAGTTTGCGTCGATATCAAAATATGAATGGCTGATTACTAGGTATCCCTAGTAAAAAAAGAGAGGAACTCCGAAAGGAATTCCTCTACAAAGAACTTCAAAATAGTTTCTCTAGAAACTGATTGCCGTTTTAAAGCTGATGGTTTTAAAGGTTTCGTCATCGCCCCTAATTAAACCGTCACCATTGATATCCTGGAAAGTGTAGCAGTAGTCGACACCCATAATGGCGCCCTTGTAGTTGTAACCAACAGTTGCACCCATAATGGTGCTAGGTGTTTTCCACTCCCTAAAGTCCTGCACGTTGTTTTGAACGTAGTACCCCTTCACGTCGGCAAAGCTAACAATCTTTTTAAAAGCTTCGCCCAGCATAATCTCACCATGTAACGAGCGGAGGTGAGTTTCTGTACCGCCCATCAAATCTTGGTAGCTAAGGTATCCCACTACATAGTTGAAAAGGTTAAGCTCTGCACTCGCGTAAATACCATTCAGTTCATCCTGAATTGCTAGCAGCGACTGCTGTTTGGTTATCACCGTTTTGCGATCGCCCACAAATTGAGCCCTCTCCAACTCGTAGGTATTGTTGAAGTACCCGAACATAAACTGAGATGAAGAGCGACGGTATTCTGCTTTAATTGTAAGAAAATCCTGTACCGCTCCCGACCCAATGATAAAACGGACACCAGGTAAAGCAACACCCCAGCCATACTTGTTATTTTCACCCCACAGTTGGGTTATGTGGGAATAGATATCAAACTTCAAGCTCTCACGCTCAATTATTGGAATTCCAATATCGAAGCTGGCGGCATACATTTTTGATGCATTATTATGAAGATTGAAAAGATCGCCCATTCGGGTTGTGTCTTCTGGGGCTAAACCTAACTCTAATAACCGCGCATAACGATCGGCAGGAGTAGCACCCCAGTAGGGATCGCTCATGAGATGCCCCCAATCGAAGTCGTTAATCTTATCCATATCGGTGGCCAGATTTACATCACTTGGGTAGGAGTCAATTAGGTTAGGCACACCATCACCATCCTTATCGAGGAATGCATTATACTCGTTAAGGTCACCGGCAAACGAAACGCCCAACTCAAAGAACCGCAAGGGGCGGTAGAAAGCTCTAGTACCAAATACGATACCCGGGTTTGCGGGTTCCTTGATAAACGCCTCTTTAATGTCGTTAAAGAAAACCTCACCACCCGCTAAAGGTTTACCCCTATACTTTGTTGATGGTATAAAGAAGGATATTTCGCCTCCGTAGCGTTTACGGGTTGGGTACTGAACCATGTTAGAATATCCATTAATAATATTGGAGTAACCCATGTAGCTATAATCAAGTCCTCCAACCTTAATGTAAAACGGATCGCTCTTCTTCCCGTAGCGGATGTAGTAGATCTTATCGAGGTAGTCGTGCCACTCATCCCAGTCGTCGGTACGAATCTGACCTGTCTCGTCGAATAACATCTGTACATCCAATCCAAATCCAAATTTTCCGATGGGAACATCGGCTCTTAGAGAGAATTGTTGATAAACCTTGCCATCAACGGTAACGCTACCCAGAACAACACCTCCTGAAAACTTTGAGCTGTCGGCGGGTGGTGTGGTTTCCTCGTCCTGAGCAACAGCCACCTGCATGCTCAGCAGTAGGCTAATAAAAAGAAGAATACTGATTTTTGGTTTCATAGGAATAAAGATTTATTGTGGATTATTAACAAACAAAATTTAATCACAAAATAGGAAACTAAAGTATAGAAATAAATATTAGGAAGAGTCCATTATATCACTTTTTTTCACTTAAACCTTAAATTGATTGCCAAGGGCTGTCGTAAAGTTAAAATAGATATGCGAAACACATTCAGCAAGGCGCGTCAAATGATATGCCAAAAGTAAAATGTATAAGCCAGAAACTACCCGATTAGAGTTGATGTTGATAAAACTAAATATGATTATCCGTAATTGTACCTAAGTTTTCCATACCAAGTATCTTCGACAGCTGCAACTAGTAGTCTATCAAATAGATTCGCTCCAAAATATCGTCTATTTGTTTTGTAACAAAATTCATTC